>NC_008609.1:1807500-2407500 GCF_000015045.1 Pelobacter propionicus DSM 2379
AACTATAACGGTCCTAAGGTAGCGAAATTCCTTGTCGGGTAAGTTCCGACCTGCACGAATGGCGTAACGATTTCCGCGCTGTCTCAACCAGTGGCTCAGCGAAATTGAATTCTCGGTGAAGATGCCGAGTACCCGCGGTAAGACGGAAAGACCCCGTGAACCTTTACTATAGCTTGACAGTGACATTCGGAATAGCTTGTGTAGGATAGGTGGGAGACTATGAAACCGGTACGCTAGTATCGGTGGAGTCGTCCTTGAAATACCACCCTGGTTGTTTTGGATGTCTAACCTGGGCCCGTAAACCGGGTCGGGGACACTGTCTGGTGGGTAGTTTGACTGGGGCGGTCGCCTCCCAAAGAGTAACGGAGGCGCGCGAAGGTTCCCTCAGCCCGATTGGAAACCGGGCGTAGAGTGCAATGGCATAAGGGAGCTTGACTGCGAGACCAACAAGTCGAGCAGGTACGAAAGTAGGTCATAGTGATCCGGCGGTTCTGTATGGAAGGGCCGTCGCTCAACGGATAAAAGGTACTCCGGGGATAACAGGCTGATCTCCCCCAAGAGTTCACATCGACGGGGAGGTTTGGCACCTCGATGTCGGCTCATCGCATCCTGGGGCTGAAGTAGGTCCCAAGGGTTTGGCTGTTCGCCAATTAAAGCGGTACGCGAGCTGGGTTTAAAACGTCGTGAGACAGTTTGGTCCCTATCTACCGTGGGCGCAGGATACTTGAGAAGAGCTGTCCTTAGTACGAGAGGACCGGGATGGACATACCTCTGGTGTTCCAGTTGTGCCGCCAGGCGCAGTCGCTGGGTAGCCACGTATGGAAAGGATAACCGCTGAAAGCATCTAAGCGGGAAGCCTCCTTCAAGATTAGGTATCCCTGGGAGCAATCCCCTGAAGGCCCGTTGTAGACCACAACGTTGATAGGCTGGGTGTGTAAGCGCAGCAATGTGTTTAGCTTACCAGTACTAATCGGCCGTGAGGCTTGACCATAAAAATGAAATTCGGCCGGGGAAGGGCAACCTTCCCCAGGCCGATATATATCGAAGCAAGCGTGCAAACCTAAACACCACAATGCAATTGATAATGATCTGTAGAGGCAGGTTTCAAACCTGTCCCTGCGAAAGATTTCTCGGTGGCTATGCCGAGGGGGCCACACCCGTTCCCATCCCGAACACGGAAGTTAAGCCCCTCAGGGCCGATGATACTGCACGGGTAGCTGTGTGGGAAAGTAGGTCGCCGCCGGGAATAATAAAAGCAGCCCCATCACATCATGTGATGGGGCTGCTTTGCGTTGAAGCATGTTTATGGCAGCGTGGGGAAAAACTCCACAGACTGTTATTGCAATTGTTTTTCTCTGGGTGCGGCATGCCTGCACGGCATATGTTTGATCATAGTTTGATGTCGATACACAGCGTTTACTCTCTTGCTTCTTTCGGATTAGCGCGTCAGTTTTACGGTTTTGTATCTTTCATCGACCTGATCCATTCGTCCAGTTCTCTGGCCGCGATTTCCTTTCCACCGCAACCAAAGGCAATCGCGATCGCAATGGCGATGGCACCCAGGGTCAAACCGAAGGCGAGGTTTATGATCTCGTTCGCCAGTCCCATCTGACGCAGCGCCATCGCACCGGCAAGGACCATGATCGCGGTTCGTGCCGTCAGGGAGAACAGCCGAGGATTGGATGAGGTTGTGGAGATTATGATCTTGCTGGTGAAGTTTGCCAGCAGCAGGCCAATGGCGAAAATCACGATCCCCAGCAGGACATGCCCGGCCAGCACGGTAAACTGGGTGAATAGCATGGAAGCGATCTTGAACCCAAGTCGCTCCGAAGCCTCTATGGAGGCAAACAGCATGATTGCTGCCAGGGCCAGTTTTCCGGTTATCACCGAGGGAGCCCAGGTTCCTTCCACGATTTTCTGGCCGATGCCAAGTTTTGCCAGCACCGCATTGAAACCCAGTCCTTCGAGAAGATTGGTCAACATGTCGGACAACAGTTTGCCGACGACGTAGGAGACGATCAGGATGAGGGCGGCGGCGAAAAGGTTGGGAAGAGCCATCAGAAACAGTTCCATCATCCTGCTTACGGGCTGAGTTACCGCATCAAGCCTCAAGGTGTTCAACGATGCAACGAGAATGGGGATGAAGATCAGAACATAGGCAACCAGTCCGAGAATCGACGATAGTCTGTGGCTGCCGAGCAGCCTGTTGAGTCCGACTTTTTCGCTCAGGTTATCGCAACCGATAGCTTCCAGCAGGCTCGTGACGATCCTCTGGATAATGCGGGCTACCAGCCAGCCGATCAGCAGGATAATCGCGGCGGTAAAGATGTTGGGGAGAAAGTCCAGAATTTTAGTCAACATGTTCTGAACTGGGTTGAGCAGGCCCCCCAAGTTGAGTGTGCTCAGTACGGCAGGGCAGAAGAGCAGCATCACGAGCCAGAACACCGCATTGGCCACTGTTTGTGAAAGCGCCAGGTGTGCTTCACCCATGCCGGTTTTGTCACCCAGTTTTTCATCGAATCTGGCCGCGATCAGGCCGCGTGCGACAACGAGTTTGAGAACCTTGGCTGTCACCCAGGCAACCACCACGATGATCAGTGCGCCAAGAATCTGCGGAGTGAATTTGAATAATTCGTTGAGGAGTCCGTTGATCGGTTCGGTTATGAGTGTGATTCCCAGCGCCTGGAATGTGGCTACGAGAACAAAAAGCATGATCAGATAAAACAAACCCCGTGAAATCATGTTTTCCAGTTCAGGAGGCGGTTGCTTCTCGTCCGTACTGATCCATTCCGCGACATGCCTGTTGAGTGTGATCCGATGCAGGAGCTTGCGAAATAGTCCCGATGCAAGCAGGGCAACCACCCATCCGATGATTATGATCAACAGCGCTCCGACGAGACGAGGGATGTATGAACCGGTCATCTGTGTGATTTGACTGAGAATCGTTTCCATGATGTACCCTCCTGTGTGGTTTTTGTTTATTATAAAACAATAGTATACGGTCAATGGAAGTCAATGGGGGAACGTAATCTCTCGCTTCTGTTCCGAAACTTGACCACATGTGCATGTCGTCGTCCCTCCCGGTTTGCTCCGCTCCCTTGATTTTCACGAGGCTTCTGTTGTATACAGAGAACCGTTTTTGCCGCAAGACGCGCGCAGGTAGACCTTACTGTGCCGGTTTGATCGGTTTTGTGCACTGAAGCGTTGGTGAGCGCTCCGCTGTTGCTGGATCTGTCCGACATTTCAGGCAGGCGTGATGGGTGGCATGGAAGCCATGACCGATACCCGGATACGTGCATGGGGTTTATGGACAGGGCCTGGCGGCAGGGAGCCGACGAAGTGCATGAGAGGGCGGGAGCAGTCCCGCCTTTTGTCATTTCCCTCCAGAGCCCTCTTCCTTCTGTAACTTCCCGCAACCCACTGCTGTCAACAGACACTGTCCGCGTACGCCGTTTCACATAGTGTTCCGCCCATCGATCCTATGTGGCGGGAACCGGAACCCAGAGGAGAAGCAATGAAGCCGAATAATGAACAGCTTGCCAAGATCATTGAGTACATCATCGACGCCACCGGACTTGGACGCGGACAGGTGCAGAACTGCGTGGAACTGCTCCAGGGTGGCGCCACCGTGCCGTTCATCGCCCGCTACCGCAAGGAGATGACCGGCGAACTGGACGAGGTGCGCATCCGTGACGTGGAGGAGCAGTACGTCTACTTCCGCGAACTGGGTGAGCGCAAGTTGACGGTGCTCAATTCCATCGAGGAGCAGGGCAAGCTTACGCCGGAGTTGCGTCAACGCATCGAGGCATCGTCTAAAAAGACCGAGGTGGAGGACCTCTACCTCCCCTTCAAGCCCAAACGCCGCACTAAGGCGATCATCGCCCGGGAGCGGGGACTGGAGCCGCTGGCGGACATCATGGCGGCCCAGGAACTCTTCTCGGGGAGTCCCGAGGAGGCGGCTGTCCCCTTTGTTAACCCGGAGCTGGAGATCCCCGACGCGGCAGCGGCCCTGGAGGGGGCAGGCCATATCCTGGCCGAGCGGCTTTCCGATGATGCCGACAGTCGCGACATGGTACGGCGCCTGACCGCCGAGCAGGGGGTGATCGTCTCACGAGTGGCGGCGGATAAGAAGGGGCAGGTCACCAAATTCGAGATGTACTACGACTACCAGGAGTCGCTCAGGGAGGTTCCCTCCCACCGCATGCTGGCCATGCGGCGGGGCGAGAAGGAGGAGGTGCTCTACCTCTCCATCGTCGCGCCCCAGGAGCATATCCTGGTCGGCCTCAAGTCACGGCTGATCAGGGGGGAGAGCGTCTTCAGGCCGCTTCTGGAGCGGGTCGTAGAGGATGCCTACAAGCGGCTGATCGCCCCTTCCATCGAAGTGGAGTTGCGCCTGGATTCCAAGGAGCGCGCCGACGAGGCGGCCATCGCGGTGTTTGCCCAGAATCTGCGCAACCTCCTGCTGGCGCCCCCGGCCGGGGGTAAACGGGTGCTGGGCATCGACCCCGGCTTCCGCACCGGCTCCAAGCTGGCGGCCCTGGACGCTACCGGCCGTTTCATGGAGCATGTCACGATCTACCCCCACACGGGAGAGGCGCGTATTCACCAGGCCCGACAGGAGCTGCTGCGCCTGGTGGAGACCTTTGATATCGAGATGATCGCCGTGGGCAACGGCACCGCTGGCCGCGAGATGGAAATATTCAGCCGGGAGACCCTTGCCGGGGCAGGGTGGCAGATCCCGGTGGTGTCGGTCAGCGAGGCTGGGGCCAGCGTCTACTCCGCCTCGGAGATCGCCCGCGAGGAGTTCCCCGAACTGGACCTGACCGTGCGCGGGGCCATCTCCATCGGCCGGCGTCTGCAGGACCCCCTGGGCGAACTGGTCAAGATCGATCCCAAGAGTATCGGGGTGGGGCAGTACCAGCACGACGTCAACCAGTCAATGCTCAAGAAGGCGCTGGACGGCGTGGTGGAATCCTGTGTCAACTATGTGGGGGTCGATCTGAACACCGCCTCCTGGGCCCTGCTCTCCTATGTCTCTGGCCTGGGACCTTCCCTGGCCAAGGCGGTCACTCGTTACCGCGACCAGAATGGCCCCTTCTCCTCCCGCACTACATTGATGAACGTCCCCCGCTTCGGCGCCAAGGCTTTCGAGCAGGCCGCCGGTTTCTTGAAAATCCGCAATGCAGGGCATCCGCTGGATAACAGCGCCGTCCACCCCGAGCGCTATGCCCTGGTGGAGTCCATGGCCCGGGACCTGGGTGTCTCCCTGGGACACCTGGTGGCCGACCCGGCCCTGACAAAGCGCATCGACCCGAAGCGCTACCTGTCCGATGGCGTCGGCCTGCCGACTCTGAACGACATCCTGGAGGAACTTATGAAACCGGGACGTGACCCTCGCAGCCAGTTCCAGACAGCCGAATTCCGTGATGACATCCGCAAGATCGAGGATCTGCGGGAGGGGATGGTGCTGCAGGGGGTGGTGACCAACGTGACCGCCTTCGGTGCCTTCGTGGACATCGGCGTCCACCAGGATGGGTTGGTGCACATCAGCCATCTGGCCAACCGCTTTGTCAAGAGCCCCCATGACGCGGTCCAGGCCGGCCAACTGGTCAGGGTCAAGGTGCTTTCAGCCGACCCGAAGCGAAAGCGAATCTCCCTCTCTATCAGGGAGGCGGAGCGGAAGTGAGTAAGGCGTTAAGAGTGAGGGGTGAGGCGTAAGGGGGCGCGATTGACTTTGCCGGCGCACTCTGTTAGGTATAGACACCTTTTTTGACGCTAAAAGGAGCACAATGGACGATTTTCTGCTCAAAATCTCGGTCATGCTCGTGCCGGGGATGCTGGCCATCACCTGCCATGAGGTATCCCACGGCTATATTGCCTGGCATTTCGGCGACCCCACGGCGCGCATGCTGGGCAGGCTGACCCTGAATCCCCTGAAGCACCTCGATCCCATCGGCACCCTGATGATCTTCTTCATCGGCATCGGTTGGGCCAAGCCGGTTCCGGTGGTGTTCGAAAATCTGCGCAATCCCAAGAAGGATATGATCTGGGTCGCGGCGGCCGGGCCGATTACCAATCTTGTCTTGGCAGCGCTCTCCGCCCTCCTGCTGCGGGGCGTGGTTGCCCTGGAAAGTCCTGACGCCCTGTCGCCGGCGACGTTCATCGTCGAGCCGCTGGTGCTGATGCTGGCCTTTTCCGTCTACATCAACCTGCTGCTGTCGATCTTCAACATGATCCCGCTGCCCCCGCTGGATGGCGGCCGGGTGCTGGTGGGGCTCCTGCCGTATCGCCAGGCCAACGCCTGGTCGCGGCTCGAGCCCTATGGCATGCTGATCATCATCGTGCTGGTCTTCTTCACCAACCTGTTTTCCTATGTCATATCGCCGCTGCTGGGCGCTGCCGTCCATCTGCTGGCAGGTCCCCAGAGTGGGCTGGTGCTGGGAGTGACCAGCCTGATGATGCGCTGAAGCGAAAGTCGCCATTACCCATCATGCTTCCCGCTGGTCAGGGGGTATGAAGCCATAAGGAGTCGTGATAGATGAAAGAGCGTGTTGTCAGCGGCATGAGGCCCACCGGGCGCCTGCACATAGGTCATTTTCATGGAGTTCTGGAAAACTGGATCAGGATTCAGGATCAGATGGAGTGCTTCTTCTTTGTGGCGGACTGGCATTCATTGACCACGGAATACGCCGATACGGCGGCCATCAGGGACAATATCCGCGAGATGGTGCTGGACTGGGTCGCCTTCGGACTTGACCCCGAAAAAACGGTGGTCTTCCGCCAGAGCCTGGTCCCCCACCATGCCGAACTGAACCTGATACTCTCCATGATCACGCCGGTCTCCTGGCTGGAGCGTAACCCAACCTTCAAGGAGATGCTGGACAATATCCAACAGCGTGACCTCTCCACCTTCGGTTTTCTCGGTTATCCGGTGCTGATGGCCGCCGATATCATCCTCTACAAGGCCACCCGCGTGCCGGTTGGGCAGGACCAGTTACCCCACCTGGAGATCACCCGCGAGATCGCTCGGCGCTTCAACCATCTTTATGGCCAGGTGTTCCCCGAACCGGCCGCCCTGCTGACCGAGACACCCAAGCTCTTGGGGCTTGACGGCCGCAAGATGAGCAAGTCCTACAACAACTCCATCTACCTGTCGGACACGGCCGAGGAGACCGAGAAGAAGATCAAGTCCATGATGACCGATCCGGCCCGCATGCGGCGCAGCGATGCGGGCGATCCGGAGGTGTGCGTAGCCTTTAACCTGCACCGCATCTATGTCCCCCAGGAACAGCAGGACGAGATCGTTCCGGCCTGCCGCAACGCATCCATCGGCTGCGTAGAGTGCAAGAAGATCCTGGCCAAATACCTGAACGAGCGCCTGGCTCCCTTCCGAGCCAAGCGGGTGGAGCTTACCCAAAAGTCCGACTTCGTCGACAACCTCCTCCACAATGGCAGCAAACGGGCGTCCGTCATCTCCGATGCCGTCATGGCGGAGGCTCGCGCAGCCCTGAAGCTGTGAGACCGGACAATCCATGAGTTCCACCAGCGGCCAGCAGGAGGAGAACCTTCCCCTGGAGGGTTTCCAGGATGTCTACCACGTGCGCCTGGACAAGTTCGACGGTCCCCTGGATCTCCTGCTGCATCTGATCAGGAAGAACGAACTGGACATCCGCGACATCCCCATCGCCGACATCACCCGCCAGTACCTGGAATACATCAGGCTGATGAAGGATCTGAACCTGGATGTGGCCGGTGATTTCCTGCTCATGGCCTCCACGTTGCTCCAGATCAAATCTGCAATGCTGCTCCCCCTGGACGAGCAGGAGCAGGAGGGGGACGAGGAGGCAGACCCGCGCGCCGAACTGGTGCGGCGCCTCCTTGAGTACCAGCGCTACAAGGAGGCCGGCACTTTGATGGGAGCACGGGCGCTGCTGGGGCGGGAGGTGTTCACCCGCCCCTTCTGCGAATCCGAGATTGTGGCTGCCCACCAGGAAGAGGGACCGCTTGAGCTTGAACTCTTCGACCTGGTGGATGCCTTCCGCTCGCTTTTGAGCCGCATACCGGTGGAGAGCTTCCACGAGGTGGCTGCCGCGGATGTCCTGAGCATCGCCGACAGCATCAACGAGATCCTGGGGCTGCTCCAGGAACGGGAGATGATTGCATTTGACGAACTTGTCAGGGATGACTTCACCCGCGAACGGGTGATTGTAACCTTCCTGGCTCTGCTTGAACTGTGCCGGCTCAGGATGATCCGAATCTACCAGAATCGGGACCAGGGCAGTATCTGGTTCCTTCCCGCCGTGGTTGAAGTAGCCGACGACGAGAGCGTCGCGGACATATCTGCTATCTAGAGGAGGCGTACCATGCTTAAGGAATTCAAGGAGTTCGCAATCAGGGGGAACGTCATTGACCTGGCAATCGGTATCATCATCGGTGGCGCGTTCGGCAAGATCGTCGACTCTCTGGTCAAGGACGTGATCATGCCGCCGGTCGGCATGATCATGGGCAAGATGGATTTCGCCTCGCTGTTCCTCAACCTGTCCGGAACCGAGTACGCGACCCTGGCCGAAGCCAAGAAGGCCGGAGCCGCCACCCTGAATTATGGTATATTCATCAGCACCATCGTCGATTTCCTGATTATGGCTTTCGTCGTCTTCCTGATGGTCAAGCAGATCAACCGTATGAAGAAGGAGGCTCCCGCTCCTGTTGCTGCATCGGACAGCAAGGACTGCCCCTTCTGTCTTTCACCGATTCCGCTGCAGGCGACCCGCTGCCCGCACTGCACGTCAAACCTGAAGTAAGCAAGAGGGAAACAGCCTCTTTCATGTCTAAAAACGGACGCTTTTGATGAATCTGTCGGCTGTTGTTGAAAGTGTCATCTTCAGCGCGGACACGCCCCTGTCGCTGGACAAACTGTGCGAACTGCTCCCCGAGTACGAGCGGGGCGCCATCAGGGATGTACTGCGCGATCTGGTCTCACTGCATGAGGTGAGGAACGGGGGCTTTCAGCTGGTCAACATTGCCGGCGGATGGCAGTTTCGTACCCCATCCTCCCTCCAGCAGTATGTGGTTCGCAACGTCAAGGCAAAGTCGGCCAAGTTTTCCCAGTCCTCCCTGGAAACCCTGGCCATCGTGGCCTATCGCCAACCGGTGACCCGCGCCGAAATAGAGTACCTGCGCGGCGTGGATTGCGGCGGCGTGCTGAGAACCCTGCTGGAGAGGAAACTGATCCGTATCCTGGGAAAGAAGGACATCCCGGGTCGGCCGTTGATCTACGGCACCTCCAGGGAATTCCTGGAGGTCTTTGGTCTGAAAGACCTGAAGAGCCTTCCCACCCTGAAGGAGATCCAGGCCCTGGACGATGTTCCCCTGTTTGAGCGGCAGGAGGAACTGTTGCTGGATGGTGTCGGCGCTGCTTCCACCCTGACCCAGGTCGCCCTTGACCTGCAGGGAGAACCGGAGCAGTGATGTCCCGGGCACCCTTTCCGCTGTAATCCGAAAAAAAGCGACTCCCGGGGAAGAGCCAAACTTCGGGTGAGAACAGGAGATTTCTGAGTACTGACTTTCACGAGGCCACACTATCCGTTTTTTGTTCTGAATCCGCTCACAGGAGGTGGAGCATGCAACGTCAACCGGTAGTGGCAGGACAGTTTTACCCCGGCAATCCGGATCAGCTGCGGAACGACCTCGCACGGATGATTCCCCAGGCGGACCCGAAGAGACGCGTGCGGGGGATCATCGCACCCCATGCCGGCTATGTCTACTCCGGTGCCATAGCAGGCCAAGCCTATGGCGCGATCCAGATTCCGGCAACCGCCCTGATCATCGGACCCAATCACCATGGCGCCGGAGACCCGGCCGCCCTCTTTCCCGCCGGCCAGTGGCTTACCCCGCTGGGGCCGGTCACCATCAATTCACGTCTGAATGACCTGATCGCCACCCATGTGCCGTTCGTCCACCTGGACTCTCTGGCACACCGCTTCGAACATTCCCTGGAGGTTCAGCTCCCCTTTCTTCAGGCACTGCGTCCCGAAATCACCTGTGCCGCACTCTGTCTTGGCCATGGCGACTACACCCTGCTTAAGGAACTGGGGGAGGGGATCGCCGCGGCGATCCGCGAGTATGGAGAGGATGTGCTGATCGTGGCCAGTTCCGACATGACCCACTACGAGTCAGCCGCCTCGGCCAGGAGGAAGGATGATCTGGCCCTGGAGCGTGTGCTGGCCTTTGATCCCCAGGGGCTGCTGCACGTCTGCCGTTCCGAGATGATCAGCATGTGCGGCGCCGTTCCCGCGGCTGTCATGCTGATTGCCGCCCGCGAATTGGGGGCCACCGCAGCGGAAGTTGTGGCCTACGGAACCAGCGGCGACGTGACCGGCGACAACCGCCAGGTGGTGGGCTACGCCGCCGTGCTGGTGGCCTGAGCCGCTCCCCCCCTTGCCTTTGTCAGGAGAACAGTGATGATCCAAGAGTACCTGCACCACGAGCAGGAACGGGCCCGGCAGGGCATACCGCCACTCCCGCTGTCGGCTGAGCAGACCGCCCGGCTCTGTGCCCTGCTGACAGCCCCGCCGTCTGGTCGGGAAGAGTTCCTGCTGACCCTGCTTGAAAGACGCGTTCCCCCCGGCGTTGACCCGGCCGCCAAGGTCAAGGCCGGTTTCCTGACCAATATTGTCTCCGGCGCTCTACAATCTCCGTTGCTCACTCCGTTTGACGCCATCCGCATTCTGGGCGGCATGCTGGGTGGGTACAATGTGGCGCCCCTGGTGGCCGCCCTTTCCGATCCAGAACTTGTCGGCGAAGCTGCCGATCAGTTGAGCCGCATCACCCTGGTCCATGGAGCCTTCGACCAGGTGGCTGCCTTGGTCAGGGAGGGGAACCAGGCAGCTTCCCGGGTGATGCGTTCCTGGGCCGAGGGGGAATGGTTCACCCGCCGCGCGCCTCTCCCCGCAACCATCAGGCTCAAGGTCTACCGGGTGCAAGGGGAAATTAACACGGACGATTTTTCCCCGGCCGGCGACGCCTGGAGTCGTCCCGACATTCCGCTACATGCCCTGGTCATGGGCAGGCGCCGCTTCCCCGACGGTCTGGCCACCATGGCCGCCTTCCGTGAAGAGGGATGCCGGATAGCCTTCGTAGGGGACGTGATAGGCACCGGGTCTTCCCGAAAATCGGCCTGCAACAGCCTGCTCTGGGCCATCGGCGAGGATATCCCCGGCGTGCCCAACAAGAGGGGAGGGGGCGTGATCATCGGCGGCGTCATCGCACCGATTTTCTTCAACACCGCCCAGGATTCCGGCGCCCTGCCGATCAGGGCAGAGGTCGGGGCGCTCTCCACCGGTGACCTCATCGTGGTGGACACCGTCCGGGGGATCATCTCCGATGAACAGGGAGCGAACGTTCTCTCCCGCTTCAGCCTTGCCCCCGCGACCCTGGCGGACGAATTCCGGGCCGGAGGCCGCATCCCGCTGATTATCGGCCGTGCCCTGACCGACAGGGCCCGTTCCTTCCTTGGTCTGCCCGGCTCCACGCTCTTCACCCTGCCGGACAATCCGGTGCCCGAACCGGGGCAGGGGTTTACCCTGGCCCAGAAGATGGTCGGCGCCGCCTGCGGCGTCGGGGGCGTCCTGCCCGGCAGTGCCTGCCAGCCGGTCATGACCACTGTGGGGAGCCAGGACACCACCGGCCCCATGACCGCCGACGAACTAAAGGAGTTGGCCTGCTTAAGCTTCCAGGCTCCCCTGGTCATGCAGTCTTTCTGCCACACAGCCGCCTATCCCAAGCTGTCCGACCTGGCGATGCACCGCACGCTCCCCTCGTTCATCACCCAGCGTGGAGGCGTTTCCCTGCGGCCCGGCGACGGGGTTATCCACTCCTGGCTGAACCGTCTGCTGCTGCCGGACAGGGTTGGCACCGGAGGCGACTCCCACACCCGCTTCCCCCTGGGCATATCCTTTCCGGCCGGTTCCGGTCTGGTGGCTTTTGCGGCCGCCATGGGCTTCATGCCGCTGGACATGCCCGAATCGGTATTGGTGCGCTTCAGCGGCAGCCTGAACAGCGGCATCACCCTGCGTGACGCGGTAAACGCCATTCCCCTCCAGGCCATACGGGAGGGGCTTCTGACCGTGCCCAAGCAGAACAAGGTCAACATCTTCAGCGGACGCATCCTGGAGATGGAGGGGATTTCCGACCTGAGTGTGGAGCAGGCCTTCGAGCTGACCGATTCCGCCGCGGAGCGTTCCGCTGCCGCCGGCTGCATCCAGCTCTCGGAAGAGCGTGTCGCAGAATTCCTCCGCTCCAATGTGGCGCTGATGAAGCGCATGGTCAATGAGGGGTATCAGGACGCTGAAAGTCTGTTGCGTCGCATCCGGGATGTTGAGCTGTGGCTGGATAATCCGCTTCTGATGCGAGCGGACAAAAATGCCAGCTACGCGGCACGGCTTCGGGTCGATCTGAGCGAGATCAGGGAGCCGATCCTGGCCTGCCCCAATGATCCCGATGATGTCAGGCTGTTGTCGGAGGTGGCCGGGACACCGATCCAGGATGTGTTCATCGGCTCCTGCATGGCCAACATCGGCCATTTTCGCGCAGCCGCCGAGATCTGGCGCGGCCAGACGTTCAATCCCCAGGTCCGCATCTGGCTCTGCCCCCCCACGCGCATGGATGAACAGCAGCTGCGTGACGAGGCCTGTTTCCAGGTATTCGGCGCAGTCGGCGCGCGCATGGAAATGCCCGGCTGTTCGCTCTGCATGGGCAACCAAGCCCGGGTGCCGGACGGGGTGACCGTGTTTTCCACCTCCACCAGGAATTTTGACGACCGCATGGGCAATGGCGCCAGAGTGTACCTGGGGTCTGCCGAACTGGGCGCGGTTGTCGCTCTTTTGGGGCGTTTGCCCGAACCGGACGAGTATCTGAGGCTGTACCGGGAGCGGGTGGAGCCGCAGCGGGAGAGGATCTACCGCTCCCTGCGCTTCGATGAGCGGTCGGAGCAGTAAAGAGATAGCTGGGTGCGCCTTTCCCCGTTTCCGTGGGGCTCCGCTCCGTGGTGCCGCATTATCTGGTTGACGATTCTTATTTATGTTTTATTATCTTCATGAGTTTGGGCGTGGCGGAACTCCCTCATGGGAATCCTGGGCATCCGCGATGTGCCGCTGGTTTCCATCGACTACAACGGCAATCCGCTCTCGTCCATAGTCGAAGCCTCCTGCACCAGGGTGATCGGCGACAACATGGTCAAGGTCATCTCCTGGTATGACAACGAGACCGGTTTCTCCCATCGATTGATCGACCTGCTTGAGCTGATCGCATCGAAAAAGTAGTCTTTTGCCGCTGATATTCGAGGGGGAACTCGCGTTTCTCCCTCTTTTTTTGTGATACCCATTCCATGCCCCAAGGAGGAGCCCCATGCCGATTCGCTACATCGACCAACTTGCCGACTTGAAGGATAAGAAGGTGTTTATTCGCGTTGACTTCAACGTTCCCCAGGATTCCAAGGGCAACATCACCGAGGATACCCGCATCACCGGAGCCCTGCCGACCATCAGGTACGCCATCGAGCAGGGGGCCAGGGTGATCCTGGCCTCCCATCTGGGGCGCCCCAAGGGGGAGAAGAACGAGAAATACAGCATGGTTCCGGCCGCCAAGCGTCTGTCGGAATTGTTGGGGAGGAAGGTCAAGCAGGCCTCGGACTGCTTCGGCGAAGAGGTGACTCGAGAGATCGATGCCATGAAATCGGGCGAGGTGCTGATGCTGGAGAATGTGCGCTTCTACCCCGGCGAGGAGAAGAACGACCCCAAGTTCGCCCAGCAGTTGGCCAATGGCTGCCAGGTCTACGTCAATGACGCCTTTGCCGTGTCCCATCGCGCCCATGCCTCGGTTGAGGCGATCACCAGGGTGATTCCCACCGTGGTGGCCGGTTTTCTGATGAGAAACGAGATGACCTTCTTCGACAAGGCCATGCAGAACCCGGTGCGTCCCCTGGTGGCCATTCTCGGCGGCGCCAAGGTCTCCGGCAAGCTGGAGGTGCTGGAAAAACTGATGAACAAGGTGGACAAGGTGGTGATCGGCGGCGGTATGGCATTCACCTTCCTCAAGTCCATGGGATACTCGGTGGGCGCCTCCAAGGTGGAGGACGAACTGCTCCCCACCGCCAAGAAGATCATGGACAAGGCCAGGAAGAAGGGAATCATGTTCTACCTACCGGTGGACTGCGTGGTGGCCAACGCCTTCGAGGCGAGCGCCACCAACTTCATCACCACCGTCCAGGAGATCCCCGAGGGGTGGCTGGCGCTGGATATCGGACCGGCGTCGGCAACGCTCTTCACCGAGACCCTGCGTGACGCCAAGACCGTCATCTGGAACGGCCCCATGGGAGTCTTCGAGATGGACGCCTTTGCCCGCGGCACCTTTGCCGTGGCCGAGGCGGTGGCAAGCGCCTTCGCCACCACCATCATCGGCGGCGGCGACACCGATTCCGCCGTACGCAAGGCGGGGGTGGAGAGCAAGGTCAGCTACATTTCCACCGGCGGTGGCGCGTTCCTGGAGCTGCTGGAGGGCAAGGTTCTGCCCGGCGTGAAGGCGCTGGACATCAAGGTCAAGAAATAGGGGGGAGTCCATGCGCACGCCGCTGATCGCAGGAAACTGGAAACTGCACAAGACCATTGCCGAGTCGTTGGCCATGGTGGATGAACTGAAACCGCTGGTGGCGGGAAGCAGGGGGGTGGAGATCGTCGTTGCTCCGGTGTTCACCGCCCTGAAAAGCGTTTCGTTCGCTCTGAACGGTAGTGACATCGGGCTTGCCGCCCAGGACTGCTTCTGGGAAGAACAGGGGGCCTTCACCGGGGAGGTGTCGCCGGCGCAGCTCAGGGATGCGGGGTGCAGTCATGTGATCATCGGGCATTCCGAGCGCCGCCAGCTCTTCGGCGAGACCGATGAGGGGGTGAATCGCAAGGCCAGGGCGGCCGTGGCCGTCGGCCTGACCGCCATCATCTGCGTAGGGGAAACCATGGAGGAGCGGGAGAGTCGCGCCACCTTCACCGTGGTGGGCAGGCAGGTTACGGCCGCCCTGGCCGGCTTCTTGTCCCACGAATTTTCCCGCATCGTCATCGCCTACGAACCGGTCTGGGCCATCGGAACCGGCAAGACCGCCACGGACCAGCAGGCCCAGGAGGTTCACTGCTATATCCGTAACCTGGTCACCATGTCCATCAGCCAGGCGATTGCCGATTCCCTGCGTATCCTCTACGGTGGCAGCGTCAAACCGGACAACATCAGGGGACTCATGGCGCAACCGGACATAGATGGAGCCCTGATCGGCGGCGCCAGCCTGAAGGCCGCCTCCTTTGCCGAGATGGTGAATTTCCGGGGATGAACCTCGTGGCGTACGGAGAAACCGAATAATTCCTTTACAATGGAATGGTGCGTATGGTAGAAGAGGTATTCTATTGCGCAGGGGTTACTGAATGCTGATTTTTCTTACAATACTTCATGTCGCTGTCAGCCTGTTTCTGATAGCCGTGGTTCTGCTGCAGTCCGGAAAGGGTGCCGAGATGGGTGCGTCCTTCGGCAGCAGCGGCAGCCAGTCGGTCTTTGGCGCCGGTGGAGGCACGACGTTTCTCAGCAAGTTGACCACCAGCGCGGCGGTTGTCTTCATGCTGACCTCGCTGACGCTTGCCTATCTGTCAGGATCTCCTTCGTCCTCCTCGATCATGGCCGGAAAGGTCAAGGCGGCTACGAAGGTGCCTGCACCCGTGACTCAACCGTCGGCGCCCGCTCCCGCTCCGACTGCTCCCGTGGCACCGGTTGGAACGAAATAGAAATTTTTGCTTGAAATGGTAGAGCGATGGTGCTATAAGCATCGTCTCAATTGCTGAAACAAAGTACTTTATATACCAGCTTGCGGTGGTGGCGGAATTGGTAGACGCACCAGCTTGAGGGGCTGGCGGGGGCAACCTCGTGATGGTTCAAATCCATTCCACCGCACCAAAATGAAGGGGCACCTGTTTGAAGCAGGTGCCCCTTCCGTTTTTATTTGTCGTTTCAGTCCGTCTTGCTCTCTCCTGTCTTTACCCAGTCCTCTCCGCGGAAGCGAATCATCCCGTCAGATCATCACCGGAACACCAGCGGGAGGTACAAAGACGCGTTGCCCCATCTCCGAATCCACCATCAGGATTCCGTAGCCGTTATCGCCCACCATCTTCAGTTTCGCAATCAGGTCGCGGTCGTTGTTTTCCTCTTCAATCTGCTCGGTCACGAACCACTGCAGGAATATCTGGGTGGCGTGGTCTTTTTCCTGCACCGCCTGCTCGCTTAAGGAATTGATGCACTTGGTGATCAACTGCTCGTGGGCCAGGGTCTTCTCGAACATTTCCAGCAACGTTGCGTAACTGTTCGGCACTGCCTTGCTGGCGGTCAGGGAAACTGTTTCGCCCTGCTCGGTCAGATAGCCGTAAAATTTGAAGAAATGGGTCATCTCCTCGCGATACTGGACGGTGAACCAGTTGGCAGCTCCCTTCAGTCCCAGGTTGTTGGCGCACGAGGCCATGGAAAGGTAGAGATGGGCCGAATAAAGTTCCAGGTTCATGTGTTTGTTCAGTGCATCCGACATCTTTGTGCTGATCATCGTGGCATCTCCTCTGTTGCTCATAGTGTGTCGCGCATTGATTGACTATAGCCAAACAGGAGATAATTTCAATGGTTTGATTGTGTCGCGTGTGGTTTGGGTCGCCGACTGCCTGTGGAAAGTAAGGCTGATTTCCAGCAGGAAAGATCCGGGCGGCGCTCCAGGCGGTAAGGTGCTGGAGAGCCGCGTATCCGGGAATAAGCGGGGGGAAAGTTATGCCGTTGGGGGGGCAGAGTCGTCCGATCGGCGCCGGAGGAGGGAGATGATCATGAAGGTTCCGGCCAGGAACATGGGCAGGCTGAGCAGTTGTCCCATGGAGAACAGTCCCTGGAAGGTGCCGATCTGGGCGTCGGGCTCGCGGAAAAATTCGGCGATGCAGCGGAACAGGCCATACCCTGCGCAGAAGGTCCAGGAGGGGATGCCGATGACCTGGGATCGGCGGGCGGAGAAGCGCACCATCAGGAACAGCAGCAGGCCCTCCAGGAAGGCCTCGTAGAGTTGGGATGGATGCCGGGGGAGTTCTCCTCCCCCGGGAAAGACGATCCCCCAGGGGGCACCCGTTATCCTGCCGTACAGTTCTCCGTTGATGAAATTGCCGATCCTGCCCAAGCCAAGGCCGATGGGAGCGCACTGGGCGATCATGTCCAGGATCGAGAAGAAGGACACCTTCCTGCTGCGGGCGAAGAACAGGATACCGGCCAGAACCCCCAGCATTCCGCCATGGAAGGACATGCCCCCCTCCCAGACCGCGAAGACCCTGAGCGGGTTGTCCAGGTAATAGTCCAGGTTATAGAAGAGGATATAGCCGATCCTCCCCCCCAGGACCACCCCCATGGCGCCGGAAAAGATCAGGTCGGCCAGGTCGTCCCTGGTGAAGGGATACTTCTTTCTGTCGATCTCGGCGCGGAGCAGGAAGTAGGTGGCGATGAAGCTCAGCACGTACATCAGCCCGTACCAGCGGAAGTGGAGCGGGCCGATGCTGAGAAAGACCGGGTCGATGGAGGGGAATGTCATGGCGTGATTCCGGCCGCTAGAGACCGCGGCCGCGGGAACAGGAAACGCTTTTCAGGTGAAGCGGTTTGATGAACGATGCGTCCGTAGCTGTCCTGATCTCTTCAACAACCTGCAATGGCACCGCCGAATCCAGGGAGAGGATGACCATGGCCTCGCCCTTCTTCTCGCGGCGCCCCAGGTTCATGGAGGCGATGTTGATGTCGTGCGTGCCCATGATGGTGCCGATCCTGCCGATCATGCCGGGGAGGTCGATGTAGTGCAAGAGCAGCATGTGCTCTTCCGGCGAGAAATCGATGGAGAAGTCGCGCAGGCGAACGATGCGGGGCGCTCCCTCGAAGAGTGTTCCGGAGACGGTGCGCTTCTTGCCGCCCCCTTCGATGATCAGGGTGATCACATTGGAGAAGGCGTCGCAGCTGGTGGACTTGTTCTCCTCCACCACGATCCCCATCTGGTCGGCGATCAGCGTGGCATTGACCATGTTCACATCCTGGTCCACCACCCGGTTCAGCAGGGAGGAGAGGCCGGTGACCGTCAGGGGGGTGCAGTCGTAGTGGGCGATGCTGCCGCTATAGCCGAAGCTGACCTTGTCCACGTTGTTGTCCAAGAGCTGCACGCCGATCTCGCAGATGACGTTCATCAGGTTGAGGAACGGCCGCATCTGGTCCATCAGGGCCATGTCGAAGCGGGGGATGTTGACGGCGCTCTCCATGGGCTGGTCGTCCAGATAGTTGACGATCTCCCGGGAAACGTCCACCGCCACGTTGATCTGCGCCTCGTGGGTATTGGCCCCCAGGTGCGGGGTGACCACCAGCCGTTCGTGACCGATCAGCTGCCTGAGCAGATCCGACTTGGGCGGCTCCTCGCTCCACACGTCAACGCCGCCGCCCAGCACCTTGCCGGAGTTGAGGTTGTCCAGCAGGGCCTGCTCGTTGATGATGCCGCCGCGGGCCGCGTTGATGACGATTACGCCGCTCTTCATCAGGCCGAATTCCCGGGCGGAGATCATGTCGCGGGTCTCGTCGTTAAGCGGGATATGCAGGGTGATGATGTCGCAGTTCTTGTAGATCTCGTCGTGGGAGACCAGCTTGACCCCCAGGTCGTGGGCGCGTTTCACCGACACGTAGGGGTCGCAGGCCAGCACCTCGCACTCGAATGCCTTCAGACGCGTGGCCACCCGGCCGCCGACCTTGCCCAGGCCGATGACGCCGGCAACCTTGCCCCTGAGTTCGTAGCCGGTGAAGGGTGCCCGCTTCCACTCGCCCGACTTCAGGCTGGCATTGGCGATGGTGATCTTGCGGCAGAAGGTCATCAGTAGGGCCAGGGCGTGCTCGGCCGCGCTGTTGGTGTTGCCGAAGGGGGCATTGATGACGATGACCCCCTTGGAGCTGGCGTAGTCCACGTCAACATTGTCGATACCGACCCCGGCGCGGGCGACGATCTTCAGCCGCTTTCCCGCATCCAGCACATCCCGGTCAACGGACGTGCCGCTGCGGGTGATGATTACGTCGTACTCGCCCAGAATCTCCAGCAGCTGTTCCTTGCTCAGCCCCAGTTTGACGTCAAGCTGAATGCGCGGCTCCTGGGTCAACAGGGCCAGGCCTTCGGCGGAAACTTCATCCGTTACGATAATCCTCATTACAAGCCTCGCTTTTGATATGGCCCGGATCCGTGCCTGGTATGTCGCGAATCCAGACTTATGTAAAGGGGCATAATAGTACCGACAACCAAAAAACGCAAGGGGCGCAACGGTTGGCGCTGGTGTCCGGTTGCTTTTGTTAGGGAAGTGGGCTAGGCTGTTCAGCTTGAAGCCGTACCAGGTCCGCAAGACGCCCTGGTGTCCAATAACCACTTTTTCAGAGGATAACCGTGCCGGAAACGCCTCCTTTCAACATCGTACTGGTAGAACCGGAAATTCCGCCCAACACCGGCAACATCGCCCGGCTCTGCGCCGCAACCGGAACCGTGCTGCACCTGGTGGAGCCGTTGGGTTTCTCCATCGACGACCGCCAGCTGAAGCGGGCAGGCCTTGATTACTGGGGGAGTGTCACCCTCAAGGTCTGGCAGCGTCTGGAGCAGGTCTGGCAGGAATTTCCCCGGGGGCGTTTCTTCTATCTCAGCACCAAGGCCGGACGGAGCTACCTGGCGGCGGATTTCAGGCCCGGCGATTTCATCGTCTTCGGCAAGGAGACCAAAGGGTTGCCAGCCGAGATCCTGGAGTGGAACTCCGAGACAGCCATCACCATCCCCATGCCGGCCAACGCGGTGCGCAGCC
The DNA here is from genome assembly GCF_000015045.1 of Pelobacter propionicus DSM 2379. Taxonomy (GTDB): domain Bacteria; phylum Desulfobacterota; class Desulfuromonadia; order Geobacterales; family Pseudopelobacteraceae; genus Pseudopelobacter; species Pseudopelobacter propionicus. The sequence continues at coordinate 1,827,408 of NC_008609.1, forward strand.
TGAATCTCTCCACCTCGGCCGGCATCGTGCTCTACGAGGCGCTGCGCCAAGCCGGGCAGATCGTCTGACGAAACCATCTCCCTGGGGGTAACCATGTCCGAGCAGCGCTATCTGACCGCCCATCTGCCGGGGTGCGGCGGGGTCATCAAACAGTCTCCCGACGATTTCATTGTCACGGAGATCCCGGCCTATGAGCCGTGCGGTTCCGGCGAGCACCTCTACCTGACCATCGAGAAGCGCGGCCTGACCACGCTGGAGGCCATACGCCTGATCGCCCGCAGCTTAAGCCTGCCGGAGCGGGAGATCGGCTACGCCGGCATGAAGGACAGCGTCGGCGTCACCCGCCAGACCATCTCCGTGCCCCGCATCCGGCCGGAGGAGGTTGCCGGACTCAGTCTGAAGGGGGTGCAACTGATCTCGGCACTGCGTCATACCAACAAGCTTAAGCTGGGGCACCTGAAGGGCAACCGCTTCAACCTGGTCGTGCGCTCCGTTAACGAAGGGGCTCTTGCGGCGGCATCGGCCATACTCAAGGTTCTCGTGGAGCGGGGAGTGCCCAACCGCTTCGGCTACCAGCGTTACGGTGTTCAGGGTAATTCCCATCTTATCGGCGCTGCCATGCTGCGGGGCGACTGGAAGGGGGCCGTGGATCTGCTCATGGGGGATCCCCAGTTGCTGCGTGACGACCAGTGGCGATCCGCCATCCAGGCTTACCAGCGGGGAGACGTGGCTGAGGCGCTGCGCCTGCTGCCCCGCCACTGCGACTGTGAACGGAGCGTGCTACAGCGTCTGGTTTCCCGGCCAGGCGCCTGGGAAAAGGCTTTTGGCGCCGTCCACCCCCGCCTGAGGAAACTGTACCTCTCCGCCTATCAGTCCAGCCTCTTCGACCGGGTCGTGGAAGAGCGACTCGACCGCATCGACCGGGTCATGGAGGGGGATCTGGCCTGGAAGCATGTCAACGGAGCCTGTTTCCTGGTGGAGGATCAGGAACAGGAGCAGCCGCGGGCCGAGCGCTTCGAGATCTCCCCGAGCGGGCCGATGTTCGGCACGAAAATGATGCAGCCCCAAGGAGAGCCGCGTAACATGGAAGAGCGTATCCTGGCGGAGGAAGGGCTCACCCTCGATTCCTTCGGGGCACAGAGCGGAGTCGCCATGGAGGGGCAGCGCAGGGCGTTGCGGGTGCCGCTGGGCAATCCTTCCTGCAGCCAGGAGGGGAGTAGCCTGTGTCTGGAATTTTTCCTACCCAAGGGGAGTTACGCCACCTCGGTTCTGCGGGAGATAACCAAGAACTTCTGAAGCGATACGGATACCTGCCGGAACAGGAGTCTGGCATGAAGCCGGAACCGTGACACCTTACGGACTCATCTCGCTTTACATGCCTCAGTCCGGGCGCCCCAGCCGGTGGTGCGTCCGTGGCGGAGCTGTCCCGCCTCAGCCGTATGCCTTTCTTCGGCGGAGATTGACTCCGGCATTACGCTCGATCCGTCCTCCATGTGTCGCGGTTCCTCCCCTTCAGAGTAAATTCCAACGTAAGATCGCATACAAAAGCCAAAGGAAACAGTTAATGTCGCACACACCTGTTCTGATCGACTCCCATGCCCACATTTACTACCGCGACTATGACGACGACTTCGAGGCCATGCTGCAGCGCGCGGCCGATACCGGCGTGGCCGCCATACTGGTGGTCGGCACCGACCTGGAAACCAGCCGCCAGTCGGTGGAACTGGCGGAGAGGTATCCCCGGATCTACGCAGCCGTCGGCATCCACCCCCACGATGCAAGCCAGGTGACCGAGGAGAGCTACCAGGCCATCCGCGAGCTGGCCCTCTCCAGCCCGAAAGTCGTTGCCATCGGCGAGATTGGACTGGATTTCTACCGCGACCGTTCCCCCCGCGACGTGCAGGAGGCCGTGTTCCTGCGTCTGCTGCGCCTGGCCGGGGAGCTGGACATGCCGGTGATCATCCACGATCGCGATGCCCACCAGCGGGTGCTGGAATGCCTGCGCCAGGAGGGAACATCGCGCGGCGTGCTGCACTGTTTCTCCGGCGACGCGGCCATGGCGGCCGAGGCCATCGCCATGGGACTGTACATCTCCATCCCCGGCACCATTACCTATCCCTCCAACGACGCCCTGCGCCAGGTGGTGCGGGTCACCAGCATCGACCGCATGCTGGTGGAGACCGACTGCCCCTACCTGACCCCGGTGCCGCACCGCGGCAGGCGCAACGAGCCGGCTCATGTGCTGCTGGCTGCCCAGCGGGTGGCCGAGGTGAAGGGGCTTACCCTGGATGACGTGGGCCGCATCACCACCAAGAACGCGAGCGACCTGTTCGGCATGCGTCTCTGGGACCAGGCCGCCAAAATCGCTTACCGCATCCGCACCTCCCTCTACCTGAATATCACCAACCGCTGCTCCAACCGCTGCTCCTTCTGCGCCAAGTTCGATGATTTCACCGTTAAGGGGCACAACCTGCTGCTGGACGCAGAACCGTCCTTTTTGGAGGTCATGGCGGCAATCGGTCAGCCGGATGCCGACCTGGATGAGGTGGTCTTCTGCGGCTTTGGCGAGTCGTTGCTCCGGCTGGATCTTGTCAAACAGGTGGCGGCCGAAATGAAGGGGCGCGGTTTTCGTATCCGCATCAATACCGACGGTCAGGCCAACCTGGTGCACGGCCGCAACATCCTGCCCGAACTGGTCGGGCTGGTGGACAGTATCTCCGTCAGCCTCAACGCACCAGACAGCCAGACCTATGTCAGGCTTTGCTCCACCCCCTTTGGGGAGGCGGGTTTTGCGGGTGTGTGCGACTTCATCCGTGAGGCGCGGCAGTACATCCCCCAGGTGGTGGCCAGCGCCGTCACCGTGCCGGGGGTGGATATCCCGGCCTGTAGCATGCTTGCCGAATCCCTGGGAGTTCAGTTTCGGGTCAGGGAGTACGAGGAGGTCGGCTAGGGAGGGAGATGGTAGGGAAAAGCAACGAAAAAGCCACATCGGATGATGTGGCTTTTTCGTTGCCTGATCACGGGCTTTAGCGGCAGACGATGTCGTACAGGCGTGCCGCCGGAGTGTCTGGAGTGATGGGCAGGTAGGGATCCGGCGTAACAGGTGGAGCAGTGATCTCTTTGTTTGTCTTGTCTATGACCAGCGGTATCCCCACTTCCTGCTCCATGGCTGTTTTTGACACCGCCTCGTTGGATGGAGAATAGTTGAAGCCGATGTTTACCTTGTATCTGCGCTCATCGCATTTGATCATGAACATGTTTTTCGCGTAGCTCACGTCGTCATCTCTGATGTGCCGGATGTCATGGAATACGGTTTTTACCCAGATCTTGACCAGATGCTGGTCGTCTTTCCGCTTCATCTTGTCAAGGGTGTAGTAGTAGGTGCTGTCCCTGTCCTTTGACAGGAATGCCCACTTGTCCGGCCGCTCATCGCGGGAGCAGGAACAGAGCAGAACGGTCAGCAACAGAAGGGAAAGAATGGATTTCATCGCGTCATCTCCGTGTTGGGGCGGGACGCCGGCTGGCGTCCTTTGCTACGAAAAAAGCACCTGGACCAGGTCCAGGTGCTTGAATTTTTGGGGTGGCTAGAGGGGATCGAACCCTCGAATGTACGAGTCACAGTCGTAAGTGTTAACCGCTTCACCATAGCCACCGTAATGAGTTCTGACTTTTATCCCAAAACCGGCGTCAAAGTCAAGCATATTTTTCCGGATAAAACATCAAACCGTCGTACCCCTGATCATACCTCCGAAATATCCGATCCCGTGATCTCCACGTCCGGCCAGTTCTCGTAGACCCAGTCCTCCAGTCGCTCCAGGGTAGAGCGGGCGATGCCCTTGTCCGGGCTGACGGTGACGAAACCCAGCACCGCCACCCGGGGGTTGTCCTGGCGATCCACTTCGGCGCAGGAGACGTTGAAGCGGTTGCGGCTGCGCCCCAGAAGGCTCTTGACGATGCCCCGCTTCCCCTTCAGCGAGTCGCAGGAGAGGGAGAGGTGGAGTTCGAGACAGAAGATGAACATGGTTCAGAACTCGGCGTGGCGCGGAGTGCGGGGGAAAGGGATAACGTCGCGGATGTTCTCCATGCCGGACAGGTACATCACCAACCGCTCGAAGCCGAGGCCGAAACCGGCGTGGGGGCAGCTCCCCCAGCGGCGGCTCTCCAGGTACCACCAGAGCGGCTCCCGGGCGATGCCCAACTCCGCCATGCGTGCCTCCAGGACGTCCAGCCGCTCCTCGCGCTGGCTACCGCCGATGATCTCGCCCACCTTGGGCACCAGCAGGTCCATGGCTGCCACGGTCCTGTTGTCCGGGTTGCTGCGCATGTAGAAGGCCTTGATGTCCCGGGGGTAGTTGAGGATGAAGGCCGGTCCCCCCACGATCTTCTCGGTGATGTAGCGTTCGTGCTCGGTCTGCAGGTCCAGCCCCCATTCCACCGGGTAGGAGAATGTGACGCCCGACCGCTGCAGCCGTTGGATGGCCTCGTCGTACTCCATGCGCACGAAGTCCGCCTCGGCTACCCGGCGCACCCGCTCCAGGAGCCCCTTCTCGATCTGGCGGTCGAAGAAGGCCATCTCCTCAGCACACTCCTCCAGGGCAAAGCGGCAGAGGTAGCGGACGAACTTCTCCGCCAGGGCGGCGTCGTCGGCCAGGTCGGCGAAGGCCATCTCCGGCTCGATCATCCAGAACTCGGCGGCGTGGCGGGGGGTGTTGGAGTTCTCGGCCCTAAAGGTGGGGCCGAAGGTGTAGATGTCGGAGAAGGCCAGGGCGAACAGTTCCCCCTCCAGCTGACCGCTGACGGTCAGGCCGGTCTTCTGGCCGAAGAAGTCCTGGCCGAAGTCCGGCCTCCCCTCCAGCAGGGGAGGGGAGGCGGCGTCCAGGGTGGTCACCCGGAACAGCTCGCCGGCCCCCTCGCAGTCGCTGGCGGTGATGATCGGCGTATGCACGTAGAGGAAGTTGTTGTCGCCGAAGAAGCGGTGGATGGCCTGGGCCAGGCGGGAGCGCAGCCTGAACACCGCGCCGAAGGTGTTGCTGCGCGGCCGCAGGTGGGCGATCTCCCGCAGGTATTCGAAAGAGTGCCGCTTCTTCTGCAGCGGGTAGTTCTCGTCGCTGGTACCCACGATGGCGATGCTCTCCGCGCGCAGTTCCCGCTCCTGGCCGGCGGCCGGTGATGCCACCAGCGTGCCCGTGACCCGTAAGGAACAGCCGGTGGCTATGGCGTCGATCTCAGAAAAGGCCGGGCTCTGCTCTTCCACCACCACCTGGATTCCGGCCAGGTTGGAGCCGTCGTTGAGCGCGATGAAGGCGATTCCCTTGGAAATCCTTAAGGATCGGACCCAGCCGGCAATGGCGTAGGTCTGTCCGCTTACCCCCTGGGACAGCAGCTGTCTGATGATTGTTCTCACGGATTACATCCTCCCTTCGGCGCGTGTGCTGGCGCAATGATACGTGCATGGGGGAGGGGATGCAAGGGGGATGGAGGGGAGATGTTAAGATCATTAGAAAATTTGACCCGCTCTCTCCTCTTGTGTAGATTGGCTCCCGCATAACTCATGTATGCGCTGCCGGTGAAGAAACGGTGTAATCCGCTACATGGCCTGTATCCGGGATACGCGATGATGTTTTGCCCTCTGCGCTATTTTGATCGTTGCAAGGAGCCTTTCAATGACTGACACAACCATACGACTCACCCAAACCGTCAAGGGAGCGGGGTGTGCCGCCAAACTTGCCCCCGGAGACCTGGATCGGGCCCTGTGCGGGCTGGACCTCCCCGTGGATCCCAATCTCCTTGTCGGCCTGGAACGTGCGGATGATGCCGGGGTCTACCGGATCTCGGACGATCTCGCCCTTGTCCAGACCATAGACTTCTTTCCACCCATGGTCGACGATCCCTACAGTTTCGGCCAGATCGCCGCGGCCAATGCGCTGAGCGACATCTATGCCATGGGAGGGGTTCCCAAGACCGCCATGAACGTGGTGGCTTTTCCGGCCAAAACCATGGATATCTCGGTCCTGCGCAGTGTTATCGAAGGCGGGCTGGACAAGATGCGGGAGGCCGGGGTTGTTCTGGTTGGCGGGCATACCGTGGAGGACAGCGAGCTTAAGTACGGGCTTTCGGTAACGGGCTTCATCCACCCCGACCGCATCCTGACCAAGAAGAACCTGCAAACCGGCGATTGCCTGATTCTCACCAAGCCGCTGGGGACCGGGATCGTATCAACCGCCATCAAGGCCGGCCTTGCCGGCAGTGATCTGACCGAAAGGGTCATCCGGAATATGACGGCTCTGAACCGTGACGCGGCTCTGGTTATGGGGGATTTTACGGTGCATGCCTGCACGGATATCACCGGTTTCGGTTTTCTGGGGCATCTTGCCGAAATGGTGGTGGATTCCGGCTGCGGGGTGCGCATAATTGCGGCGGATGTGCCGCACTACCCCGAAGCCCTGGAGTGGGCGGATATGGGCCTGATTCCGGGAGGCGCCTACAACAACAGGGATTTCAGGGGGATGTTCGTCGATTTCGGAGCCGCTGTTTCCCGACGGTTTCGTGATCTGCTTTTCGATCCCCAGACTTCCGGGGGCCTGCTGATCGCCGTTGCGCCCAACGAAGCTGAACAGCTCGTTGCCGCGCTGAAGGCGACCGGAATCGAGTGCGCCGCGGTTGTGGGTGAGGTGGTTGAGGAGCCGCTGGAACGGATTGTCGTGGAATAATAAACAGGGGGAAGTGTTATGCTGAACGATCTCGATTGCCGCGGTCTGGAATGTCCCGCCCCGGTGCTGCGGGTCAGACAATTCATCGAAGAGGAAAACCCCGCCGCCATTGCGGTGCTTGTCGACAATGATGCGGCGCGGCAGAATGTGAGTCGTTTTCTGGAACACCACAGCTATCGGGTCAGCAGCGAGCAACAGGGGGGCCGGTTCAGGGTTGTCGGCACGAGAACCGAGGGGGCTGCTGTTCCGGAAACCATGACGCCATCGCCTGTGCGGGAAAAGCGGGAGAGCGGGGCAGGGAAGATCATGGTCCTGATCACCAGCGAAACCATGGGACATGGCGATGACGCCCTGGGAGACATGCTCATGTTCAATTTCCTGAAGACCTTGAAAGAGATGGGACCGGAACTCTGGCGTGTCGTCTTCGTAAACAGCGGCGTGAAGTTCACGGCGGATGGCTCCGAAGGGGTTCCCGTCCTGCGGGAACTTGTCGAAAGCGGAGTCGGGATCATGGCCTGCGGCGCGTGCCTGGCCTACTTCCACATTCTGGACAAGATTCAGGTTGGGGAGGTCACGAACATGCTTGAGGTTGTCACCGCCATGAAACGTGCCGACAGCGTTATCACGGTGTAGCTGCCCGTGACTTATGTGATGTCTCCCCGGCTATCCCCTGGCACGACGATACGGCAGATGTAAGGGGGAAAAGGATATGGGGGTATGATGGCGGGGAAACGTTCTGATCCTGTGGCGATTGGCGAAGGCTTGTAGCGACGAGAGTGCGCCATGGGAGAACGGGGTAAACTGATAGGCAGGCACCTTCCCTTTGTTTCTTCACTCCTTGTGCGGGATACCGCTGTAATCTTGCTCAGCGACATGAACGGTTGCACGCTGCATGGCCTGACTCATCTCTTCATATCCCTGATGCCGCGGATGACGTCCCGCGAGCTGTCGGCTGCAACCACTTCCATGTCGTTGCCGTCGTTGGCGATGCGCAACGTCCTGACAATCTCTCCGGTTCCGCAGCGCCGCAGTTCTGCCTCCAACTCCAGTTCAAAATGTTGGCGAACGCCGAAGCCAAAAACCCACCAGCGGGATTTCGTGTCGCTCATGACCTTGCTGACATGTCCCACCAGTTCGTAATCGCCGGTCGTGCAATCCCGAACAACGGTCATGCGTGTTTCGGCCCTGAGGCGTTCGATCATGAAGCGGCGGGACGTGCGGCTGATATCTCCCACGGTCTCCCCGGTGACCGCGGACGGATTGTTCGTCTGGTACCTGTCGGAGGCAAACTGATTGACAACGATTGATCCCGCGCGTGGTATGGGGGACGCGCAGGCGGTGAGCATCAGGGCAATAAAGAACAGGGTGCTGTTTTTCACTGGATCTTCCATCCGTTATCGTTACAAAGCTAAAAAAGTCGGGCGCGGCCCCACAGGACCCCCCACGGGGAGGGTCACTGCTTCCAATATTCCTGCGGTTTGCGTCTGATATCCTCCGCCAGTGCGGACAGACCAGAATTCAACCCATTACTCAAGAGTATGTTCATGCCGGTATAGGGCTCATCATGTGAATAATTGTAATAAAAACCGAATATTCTGTTCCACTCACCTTTTACGTGACATTTCCAGACCACGGTATTGTCACAGGCCCGTCTCATTTCGTAGTGGACGTCAAGATTGTTATAAAGCCTTCCTTCAGGCAGACCAAACGCCCAGGGAACAATCCCGAACAGTGACAAGCCGTATGAAGTAATTGCGGTGTCCACACTGGCCTTGTTGATCCTGCCGGTGATAATAAAATCCGCTTTTCGGCTTTCGCCCGGTTTTACCAAAGATACGTCTTTGAACAGATTGTTCTGTTTCATCTCTTGCATAAGTGCGTGGGCAAAGTCCCTGCTCGGCTGCAAGTCTTTGATTGCAAATTTCTCTTCAGCTTCCGGCTGTCCATAATGAGAACTGGCGTATGGCATAAGCGGAAGGTAGATCAGTTCGACATTTTCATTGCGTTCCTTTTTGCGCGCATCTTCCAGATAGGTGATGGCAACGCTCGCCGGCAATGGCTGCATGTCGTTACTCACTCTTTGGCCCGGGATGTAGGCATAGCGGGAACTGTCCAAGGTTGCCCCGCATCCTGCGCATATGAAAAGGGCAAGCCAAAAACATGCTGGAAATAGGATTCTCTTCATATCTTCCACGGCACGACCTCCTTCTTTCGTAAATATGTCCCTTCTCGTGGAACCTGCTCAGGGTGTCCCGGTCACCGATCGACGGCAACCCCGGTCTGGCGCACCGCATAGGCAGGGTTGAACAAGCCCGTTTTTTCCTTCCCCTCCTGACGTACGACAATTGGCAGGCCACTGACAATCGCGGTCCAGCGTCTTCCCGCGGAGTTCTTGTCGGCGAAATCAGACACGATGACACGGCAGTTCTGGCCGTTGATCTCGGTCTGCTCTTCTGAGACATGCCGGTACTCCCGGTCGACAATTTCGGCGTTTTCCAGATCGACAATCCGCATCCTCCTGACCTCTCCGGGTGTCAGTGTCACCTCTGGATACTCCATATTGGTCGTCACATAGCCTGTAACCGGAAACTTCTTCTGCTCCGATCGCGTCCCGTCGCGGACCAGCATGCTGAAGATGCCGCCACTGGACTCGCCGCGTATCTCCCGGCGGCGTCCCTTGTTATCAATGGTTTTGTGGTATCTCACCAGCTTGCCGCCGCGGATGCTGGCTGTCTCGCTGCTGGTCAGGGAAAACTTGAGGAACAGGAAACGCACATTCACGTTTACATCGGCGCGGAACTCGTTATCACGGGCAGTACCGATGGTTTTCGCGCTGACCGTGCCGATATCCGAGCCAAGGCTGCGGATGACATATTTCACGGCAACCGCGTGGTTTTCTCCGCTTGTGGCGGTGGCGGCTACGCAAAAGAGGGAGCAGACGACGAGTAGGGTGTAGAGTGTCAATCTCACGAAAAGGCCCTCAATAGGTTTGAAGAATAACCGGCTGGCTGGCGGTGGCGTTACTGATCATCTGCTGGGCGGCAGCGGGAAAATGAGTGCGAGAGAGGCATGACAGGTGAAAGGCACCAGAAAATAGCCGACTGTCGAGCCTGAGGGCAACGACGCGGCCGACTTGATCCTGCCACTGGGGCCTTTGCCCGTTTATCACCTTCTGGCCTGAGAACCGACGTGTACCGGTTCCGGATGAGGCATGCTGGAGAACGTACACCGTGTCCAGATAGGGGTGGAGACCCTGAGCGGCAGACCGCGGATGTCACGGATACAGCCCCCTCAGCCTGGTTGCCTCGATCACCCGGCCGATGCCCAGCATCTGGGCCGCTGTCCTGTTGTCGACGCCGGAATCTTCCGCGATGGCGGTGACTTTGTTGAAAGCACTCACCATCAGCATACGCAGTTTTTCGTTGATCTCATCCTCGTTCCAGAAGTAGTTCTGCAGGTCCTGGACCCACTCGAAATAGGAAACCGTTACCCCTCCGGCATTGGCCAGAATATCGGGGATGATGAACACTCCCCTGTCATTGAGGATTTCGTCGGCTGCGGGGGAAACCGGGCCGTTGGCGCCCTCGGCCAGGATTCTGGCCCTGACCTTGGCGGCATTGTCCTTGTGGATGGCGTTTTCCATGGCCGCGGGGATGAGGATGTCGCAATCCACGGAAAGCAGTTCTTCATTGGTTATGACATCGAGCCCCTGGAATCCCGCCAGGCTGGCATGTTCCCGGTAGTAATCCTGAAGCGCAGAGATGTCGATGCCCCGGTCGCAGTAGACTCCCCCCTTGGAGGTACTGACTGCCGTGATTTTGACTCCCGCACGGCAGAGGTGCTTGGCCGCGGATGCTCCCACATTGCCGAAACCCTGGATGGCGGCGGTCGCTCCGCCCAGATCCATGCCCAGCTTTCGTGCAGCCTCGAAGATGGTGTAGACGACCCCCAGTCCGGTCGCCTCGCTTCTCCCTTCCGATCCGCCGATTTCGATCGGCTTTCCGGTTACCACTCCCGGTACCGAATGCCCCATCTGCATGGAGTAGGTATCCATCATCCAGGCCATTATCTGGGAATTGGTGTTGACGTCCGGCGCCGGTATGTCCCTGTCCGGGCCGATGAAGCTCAAGATTTCTGCGGTAAACCTGCGGGTGAGGCGCTCGATCTCGCCGGCGTTCATCTGTTTGGGGTTGCATTGGACCCCCCCCTTTGCGCCGCCGAAAGGGATGTTCATCACGGCGCACTTCCAGGTCATCCAGGCTGCCAGGGCGGTGATTTCGTCAAGCCCAACGTTCGGATGATAGCGGATGCCACCCTTGGCCGGTCCCCTGACGGTATTGTACTGCACGCGAAAGCCCCGGAAAACCTTGAGCTGGCCGTCATCCATGACCACCGGCACCGAAACCAGCAGCGCGCGCTCGGCGTATTTCAGCTTTTCCACCAGGTTCAGGTCGGCCTTCAGGTGCCTGGCCGCCTTGTCTAACTGGGTGTGCACCATTTCCAGCGGGTTGAGTCTTGTTGCCTCATCGGAATGCATCAGTTCTTCCTCGGTTTAACGAAGTGCAATTTGTTCTTTTCAGTAAACCACCGGCTGTGCCGGGAGGGGGTTCCGGGGACATACAGAACTACGTTGAAAAATGGAGAGTTGATCCTACTGTTTCCATTAGCCGCCAAGATATTTGCTGATTCTGGTTATCTCATCAGACTTCCCATGAGGCCTAAAGTTCTGATTAATTGACTTACATAGCTCATTTCATTGTCATACCAGGAAACAACTCTAACCTCATAAATCTTGGTTCCACACCGCTGCGCAAGTGTTTGCGTAGAATCAAAAAGTGAACCATAGCTTATACCAATTATATCGCTTGACACCAACTCCTCGTCAGAATATCCAAAGGAATCATCAGCAGCTCTTTTCATTGCTTCATTGATTCCTTCAACAGATACAGTCTCGGTCTCATCCTTTAAAGTGGCATCAAGAATAGTGATGGAACCAGAAGGAACAGGTACACGTTGCGCTGATCCGATAAGCTTTCCATCAAGTTCAGGAATGACAAGGCCGATAGCTTTCGCAGCACCGGTTGAATTAGGCACAATGTTAATTGCACCGGCTCTTGCACGGCGAAAATCACCTTTACGGTGCGGTCCATCAAGCAGCATTTGGTCGCCCGTATATGCATGAATCGTAGTCATGAATCCTGTTCGTAACTCACGATAATCATTCAATGTCTTTGCCAGAGGAGCAAGGCAATTGGTTGTGCAGGATGCACCGGAGACAATGAGGTCATCATATTTCAGAGTATGATGATTCACGCCATATACAATGGTTGGAAGATCATTGCCGGCAGGAGCTGAAATAAGAACCCTCTTTGCCCCTGCATCAATATGCGCCTGACTCTTGGTTTTTGAGCAGAAAAACCCTGTACACTCTAAAACAATGTCTACCCCAAGTTTGTCCCACGGAAGGTTCTTGGGATCTGCGTCTTTGTAAACTCCTATTTTCTTGTCATCAACGACAAGAGAGTCATCATCAAAACCGACAGTATGTCCTGCAAAACGACCTTGTACACTGTCATACTTCAGAAGATGAGCAAGCATCTTTGGCTCTGTTAAATCGTTAATTGCCACAACTTCAAAACGATCATCTTCAAAGATTTTTCGAAATGCAAGTCTTCCTATTCTCCCAAAACCATTAATTGCGACTTTATACATAGTAGTTCCTCCAGTTTAATATATATCTTGAATCCAGGGGGGGAATGCTTCCAAGTTGTTGAGTTGTTACAGTTCATCTGTTACTGATCGAACCCTATCAGCCAGTTCGGGGGTTTTCTGCATGCGCTCAGCCACGGGTTGTCGGAGGGGTCAAAGCTCAACATTCAACAGGTTTCCGACGTGCTCCACTCTCCTCAAGCCACGCTCAATCCAGCTTTTCTAAGCGCTTCGATCATTGCCTCGCCCATGCGGATCGGGCTGTCGGCCACGGTGACGCCGCACTCCTTGAGGGTGCGGATCTTGTCGGTCGCCTTGCCCTTGCCAGCGCTGATGATAGCGCCGGCGTGCCCCATGCGCTTTCCGGGAGGGGCGCTGACGCCGGCCACGAAGGCGGCCACCGGCTTGGTCATGTTCTCCCTGATCCAGAGGGCAGCCTCCTCCTCGGCGGTGCCTCCGATCTCGCCGACCATGAACACCCCGTCGGTGTCCGGGTCGTCATTGAACAGCTTGAGAACGTCGCTGAACTTCATGCCGATGATGGCGTCGCCGCCGATGCCGACGCAGGTTGACTGCCCCAGCCCCCTGTCGGTCAGTTGGCGCACGATCTCGTAGGTCAGGGTGCCGCTGCGGGAGATGACACCGATCCTCCCCGGTGCGTGGATCTGGCCCGGCATGATGCCCATCTTGCACTGGCCGGGGGTGATCACGCCCGGGCTGTTGGGGCCGACCAGCCTGGTTTTGCTTCCCTCCAGCACTGCCCGCGCCAGCACCATGTCCCGCACCGGTATCCCCTCGGTGATGCAGACGCACAGTTCAAGCCCGGCGTCCACCGCCTCGAGGATCGAATCCGCCGCCGCCGGGGGAGGGACGAAGATCAGGGATGCCGTGGCGCCTGTCGCGCGCACCGCCTGCTCCAGGGTGTCGAAGACCGGGAAACCGTCGATCTCGCTTCCCCCCTTGCCGGGCGTCACCCCGCCTACAACCTGGCTGCCGTAGGCCCGGCACTGCTGGGCGTGGAACAGCCCGCTGCGGCCGGTGATCCCCTGAACCACAAATCGAGTGTTTCCGTCGATCAGGATTGACATGGCTGGTTCACCTCCCGGTTCAGCATGGCGACGATCTGTTGGGCTCCGTCGCCCATGTTCTCGCCGATGCGGATGTTCAGGCCGGACTCACGGAGCAACTGTTTCCCCTCCTCGACCCGGTTGCCATCCATGCGCACCACTATCGGCAGTCTGCAACCACCGCCGGAGGCGGCATCGATGATCCCCTGGGCGATGATGTCGCAGCGCATGATCCCGCCGAAGATGTTGACGAACACTCCCCGCACGTCCCGGTCCTGCAGGATGATGCGGAAGGCCTCGGCCACCTTCTCCCGGCTGGCGCCGCCCCCCACGTCCAGGAAGTTGGCCGGCTCGCCACCTGCCTCCTTGAGCACGTCCAGGGTGGCCATGGCCAGGCCGGCGCCGTTGACCATGCAGCCGATGGCGCCGGAGAGTTTGATGTAGGAGAGATCAAACCTGGCGGCGGCGATCTCCAGCGGGTTGAGCTGGGAGTAGTCCACCAGGTCGGGGTACTCGCAGTGGCGCTGCAGGGCGTTGTCGTCAAAGGTCATCTTGGTGTCCATGGCCACCAGCCAGCCGGCGTTGGTCACCACCAGCGGGTTGATCTCCACCAGGGAGCAGTCCCTCTCCAGGAGGCAGCGGTACAGGTTGAGGATCAATTCCACGCACTCCTCGCAGAGTGGGCCGACCAGCCCCAGCCCCAAGGCGGTCCTGCGCGCCTGATAGGAACGCAGCCCGATAAAGGGATCGATGGTCAGTATCCGGATCCTGTCCGGCGCCGTGCGGGCGATCTCCTCGATGTCCATGCCCCCCTCAGCCGATGCGATCAGGCAGTAGCGGGAGCTCTCCCGGTCCAGGGTGATGGAGAGGTACAGTTCCCTTTCGATATCCACGACCTCCTCCACCAGCAGGCGGCGTACCTCCAGTCCCTCGGGCCCGGTCTGGGGCGTGACCAGTTTTGTGCCCAACAGCTCTTTGGCGATCTCGCCGGCCTGGCCAGGATCCTGGGCCACCCTGATGCCGCCTCCCTTGCCGCGGCCGCCGGCGTAGACCTGAGCCTTGATGACGCAATGTCCGCCCAACTCCCTGGCGGCGCGCTCCACCTGACTGGCGTTCATGGCCACCCGGCCGCGCGGGATGGCGATGCCGAAGCCAGCCAGGATATCCTTGGCCTGGTACTCATGGATTTTCATGGCGTTCCTCCTGGTTCTGAGGATGTCTATTTGGAACTACTGACGTTTGCGCAGCAGTTTCTGCTGGTCCAGCTTGGCGTATTCAGCCTCCGAGGCGCGGATGTAGACCGGCAGCAGCTGTTCGGGTGAAAGGGTCCGGCCCTGGCGGTAGCACTGGAGGGCCAGCAGCGCGCCGTTGGCGGCATGGCTGCTCTGCTGGGGAAAGGGGGCGAAACGGGCCCGATCCCCCAGGCGTGACGAGATCAGCTCCCGGTAGCGCAGCGCGCCATCGCCGCAGAGGATTAGCGGGCCCTCAACCTGATCGTCCAGAAGGTCCAGGAAACGTTCCGGCGCTAGGACGCACTCCTCGATCAGCGTCGTGGGAATGGGGGTGGAGCAGTCGCTGAGGGAGGCGTAAACCTCGTTCTTGCGGGCATCCAGCATCGAGCAGACCGGCAGGGATGCCAGAGGGAAGTTCATGGCCAGAAGCGTCAGGGATGAGTAGCCGGCGCATGGTTTTCCCGTTGCCAGGGCAAACCCCTGGGTGGTCGCCAGTCCGGCGCGCACGCCGGTGAAGGAACCGGGCCCCAGGGCGCAGGCGAACAGGTCCAGATCGTTGACGGTCAGGCCGGCAGCCTGCAGCAGGCGCAGGACTTCCGGCACGAGACGGGCGGACAGGCAGCGGTCCGCCATGAAAACAGATTCGGCCAGAGGCTTTTCAGCGGCAACGAGGGCCACGCTGGCCAGGGATGTGGATGTGTCGATACTGAGGATACGCATGGAGAAGAACACTTTCCTTATGGTGTGGTTTGGGAATCCGGCGTCTCCTGTTGGATTCTCGTTAGGTTGTACCGTGAAAGCATGGCAAACACAAGCCGCATTGACGTTCCGCTGGCGCCAGGGGAATCGCGCCTGTCGCACTGAAAACCGCTGGTTTGCTTGCCAATGAAGATTTGTGCGTAATACTTATGCCTGATGAAATCTCATAAATTTTAACTCACAAACAGGACGGAGGACGACCATGGCTGTCCAGGAGATGCTGATCCAGCATATAGCCGCATTGAAAAACGATGAACGTGTCTTCGAGAACGCCTTCCAGTCCGTTGCCAGGATGATTCTGGGGGCCGGCTTTGAAAAGGTGGTGGTCAACGGCAGGACCACCTACGACTTCACCCTCTTCCGCGGCGGCAAAAAGCACGCCATCGGCATGTACGATGAGATCAACAGCTTTGTCTCCTATGTCAAGGATGCGGCCGAGGGGGGCTCCAGCAAGGAGATGGCTTTCGTGCTGGTGGGAGAACCGGGCAACGGCAAGACCTTTTTCGTGGAGTTCCTCTGTTCCCGCTACCGGGACTTCCTCTCCCAGTCCAGGAACCGGCGCTACACCTTCCGCTTCGACGGACTGGCCCAGCTTGGGCACTACGGCAGGATCAACCAGGTGGATTCCCAGACCCTGGAAGACCCCATGATCCTGGCCATGAACCTGTTCGACAACCCGGACGACAACCGACGCTACCTGGCTGACCAGTGCGGGCTGGAGGAACAGGCTATCGAGCAGCTCTTTGAAAACTACCGCCCCCTGGGCGCCTGCAGCGGCTACATCTGGAACGACATCCGCGCCTTCTGTGACGGCAACCTGGAGCGCATGCTGGCGTTCGTCCAGGTCATCCCGGTTCCCATGAGCGAGAGCCTGGGAACGGTCACCGGAAAGTACCCGGCCAAGGACAAGATCACCTCCTCATCGGTGGACCTCCTGGGGGAGGAGTCGATCCAGCGCCTGCTGCACATCTCCGACACCAATAACCCCTACCGCTTCGACCTGCGCCGCGGCGCCCTGGCCAGAGTCGCCGGCGGCGGGATCCACTTCTCCGACGAGATCTTCAAGAACAAGAAGGACCTGGTGCAGGTCTACCTGGGGGTGATCCAGAACCGGGCCATCGAGATCGACGGCTACAGGTGGCCCATCGACTCGCTGATCATCGCCACCAGCAACAACTCCGAATTCAACCGCTTCCTGGCCGAGAAGGAGGAGGCGCCCATCGTTGACCGCTGCCGGATCTGCTATGTCTCCCACAACACCAACTACCTCTTGCAGAAGGGGCTGACCGCCTACGCCATCGGCAGCGAACACAAGACTACCCTGAGCAAGGAAGTGTTGCACCAGGACCCGAACCTGAACTACGCCGCCTCGGTGGGGGTGGTGCTGACCCGGTTGCCCCGCTCGGAGAAGCTGACCCCCATCGAAACCATGAAGCTGGCAGCCGGCGAGGTGGCCGGCGAGAAGAGCATCAAGACCCTGGCCGAGGTGATTGACACCCTGGGACAGGACCCGGACATCACCAAGCGCTTCGGCCAGAAGGGGCTGGGGCACCGCAGCCTGGGGCGCGCCCTGCAACTGCAGGTGGAGAGCTCCGAGACCAACGAAGGGCGCTGCATGTTCGCCTATGACGTGTTCAAGACCCTGGAGCGGGTGGTGCTGGACTATGTGGTGGAAACCAACGACCGGGCCAAGTACCTGGAGGACCTGAAGGTTGCCAAGGGGCTCTACCGCGAGCGGATCATGACCGAGATGTTCAACGCCTACATGGACGAGCCCCAGGCCATCCGCAAGGACGTGATGAACTACGTCAACATGATCATCGGCATCGATGCCGAGAACCTGGGTCCGGACCGCATGTGGAAGTACAAGGATCCCCAGACCGGCGAGCTTAAGGCGCTGAAGATCGACGAGCGCTACGTCAAGAGCGCCGAGGAACGTATCGGGCTCAAGACCGAGGAGCAGCGCGATTCCTTCCGCACCTCCATCCGCAAGATCTACGGCCAGAAGATCTCCGTGGACCCCAACTACGATTTCATGGACAACCTGGAACTGGTCAAGGCGGTCACGGATGTGCGCCTCAAGTCGGACATCGCCGGGGCGGGCAGCCTGATCGGCGCCCTGGCCAACCGGACCAACGAGGAGAACCAGAAGCTGTACGACCGCATGATAACCACCATGCTGGAGAAGCTGGGCTACTGCCGTACCTGCGCCCAGAAGACCATCGAGTACTTCTGCACCCAGGAAGACGAGAACTAAATATGTCCCCCTTTGAAAAAGGGGATTCAGGGGGATCTGACGGCAGCTGCCCCAATCCCCCGGCCCCCCTTTTCAAAGAGGGGTGCGTTTGAACGGAATTCCATGCGAAACAAACTGCTCACATACCTGGAAGAACTGAAGGCTGCCGGGATGTCTCCCCAGCGGGAGGCAGAGCTCAGGGCTGAACTGGAGACGGCGGATGATCCCCACGCCCCCCCCGCATCAGTCGCAGAGGGTGCCGGGACAGAGGGGAGCGGCCTGCCGAACTTCAAGGGGGGAGACCTTACCTTCCTGCAGCAGATTCCACCGCCCTACGTCAACGCGGCCGTGCTGGCCAAGTCCCTTGACGAACTGCTGGAACGGGACCGCCAGCGGGAGAAGGATGGCTTCCCGCGCAAGATCCAGGTGGGTAAACTGGTCAAGCCGGGCAAGGGGAACGCGGGCAAGGTGGTGGTGGTTCCCACCACCGTGGAGGAGAAGCTGATCCACGACTCGACCATCAGGCCGACCGGCGAGGGGGGGGGCGAGGGGAGCGGAACCGGTGGCAGCGGCGAAGGGGAGGAGGGGGAGGTCATCGGCGAACAACCGGTCCGCGGAGAGGCCGACCAGCCGGGAGGAGCAGGCCCCGGAGAGGGTGAGGGGGAAAACCACGAACTGGAGTCCACCGCCTACGATCTGGGCAAGACCCTCTCGGAGAAGTTCCAGCTCCCCAACCTGAAGGACAAGGGGAAAAAGCGCTCCTTCACCCGCTACTCCTACGACCTGACCGACAAGAACCGCGGATTCGGCCAGGTGCTGGACAAGAAGGCCACCCTGCGCACCATCGTGGAAACCAACATCGCCCTGGGGAATCTCCCCGACCTGTCGGACATCGATCCGACCCGTTTTTTGATCGCGCCCCACGACAAGATCTACCGCGTGCTCTCCCCGGAGAAGGACTACGAGCCCCAGGCCATGCTCTTCTTCCTGCGCGACTACTCCGGCTCCATGGAGGGCAAGGCCACCGAACTGGTGGTGTCCCAGCATGTGCTGATCTACAGCTGGCTGTTGTACCAGTACGCCGGCCAGGCCGAGACCCGCTTCATCCTGCACGATACCGAGGCCAGGGAAGTGCCGGACTTCTACACCTACTACAACTCCCGCGTCGCGGGGGGGACGCAGGTTTCCAGCGCCTTCAAGCTGGTCAACGACATCGTGGAGAAGGAGAACCTGGCCAGGGATTACAACATCTACGTGTTCCACGGAACCGACGGGGATGACTGGGACGACGGCGGCATGAAGGCCGTTGCCGAGATCAGCCACATGCTGGGATACGCCAGTCGGGTGGGGATCACCGTTGCGGCCCACGCCGGCCAGGACGGGGTAATGACAACGGTGGCGCGCTTCATGAACACCTCGGGGTTGCTCAAGAGCAAGCCGGGGCTGATCAGGATGGACATCATCCAGGAGGACGCGGACGAAGCGCGGCTGATCGAAGGGATCAAGAAGCTGATCTCCTGAACCTCTGCACGGAAGAGAGACGCTGTATGGAACTGATCAACCAGCATACCAAGAGGATCATGGAGGGGTGCAAGGAGCGTGCGCGCTCTGCCGGCCTCAGCTTCACCGATGAGAGTCTGGAGTACTTGGTCACCAACCGCGATCTGCTGGAACTCTCACCCAAGGTGATGATCCCGACCCTGTATGACTACTGGGTGCACGACGTGGAGGTGCTGCGGGAGAAGGGAAAGTACGAACTCTACCCCCACAACCCCTACGAAACGGTGATCAACACCCGGCCGCCCATATCCTTCTACAACGACAACAACCCGGACTGGCTGAACGTGATGATCTTCTACCATGTCCTGGCCCACATCGATTTCTTCCAGAATAACCTCTACTTCCGCCATACCTGGGACTACGACTTTACCGGCCAGGCCCTCTCGGACAAGCGGGTTATCGCCAAGCTGCGCGCCGAGAAGGGGCGCTGGGTGGATTACGTGATCGAGTTTGCCCGGGGAATCGACAACCTGGTGGATTTTCACGGCGGCCTGACAGAGCTGTTCATGCCCCGGGGGGCTGGGTGCTCGTCCCGACTGAACTACTACTTTGACGTCTTTCTGCAGAGCGTGAAGAAGGTCCCGGTCAGCGACTACTTGAAGGAGGTCAGCCGCTACAACGACTGCCTGAAACACGACGCCCAGCTGGGCGAGAAGAGCTTCTTCGTGGAGGCCGAGCGGCGCTATCCCGAACTGGAGGCCCATTTCAGTCGCTGGGAGCGCCAGGACAAGCCGGTGGTCCGACGCGACCTGCTGCGCTACCTGCTGGACCACTCGTCCTTCCTCGCCAGGGACGAGAACGTCTGGATGCGGTCGATCCTGGAGATCGTGCGCAAGACATCCGTGTTTTTCCAGCCCCAGATAAGGACCAAGATCATGAACGAGGGGTGGGCCAGCTACTGGCACGAGCAGCTCTTCCTTAAGGACGACCGCATCCGCGGGCATGAGGTGGATTTCGCCCGGGTTCACGCCGGCGTCACCTCCATGCCGCGGGTGGGTATCAATCCCTATGCCCTGGGCATGCGGCTCTTCTGCCAGATCGAGGAGCAGGCCGACAAGGGACGTTTCTCCTTTGACTTCCAGCGTCTGGCCGACGCCGACAGACGCAGGCATTTCGATGCGGGTACCGCCTCGGGAGGGGACTACATCTTCTCCGTGCGCGAGAACCTGTGCGATTACCTGTTCCTGAAGAACTACCTGGATCAGGATTTCTTGGATCGCTACAAGCTGTTCGTGGCCGGGAAGCGCCTGGACCAGCAGCGCATGGTCTGGCAGTACTATGTCAAGAGTCGCAGGGCGGACGACTATCGAGCCATGCTGCTGGACTCCCTGTACCATCCTCCGGTCATCACCGTGGACCAGGAAAAGGGGGTCGAGGGCTCACTCTACCTGGTGCATGCCTTCGAGGGAAAACAACTGGTGCATGAGTACATCGCCAATACCCTGATGGGAATCGAGTATCTGTGGGGTGGGCCGGTGCATCTGGAAACCAGCGATGCCAGACTGGCCGCCACACCTTCGGGCCCCGGCAGCCCGGAGGGAGTCTCGGGCAGGGTGGTGGCCTGGCAACGGGTGCTGTACTCCATGAATGAAAAGGTACTGTCCAGAAAGAATCTCTGACCGGTGAACCAGCATGTCAAACGTCGATAAAGCCCTACGGCACCTGAACCGCAAGATCAGCGAACGAGAGCAGAGCCAGACCATCGGCTTCGACGAGTTCCTGAGAATCCTGGCCACGCGCCCCACTTCAGTGGTGCGCAATGTCTTTCAGACATTCCATGACATGATCCACGGCTATGTGGGTGTGGGGGTGGACGAATACCCGGACGACCCGGAGTCGATCAACTACGTCAACTACGATTGCGCCAACCTGTTCGTCAAGGATACGGATCACCCCTTCTTTGCCGACCGCCTCTTCGCCAACCGCCTGATCAACCATGTGGATGCCATGAAGAGCAGCGCGCGCCAGAACAAGATCTACATCTTCGAGGGGCCTCCCGGTTCCGGCAAGAGCACCTTCCTCAACACCCTGCTGCTGAAATTCGAGGAATACGCCAACAGTGCGGCGGGAATGCGCTACGAGGTGGTCTGGAGACTGGACCGGCGCCTGCTGGCGCGGATCAACGAGACCCAGCTGTCGTCGTTCGTGGACCGTCTCACCAACCTGCTGGACGAATACGAGCTGGGTCAGGCCGATCAGCTGGAGATGAAGAAGGGAGAGGCGTACAGCAGCGATTACGTGGAGATTCCCTGCCCTTCCCACGACCACCCGCTGCTGCTGATTCCCAAACGGGACCGGCGCACCTTCTTCGACGAGCTCTTCAAGAACGACGAGTTCAAGTGGAAGCTCTTCACCGACAAGGAGTTCGAGTGGGTCTTCCGCGAGACCCCCTGCACCATCTGCAGCTCCATCTTCAACGCCCTGATCCAGCGCATGCCCACCTCCATGGACATCTACCGCATGATCCACGCCCGCCCCTATCGCTTCAACCGCCGACTGGGGGAGGGAATAACGGTCTTCAATCCGGGCGACAGGCCGATGAAGCAGAACATGATCACCAACGAGCAATTGCAGCGCAAGATCGACGTCCTGCTGGGGGACAGCAACGCCGTCAAGTATCATTTCTCCAGTTTCGCCAAGACCAATAACGGCATCTATGCGCTGATGGACGTGAAATCCCACAACTCCGAGCGGTTGCTGGAGTTGCACAACATCATCAGCGAGGGGATTCACAAAGTGGAGGAACTGGAGGAGAACGTCAAATCGCTCTTCATTGCCCTGATGAACCCCGAGGACGAGAAGGCCATCGAAGGGTTCCCGTCATTCAGCGACCGCATCGAGTTCATCAACATCCCCTATGTCATGGACCTGCACACCGAGGTGGAGATCTACCGCAACACCTTCGGCAAGCATATCGACGAGAGCTTCCTGCCACGGGTGCTGCACAACTTCGCCCGCATCATCATCGCCACCCGCATGAACAAGAAATCGCCGGCCATGCTGGAATGGATCGAGAATCCTGCCAGCTATGCCAACTACTGCGATGAAAACCTGCTGCTGCTCAAGATGGAGATCTACTGCGGACACATCCCTCCCTGGCTGACCGAGGAGGATCGCAAGCGCTTGACCGCAAAGCGACGGCGCCGGATCATCGACGAGTCGGAACAGGAAGGGGTGACCGGCTTCTCCGGCCGGGACTCCATCAAGCTGTTCAACGAATTCTATTCCGCCCATGCCCGCAAGGACGGGCTGATCTCCATGCAGAGCCTGATCAGCTACTTTACCAAGTGGCGCACGGACTTAAGCGAGATGCTGCCGGAACACTTTCTGGATTCGGTGGTAAAAAACTACGACTACGGTGTTCTCCAGGAGGTCAAGGAGTCGCTCTACTACTACAACGACGAGCAGATCTCCCGCGACTTGCTCAACTACCTGTTCGCGCTCAACTTCGAGTCGGGTGCGGTGACGTTGTGCAGCTTCACGAACGACAAGCTGGAGATCAGCGAGGATTTCCTGCGCTCCATCGAGGGGCGCCTGATCGGCATGGATATGGCCGACGAGGCGCGACTGGCCTTCCGCCGGGAAACCCAGAAGGAGTACGCCTCCCGCACCCTGACCCAGGAGATTCTGGCTTCCGGGAAGGATCCTCGTGAGACGGGGCTGTTCCAGGCGCTCCACGAACGCTATGTGCACAACCTGAAGGAGAAGGTGCTGGAACCGTTCGTGGACAATGAGAATTTCCGTCGGGCCATCAAGGATTTCGACACCGAAGCGTTCAAGACCTATGACAAGCGCATTCGCGATGACGTGACCTTCCTGATCAACAATCTCTGCGCATCCCGCCTGCACTACAGCAAGCAGAGCGCCAAGGAGGTCTGCGTCTACGTCATTGATCAGGACCTGGCCCGCAGGTTCTCTTCCTGATCGGTAGGGGGTGAAATGCCTAAGCATGGCGTTACTACTGCATTGTAATCGAGTCGGTACCAATCGTAGGGGCGACCCGGTGTGGTCGCCCAATCTGCATACTGGAATACTGGAACAAAACAGCATAAAAAGGAGGCTGATATGGAAGAGGAACGGAAAAGCAGACGAGTTGCGGCTGGGGCATTGCTGCTGGTGGCGGGCGGGATCATCGGTGCGGGTGCGGCCCTGCTGATGGCGCCCCAGTCCGGACGCAGGACCAGGCGCGATATCTCCCGCTGTGCCCAGAAGGTTAAGACGCGGGCCGACGAGAAGATGGAGGATATCGCGGTGAGCATCTCCGATCTGGTGGAAACGGTGGGGGAGAAGACCGATGACCTGCTGGACAGGGGCAAGGACCTCGCCGGCGGCACCCGCAAGGAGCTGATCCGGTTGATCGAGGAGGGGGCTTCGGCACTGGAAAAATTCCGCGCCAGACTGCGCAGGATGTAGGTCAGCGACCGTGTGACTGCCGCGGGATGGAAGAGAGCCGGATGGCAATTGAGACATGTCGCCATCCGGCTCTTGTAGTGTCTGGGTTCGGGAGGTGGAGGTAGCCTCCGTTCGCTCCGGATGACGAGTAACCGTGTTTCAGCCCGCCTCGCCGAAACCGGGGATCAGCTGGCTGAAGTAGTGGATCGACTGGTAGGTTGACGACGGCTCTGGCTGGAGCCGGGAACTGAAGCGGCTGATGTACACCAGGTATCTGATGCCGAAGCGCGCGGCGGTGCCCAGATTGGTCTCGCTGTCCTCCCCCAGCAGGGTCCTCCTGGGATCATAGGGGATGAAGCGCCGCAGTTCGCCCCAGAAACGGTCGTCCTCTTTGGGGAGCCCCACCTGGTGGGCGGAGACAATGCCGCTGAAATAGGGTCCTAGCATGGTCTTTTTCATCTTCAGGTCGAGGGTCTTGGAGTGGGCGTTGGTGACCAGCCAGGCGTGCTTTCCGTGCTGGCGCAGAAAGAGCAGGAACTCCACCACGTAGGGGTGCACGGCGATCAGGTGCTCGACCTCCTTCTTGAGCAGCGGTATATCCAGGCGCAGGTGGCTCGACCAGTAGTCCAGGTCGGTCCAGTTGAGGGTGTTCTCCTGGGAGTTGAACAGGGCATAAAGATGCTTCTTAGCCTGCTCCAGCGAGGTTTTGTTCCGCTCGGCCCAGCGCCGGGGGACGTGCTCCAGCCAGAAGTGGTCGTCAAAATGACGGTCCAGCAGTGTCCCGTCCATGTCCAGCAGGACGGTGTCGATGTGTTTCCAGTCGATGTTCATGGGAATGCGGTTCTCCGTCAAAGCCATTATGCGTCAGTGTTTATCTGTGCGCTCCGCTACCATAGCAGAGCCGGGATGAAATGGACAGTTTGAAACGGCTTCCGGGATAGGGCTGGGTCAATCCATTGATTGACTTGGAGCGTTTCGTTCGCGTATATATATTCGTTCGCCATGACTCAGAACTACGTATACATCGAAACTTTTGGCTGCCAGATGAATGTGAACGATTCCGAGCGAATCCTGACCATGCTGGCCGATATAGGCTATGTGCCGACCCAGGAGCCGGCCCGTGCCCGCTTGATCCTGCTCAATACCTGCAGCGTGCGTGCAGGGGCCGAGGAAAAAGTCTACCGTCGCCTGGAAAACCTGGTGGTACTCAAGCGGCACAACAGTCGCCTGATCATCGGCGTCGGCGGCTGCGTGGCCCAGCAGGAGGGCGAGGCACTCCTGGAGCGCATCCCCAAGCTGGATCTGGTCTTCGGCACCCACAACCTGCACCTGCTGAACGACATGGTGCTGGCTGCCGAGCGGGGCGAGCGGAAGAGCGAGACCTCCTTTATCGACAACGACCAGCGCCTGGACCTCTTTCCCCCCATCAGGGGGACGGCTCGGATCAGCAGCTTCGTGACCGTCATGCAGGGGTGCGAAAACTACTGCTCCTACTGTATCGTGCCCTACGTGCGGGGACCGGAGGTCAGCCGCCGCTCCGGGGATATCCTCCGTGAGGTTCGGCAACTGGCTGATCAGGGGGTACGGGAGGTGGCGCTCCTGGGACAGAATGTCAACTCCTACGGCCTGAAGAGCAGCGCGGAGCCAAGCTTCGCTGAGCTCATCAGGCTGGTCGCCGCCGTGGACGGCATCAGGCGCATCCGCTTCTTCACCTCCCATCCCAAGGACATGTCCCCCGAGCTGATCGCCTGTTTCGGTGATCTGCCGGCCCTGTGCAGCCAGCTCCACCTGCCGGCCCAGTCGGGAAGCGACAACGTGCTTGCACGCATGGGACGGGGCTATACCCGTGAAGAGTACCTGGAGAAGGTCCGGGCACTGCGGGCGGTCCGTCCCGACATCGTCTTCACCGGCGACATGATCGTCGGTTTTCCGGGCGAAACCGAGGAGGAGTTCCAGGAGACCCTCTCCCTGATGGAGGAGGTACGGTACATCGACCTGTTTTCCTTCGCCTATTCGCCGCGCCCCGGTACCAGGGCCGCGGAGTTGGCCGACGACCTGTCCCGCGGGGAAAAGCAGAGTCGCCTGGAGCGGTTGCAGGCGCTCCAGAAGCGCACCACCATGGAGATCAACGATGTACTGCTCGGTACGCGCCAGACCGTGCTGGTGGAGAGGGAGGGAAAACGCCCCGGCCAGATCTCCGGCAAGGCCGACAACGGCCGCACCGTCAACTTCAGCGGCGACAGGAGCCTGATCGGTACCTTCGTCGATCTGCGAATCATCCAGGTGTTCCAGAATTCGCTCCTGGGGGAACTGCTCCCGGGGTGACCAACTTGAAATCTTCAGAGGGAAACCATGTCAACAGAAAGCGTAGCTCCATCCAACTTCCTCCGTACGATCATCGATGACGACCTGAAAAGCGGCAAGCACGGCTCAATCGTGACCCGTTTCCCGCCCGAGCCCAACGGATATCTGCACATCGGCCATGCCAAGTCCATCTGCCTCAACTTCGGCCTGGCCCGGGACTTCGGCGGCCGCTGCCACCTGCGCTTCGATGACACCAATCCGGCCAAGGAGGATAGGGAGTACATCGAATCCATCAAGGAGAGCGTGCGCTGGCTCGGTTTCGACTGGGGAGAACACCTGTACTATGCTTCCGACTATTTCCAGCAGCTCTACGACTGGGCCGAGTACCTGATCCAACAGGGCAAGGCCTATGTTGAGGACCTGAGCGCCGAGGAGATCCGCGCTCACCGCGGCACCCTGACCGAACCGGGAAAGGAGAGTCCCTTCCGCAATCGCTCCGTTGAGGAGAACCTGACCCTGTTCCGCGCCATGAAGAGGGGCGATTTCCCCGAGGGGAGCAGGGTCCTGCGAGCCAGGATCGATATGTCCTCCCCCAACCTGAACCTGCGCGACCCGGTGCTGTACCGCATCATCCACGCCCCCCACCCGCACGTGGGGGACAGCTGGCGCATCTACCCCATGTACGACTTTGCCCATGGCCAGTCCGACGCCATCGAGGGGATCACCCACTCCATCTGCACCCTGGAGTTCGAGGACCACAAGCCGCTCTACGAGTGGTTCCTGGACAACCTGCCGGTGCCGGCCCGGCCGCGGCAGTACGAATTCGCCCGCCTCAATCTGACCTACACGGTGATGAGCAAGCGCAAGCTGAACGAGCTGGTCACCCAGCGCATCGTGGGTGGATGGGACGACCCCCGCCTGCCGACCCTGATGGGGCTGCGCCGGCGCGGCTACACCCCCGCCTCCATCCGCGCCTTCTGCGAGCGCATCGGCGTCGGCCGCGGGGACTCCTGGATCGACATGTCGGTGCTGGAGGAGTGTCTGCGCGAGGACCTGAACGAACGGGCGCCGCGGGTCATGGGAGTGCTGAAGCCCCTCAAGGTGGTCATCGACAACTATCCCGAGGGGCAGGTGGAGGAGTTCGAGGCTGCCAACCATCCCCAAAAGCCGGAGATGGGCAGCCGCACGGTCTCCTTTTCCCGCGAACTGTTCATCGAACAGGACGACTTCATGCAGGAACCGTCTAAGGGGTTCTTCCGCATGGCCCCGGGCAAGGAGGTGCGCCTGCGTTACGCCTATATCGTGCGCTGCACCGGCGTTGTCAGCGACGACAACGGCGTCGTCACCGAGGTGCACTGCCAGTACGACCCGGCCTCGCGGGGGGGGACCGCCGCTGACGGCCGCAAGATCAAGGGGACCATCCACTGGGTGTCGGCCCCCCATGCCGTTGCTGCCGAGGTGCGGCTGTTCGACTACCTGTTCAACGACGCCAATCCGGACAGGGGAGGGGTGGACTACAAGCAGTTCCTCAATCCCGATTCGGTGGAAATTCTGACCAACTGCAAGCTGGAGGCGAGCCTGGCCACTGCCGGCAGCGACACCCAGGTGCAGTTCGAGCGCCTGGGCTACTTCCGCACCGACTCCGGGGACTCCCGGCCAGGCAGACTGGTCTTCAACCGTAGCGTGACCCTGAAAGATACCCGCGCCAAGAAGCTAGACATAAAGGAACAGCATTCAACCATATGAAAAACAACGTCAACAGATTCGGCTATGTCTCCATCGTCGGTCGTCCCAACGTGGGCAAGTCCACGTTGCTCAACCGCATCATCGGCGAGAAGATCGCCATCACCTCGGACAAGCCGCAGACCACCCGCAACCGCATCCAGGGGATTCACAACATCGCCAACGGCCAGATCGTCTTCATCGATACCCCCGGCATTCATGCCTGCCATTCGCGCCTGAACAAGGGGATGGTGGACGCCGCCCTGGCAGCACTGCGGGGGGTGGACCTGCTGCTTTTGGTGGTGGATGCGGGGGGCGCGATTGACGACCGGCTGGTGCGCGACGTCCTGGGCGGCACAGGCACGCCGGTCATGCTGGTGCTCAACAAGGTCGACCTTTTGGCTGACAAGCGGGTTCTGCTGGAGAGAATGGCGGCCTGGTCGCAACTGTACCCCTTCCGGGAGATCCTGCCGATCTCGGCCGGAAGCGGCGAGGGGGTGGATGGGCTGATCGAGACGGTCTGCGGCTACCTCCCCGAGGGACAGCCCCTGTTCCCCGACGACATCCTCACCGATCTGCCGGAGAGGTTCATCGTGGCCGAGATGATCCGCGAGAAGATCTTCCGCCTGACCCGCGATGAGATCCCCTATTCCACGGCTGTCACGGTGGAGAGCTTCACCGAGCGCCCCAATGGCGTGGTGGCCATCTCCGCCGCCATCTGCCTGGAACGCCCCAACCAGAAGGGGATCATCATCGGCAAGAAGGGGGAGATGCTGAAGAAGATCGGCAGCCAGGCCCGCCACGATATCGAGCGACTGCTGGGAACGCGCGTTTTTCTGGAACTGTTCGTCAAGATCGAGGAGAACTGGAGCGAGCGCACCTCGAAACTGAGAGAGTTCGGCTACGAGTAGGGAACTGCTTGAGATCGGCGGCCATTTAAGAGTTCAACCCCTGGAAGGAAACACATGAAACCTCTCGTCGCCCTGGTGGGCCGTCCCAATGTGGGCAAATCAACCCTGTTCAACCGTCTCTTGGGCCATCGCCGCGCCATTGTGGACGATACCCCCGGCGTCACCCGTGACCGCAACTACGCCCTGATCAATCGCTTCGAGAAGCCGTTCATCCTGATCGACACCGGCGGGTTCGAGCCGGTTACCGAAGACCGGCTGCTGCAGCAGATGCGCGAGCAGTCCAGCCTGGCCATGGAAGAGGCCGACGTGATCATCTTCATGATGGACGCCCGCAGCGGCCTGACGCCGGCCG
The DNA here is from genome assembly GCF_000015045.1 of Pelobacter propionicus DSM 2379. Lineage (GTDB taxonomy): Bacteria > Desulfobacterota > Desulfuromonadia > Geobacterales > Pseudopelobacteraceae > Pseudopelobacter > Pseudopelobacter propionicus. The sequence goes on from NC_008609.1 coordinate 1,856,362, forward strand.
ACGTGGAGGTGGCTAACATGCTGCGCCGCGTCAAGAAGCCGGTCATGTACGTGGTCAACAAGGTGGATGGCGAGAAGCTGGAGAACGATTCCGCCGAGTTCTACTCCCTGGGGGTGGAGAACCTGTACACCATCTCTGCTGAGCACAACCGCGGCGTGTACGACCTGATGGATGACCTGCTGGAACTGCTGCCCCTGGACAGCGGCCCCGAATCCGGCGAAGAGATCACCCGCATCGCGGTGGTCGGGCGCCCCAACGTGGGCAAATCATCCCTGGTCAACCGCCTGTTGGGGTTCGAGCGGGTGGTGGCCAATCCCACTGCCGGCACGACCCGCGATTCCGTCGACACGCTGTTCATGTGCAACAAGAAGCCGTACCTGCTGATCGACACCGCCGGCATCCGCCGCAAGGGGAAGACCACCGAGAAACTGGAGAAGTACAGCGTGGTGGATGCCCTGCGCAGCATCGAGCGGGCCGATGTGGTGCTGGTGGTGCTGGACGCCACCCAGGGGGTGACGGAGCAGGACGAGCGCATCGCCGGATACGTGCACGAGGCGGGCAGGGCGTGTGTGTTCGTGCTCAACAAGTGGGACGCCATCGAAAAGGACAACAGCACCTTCGGCCTGTACGTGGACAAGGTCAGGACCGGTTTTAAGTACCTGGCCTATGCGCCCATCGTCTTTGTTTCGGCCATGACCGGCCAGCGCACCGCCAAGGTCATGGAATCGGTGGACGAGGTCATGGAGCAGTTCAGCCGCAGGGTGACCACCTCCGACCTGAACCGCGTCTTCTCCGAAGCCACCAGTTCCCACCATGCGCCGCTGGCCCATGGCCGGCGGGTAAAGTTCTATTTCGCCACCCAGGTAACCACCCGCCCTCCCTGCTTCGTCGTCTTCACCAATCAGCCTGACAGCATCCACTTCTCCTACGAGCGCTACCTGATCAACCAGTTCAGAGAGGCCTTCGGTTTCAACGGCACCCCCTTGAGGATCATTTTCAGGGGGAGGGAGAAAAACAGCCCCTCACGCAGGCCTGTTAAGGATTCATAAGACTTTACTTGCCCGATTCGATGGGATATATTTTCGGCATTTATCTTCTCAATCACACGTGAAACGGGGCAGCGGGGCATGAGTCTTGTCGGAAACCTGGAAGAGCTCGATCTTGGCGAGATACTGCAGATCATCGGCCTCAGCAGGAAATCGGGAACCCTTTCCCTGCGAAGCACGGGGTGCGAGGCGGTTATCGTATTCAGCCATGGCCAGGTCGTCCGTGCCTCCTCCAGCCAGTTCCCCCAGAGTTTGGGGGAACTGCTCACCACAAGCGCCGTCATTGATCCCATCGTCCTCCGCAAAGCCCTGGCCCTGCAGCAGTCCGAGGGCTTTCTGGAACGCCTCGGCGCCATCCTCGTCAAACATTTCAACATCAACCCGGAGGTGATCGAAGAGGTTGTGGCTCGGCAGGTGGAGAAGGTGGTGCTCTCCCTGTTCGATCTGACCAGCGGCTCTTTCGATTTTCAGGTTCAGGACCTGGTGGAAACGGTCTATGACACCAGGATGGACCCGCTGCAGTTCATGCTCAAGCAGGGGCTGAATCCGCAATTGCTGGCCATGGAGGGGGCGCAGGAAGAGAGGCGCCGGGTCGATGACGGAGAGGCGGTTTTTGAGCGCCCGGACGGCCGCGTGGTGGCGGAACCGCGCAACCCGCTGGTGGTGGTTGATGACGACGCGCCCACGCTGCAGGCCGTAACCGCCGGGTTGCGGGAAGCTGGGTATGAGGTTTTTCCCTTGGAGCACAGCGAGGATACGCTGATCACGGTGGAGAGCCTGCTACGTAGGGGCAATCGTCCCACGGTCCTGATCGACCTGATCATGCCCAGGATGGATGGAACCGGAGTCCTGGGGGGGATCGAGCTGATGGAACAGCTGCAGGGGAATTTCGGCGATCTCCCCCTGATCCTGATCAGCGACTACCGCTACGGTGAAGCCGAGGCCCACGCCCTTGAGCGTGGCTGTCCTCTACTCATCAAGCCGCGGCGCTCGGAGATCACCAGGCCGGAGGTGCTGGGTGAATTCATCGATCTGCTGCTTTTTGAGATCAACCGCATGAACGGTGAAGCGGAAGCGTCCCGGGAGCGGAAAAACGTTAACCTGGGGGATGAACTGCGCCTGGAGATGGAAGATGACGCAGCCCCAGCCCCGTCCAGCGGTGAAGCCGCGAGCGGGGCTGATGCGCTGTTGGGGGGGATGCTGGAGGAGCTGAAGAACGCCGATACCCAGGGGGGCGTAGCGCTCCTACTGCTGCGTTTCGCGGCGGAATTCGTGAACCGTGCCGTGGTATTCGCCGTGCATGACATGATTGTTTCCGGTGTGGGGCAGTTCGGTATCTGCGAAGGCGCGATCACGGGGGACGAGCGGGTGCGGGCCATCAACTTCCCCCTGGGATGGGACTCCATGTTCCGGGAAGCGGGAAAAAGCGGGCGCTCCGGCATATTCACGCCGGCCATGACTCCGCTGGACTGCCAGATCCTCAAACAACTGGGGGGCGACACGCCGGCGGAAGTGTTCATCGGACCGATCATGGGCAGCTCCGGCCTGATCGGTTTTCTGTACGGCGATAACCTGCCCGATGGCGGGCCGCTCAGCGGGACTGAAACCCTGGCCATGTTCCTGGCCCTGGCCGGCAGCGCCATGGAACGGGGATTACAGCCGTCGCGGGGTCGCGCGTGATAACCGGTTCGCTCCCCCCGCTTTTTTGTCTGGCCGTTCCTTGTCCTCCCCTTGCCCCGGATTTCATTGCTGACGCGCATGACGATCGATCGCGGTGAAGCGTTGCACGACCTCCCCCAGGAGTTCCTGGCAGAGGCAGAGGAGATTGTCGACCATCTAGCCGCCGACCTGGCCGACCTGGCCGATACGGTGGGAGGGAAGGGCGAGGACCCCGATCTGCTCAACGCCATCTTCCGCGCTGCCCACTCCCTGAAGGGGCTGGCCGGGCTGTTCGGTTTCAGCGCCATCTGCGAACTGTCCCACCAGATGGAGAGCCTGCTGGACCGGCTGCGCCTGGGAAGACTTGAGCTGGAAAAACCGGTCATGTGGCTTTTGTTCGAGGCGCAGGCGCTTCTCAAGTCGCTTTTGCGGGATGTGTCCGAAAGCGGGCAAACGGCCCATGGCGATGAGATCGCCGCCTGCGGCGCCAGGATCGATGCAACCCTTTCATCTTCCACGGAACCGGAACAGAGCCCCCCTTTGGATCGACTCGGCCTGCCCGATGAACGGCTCTCCTCTCTGACCGAGTACGAACAGCACCGCCTGCGCGAGAACCTGGAGAAGGGGAGGAAGCTCTACTCCATCCATGCGTCCTACGATCTGGCCAGCTTCGACGACCAGCTGACCCGGCTCTCCGATGCCCTGAAGCGCCATGGCGAGATCATCAGCACCCTGCCCGGCGCCGGTGACGACCCGGATAGGGAGATAGGCTTCGACATCCTCTTCGGGTCGGCCGAAGATGAGGAAGAGCTGCGGCAACCCCTGGCGGGCGGGATCGTCTCCGTTGTGAGCCTGCCCCCTTCCTGTTCCTTCCCTCCGGCTGCAGAGGAAGAGGCGGTGCCTCCCTCCGCGCCGACGGAGGGCGTCCCGACCCAGCCAGGGCTTGCGGAATTGGCGCTCCCCACGGCCCGGGACGAGGCGCTTTCCGCCAAGAGCGTAAGTCGAACGGTTCGTGTGGATATCGCCAAGCTGGACGAATTGATGCACATCGTCGGCGAGCTGTCCCTGGCCCAGACAACCATCAGCGATATCGCCCTGCGCATGCGCCACCGGGAGTTCTCGCCAGTGGCAATGGATCTGGTCAAGGCATCGCGCCAGTTGGAGCGGAGACTGGCCTCCCTGCGCAAGGGGGTGGCGGAGATCCGCATGATCCCGGTGGGGCAGCTGTACGAGAGAATCTCCCTGATTGTGCGCACCGTTGCCCGCCAGCAGGGCAAACTGGTGGAGCCCAGATTCTTCGGCGGCGAGACGGAACTGGACAAGCTGATCATCGAAGAGATCTCCGATCCGATGATGCACATCGTCAGAAATGCCGTTGATCACGGTATCGAGACTCCTGCGAGTCGGGCTGCCCTCGGCAAGCGGCAGAGTGGGGTGATCAGCGTTTCCGCCCGCCAGAAGGGGAACCATGTGATCATCGAGGTGGAGGATGACGGAGGCGGCATCGATCTGGAGAAGATCAGGGCCATTGCCGGGCGCAACGGGCTTGTGCCCCATGGGACAGGGCTCTCCGACGGGGAGGCTCTGGAACTCATATTCCAGCCCGGGTTCTCCACCAGCGACCAGGTCAGCGACGTTTCAGGGCGCGGAGTGGGGATGGACGTGGTCAGAAACAACATCGCCGCCATCTCCGGCATGATCGATGTGGAAACCGTCAGGGGCAAGGGCACCCGCTTCAGGATCACGCTTCCCATTACCCTGGCCATGATCAGGGCGCTGATCGTCTCCTGCGCTGGCAGAAACTATGCCCTGCCGATCACGGCGCTGCACGAATCACTGCTGGTGACCGCCGGCGACATCCGGGAGAACGGGGAGGGCGAGGCCATCCAGGTGCGCGGCGCAACCCTGCCGCTGCTCAGGCTGGAGCGCTTCTTGGGCCTTGAACGTCCGCAGGGGTGGCCGGACGAATTCTACGTTGTCGTGGCGGGAATGGCGGAGATGCGCATGGGCGTGGTGGTTGATGATCTGCTGGGGCAGGAGGATATTGTGATCAAATCCCTGGGCGATCCGTTCAGGGGGCTCAAGGGGATCTCCGGGGCCACCGACCTGGGGGAGATGGGCACCATTCTTGTGCTGGACCCGGCAGCCATGATCGCCGCGTCAGCCAAAAACGGGATGTGACGCGCCATGAACCATTCAGGAACGGATGACCGCGCAGCCATGAGTCCGCCCGGGCACGGCCCATCTTACGCGCCGCTGGAGCTTGTCCTGGCGGGCCGCCGTGCCGCGGGATGCCAGGGAGGACCCGGAACAACGCCGGATGACCGTCTAAGGGCGACGTCCGAACAGCTGGAAATGCTCCGTGTCGACATCTGCCGGGAGTGCTACGGCATCGACATTATGGCCATCAGGGAGGTCATCAAGCCGCGACGGGTAACCGAGATTCCCTGGACTCCGGCCCATGTCCTGGGGGTGATCTCCCTGCGCGGCTCCATGGTTCCCGTTGTCGGCATGGCCCAACGCCTGGGAATGGAGCCGTCCCACGGTGCTGGCAGTGAGCGGGTTGTGGTGGTCAGGTGTTCCCGCGGACTGGTGGGGTTGCAGGTGGAACAGGTCGGCCAGGTCGTTAGCGTGGCCAGGCGAAACATCCAGCCCCCCTGCTTCCCGCCGGGCAAGAGAGGGCCGGAGTTCGTCAGCGGCATCGCCCATCTGGATGGCCTCGCCATCGGTCTGCTGGATGTGGAACGGGTCGCGGACCTGGACGACCTGATCAATCAGGAACGTGAATGGGCGATGTGACCGTCGCCGGCGCCAAGTTTATTTAAAGGATGAATTATCACAGGGAATCAGGAAAGGAAACGAGCGTGGAACAGAAATACAATCCAGCGGCGGTTGAGCAGAAATGGCAGCAGCAGTGGGAGACCGGCGCTTCATTTGCAGTTAATGAACAGAGTGACAGGCCCAAATACTACCTGCTGGAGATGTTTCCCTACCCCTCGGGCAGGATCCACATGGGTCATGTGCGCAACTACTCCATCGGCGATGTCATCGGCCGCTTCAAGCGCATGCGCGGATTCAACGTGTTGCACCCCATGGGATGGGACGCCTTCGGCATGCCGGCCGAGAACGCCGCCATACAGAACAAGAGCCATCCCGCCAAGTGGACCTACGAGAACATCGACTACATGCGCGGCCAGCTGAAGAAGATGGGGCTCTCCTACGACTGGGGGAGGGAACTGGCCACCTGCGACCTGGAATACTACCGCTGGGAGCAGAAGATCTTCCTGGAGATGTTCGCCAAGGGGCTGGCCTACAAGAAGACCTCCTATGTCAACTGGTGCCCCACATGCGAGACCGTGCTGGCCAACGAACAGGTGGAGGACGGCGCCTGCTGGCGCTGCGACAGTCCGGTACAGCAGAAGGAGCTGGATCAGTGGTTCTTCCGCATCACCCAGTATGCCGAGGAACTGCTCTCGTACACCGAGAAGCTCCCCGGCTGGCCCGAGCGGGTGCTGGTCATGCAGAAGAACTGGATCGGCAAGAGCCATGGTTGCGAGGTGGATTTCCCCCTGGAGGGGGGGACGGGCTCGGTCAGGGTCTTCACCACCCGCCCGGACACGCTCTTCGGCGCCACCTTCATGTCCCTGGCGCCCGAGCATCCCCAGGCCCGTGAGCTGACCACGCCGGATCGCCGGGATGAGGTGGAGCGCTTCATCGAAAAGGTAAGGAACACCGACCGGAGCAAGCGCACCGCCGACGACTACGAGAAGGAGGGGGTATTCACCGGCTCCTACTGCATCAACCCCCTGACCCAGGTGCGCATGCCGATCTATCTGGCCAACTTCGTGTTGACCGATTACGGCACCGGCGCGGTGATGGCGGTCCCGACCCACGACCAGCGTGACTTCGAGTTTGCCAAGAAATACGGCCTGGATCTTAAGGTGGTTATCCAGCCCGAGGGAACGACCCTGGATCCGGCAACCATGGAGGCCGCCTACACCGAGCCGGGCATCATGGTCAACTCCGGGACGTTCGACGGCATGGGGAGCGAGGAGGCAAAGCAGGCCATCGCCGACCACCTGCAGGAGATGGGGGGCGGCACCAAGACCGTCACCTACCGGTTGCGCGACTGGGGCATCTCCCGCCAGCGCTACTGGGGCAACCCGATCCCGGTGATCTACTGCGACTGCTGCGGCGTGGTGCCGGTGCCGGAGAAGGATCTTCCGGTGCGGCTGCCCATGGACGTGGAGTTCACCGGCGAGGGGGGCAGCCCCCTGGCCAGGCTGGAATCCTTCATCAACGTCCCCTGTCCCACCTGCGGGAAGCCGGCCCGCCGCGAGACAGACACCATGGACACCTTTGTGCAGTCCTCCTGGTACTTCCTGCGCTACTGCTGCCCCGATTTCCACGACGCCCCCCTGGACCGCACACGGGTGGATTACTGGATGTCCGTGGACCAGTACATCGGCGGCATCGAGCACGCCGTCTTGCACCTGCTCTACGCCCGCTTCTTCACCAAGGTGCTGCGCGACCTGGGGTATGTTGAGTGCAGCGAGCCGTTCACCAACCTGCTCACCCAGGGGATGGTGATCAAGGACGGCGCCAAGATGAGCAAGTCCAAGGGGAACGTGGTTGACCCCAACGCGCTGATCGAGCGCTACGGCGCCGACACTGCCCGGCTCTTTTCCCTCTTTGCCGCGCCGCCGGAGAAGGACCTGGACTGGAACGACCAGGGCGTTGACGGCTCATTCCGCTTCCTGAACCGGGTCTGGAAACTGGTCAACGACCGCCTGGAGCTGATCTCCGGCGCGGCCCCCCTGGACGTTCCCGGCCTGACAGGGGAAGAGCGCACCCTGCGGCGGGCGGTGCACAAGACCATCCGCAAGGTAACCGAGGATATCGAAGGGCGCTTCCACTTCAACACCGCCATCGCGGCGGTCATGGAGCTTTTGAACGTGCTGCAGTCCGCGGACCTGTCCACACCCCAGGCCGGGGCGGTGATGAAAGAGGCGCTGGAGAGCCTGGTGCTGCTGCTGGCCCCCTTTGTGCCCCATATGGCAGAGGAGCTCTGGCAGCGCATGGGGCAGCCCGGCGCCCTCTCCACAACCCCCTGGCCGGAGTACGACCGGGAGGCTGCCGTGGATGACGAGGTGCTGATGGTTGTGCAGGTCAACGGCAAGCTGCGCTCCAAGATAACCGTGGCTGCCGGGAGCGACGAGGAGAGCTTGAAGGCGCTGGCCCTGGCTGACGACAAGGTTCAGCCGTTCCTGCAGGGGGTCCAGGTGCGCAAGGTCATCTGCGTCAAGGGCAAGCTGGTCAACATCGTGGTAGGGTAGGGAGACAGCCCATGTCAGTTTCAAAACAGATCGCGGGGCGGTCCGGCGTTCGCCGGGCCGCCATGGCCGTTTTTTCCATTGTTGCCCTGATGCTCCTGCTGGCCGGTTGCGGCTATCGACCCGCCGCCACGGCCGGCAATCGCCTGGGGCCCGACCACCGGCTCTGGGTGGCCTTCATCGCCAACGATACCGTCAGCCCCACGGCCCAGACCATCCTGCGTCGGGCCCTGCTGGAAGAGGCCCATATCATGCGGGGTATCGCGCCGGCAGCCAGTTCCGCCGACGCCGACCTTCAGGTGAGCGGCTCCCTGCGCTCCTACTCCTCACGAGCCGTTTCCTACGGCATCTGGGAGGCGGACCAGAACCACGAGCGGGACGAGGACAGGGCCAAGGAATACCGGCTGACCATTGACGTGGAACTGGAGCTGCGCAGCACTCGGGATCCGGGACTGGACTGGAAGGGAACCCTGCGCGCATACCAGGACTATCCCGCCAATAACAACCTGGCCCTGCAACAGAGTGCCGAGGAGAAGGCCCTGGCCGCGGCTTCGCGCAAGATAGCCCAGAAGTTCCTGTTGGCGCTGGAGCAGTCCTACTGACATGACTCCCCAGGAGCTGGAGACATCCATCCGGGGCGGCAGGCTGCCCTTGCTCTGCTACCTCTATGGCGAGGAATCCTTTCTGATCGAGCGTGCCACCCGACTCCTCCTGGAGAAGGCTGTCGACCCGTCCCTCAAGGATTTCAACTTTAACGTGTTCTTCGGCAATGAATCGCGGGGGATCGACATCGTGGATGCGGCCCTGACCCTGCCCATGTTCGCCGAGCGGAGGGCCGTGCTGGTCAAGCGGGCCGAGTTGCTCAAGGTCGACGCCCTGGAGGTTCTGCTGGAGTATCTGCGCAACCCGGCAACGGGCACCTGCCTGGTATTCAACGGCCTGAAGATTGACCAGCGCAAGAAGTTCTTCCAGGAGTTGAAGAAACAGGGGGCGCTGGTGGAGTACAAGCGCCTCTATGAGAACAAGCTCTCCGCGTTCATCCTGGGTGAGGCCAAAACCCAGGGTAAGCCGATGGAGCCGGCCGCCGCCGACCTGCTGTCGTTTCTCATCGGCAACAACCTGCAGGAACTCTCCTCCCAGATCGAGAAGCTGGTGCTCTACGCGGGCGACCGTCCCCGCATCACCCTAGATGACGTGCGCGAAGTGGCCAGCAGCAGCAAGGCCTTCACCGTCTTCGAACTGGCCCGCTATCTGGGGATCAGGGATCTGTCCAGCGCCCTCAAGAGTCTGGACACCCTCTTCCGCAACGGTGAGGAGGTCCCCATGATGCTGGGGGCTCTGGCCCGCCACTTCCGCCAGCTCTGGCGGGTCAGGGAGCTGCTGGACCAGGGGGTTCCCCAGTCCGACATCGGCCGCCAGGTGGGGATCAACCCCTATTTTCTGGGGGAATACCTGCAGCAGGCCAGAAACTTCCCGCGACCCGAGCTGAGCTCCATCTTCGAGGAACTGTACCGCTGCGACCTGGCCTCCAAGAGCGGCGGCCACCCCTACACCCTGATGCACGGCCTGGTGACCGGAATCTGCGGCGGATCTGTGGGGCAGGCCGTGGACGGCGGGTGATTATTCAGCGGTTATTTAAAAGAGCGGATACTCATCTCCCCAATCCTGCCAGATTTCTTCCATAGTCCCGTGTTGCCGGGATGTGGCGCGTATGTGGTGAAGAATCGAATGCACAAAAACGCCGTGGAACCTGTTGATGAACGGTTTCACGGCGTTTTTGCGTATGTATCAGGTATGGGGGGAGAGAATGCCGGGGCGGGCTCTTCTCGCCCTCAGAACAGAGGCATTTCTTCAGTCGTGCCTCAGTCGTCCTTCTTGATGCGCACGACTTGGCTGATCCCGGGCATGGCCTCGATCTCCTGGTCGTTGAGGGTGGCGGTGTCACCGATGACGCCGATGATGGTGCGGTTGGCGCCGGTGGACTGGTGGATGTCGAAATCGCGGTTGATCAGGTACTCCTTGATCTGGTCAAGAGCCTCTTCCGGGGCATGTTTCTTCATGATAATCAGCATGGTATGGAACAACCTCTCAATGGATGCGTAAGGGTAGTCAACATTCACCTCTTCCCACAAAGGAAAGAAGGGGAGCGGCTAGTTTTCCTCTTCGTCGGCGTGGGACATGATCCGCTCCAGGCGCCGGGATTCGTCCACCACCCTCTCGAACAGGCGCACGATGGCGTCGCTGTCAAGGGGACCGGGATTTTCGTCCTTCATGCGGGCGAAGATGCGCTTCTCCCGTGACGGATCGAATACCGGCAGGTTCAACCCCTTCTTGAGGTGGCCGATCTCCAGGGCCAGGCGGGCGCGCTCGTTGAAGATACGCAGCAGCACGTCGTCCAGAAGGTCAATACGTTTTCTGATCCCGTCTATGTCCAAAGTGCTCTCCGTTTAGAATTCTTTCCTGATGAAGGTATCGTGTCTGCAATTCACGTCATCCCGTTCAGGGTGGTCAATGGTGTAGTGCAGGCCGCGCGACTCCTTGCGCATCTGGGCGCAGGCCACGATCAGCTGGGCCACGGTGGCGATGTTGCGCAGTTCGATCAGGTCCGAGGTGATGATGACGTTCCAGTAGTACTCCTCGATCTCGCTCTGGATCAGTTCCACGCGGCGCATGGCCCTGGCCAGGCGCTTGTCCGAGCGGACGATGCCCACGTAGTTCCACATGAAGCGCCGGATCTCGTCCCAGTTATTGGAAACAACCACCATCTCGTCGCTGTTGGTGGCGGTGCCCGAATTCCAGAGCGGTATCTCCACCGCCTCTTGGCGCAGCTGCTTGATCGCCTCCACCGTGTGCCGGTAGGCGCGGTTGGCGTAGACAGCCGCCTCGAGGAGCGAGTTGCTGGCCAGCCGGTTGGCGCCGTGCAGGCCGGTGAAGGTCACCTCGCCGATGGCGTACAGTGCCTTCAGATCGGTCTCGCCGTTGGTGTTGACCGCCACGCCGCCGCACAGGTAATGGGCCGCCGGTACCACCGGCAGCCACTCACTGGTCATGTCCAGACCCAGTTCCAGACAGGTCTGGTAGATGTTGGGGAAACGGTTGCGCACCACGTCGGCCGGCTCGTGGGTGATGTCCAAAAAGACGCAGTCGTCGCCGCTGATCTTCATCTCGTTGTCGATGGCGCGGGCCACGATGTCCCGGGGCGCCAGGTCTTTGAGCTTGTGGTACTTCTCCATGAATGCGGTTCCGTCACGCCGGCGCAGGATGGCCCCTTCGCCGCGCACCGCCTCGGAGATCAGGAACGATTTGCCCTGGGGGTGGAAGAGGGTGGTGGGGTGGAACTGCATGAACTCCATGTTGGCGATGGTGGCCCCGGCCCGGTAGGCCATGGCCACGCCGTCACCCGAGGCAATGTCCGGGTTGCAGGTGTACAGGTAGACCTTGCCCGCCCCGCCGCTGGCCATAAGCGTGATCTGGGACGAGAAGGTCTTGACCACCTTCCCCTTGATGTCCAGCACATAGGCGCCCAGACAGCGGTTTTCACAGGGGGGCACGTTGCAGATCTTGGCGGAGGTGATCAGGTCGATGGCGATGTGGTGTTCATGGATGGTGATGTTTTTGTGGTTGCGGGCCGCCTCCACCAGGGCGCGCTGAATCTCGCGGCCGGTGATGTCCTCGGCGTGCAGAATGCGCCGGGCGCTGTGCCCCCCCTCGCGGGTAAGGTCGTAGCTGGAACCCTTGGTGGTGAACTTGACCCCCCAGTCGATCAGGTTCCTGATGGTCTGGGGGCCTTCCTCAACAACCATGCGTACCACGTCCTCGTGACAGATACCTGCTCCGGCAACCATGGTGTCGTTGATGTGGGCGTCGAACGAATCCTCGGACGAGATGACAGAGGCGATCCCCCCCTGAGCATAGTTCGTGGCTGATTCCGAAACATCATACTTGGTGACAAGTGCAACGCGGCCATGATCTGCTGCCTGGAGGGCATAGGAGAGGCCGGCGATGCCGCTGCCGATCACGAGAAAATCACTTTCGATACGCATGTCAGGGGATCCCCTTGCGGATAAGGTGGATAAAACGTCTGGATTATTGTCTCCTGCTGCCGGTTTGTCAAGCAGAGAGGGACCCTGTGTACCAGGCATCCTACCGTGCAGGGAGGGTGGAAATGATGTTTTTTCAGCAGCCGCAGGGGCGGTGTCGGTATAACCAGTTGATTAACATTCAAAAGTGGAATCTGTTGTCACTGATTCCGCGCAGGTGGCCGTCACAGCCGGGATGGGGATGAATGTGTGAATTATCCTGGGACCATGGCAACTCTGTATGACAAAAGCCGGGGATCGACATCCGTCACTCCCCGGCTTTCTCTCCTTTTATTCCTCCCTTTGAAGGGGAAGAAGGATCAGCTTACGATGAGGTCTGAATTCCCGCCTCCAGCACGAGTTCACCATCCCTCAGGTCCACCCGCAGTTCGCCCCCCTCGGCTATTGTTCCGCCGATGATCGCTCGGGCTACTCTGGTCTCCAGTTCACGCTGCAGGAAGCGCTTCAGCGGGCGGGCGCCGTAGACCGGGTCGTAGCCGCTCGTGGCGATGAAGCGCTTTGCCTCGTCGCTTAAGGTGAGGGTTATCTGGCGCTCCCTGAGGCGCAGAATCAGCTGCTGTGCCAAAAGGTCGGTGATCTTGACGATCTCGTCCGGATGCAGCGGCTTGAAGAGCACGATGTCGTCCACACGGTTGAGAAATTCGGGGCGGAATCCTGCCCTGAGCTCGTTCATCACCATCCTGCGGGCATTGTCGCGGATATCCCCCTCAGGGGTGATACCCTCGATCAGGTGCGGCGCACCGATGTTGGAGGTCATGATGATAACCGTGTTCTTGAAGTTCACTGTCCTGCCGTGGCTGTCCGTGACCCGGCCGTCGTCCAGGATCTGCAGCAGGATGTTGAACACATCCGGGTGGGCCTTTTCGATCTCGTCGAAGAGGAGCACACAGTACGGTTTGCGCCGCACCGCCTCGGTCAGCTGCCCCCCCTCCTCGTACCCCACGTAGCCGGGAGGAGCGCCGATCAGGCGCGATACGGCGAACTTCTCCATGTATTCCGACATGTCGATGCGCACCATGTTGTCTTCCGAGTCGAACAGCGCCTCGGCCAGGGTGCGGGCCAGCTCGGTCTTGCCCACACCGGTGGGGCCCAGAAAAATGAACGAACCAATGGGGCGGTGCGGGTCCTTGATGCCGGAGCGGGCTCTGAGCACGGCATCGGAAACCAGACGCACCGCCTCGTCCTGGCCGATGACCCGCTGGTGCAGGATGTCCTCCAGCCGGAGCAGCTTCTCCCGCTCCCCCTCCACCAGCCGCATGACCGGTATGCCGGTCCAGTTGGCCACGATCTGGGCGATCTCGTCCTCGGTCACCTCTTCCCTGAGCAGCTTCTGTCCTCCCTGGTTGGCGGCCAGGGTGGCCTCCTCGTTGTGCAGAGCCTTCTCCAAGCCGGGCATCTCCGAGTACTTCAGTTTTGAGGCCAGTTCCAGGTTGCTGTCCCGCTCGGCCTGTTCGATGTCGTGGCGGGTCTTCTCGATCTGCTCTCGTAGACCCTGGATGCGCTGGATGGCGCACTTCTCCGTTTCGTACTGGGCACGCATGGCGTTGGCCCGTTCCCGGTCGTCGGCCAGTTCCCTGCGCAGAGCCTTCAGCCGCTCCTGGCTGGCGCGGTCCTTCTCCTTCTTCAGGGCCACCTCCTCGATCTCCAGCTGCATCACCCGACGGTTGATGGTGTCCAGTTCAGACGGCAGGGAGTCGATCTCCGTGCGCAGCATGGCGCAGGCTTCGTCCACCAGGTCGATGGCCTTGTCCGGCAGGAAACGTTCGGTGATGTAGCGGTTGGAGAGGGTTGCCGCCGCCACCAGGGCCGAGTCCTGTATCTTGATGCCGTGGTGCACCTCGAAGCGCTCACGCAGGCCGCGCAGGATGGAGACCGTGTCCTCCACCGTGGGCTGCTCCACCAGCACCGGCTGGAAGCGCCGTTCCAGGGCAGCGTCTTTCTCGATATGTTGGCGGTACTCGTCCAGGGTGGTGGCGCCGATGCAGTGCAACTCACCCCGGGCCAGCATCGGCTTGAGCATGTTGCCGGCATCCATGGCCCCTTCGGCCTTGCCGGCGCCGACGATGGTGTGCAGTTCGTCGATGAAGAGGATGATGCGCCCCTCTCCCTCCTTGACCTCGTTGAGCACCGCCTTCAGTCGCTCCTCGAACTCGCCGCGGTACTTGGCCCCGGCGATGAGCGATCCCATGTCCAGTGCGAAGATGGTCTTCTTCTTCAACCCTTCAGGGACGTCGCCGCGCACGATGCGCTGGGCCAGTCCCTCCACGATGGCGGTCTTGCCCACACCCGGTTCGCCAATCAGCACCGGGTTGTTCTTGGTCTTGCGGGAGAGGATGCGGATCACCCGGCGGATGTCCTCGTCCCGGCCGATGACCGGGTCAAGCTTGCCGCTCCTGGCCTGCTTTACCAGGTCGCGGCCGTACTTCTCCAGCGCCTCGTAGCTGGCCTCGGGGTTCTGGCTCTGCACCCGCTGGTTGCCACGCACGTCGGTGAGCGCCTTGAGCAGCTTCTCTCTTTCCAGGCCAACCTGCTTCAGCAGCCTGCCGGCAGGGCTCTTGTCCCCCTCGGCCACCAGGGCCATCAGCAGGTGCTCCACGGAGACGTACTCGTCTTTGAGCCGTTTTGCCTCGTTTTCCGCCTCCACCAGGATGCGGGAGAGGCGCTGTGAGACGTAGATCTTGCCCGGTTCCGCTCCCGGTCCGGACACGCGGGGCCGCCGCTCCAGTTCCCCTTCGATCTCCTTCTCCAAGTGTTCAGGCCTGATATCCATGCGCCGCAGCAGGCGGGGGACCAGCCCGTCGGCCTGGTTCACCAGCGACCAGAGCAGGTGCTCGCCATCCACCTCCACGTGGCCGTAGGTTACCGCCTTGCTCTGCGCTTCCGCGAACGCTTCCTGGGATTTCTGTGTCAACCGGTTTATGTCCATATCCAATTCCTCTCTTTTAGTTCCGAAAAACTGTCCCCACTTCGTGAGCCACGCCAACCCATCCCGCTTGAGAGGGGATTCAACGTTTCGCTTCAGTTAAAACGGTAAGCACAGCTGGAACATAATTCAAGGAGCAAAACACGCTGGGGTATAAACAGTTTTTATTTGCAATGCCACGGCGATTATGGGTATGGTTCCTCGCATCGCGCCGAAGTCTTCAGCGGGCTTATCCGGACAGACCATCGATGGGAGGCAAACAACCATGCTGACGGCCAGAACCTGCGGAGTACTGCTTCATCCGACGTCGTTGCCGGGAAGGGGGGGCATCGGATCCCTGGGGGAAGATGCTCGCTGTTTCGTCGACCTGCTGGCGGACATGGGCATGTCGCTCTGGCAGGTGCTGCCGCTGACCCCTCCAGCCTGTGGCAACTCTCCCTACTCGGCCTTTTCCGCCTTTGCCGGTAACCCGCTGCTGATCGATTGCGATCAACTGGTGGCGGAGGGGGACCTGGCGGAGTACTCCCCCCCTGACGTCCCATCCACGGAGCGGGTGGATTTCGGCTCGGTCATCGAGTCCAAGCTGGCTCTCCTGCGCCGGGCAGCCAGCGCCTTCTTCGCCGCGGGCGTAACCGGGCGGATGGAAGAATTCTGGCGCTTCTGCGATACCAACACCTGGCTGCATGACTACGCTCTCTTCATGGCCATCAAGGAGCAGCGGAACGGTGCCAGCTGGCATCGCTGGCCAGCCGCCATGGCGCGGCACACGCCGGCAATGTACGAGAAGCTCTCCGTGCAACTGGGGCCGGAGATCGGCGTCCAGAAGTACATGCAGTGGCAGTTTTTCCGCCAGTGGCGTTCGCTGCGCGACTACGCCGCCAGCCGGGGGATCAGGCTGGTGGGCGACATGCCGCTTTTCGTGGCCTACGATTCCGCCGATGTCTGGAGCAGGCGTTCCCTCTTCTTGCTTGATGAAAAAGGCCGCCCTCTGTGTATGGCAGGGGTACCGCCCGACTATTTCAGCGCAACGGGCCAGTTGTGGGGCAATCCGCTCTATGACTGGCAGGCGCTTGAGGGGCATGGGTTCGATTGGTGGATCGAGCGCTTCCGCCACCTGTTCACCCTCTACGATGCCGTGCGCATCGACCATTTCCGCGGCTTCGAGGCTGCCTGGCATGTTCCCGCCGGCGAGCGGACCGCCAAACGGGGCGCCTGGGTGGAAGGGCCGGGGAGGGCTTTCTTCGACGCCGTCGGCGCGTCTCTGGGGAAACTGCCTATCATTGCCGAAGACCTGGGAGAGATCACCCCGGCTGTGGAGGAACTGCGCGACCGCTACGGCTTTCCCGGCATGAAGATTCTCCAGTTCGCCTTCGACTCCGGCCCGGCCAATCCCTATCTGCCGCACAACCACACCAGGAGCTGCGTGGTGTACACCGGTACCCACGACAACTGCACCACCAGGGGGTGGTACGACGGCCTCTCTCTCGAACAGCGCCGGGAGGTGCGGCACTACATCGGCTGCGCGTCGGAAAAAATTGTGGAAGGAATGCTCAGGATGGCGCTGATGTCCGTGGCTGACACGGTTATTCTTCCCTTTCAGGACCTGCTCGGCCTGCCCGCCGATGCGCGCATGAACGTTCCCGGAACAGCCGAAGGTAACTGGGGATGGCGTTTTTCCTGGGATATGGTTCCACGGCGCCTGGGGGCCGACCTGGCCGAGATGGTGAAACGGTATGGGCGCAGTATGGGCAAGTTCTGATAACTTACTGAATTATAGCGTGTTTTATGCGCTGTTTAGCCGGAATGGGAAGCGGCAAGCTGGTGTTGTCAGGATTCCGGGTAAATAGTCTTGACAAACGGTATCCATTGCATATACTTGCATGCTTTGATTTTACTGTACTATCGCCAGGCATAATGGAAGCCATCACGTGAAGATATCCATCGATCATATAAGTGAAAAACCCCTCGCGCTGCACAGCCAGGAACCGGCTCTGTCGTTTCCGCTCCTGGCGCAGATGCAGGCCGACGGTACCTGCTCCTTCATTGGTCCCGTCCGCTGCGACGCGACCGTGGTGCGCGAATACGATCACGTGCGGGTGACGGGGCGCATCACGGTGCCGGTGGCGCTGGTCTGTTCACGCTGCCTCGTCGACTACGAGTCCCTGCTGGATTCGTCCTTCACCATCATCTTCAGGAAGGCGACGGCCGAGGAAGGTGTTCTGGAGGAGGAGACCGAACTCAGCGAACAGGATCTGATCGCATCCTGTTACCATGGCGACGAGATCGACATGACCCACGAGATCGAAGAACAGATTTCCATGGAAGTACCCGTTCAGCCGCTCTGCGGCGACAGCTGCAAGGGGCTCTGCCCCGAGTGTGGAACCGACCTGAATCACGACACCTGTTCCTGCTCAGCCAGCCAGTTTAATTTCAAGTTCAGTGCACTCAAGGATTTCAAGGCGTCCAGATAACACATACCATGGTGGCGGACGATCCGCTCCACCGGAAAAAGGAGAGACAGCATGGCGGTACCCAAGAAAAAAACATCCAAATCACGTAAAAACATGAGAAGGGCACATGATTTTCTCACGACCCAGTCCGTCTCGGTCTGCCCCCAGTGCAAATCCCCCAAACTGCCCCACCGTGTCTGCCCCACCTGCGGCACCTACAAGGGAAAAGAAGTACTCGACGTTGCCAAAGCCTCGTAAGGTTTGCGACCCGTCGTGACACCATCAGGGGTAATGAGAATAGCTGTTGACGCAATGGGTGGCGACAATGCCCCGACTATCGAGGTCGAAGGCGCTGTCGCCGCCTGTCGTGAATTCGGCATCCCCATAACGCTGGTTGGAGACCAGGAACGGCTCAGGAAGGAATTGGAGCTACACCACTGTTCCGGGCTGGATATCGATATCTTCCATGCCAGCGAAGTGGTCGGGATGCATGACTCCGCGTCCGATGCCATACGGCGCAAGAAAAACTCGTCGGTTCGGCTGGCATTTGAACTGGTGAAAGAGGGAAAGGCCTGCGCCGCGGTGAGTGCCGGAAACTCCGGTGCCACCATGGCCGCGGGCATGTTCGTGCTCAAGCGTATCAAGGGAATTGATCGTCCGGCCATCGCCCAGGTTTTTCCCACCCTGAAGGGGAAGACGCTGGTGCTGGACATTGGCGGCACGGTGGACTGCAAGCCGATCCATCTGGCGCAGTTCGCCATCATGGGTGAGGTGTACGCCCGTTACGTCATGGGGATTGCCGATCCGGTGGTTGGCCTTCTATCCAATGGTGAGGAAGAGTCCAAGGGCAACGAACTGACCCGTGAAACCAACACCCTGCTGCGCAAAACATCGCTGAACTATGCCGGCTATATCGAGGGGCGTGACATATTCAAGGGGCAGATCGATGTGGTGGTCTGCGACGGCTTCGTGGGCAACATCGTTCTGAAACTGTCCGAGGGGTTGGCCGATGCTGCCGGCCGCATGCTCAAGCAGGAGATTCTGAAGAGTTGGGTCTCCAAGCTGGGCTATCTGTTCGTGCGCGGCGCGTTCAAGCGTTTCAGGAGAATCGTCGACTACGCCGAATACGGTGGAGCGCCTCTTTTGGGAATCAACGGCGTGGGCATGATCTGCCACGGTGGCTCCAGTGTCAAGGCGATCAAAAACGCCATCCGTCTGGCAGAGGAGTATGCGCGCAATGGCGTGGCCGAGCATGTGGTGGAAAAACTCTCCGAAAACCATATAGAGTCCCTGCAGCGGGACAATGCCAAGCTTCAGGCGGTCGGCGAGTGAATATTCTCCAACCGGGAATCAGGATTTCTTCCTCTGGCTTGTCTGCTCAAGCCAGGAGACCATTCAATGGGGATGGCGAACAGCCGCCGGAACCCTGGTCGTGCGCCGTCATGGGTGCCGCACCTGCTACACTCTCCCCTTCTGTTTCCCGCGTTCCCCCCCATCAACTCCAGCAACAGCACCACTGTTCCTTGCGGTCCGCACCCCCGCACAACCATTGTTTCATACGCCGCTGGAACAGGGAACTGTTTCCCCATGGTGCTTTTTCCGCGTCCAGGCCATGGGGAGGGAGTGCGCCCCGCGGGATGTTCGACCCGGGCAGTGTTTCGCGCTGTCCCGGTTTCTGATCCCCCGGCGGAGCTTTGGCAATTGACTTCAATTGCGCTATAGTGAAGAATCCACATGATTGATGAGGTAATCACATGAGAAAGACGGCTTTTGTTTTTCCTGGTCAAGGCTCGCAATACCCGGGTATGGGCAAGGAACTGTTCGATACCTACCGGGTTTCCCGTGAGGTCTTTGAAGAGGCCGATGAAGCCCTCGGACTGAAGCTTTCCACCCTCTGCTTCGAGGGGGGAGAAGATGAACTGAAGCTGACCGCCAACACCCAGCCCGCTATCCTGACCACCAGCATCGCCATCCTGAAGGCTCTTCTGCAGGAAACCGGCCTTAAACCCGATTACGTTGCCGGCCACTCTCTGGGCGAGTTTTCTGCCTTGGTCTGCACCGGAACCCTGTCCCTGGCCGATGCGGTGCGCACGGTGCGCTCACGCGGCTTCTTCATGCAGGACGCGGTTCCCGTGGGAACCGGTGCCATGGCGGCAATCTTGAGCGTCAGTGCCGAAGTGCTGGACGAGATCTGCCAGGAGGCTGCCCAGGGGGAGATCGTCGCTCCCGCCAACTTCAACTCGCCCGGACAGGTCGTTATCGCCGGCCATTCCGGTGCTGTCCACCGTGCTATCACCATAGCCAAGGAGCGGGGGTTCAAGAAGGCGCTCATGCTTCCGGTTAGCGCACCATTCCACTGTGCGCTGATGCAACCGGCGGCTGAAAGGCTTGCCGAGGTGCTTGAACGGGTAAAGTTCGCCCATGTCAAGGTGCCCTATGTTGCCAATGCTGATGCGGAACCCAATACCAACCGCACCAGAATCAAGCCGCTGCTCATAACCCAGGTCTGCGCGCCGGTGCTCTGGGAACAGTCGGTCAGGAAAATGGCGTCTCTGGGCGTGGAACGATTCGTTGAGATCGGTCCCGGCAAGGTCCTGTCCGGCCTTGTTAAGCGGATCGCCAAGGAGAGCCTGGTTGACAATGTGGAGAATATTGCCACCCTTAAGGCTCTATAAACCAACAAACATGATTTCTGAAGGAGGAAGGTTATGGTTAAAGACAGGGTTGCCGTTGTAACCGGGGCGTCGCGCGGTATCGGACGCAGCATAGCGCTTGCTCTTGCGGCCGGCGGGGCCAAGATTGTTGCCGCGGATGTTAGTCTGGAAGGGTGCCAGGAGTTGGTGGATGAACTGGCCGCCCAGGGTACCGAAGGTCTTGCCGTCCAGTGCAACGTCACGTCCAGCCAGGATGCCGAGCGCCTCATCGATGCCGCCGTGGCGAAGTTCGGCCGTGTCGACATCCTGATCAACAACGCCGGAATCACCCGCGACGGCATGCTCATGCGCATGAAGGACGAAGAGTGGGACGCCGTACTCTCCATCAACCTGAAGGGCGCTTTCGTATGCACCCGTGCGGTGTGCAAGGTGATGACCAAACAACGCTCGGGCAGGATCATCAACATCGCCTCCATCGTAGGCCAGATGGGCAATGCCGGGCAGGCCAACTACTGCGCCAGCAAGGCCGGCCTGATCGGGCTGACCAAGTCCAATGCCCGCGAACTGGCCCGTCGTTCAATCACCGTCAACGCCGTTGCTCCCGGGTTCATCGCCACCGCCATGACCGACGCCCTGCCCGAAAAGGTGCGTAATGAACTGGCCGCCCAGATACCGCTGGAGCGCCTGGGAAGCGCCGACGATATTGCCAATGCCGTGCTGTTTCTTGCTTCCGACAATTCCGCCTACATAACCGGACAGGTGCTGGCGGTCAATGGCGGCATGTACATGTAAGGCATGCATTTATGTTTTGACTTTTGCAAAATTCATTGTTAAGAAGGCTCTGCATTTAGCAAGCACACAAAAAAAGAACCTGTACAGGGTTACATCACACGGAGGTGAAAGATGTCTGACATTGCGAAACGAGTAAAAGAGATTGTGGCTGAGCAGCTGGGCGTGGAAGAGTCCCTTGTTGTGCCTGAGGCTTCCTTCATGGATGATCTGGGTGCCGACTCCCTCGACACTGTCGAACTGGTCATGGCTCTTGAAGAAGAATTTGATATCGAGATCCCGGACGAAGACGCCGAGAAGATCCAGTCGGTTAACGACGCCATTGAGTATATCACCGAGCACGCCTAGAAAATCAGCGTACCTTGGAGAGGGAGAGGGGACTAGCTCCCCTCTTTCTCGTTTTTGCCTTTCTTTTTCATATCGATGTACCACAACAGTATAATCTGGGAGTCATACATTATGAGAAGAGTCGTCATTACGGGAGTTGGAACGGTTTCCTCCCTTGGCACCGGCAACAGCGCCAACTGGGATGCGCTGACCAGCGGCACTTGTGGTATCGGTCCGATAACCCGCTTCGATGCATCTGATATTCCGGTAAAGATCGCAGGCGAAGTTAAGGGTTTCAATGCCGAGGACTTCTTTGACAAGAAAGAAGCCAAGAAGATGGATCTGTTCATCCAGTACGCCATGGCTGCCGCCCAGTTTGCCATGACCGATTCCGGCCTTGTCGTGAACGAGGAGAATGCCGAGCGCGTGGGTGTCCTGGTCGGTTCCGGCCTGGGCGGTCTGCCCACCATCGAGAAATACCACATCGCCATGATGGAGGGGGGCGTCAAGAAAATCTCTCCTTTCTTTATCCCCATGCTGCTGATCAACCTTGCCCCCGGCATGATCTCCATCAAATACGGTGCCAAGGGTCCCAATATATCCTCCGTCTCCGCCTGTGCCACCGGCACTCATTCCATTGGCGACGCCTTTCACATCATCAAGCGCGGCGATGCCGACGCCATGATAGCAGGCGGCACGGAATCAACGATCACCCCCCTGGCCGTGGGCGGTTTTGCCGCCATGAAGGCGCTCTCCACCCGAAACGATGCCCCGGAGAAGGCCTCGCGCCCCTTTGACAAGGATCGTGACGGTTTCATCATGGCCGAGGGTGCTGGCATCGTGGTCATGGAGGAATACGAATCCGCCAAGAAACGCGGCGCCAGGATCTACGCCGAGGTTGTCGGCTACGGCCTGAGCGGTGACGCCTATCACATGACCGCGCCTGCTGCCGGCGGCGAGGGGGCCGCGCGCTGCATGAAGATGGCCCTGAACAACGCCGGCGTCAGCCCTGACCAGGTGACCTATATCAATGCCCATGGCACTTCCACGCCGTTCAACGACCTGAACGAGACCCTTGCCATCAAGTCGGTCTTCGGTGGTCACGCCTCGAAACTGATGGTCTCTTCCACCAAGTCCATGACTGGCCACCTGCTGGGCGCCGCTGGCGGGATCGAGGCCGCGATTTGCTGCATGGCCATGGACAAGGGAGTCGTCCCGCCGACCATTAACTACGAGACGCCTGATCCTGAGTTGGATCTGGACTATGTCCCCAACACCGCCCGCAACGCTAGTATTGAATATGCCATGAGCAATTCACTCGGTTTCGGCGGTACCAACGCAACGCTTCTGTTCAAGAAGATCTAGTCGGGGGATCTCTCATGATTGTAATTGGCAGCGATCACGGCGGGCTTGACCTCAAGCAGGCGCTGACGCGCTACCTGGCCGATCGCGCTATCAAAGTCAGCGACATCGGCACCGATAACGGTGATTCCGTGGATTATCCCCGCTTCGGCCTCAAGGTGGCCGAGATGGTGGCTTCCGGCTCTGCCGACCGCGGGATTCTCGTCTGCGGCACAGGAATCGGCATGTCCATTGCCGCTAACAAGGTTCCCGGAATACGGGCCGCACTGGCCACGGATGTCTTCATGGGCCGCATGGCCAAGGAGCACAACAACGCCAATATACTGGTGCTGGGAGGTCGCGTGCTGGACGAGCAGGAGGCCTGTGACATCGTCGGTGTCTGGCTGGACGCAACCTTCGAGGGGGGGCGCCATCAGGGCAGGCTTGACCAGATCGCTGAAATAGAGAAAAAGTACTGTAAATAAGGTTGTTATCATAGATTGTATCGAGCGGGACTTTAATAGAGTCCCGCTTCGTGTTTCCGGAAAAAACTGCGGAGAATCACATTTACAAGGAGATACCATGTCCATCCTTTCCACACTAGACCCTGAAGTTGCCGACGCCATCAGGCTGGAAGCCGACCGCCAGGAGTACAACCTGGAGCTGATCGCCTCGGAGAACTTTGTGTCGACGGCGGTCCTGGAAGCCCAGGGTTCGGTGCTGACCAACAAGTACGCCGAGGGGTATCCCGGCAAACGCTACTACGGCGGATGCCACAACGTCGATATTGTAGAGGCGCTTGCTATTGAACGCGCCAAACAGCTCTTCGACGCCGAGCATGCCAACGTGCAGCCGCATTCCGGCTCCCAGGCAAACATGGCAGTTTACTTTTCCGCCCTCAAGCCGGGTGACACCATCCTGGGGATGAATCTCTCCCATGGAGGTCACCTGACCCACGGCAGCCCGGTGAATTTCTCCGGTCGTTTCTTCAACGTCGTGCCCTATGGCGTCTCTCCGGAAACCCAGACCATCGATTACGCCGAGGTGGAGCGCCTGGCCCTGGAGCATAAGCCAAAAATGATCGTGGTCGGTGCCAGCGCCTACCCGCGCACCATCGACTTCGCCGCCTTCCGTGCCATTGCCGACAAGGTGGGCGCCCTGGTCATGGTCGACATGGCCCATATTGCCGGACTGGTGGCAGCCGGCCTGCACCCCAGCCCGATTCCCCACGCAGAATTCGTAACCACCACCACCCACAAGACCTTGCGCGGTCCGCGGGGCGGCATGATCCTCTGTCAGGAGCGCTTCGCCAAGAGCATCAACTCCCAGATCTTCCCCGGTATCCAGGGTGGGCCGCTGATGCACGTCATTGCCGCCAAGGCGGTTGCCTTCAAGGAAGCCCTGCAGCCGGAATTCAAGCAGTACCAGCAGCAGGTGGTGAACAACGCCAGGACCCTGGCCGAGGAACTGGTGAAGCGCGGCTTCAAGCTGACCAGCGGCGGAACCGACAATCACCTGATGCTGCTGGACTTCTCCGGTACGGAGATCACCGGCAAGGCCGCCGAGGAGGCGCTTGACAAGGCGGGCATTACGGCAAACAAGAATACGGTTCCCTTCGAGACCCGTTCACCCTTTGTTACCTCCGGCATCCGCATCGGCACGCCGGCGGCCACAACCCATGGCCTGAAAGAGGCCGAGATGGTGCTGGTGGCCGGTTTCATCGCCGACGCCGTTGCCAACATCGGCAGCGATGAAACGCTTGCAGCCATCAAGCTGCAGGTCAACCAGTTGATGAAAAAATTTCCCCTCTACGCCAAAGGGTAGGGCGGGTGCTTGGCCTGCGGCCGATACGCTTGCCGACCGTCGGATAGAGACCCATGTTTCACATAGAAAGAGCCCTGGGCTTAAGGCCTCAGGGCTCTTTCTGTATCGGGAGATGAGAGGGGAGCTGCTTCTTACGGCGTGTGGACTCCCCGCAACTGTTCCAGCGACTCCACGATACGGTCCGCCGCGGTCAATTGCCCGGCAGCATAGCTGTTGGTCACCGCGATCACCCGCAGGCCCGCCGACGAGGCGGCGCTGATGCCTGCCGGCGTATCCTCGATGGCAATGGTGTCGGTCGTGCAGAACTCCGACTCAGACCGGCACTCCCTCAGCCTGTCGAAGGAGACCCGATAGCACTCCGGGTCCGGCTTGCTCCTGGCAACATCCTCAGCGGTCACGATTACATCGAAACAGTCGCTGATGCCGAGCAGCTCCAGGATGGGCATGATATCTGACCTGAGGGCGCCGCTGCATATGGCCAGGGGGGCCTTCGCGGTGTGCAGGTCCCTGATCAGTTCGACTACGCCCGGGTAGGCGTTGATTCCTTCCTTGATGACATCCTGGAATATGTCGGCTTTCCTGGCGATGAGCCGCTGCAGTTCCCCGCCCTCCAGAGAGACGCCTCGGGAGCTGAACGCCTCCATGAATGCGTCGCGATCATCGAAGCCCATGTAGGTCTCCACGTACTCCTGCCAGCTGAAGCCCAGACCGCGCGGATCGAGGATCTGCTGAAAAGCCCGGTAGTGCAGCGGTTCCGTATCCACGATAACGCCGTCAAAATCGAAAATAACCGCCCTTGCCTGCATGTTGTTCATAAAAGTCACCATGTTGTCGCCAGCGCCAGTCCGGCGCAGTAATGTGAAGGTCGCGGGATGGCCGCGAACCTGTTTTCCAATGCGCGGCTGCCGGTGACGATCTGGCAGCACGACCACGGGGAATCGTAGCCGGAGGGATTCAGGCAACCGTGATACGCGAAGAGTGGGTACGCAGGGGATATCTGCGGTTGTGTCACCGGCTGCCCCGAATGTATGGCCTGATGCGGGGGAGGAGTACGGCGATGAGTGCTCCGACGGCATCTGCCGCAAAATCGATCGGGTCTGCCTGTCGGTTGGCGGTAAAGCCCTGCAGGATTTCGATCAGGCCTCCGAAGAGGGTGGCGAAGACAAATCCGGTGCAGGCCGATCGGAACGGGGATGCGCAAAACGACCGGCTGGCGCGCAGGACTAGAAACGCCATCACTCCCAGGGCAGCGGCGTGCTGAAGCTTGTCCCACCCCAGAGGGCCCTCCACTCGGGGGGGAGCCGGAGTCAGGGAGAGGTACAGCAGCATGATCGCCCAGACAACCACCAGCAGCAACTTGACCGGGCGTGAAGCGGTATCGATACGCAATGGCTAGGCCTCATGGAATCTTTCCGGGAACGGCCGCCAGGGATAGTCTTTGGTCTCATCCCCATGGCTGATAAATGTTTAATTTAATAGCACTGTTGCCGAGCTGTTGGCAATAGAAAAGGAGAAGGCGTACAGGGCTCGTGGGGGAGTTTCTGCTATCCGTTGTTGCGGTACAAAGCCAGTGAGCCCGTTCCCGGGTCATCAAGCAGCGGTGAGTTGGCGCCGATTTCAACGCTTTTGACGAAAAGAGACGGAGGGACGGCAGATTACGGAAGAGTGCGGCTGGTTTTGCCATGGTTGCGCCGGCTTGTGCTTCTTGACATTTCCTCACCCGATTGGCAGTATGCCAATTCTATGAAAAAAACAACCAGACAGATACGAATCGGTTCCGTTGCCATCGGAGGGGATGCGCCCTGCTCGGTGCAGTCCATGTGCTCCACGGATACCCGCGATGTGGCCGCAACCCTGGCCCAGATCCAGCGGCTGGCAACTGCCGGCTGCGAAATCATCCGCTGCGCAGTGCCGGACATGGATGCGGCGGTCGCCTTGGGACGCATAAAGCGGGAGAGTCCCATCCCTGTGGTTGCCGACATCCATTTCGATTACAAGCTGGCCCTGGCCGTGCTGGAAGGGGGCATCGACGCCCTGCGCCTCAACCCGGGCAACATCGGCGAGAAATGGAAGGTGGCCGAGGTGGTCAAGGCGGCGGCGGAGCGCCAGGTTCCCATCCGCATCGGCGTCAATGCCGGCTCACTGGAAAAGGAACTGCTGGCCAAGTATGGTCACCCAACCGCCGAAGCCATGGTGGAGTCGGCCCTGGGGCATGTGTCAATCCTGGAGGAGCTCGGCTACCGGGAGATCAAGATATCCCTCAAGGCCTCGGATGTGATGAAGACCGTCAGCGCCTACCGTTTACTCTCCCGCAAGGTGGACTACCCCCTGCACATCGGCATCACCGAGGCGGGGACCATATTCTCCGGAACGGTCAAGTCATCGGTGGGGCTGGGTATTCTGCTGGCTGACGGCATCGGCGATACCCTGCGGGTCTCCCTCACCGGCGACGTGCTGGATGAGGTCAGGGTGGGGTACGAGATCTTGAAGAGCCTGGGATTGCGCCAGCGCGGGGTGAATTTCGTATCCTGTCCCACCTGTGGCAGGTGTCAGATCAACCTGGTCAAGGTTGCCGAGGAGGTGGAGCGGCGGCTGCAGGGGGTGGACAAGCGTATCACCGTGGCTGTCATGGGATGTGTGGTCAACGGTCCGGGTGAGGCCCGGGAGGCGGACGTGGGCATTGCCGGCGGCAAGGGGGAGGGGCTCCTCTTCCGTCATGGTGAAATAATCCGCAAGGTCCCCGAGGATCGGCTGGCCGATGCGCTGGTGGAAGAGGTGGAAAATCTGTAAGAAGGCAAACAGGACGCGTCGATAGTTGCTTCCTGACAGGTCGGACCTATCCAGGGACGGGCACCGGTTTCGGCGCCCGTCCCTGTTTTTTTGCGGCATCTTCTTTTATGGGGGGATGCTGGAGCTTGGGAAAGGGGCTAGTGTCTTGCGTGCTGATCTCTCCTGTGGGTTTCCCGGTGATCTCCTCCATGTCGCTTGTAGCTGCGATACTCCGGTCTGAAGAAACGGCCGGTGTTGTGCGCCCGATCATGACGATACTGTCTGTACTCCTGATCCCTGTAGTGGCGGATCTGGCCGATGCTCTGTCTGCGCAGGACGGAGGGAATATTACGTGTTTTGCAGGCTACCCAGGGGCCGTAGTAGGTTCGCCCGCGATACCAGCGCCCGCCATGGTTGTACAGGTAATCCTTCCCCGTGTAGACAAGGTCGTAGGGGGTGCCGATGGCGACGTGGAACCCAATTGCCGGGGTGTAGATGAAGCGAGGTGCCTCGGCTACGACGATCTCCGGCGGCTCTGCGTAGACCGGAACCGGAGGGGGAGGAGGTGCCGCCTGCACCACGACTGGCGCCCCCAGGTTGATGTCTACGTTGACGCCGGCAACTGCGGGAGTTGCGGCGGCGACAAGCAGGGCCAATGAAGCGAGTGAAAACAGTTTCATATCATACCTCCCGATGGTGTTTTCTGTGTATAATGACGCGGGAACACGCCCTGAGGTTACATGTTTTTTTTGCGGCATTGAAAAAATAGACGCTGGCCTCTCCATGCCGCCGTCCCTGCTCAGGGCACAAACGTCAACCCAATAGCGGCAATGCTGGAGGCGTCAAGTGAGTAGGGAAGGGGAGGGTGGGACCGGTGGTTGCGCGTGCGTTTCGGCACAAGCTGGGGGGTAAGCGGGTGTCTTTTCATTAACGCTTTATCCGTCGTCTTCCTTGATTTTTCCGGCTTTCTTGGCTACTATGTGTCGCTTTGTGAAAAGCTCCTTATCGGTCTGTTTTCGCGAGGATCAGTTCAACCGCTGCTCCGGCGCGGCCGGGTCTCTGCTCCTGTTTCCCGGAAAAACGCCGTAAGCAGTACTACTTAACCATACAAGGGGTTCAGATGTTTTATTCGCGTTATTTCATCCCAACTATCAAGGAGACCCCCTCCGACGCCGAGGTTGTTTCCCATCAACTGATGCTGCGCGCCGGCATGATCCGTAAACTTGCGGCCGGGATCTACAACTACCTGCCGCTGGGGCTGCGCTCCATCCGTAAGTTCGAGGCGATCGTCCGCGAGGAGATGAACAGGGCAGGGGCCATCGAGATGCTCATGCCCTCCGTGCAGCCGGCAGAACTGTGGGAAGAATCGGGGCGCTGGTCCTTCTACGGCAAGGAACTGCTGCGCTTCAGGGACCGCAAGGATGGGGAGTTCTGCATGGGGCCGACCCATGAAGAGGTTATTACCGATATGGTCCGGCGGGAGATTAAGAGCTACCGCCAGATGCCGGTCAACTTCTACCAGATCCAGACCAAGTTTCGCGACGAAATCCGCCCTCGCTTCGGCCTGATGCGCGGCCGGGAATTCATCATGAAGGACGCCTACTCCTTTGACGTGGATAGCGCGGCAGCGGACGGCTCCTATGAGCTGATGTTCCAGGCCTACATGCGCATCTTCGAGCGCTGCGGCCTGAACTTCCGCGCGGTGGAGGCTGATACCGGCACCATCGGCGGTTCCTCATCCCATGAATTCATGGTCCTGGCCGACTCCGGCGAGGATGCCATCGTCTCCTGCGATTCCTGCCGTTACGCCGCCAATGTGGAAAAGGCGGAGTCACGTCCCGCCGCCGGCGCCAGCACTGAGGAACAGCTGGAGCTAACGAAAACCGCCACACCGGACATGAAGAGCATCGCCGATGTGGCCGCCTTCCTGGGGCTGGCAACGGACAGGACCATCAAGGCGCTGGTCTACTCCTCCACCACCGGCGAGCATGTCATGGCCATCCTGCGCGGTGACCATGAACTGAACGAGATCAAGCTCAAGAACTGTCTTGGGTGGGACGAAATCCAGATGGCCACCGACGAGGAGATACTGGCTTACACCGGCTCTCCGGTCGGCTTCCTCGGGCCAATGGGGCTGAAGCAGGGGGTCGTGGTCGTTGCCGACCTGGCGCTGCGAGGCATGGCCAATGCCGTGATCGGCGCCAATGAAAAGGACATGCACTACATAAATGCCAACCTGGGGCGCGATTTTACGTCGGACCGCTTCGTCGACCTGCGAAACGTGGAGGCCGGCGATCCCTGCCCGCGCTGCGAGGGGGGCAAACTGGAGATGTGGCGTGGCATCGAGGTGGGGCATGTCTTCAAGCTGGGAACCAAGTACTCCCAGGCCCTGGGAGCCACCTACCTGGACGCCGACGGCAAGGAGCAGGTCATCTTCATGGGCTGTTACGGCATCGGTATCGGCCGTACCGTTGCCGCCGCCATCGAACAGAACCACGATGACAACGGCATCATTTTCCCGCTGCCGCTGGCGCCGTTCCATTGTTCGGTGGTGGCTCTGAACACCAAGGACAAGGGTGTCATGGCAGCCGCCGAGGAGATGTACTTCAGGTTGGAGCAGCAGGGGATAGAGGTGCTCTTCGATGACCGGGACGAGCGCCCCGGCGTCAAGTTCAAGGACAACGACCTGATCGGCATTCCGCTGCGTATCGTGGTGGGCAGCAAGGGACTGTCCGAAGGCAAGGTTGAGGTCAAGATTCGCGCAAGCGGTGAGATGCTCCTGCTCTCTCCGGACGAAGCCGTGGAGACCATCGTCCGCATGGTCAGGGATGCCGTGACAAGCGCCCAATAAAGCTACAATTTCGAGGTTGTGATGCAGATAAGTATTTGGGACCCCCAGCACGAATCCATGCCGCGGGAGGAACTGGAACAGCTTCAACTGGAACGACTCCAGGCAACGCTCAACAGAGTCTACAAGAACGTCACCTGTTACCGGAACAAGTTCAACCAGTTGGGGATCGTTCCCGAGGATGTGGCTTCCCTGTCCGACCTGTCCAAGCTTCCCTTTACCACCAAGGAGGATCTACGGGTAAACTACCCCTACGGCATGTTCGCCGTGCCGCTCAGGGAGGTGGTGCGCATTCACTCATCATCCGGCACCACCGGCAAGCCGACGGTGGTCGGATATACCAAGAACGACCTGAAGACCTGGTCGAACCTGGTGGCGCGGTTCATGACTTCCGCCGGTGTGACCCACGACGATGTGGTTCAGATCGCCTTCGGCTATGGCCTGTTTACCGGCGCCTTCGGTCTGCACTACGGTTCCGAGGCGATCGGAGCGGCCGTGATCCCCATGGGGGGCGGCAACACGGAAAAGCAGATCATGATCATGCAGGACTACAAGAGCACGGTCCTGGTCTGTACTCCCAGCTATGCCATCACCATCGCCGACCACATGGAGAAGAAGGGGATCGACCCAAAATCGTTGTCCCTCAAGGTCGGGCTCTTTGGCGGCGAGCCCTGGTCCGAGTCCATGCGCAGAGAGATCGAGTCGCGCCTGATGATCCGTGCCACGGACAACTACGGGCTCTCGGAGATCATCGGGCCGGGCGTTGGAGGAGAGTGCCTGCATAAATGCGGCATGCACATCTCCGAGGACGCCTTCATCGCCGAAATTATCGACCCCGACACCTGCGAGGTGCTGCCGCCGGGAAGCGTGGGCGAGTTGGTGCTGACCACCATCAGCAAGGAGGCGTTTCCCATGATCCGTTACCGGACGCGGGACATCACCTGTCTGGACTATGCTCCCTGCGACTGCGGACGCACTACGGTGCGGATGAGGAAAACCATGGGGCGTTCGGACGACATGCTGATCATCAAGGGGGTCAACGTCTTTCCGTC
This sequence comes from Pelobacter propionicus DSM 2379, assembly GCF_000015045.1. GTDB lineage: Bacteria > Desulfobacterota > Desulfuromonadia > Geobacterales > Pseudopelobacteraceae > Pseudopelobacter > Pseudopelobacter propionicus. The sequence goes on from NC_008609.1 coordinate 1,887,477, forward strand.
CCAGATCGAAGAGGTGCTGATCTCCATCGAGGGGTGCGAACCCCATTACCAGCTGGTGGTGGATCGTAAGGGAGCACTGGATACCCTGGAAGTGCGCATCGAAGTCACGGAAAACATCTTCTTCGACGAGATGAAGCAGCAGCGCGCCTTTCTAGAGACGGTGGAGAAGCGCATCGACTCCGTGCTCGGTGTTGGTGTTACCGTCAAGCTGGTGGAGCCCAACAGTATCCCGCGCCACGAGGGCAAGTCCGACCGGGTCATCGACAGACGAATCATCTGAGTGAGAGCGATGTCACAGCACAGAGGGCAGCTCCGCATAACCACACTATCTTGAACTTGACATAATATATCTTATGGGCGATTATTTTAAAGACATCTCAACCGGAGGTGTCTTTTTTATGTCTGGAAATGTCCGCTATAAATGCCCGTCCTGCAAAGCCTTTCTTTCTCTCGCTCCCTTCATTCAAGACCTTTCTGATTGGGTGATGTGCCGCTCCTGCGGTCATCGCGTTCACGTTCCTTCTGTTTTTGACGTTCCCGGTTTTGCGTTAGCGTCCGGAACCCGAAGGGATGAAACAGGCGTAGACCAGGACGAAGTGAGACGTAGTCCTAGTCGGAGACTGGTTCAGGGCGAAGCCTTCCAGAGCGGCCCGCAGGGTAACGCCCAAAGCAACCTACTCCCAAACGGAAAAATTAAGAGAGTTAAAGAAAAGTCTGTTGATACACGGCAACTCGATCTGTTTGAGGGTGCCGCCTGATGCCCCCGTCTAGTAACACGGGGGCTAAAAATACATCCCTCGTTCCTTCTGAGAATCGGGCTTTGATTGATTGGCTCGCCTGGACTGTCAAAGAGTTTGACCCCCACGCCGCTATTGCCAGTCTTGGCCTATCGTTCCTTCCGTTCCAGGCTTCCCCAGGTGGTGGCATGGGCTACCGCTCAACCTTGCGCTGCGGTCATATTACCGTTTTTTTCGATGGTGCCGAAAATATGGGATGTCATTTCGTTATGTCCGGTCAAGGGTGCCGTGAGTTTGAAGGGCGAGTCAAAAACTCGAAAAATCGAACTGTTGCGTGGTATCGCCTCATGCACTCGTTACAGGCTGCCGGTGCCAATATCACCCGCATTGACTTGGCAGTTGATACCGTGGATGGTTCGCTGCCCCTTGAAAACGTCGAAAAGTCGGTTCGTGAACGTCGGGTTCAAAGCCGTTTCCGTGAGGCGATGATGTACGAGAAAATTGCTTTGACTGACACGGAAAAGCCCACAGGCAAAACGATCTATCTCGGGTCGTCCCAGGGCAAAATCAAAATTCGCTTTTACGACAAGATGGCCGAGCGTGGCCTTTCCCCCGATCTTGGCTCCTGGGTTCGTGCCGAGGTTCAGTGCATGGCTGAACGCGCCGCTGCCGTAGTTATGCACCTGTGCAAAGGTGTTGAGTTCGGTGAGCTCGTAGTCTCCTGCCTGAATACCTATTACCGCCCCATTAATGCCGAATCCGTCAACAAGTCTCATTGTTCAACTCAGGACTGGTGGTCTGCATGGCTCACCACCACTGAGAAAATCCGCCTCACATCCGCGAAAGCGGTCAAATACGTTACCGACAGCATGGAGTACGTCAAACGCCAGTACGGCGCAACCTTCGCCATGTTCAAAAAATATCTCGGTGTTGCTGCCTTCTCCGATTTTATGCATGACCTTGTTTCCACAGGTCGCGACAGAATGAGTCGCAAGCATACCGACATGATCGAAATAACGAATCTCTCCGAATTATTGCCCCCATACCATGCATTTTAAAAAGGTGTCAAAATGACAAACTCTAGCATAATCAGCAGGATACCGCACGAAGTTAAAGTGATTGATGAAGAAACCACCTCTGTGACATTCATTCTTCCCAGCTGCGCCGTCAAGGGTTTTGTGATGATGTTCTGCTGCTTTGCCGATCTGTTCCGCTCCGTTGACTGGAAACAGCGGACGCATCCGAAAGGAATCCAGCTGCGTAACGAGAAGAGACGCGGCGAAATAGAACAAACCGTTGAACGTTATGAAAATGCTGTGCTTTCCACGTTTAAGACCTATTGCGAGAATGGCAACACTCCCCGCGAATCGCTGTCCCTGACTGTAACCAAAGTATCGGAACATTTTCCGTATTCGTCGTATGACATGGTTAAAAATTGCTTATCAAAAAATAAAATGCTCAAGAAAACGGGCTTTTACAAGTCTCGGCACAAATTCGAGGAAAAATGACGTGTTACAAGAGAAACAACAAATCTACCCAATGAAGGGGGCCAAACATGGCACAAGTATCATTTAAAGGAAACATTCTCGAAATTAACCGCCGCCCGGCAAAAGACAATCCCAACAAAATCTACAGCACTTTGATCATGTACGAACCGGGTAAGAAATATCCCGAACTCGTCAAGATTTCCCTTATGCCTGACCAGATCGATCTTGCTGCACCTGCTGTTGGCAAAGTCGCAACCGTTGTTGCTGAAATGTCCGTCTTTCAAGACAGGGTAAGTTTTCAGTTCCGGGGCTTCGGCCAGTAATGAGCATTGACCCTTTGCAGATTCAGGCGATTGTTGACGCCATCAATTCCGGTGCAACCATCATTGCCGGTTCTGTACTGGCGCTGATTTTCGCCGTCACCTGGAGAGGCTGACATGAACATGGCTGACGTAGTTTCAAGCATGGCTCCTGGGTTGGCCGTTTGGCTTTTTACCTGGGGGACAGCAAAGATTTATCTGTTGTTCAGAAGGTTTATTTCGTGATGTAGGAAAAGCGGGGAAAAAAGCAAGCCGTGGGCTTGTATTCTAGGTCAAAAAGGAGACCACCAATGTTTAATCAGATCGCAAGGAAAATTGTAGCAACCGCAGTTAAATGCAAAAAAGGCATCTTCGCTGCTGGCGCTGCCGTCGTCGCCGGTGCCGCTTCCGTCGTTCCTTCTCAGGCCGCAACTATGGACTTTACCGGCGTGGGAACCGCTGTAACAGCCGAACTCACCCCCGCAATAACTGCCGCAATGCCCATTGCCGGTACAATCCTGGCTTGTGGTATCGGCTGGAAACTCTACAAGCGTTTTACCAAGTAGCCACCAACTGAGGGGGGGTTGTACCCGCTCCCCCCCTTCATTCCAACCTGGGGGCTACCATGAAAAAAATCCTTTCCATTCTCGTATTATCACTTTTTTTGACAGTACAAGCCGCCTTTGCCTTTCTACCGCTTACCATCCCGGCATGGTATTACGGCGCTGGTGCGCTTGCCGTTGGTGGTGGCGCTGGTGTCTACTGCGCCATGAAAAGCGGATACGTTGCCACAGTTGACGTTGCCGGTGATATTCGCCGAAAAGCCGGTGTTGCCTGGGTTGCTTTATCTGCCGCGAATGTTCCAATACTCCATGAATCGAACGTAACCGCCAAGCAGACCTTGGCGCAATTGAAGTCCATTGTCACTGGTAAGACGTCCCTTTTTCCCAACTTGGTGAATGCGTTTACTGACCCAGGTTATGTTCCGTCGTCAACTGTGAATTCATCATCCGTTGCGCCAGTTGTGGGCCAGATAGTTAACTATAACGGTTCTAATTATAAGCTGGGAACCAAGCAGATGGATGCGGCTGGTGCTGGTACTAGTATCGGCTGGCTTGTCAATGTCGGCGGTCTTGGGCCGGGAACAATTGGTGTCAAGTACAACATAACGACTACCACTGTCGGCGGGAATCCATACTATAATTATAATTTCGCATATTATAGCTATACTTCCAATCCAACGGTGACACCCGTTCCCTTTGCCGCAACTCCTCTGCAATTTGCTTCGACTGTGACCGGCTCTTCATCTGGTGGTAACGCTTCTGAGCTTTATCAGGCTGAACTCGATAAAGCTTTGCAAGATGAAAGCTACATTCCTACATTCACGGATGATACAACCGGTTTGCCTCTGACGTACCCGTCTGACCCGCTTTCCCCTGCTGCACTTGCCGCTGTAAATGCTCAAGGTGTTGCCGCTGATGAACGCGAACAAGCACTTGTCGCTGCACAACAAGCTGCTCAAGCTGCTATTGCCGCCAGGGATGCCGCTGTAACTGCTTCCCAGGCCGACCCGACGAATCCGGCACTTGCCCAAAAAGCCGCTGATGCAACGGCCATTTCTGACGCTGCAACTGCCGCTGCAAAAAAGGTTGCTGCTGAAAACGCTACAACGGTTGCAGAAGAAGCTACCAGGGAAGCGGATAAAGAAAGTGCCGCAAGCATTGATATACCTACAATCAAGGCTTTTTCCTGGGCTCGCTTCGCCGACCTTAAAGGCTCAATGGCCGCGACATTCCCTTTCTACCTGATACCCAAGATCGGTGATTTGCTCGGCCAGATTGCGCCATCGAATCCAACGCCGCCAGTGTTCAATCTCCCAGTCTACGGTCAAACGTATCAAATCAGCCTTGAGATGTTCGACCCGATAGCCGTTGCCATGCGGTCGTTTATCGCCGTTATTGCGTCTATTGCCTGTATCGTCATGATGGTCAAATTCTACAGGGGGACAAGCTGATGTTGGCATCGTTCACGAACTGGCTGTTGTCCTGGGCAAAGTATCTTGGCGTTACCTGCCTGAACTACGGCATAGACTTCCTCCAGGTCTGCTTTGACTCCCTGGTTGATTTCGCCTTGTACATAATCGGCCTGTTTCCTGATTGTGTCGGCTCGGCCTGTATGGAGTCTGCCTATCTTGATCTCGGCCCGATGACTTCTTTGATTATCGCGGTGATAAACTGGCTGTTTCCGGTCGCTTTTTTTGTCTCAATCGCAAATTTTATGACCTGTGGCCTCATGGCGCTGATTGTTATCATGCCTGTTGCGCGTTGGTTGAAACTCATAACGTACGTCGCTCGTGCAATTCTCCATCTTAAAAAGGGTGGCGTAGTCGCTGCCAATTTTTCCCTTGTGGACGGCTGGGCCGATGTGGTCGCCAGTCGGACGTTATTGGGTAGGTTCTCCGATGAACATCGCTATGAAAAAGCCGCTTCGATGCATAACCGCTTTTACCGTGTTGACTCCCTGGAGGCGATACGCAAGATACAGCCCCGCGCTGAGGCGGTGGGAGTTTACAAGGATGACGGGTCGTATTCTGAGGGAGCTGGTCTTTTGCTTTTGGATGAAGCGCAGCTGATTTTTAACTCTCGCGTCTGGAAAAAGAACATGGGGTGGATTGAGTTCTTTACCCAGCACCGCAAGCTCGGGTGGAACGTGATCATGATCGCCCACACCATAGAAATGATTGACTCGCAAATAAGACCGTTGGCCGAGTACGAAAGCCGTTTTCGTAACCTGCAAAAACTCAAGCTGCCGGTGATCGGTCTACCGATGGCGCCCTTTCCGCTCTTCTTGGTGATACGTAGATACGCTGGCCTTGGTGCCGGCGCTAATGTGATCGCTGACCGTGATCTGTACCCGCTCCCACTCTGGGCCGCACGTTTGTATGATTCTCTCCAAGTGTTCAGTGAGGATTCATGGGGGGAAGATCAAGAGCCGAAATTGTGCGGGTCCCCTCCCCTCCCGCCTTGCGGGATGGGAGGGGTTGATACTGTTTCGACTCAATCGGGGCCGGTGTCATCCCTGGCAGATGATTGTTTATGGTCAAGGTGGGAACAGTTGGAAAGCGCGTCATGATGCGCCGCAGGCATACAATAATGACCGGTCAAGGGTGTTCCGGTCATCCACAACCGCCGTGCGCCTTCCCAGGTGAGCATCAAATCACGTTTGCATCTGGTGCGCGACTGTGACGGGACGGTCCTCGACGCTCTCTCTTCGCGTCCTCAAAACTCGCTTTACTCTATCCGTTCAATCTTTCGGCACTCTGGCCATGATGTGCAGGCCCAATACACCCCCGCCCTGCTTCCGGTGTGTATTCGCTTCAACTCCATCGGCTTTCCGCATACTCCGCACCGTTGCCCGTCTTTTCCTGGCTTCATGTCGATTCGTCGCGCCTTCATCCAGGCCGCTACATCCCTGCGTTGTCTGCCGTATATCGCTCCGATGATCGAAAGTGCTAGACCAATTCCCGCCGGTATGATAATTTTCACGTCGCACCTCCCGGCTCTAAGTATAAATTAACATTAAACTTGTTGCAATATATCTTATGGGCGCTTTGCGAGTGTTCTATAATTAACCTTGCATTTTAGCATGGTTGTTAGTAATATACGGCAGTTTGATTAAACGGATGTATTCACAGACAAATAAGGGGTACCCCTCGGAATGAGCAAAGAAGAAGCAATAGAAGTTGAAGGCACGGTCGTTGAGCCACTCCCCAACGCCATGTTTCGCGTTAAACTCGAAAATGATCACATTGTCCTTGCCCATATCTCTGGCAAGATGCGTAAGTACTTCATCAAAATCCTCCCTGGTGATAAGGTTACCGTTGAACTGTCACCCTATGACTTGAGCCGTGGTCGCATTACCTATCGCGCCAAGTAACACCCTCCCGACAGATTTCCTTTAACAAGCCCATCCACGCATGAATGGGCTTGTCGCATTTATTATGCAAATTACTCCACTATCAGCGAGGATCATATGTACACAGCAGCAGACCTGAAAAAAGGTCTTAAAATCATCATTGAAGGCGACCCTTACATCATCATCGCCTTCGACTTCACCAAGCCGGGCAAAGGACAGGCACTCTACCGTACCAAGATGCGCAATATGATCAACGGTACCATCCTTGATCGCACCTATCGTTCCGGTGAGACCTTCGAACCAGCCAGTCTGGAGGAACGTCAGATGGAGTACCTCTACAAGGAAGGCACCCACTACACGTTCATGGACCAGCAGACCTACGAACAGGTCATCATGGAAGAGGATACCATTGGCGATGCCAAGAATTTCCTGTTGGAGAATATCAAGGTGGAGGTACTGCTCTTCGGCGAGAAGGCCATCGGCGTAACTATCCCCAACTTCGTCAACCTGCGGGTTACCCAGACCGACCCTTGGGCTAAGGGTGACACCAGCGGCAACGACTCCAAGCCGGCAACCGTGGAAACCGGCTATGTCCTCAGGGTTCCTCCTTTTATCGAGGAAGGAGAACTGATTACCATCGACACTCGCACCGGTGAATACTCCACCCGCGTCAAGGGGTAAGGAGCGATTCAACGGAGCAGACCACACGCATCCATCCGGGGCGAGTCACGGTGACTCGCCCCTTTTTGCTTTACGCGACTTGACAGGATTAGCATGCACCCCCGCGACCACAACCTCTATCTGAGGGCGGACATCGTAGCCGCCATCAGGTCTTTCTTTGCTTCACGTCGTTTTCTGGAGGTGGATACGCCCCATCTTATTCCCGCCAACGCGCCTGAAGAGTATATCGATCCCCATGGTTCTGGCGACCGGTACCTGCATACCTCGCCGGAGATCTGCATGAAGCGCCTGCTCTGTCGCGGCCATGAGCGGATTTTTCAGATCTGCCGTTGCTGGCGCAGGGATGAACGGGGAAGTCGCCATCTGCCGGAGTTTGCCATGCTGGAATGGTATCGGCGCGACAGCGACTATCGTCAACTGATGGAGGATTGTCAGGAGCTGCTGCGATGGGTAGCCTTGATTTGTGGGAAGAGTGAGGGGATCGACTATCAGGGGCAACGTCTGGAACCGTGCCGGGAGGCACAACGGATTACGGTGCGTGATGCCTATGCCCGCTATGCTGTCAAGGATGTTGCGGTCGCCGTGGTCGATGGAACCTTTGATGAACTGATGGTGACCCGAATCGAGTCTTCGCTGCCGACCCATGTACCGGTAATCCTGATGGATTATCCCGCCGAAATGGCGTCCCTTGCCCGCCTGAAGGCCGATGACGAATCCGTTGCCGAGCGCTTTGAGCTCTATCTGGGGGGGCTTGAGCTGGCCAATGGTTTTAGTGAGCTGAACGACCCCCGTGAACAACGGCAGCGTTTCCTGGTGGCTAACGAGAGGAGGATAGAGGCTGGCCTGTCGCCCCTTCCCCTCCCCGAACCGTTCCTCGATGAACTGGCCTCCCTGCCGCCATCGGCAGGGATCGCCCTGGGGATTGACCGGCTGGTGATGCTCTTCGCCGATGCTCCACGGATCGATGACGTAATCAGCTTCACGCCTGAGGAGCTGTAATTCAGAAAAGTATTCTGGCTTTTCTGTTTTGGATTTATGAATCTGCAACCGTTGTCAGATCCCGATACCTGACCATCTCCCCCTGGTATGTCCTCAGAATCAGTAAATCCCCCTGTCGCTCCACATCGTCGGGTAGTATGGGCACCTTCCCCTTTCCATCGGGTAAGTCGATAACGTACTGCGGCACCGCCATCCCCGATACATGACCGCGCAAGCCCCTGATGATCTCCAGACCGGTCGCGATCGGGGTGCGAAAATGCGCCGTACCCCTGACCAGATCCATCTGGTGGATATAGTACGGCCTGACCCGCAGGGAGAGCAGCCCGGTCTGCAGGGAACGCATGGTATCCAGGGAATCGTTTACCCCGCGCAACAGAACCGTCTGGTTTCCCAATGGGATTCCGGCATCGGCCAAAAGATCGCAGGCCCGGGCCGACAACGGCGTGATTTCATCCGGGTGGTTGAAGTGGGTGTTGATGTACAGGGGGTGAAACCGCTTCAAGAGGGTGCACAGTTCGGGGGTCACCCGCTCGGGCAAGGTTACCGGAACGCGTGTGCCGATGCGAATGATGGTTACATGGGGAATGGCCCGTAACTGCTGGAGGATGTGGTGCAGCGAGTCGTCATCCAGCATCAATGGGTCGCCGCCGGAGAGGATTATGTCGCGAATTGCCGGATTGGCGGCGATATAATCCATTGCCTGTTTCAGCGTTTGGGCGTCCATGGGGGCATCCCCCTCCCCCACGTGGCGCTTGCGCATGCAGAAGCGGCAGTAGACCGGGCAGCGATTGGAAACGAGCAGCACCACGCGGTCGGGGTAACGGTGAATCAGGCCGGGCACGGGGCTGAGCAGATGCTCTGCCAGTGGGTCGGGGCACTGTCCAGCGTCATCCAGTTCACGTAAATCAGGAATGCACTGTTTCCAGATGGCATCCCCCTCTCTGCGGATCAGTTTGGCGTAGGATGGTGATACCCGGAACGGATAGCTGGCCGCCACCGACGTAAATTCTGCAGCAATAGTGCTTTTTTTTGTTATATTCTCAAGTGTTACTGATGATGATCTGATGTATCGCATGAGCTCTTTCCAGGGCGGCCGGATTGGGGCAACCCCGGGCGCAGCGGCATGGTTTTTCTTGGAATTTACTTGAAAACGGGTGAGTTATGTGGAATATAGCTCACAGGGCTCCCCTGAAAATGTAGTACCACAACGGAAAACATGTATACCAGATATTTCGGCCTCGACGAAAAACCGTTTACCCTTACCCCAAACCCGCGCTTCATATTTCTCAGCAAACAGCATCGAGAGGCTTTTGCCCACCTGCTCTACGGAATCAACAGCCACTACGGTTTCATCGAACTGGTCGGCGAAGTGGGTACCGGCAAGACCACGGTGCTGCGCACCCTGCTGGGGCAACTCCAGGACGGTAACTACCGCATTGCCCTGATTTTCAACCCCTGCATGAACTCCGTGGAGCTGTTGCTGAACATATGTCAAGAGTTTGGCATCGAGACCAACGGCCTCGGCATCAATGACCTGCTGAGCGGTTTGAACCGTTTTCTGCTGGAAGAGAACGGCAAGGGGCGGACGGTGGTGCTGGTGATCGACGAGGCCCAGAACCTGCAACCCGACGTTCTGGAGCAAATCCGACTCATCTCCAATCTCGAGACGGAAAACGACAAACTGATCCAGATCATACTGGCGGGGCAACCCGAACTGGAACGTTTGCTGCAAAGGCACAACCTGCGCCAGCTCAACCAACGCATCGCCGTCCGCTTCAGGCTGGGGGTGATGGATGGGAATGAAACAGGAGCCTATATCCGCCACCGTTTGGATGTGGCCGGAGCCAGGGGCGGTGTTTCCTTCAGCCGTCTGGCCGTTCGACTGATCCACCTCTATTCCCGTGGCGCTCCCCGCATGATCAATATCATCTGCGATCGCGCCTTGCTGACGGCCTATGCCGACGGTCGCCGCACCATTTCGCCGGTCGTTGTTCTGCGTGCCATAAACGAACTCAGCGGCGTCTCCAGGTGCGGCTTTACCCTTGCGGGTCTTGCCTCTGCTCTGGTTGTCTTCTGTCTTTTCGGATTGATAGTCGGTCAGTGGCTTCCGGAGGTTTTTTCCTCCCCGGAACCCCGCCCTACGGAGGTCGTGTCGCTCCCGCTCCCGCCGAGGCCTTCCAGGCCGGGTGCGGAGGCGCTCTCCCCGGGCGCCCATTCCCTCTCCGTTGCGAAGGCGATTCCTTTCTCTCAGGAAGAAACTGAGCCGGTCCGGCGCTTGAGGGTGGCGCTGCTGAATCTTGGCCTGAACGACACCCACATCGGCGCATTCAACGGCCTGATGGCCAAATGGCAGGCCAGGCCGATACGAATATTCAAGGGGACGATGTCGGTTCCCGCAACCTTCTCGGAGCTGGCGGCCAAGCGCGATCTGCGCTGCACTGTCTTTCAGGGTTCGCTGGAAGATGCGCTTCGCTTCGATCTCCCCTTTCTGGTTTGCACAACTGTAGTGGACAGGAGGGGGCGTTTCTGCATTGCCGTGACTTCGGCAAAGGGGCGGCTTCTGACCGTTTCCCCTGCCCTGCTGAAGGGGGGAGAGGTAGATAAAAACGATCTGGCTCCCGTGGCGAGTGGCACCTTCTACCTGCTCTGGCGGGACTCCGCACGCATTCCCTCCCACCTCGTGCCCGGAGAGAGGCGCAAGGAGCTGCATACGCTGCAGCGCATGCTGAAACAGGCCGGCTGCTACCGTCAAGCCATAGACGGGGTCTATAGCAAAGCCACGATCAGTGCCGTCCGCAGATTCCAACGTTCCCAGGGCATCCCCACCAACGACTCCGGGGGAGAGTTGACCCTGGCACTCCTCTCCCGTCTCGACGCTGCCCAGATGGCGCCGTCACTGGGCAGGAATTGACCCGGGGATTGACGATGAGCTCAATACTGAAAGCACTCAAGAAACTGGAACAGGAAACGGCTGCGGCCAGGCACGAACCCTTGAGGATCGATGCGGAAATACTGCGCACTGCCCCCGCGAACCGGATTTCGCCCACGGCTATTGCCCTGGCGGCCGCGCTGCTCTTCGTCTGCGGCGGAACCGTCACCTACATCTATATGAGCGGGAACCGGCATGCCCCTCCCCCGCCTCAGCGGGCAATGTCCCCGCGGAGCAGCGTGGCCGAAGTCCCGCGTCCCCCCGCCCTGTCGCCAGCCACAGTTGCTCTGCCTTATTCGGCCAGGCTGGATCGCAATGCCGCCTCTGCGCCCCTGCGCGGGCCGTTCACGCCCCGCTCCCGACCGAGTGGGCAGCAACTGCACACGACTGCGGGGGATTCGGAGGGGAACACGCGATATTCGGCGACCGAGAAGCCGCTAGCGGCCAGTCACGCAGACTCAACTCCACCGGTACCGACTCTCAGGGTTGATGGTATCGCTTTTCAGGATGGCGCTGAGGGCGTGGCGGTTGTTAACGGAGTTCCCGTTTCAAAGGGTTCGTCAATCGAGGGGGTCAGGGTCGACGAGGTTCAGCGGGATCGGGTGCTGTTCAGTCATGGCGGCAGGAAAATCGAGGTGCTCATGGGGACATCCACCCGCTGAGCGAGTCTCAGCGGGCGATAACTCTCATAAAGCGGAACAGGTAATCCCCGCCGGACCAGACGGTGAGCAGGGTTGCGATCCAGAGGTAGAACATCCCCACGTTGTGCATGTTGACCTGCAGCAGCGGGTGCTGGATTCCGAAGAACCAGTTGTAGTCGTAGTGCAGCAAAAGTCCCAGTATGGCGACAATCTGGAAGATGGTCTTGAATTTGCCCAGGTCGCTGGCCTGGATGACGATGCCCTCGCTGGAGGCTATTCCGCGCAGTCCGGTGATGATGATTTCCCGTCCCAGGATGATCAGCACCATCCATGCGGGAACACGGCCAAAGGGGAGTATCATGATCAGGGCGGCCATGACGATCAGTTTGTCGGCAATGGGATCGAGGAATTTGCCGAATACCGTGACGATCTCCATACGTCGCGCCAGATAGCCGTCCAGCCAGTCGGTGATTGAGGCCAACGCAAAGACCGCAGCGGCCCAGAATCCCGCCGAGCGCTCCGGAGACATGAGCAGCGTCGCCAGGAGCGGTATGGCCGCGATGCGCAGCATGGTCAGGATGTTGGGCGGGTTGAGAATCGGGGTTTGCGTCTGTGTCGTCATCGATCAGTTGGCCTGGTAGGATTGCATGTAGGAAAGTACCCGGTTTACATAGGTACGGGTCTCGGTATAGGGAGGAATGCCGCCGTATCTGGCCACTTTGCCTAGTCCGGCATTGTACGCCGCTAGGGCCAGGGAGACGTCGCCGTGGAAGGTGTCCAGCAGAAAGCGGAGATACTTGACTCCGCCCTCCACGTTGTCTTTGGGATCGAGGCTGTTGGCCACGTTCAGCGACCGGGCGGTGCCGGGCATGAGTTGCATGAGGCCGCTGGCGCCCTTGCTGGAAACCGCGTTGGGATTGTAACCGGATTCGGCGTGAATGACCGCCTTGATCAGTGATGAATTGACACCGTATTTTTCCGAGCAGGTTCTGATCAGCGGTTCGTATTCGGACGGATTGGCCGCGTTGATCAGTCTGAATTTGGTGCGCAGCAGCTTGTCCTTTTTTATATCCCGCATCAGCGTCGTCCGGTTAGGTCTTTGCATGGTTCTTTGAGAATGTAAAAAAGTAACAAAATCAGCGTGATGCCACATTTTTTTTGCTTGACTTTTAGTAAAAAATTGGCGGGCCACCATCGTAACTACTTAATATTACACGAGTTACGACATGCGACCTTTCAAGCGACTGAAACAACGACGAAAAGCACGTGCTTTCAAATTGCTTCTTACCCCGGTTTTTGAGAGATTCAAGTCCGATAAACAACTTGAATCCAGGGGGTACCGCCCGTTGCAAATGACCTTTGATGATCAGCTAAAGGCCCTGATTTTCTATCACCTTGAAGAGTTTTCTTCCGGGAGCGAACTGCTGCAGGCTCTGGAACAGAATGACTTTGCCAAGGAGTGCGTTGCTCCCCCCAAGGGGATCAAAAAGAGCGCCTTCTTCGAGGCGATCAATAACCGTGGCCTTGAGCAGCTAAGTGAGGTATTCGGACATCTGGTCAAGCAAGCAGGCAAAGTGCTTCCGGCCGAATACGCTCACCTTGGCAACCTGGTATCCATAGATGGCTCTTTGATTGATGCTGTGCTGTCCATGGAATGGGCTGATTACCGAAGCGGCTCAAAGAAGGCCAAGGCTCATGTCGGCTTCGATATCAACCGGGGCATTCCCAGGAAGATATACCTCAGCGACGGTAAAGAGGGTGAGCGCCCCTTTGTTGACAAGATCATCGACAAAGGCGAAACCGGCGTTATGGATCGCGGGTATCAGTCCCATGACCACTTTGACAAGTGGCAGGCCGCCGAGAAGTTCTTTGTCTGTCGTATCAGGGAGAATACGATCAAGATAGTCATCAGAGAGAATGCCGTCAATCCTGACAGTATTATCTTCTATGACCGGATCGTAATGCTCGGCACCAAAGGCGTAAACCAGACTGAGAAAGAACTGCGCCTTGTTGGTTACCGTGTTGACGGTAAAGATTACTGGATCGCTACCAACAGGTACGACCTGACCGCTGAACAAGTCGCCGAAGTCTATAAGCTCCGCTGGAACATCGAGACCTTCTTTGGCTGGTGGAAACGCCATCTCAAGGTGTACCACCTGATCGCCAGGAGCAAGTACGGGCTGATGGTCCAGCTTCTTGGCGGCCTTATAACCTATCTGCTTCTTGCTATTTACTGCCGGGAGCAGCACAACGAACCAGTCAGCATCACTCGGGTACGGGAATTACGCAACCAAATCGCCAATGAGGCAGCAGAAGAACTAGAGCAAAAACGGATGCGAACACAGCAAAAATCCCACAAAAACAAACTTTTAAAGAAAAAACGACGACATGCAAAGACCTAACCGGAAATTACTGATCCCGCATGAATATTTTGAAGCGCTTGTCCGTGGGAGCATCGGTGAAGTGTACGCTGCCGTCGCTGTCATCATAGCGGTAGATATCGGCGCAGGCGGTCCCATAAAAGGAGATGAATACCAGCAGCGATGACAGCAGCAAGTTTTGAGCGGACTTTTCTAGCATGGTGCTTCTAATAATCCAAAAGCATACTGTTTTGTCAAGTGTATTCGACGGGTAGCGGAAGGTGAAAATGAATTTTACCAGTTTGATAATTGACATTTTCCGGCCCTTGTTTTACAAAAGGTTTTTATCTGCAAGGGGGTACATGGTTTGAGCGATCAGAGAATCACCTACAAGGATGCAGGGGTAGATATCGCTGCGGGCAACAGTTTCGTCAATATGATCAAGCCTTTGGTCAAATCGACCTTCCGTCCCGAAGTTATGGCGGAAATCGGGGGGTTTGGCGGGCTTTTTTCACTGAACACCACTAAATACAAGAATCCCGTGCTCGTGTCGGGAACGGACGGTGTCGGCACGAAGCTGAAGATCGCCTTTATGGCCGATATGCACGAGACGGTGGGCATCGACCTGGTTGCCATGTGCGTCAACGACATCGTGGTCCAAGGCGCTGAGCCGCTCTTTTTCCTGGACTACCTGGCCACGGGACGTCTGCATCCCGAAAAAGGGGCCGCCATTGTCAAGGGGATTGCCGAGGGATGCAGGCAGGCGGGCTGTGCCCTGATCGGCGGGGAAACAGCAGAGATGCCCGGCTTCTACTCCGACGATGAATACGATTTGGCCGGTTTCGCGGTGGGCGTGGTAGATCGGGACAGAATTATCGACGGATCGGGCATCTCGGTGGGTAACCGCCTGATCGGTATTGCCTCCAGCGGCTTGCACAGCAATGGCTACTCCTTGGCCAGAAAACTTGTCTTTGAACGCATGGGTCTTGCCATCGACGCCGAGTTTCCCGGAACCGGCCGCACGGTCGCCGAGGAGCTGCTCACCCCGACCCGCATCTATGTCCGCTCCATTATGAACCTGCTCAAGGATTACTCCATCAAGGGGATTGCCCACATAACCGGCGGCGGTCTTCTGGAAAACGTCCCCCGTGTACTGCCCAAGGGATGCCGCGCTACCATGCACCTCTCCAGCTGGGAGCGCCCCCTGCTCTTCGATGTTCTGGCAGAGGCCGGAAATGTGGAGCGCGACGAGATGTACCGGACGTTTAATATGGGTATCGGCATGGTGTTGGCGGTTGCCGAGCAGGATTGCGATGACATGCTCGACCGCCTGAACGGCCTTGGCGAACATGCCTGGGTCATCGGAGAGATCACCGCCTGCCCGGAGAACAGCGACCCCACCCAACTCGTGGAGGGGTAATGTCAGTAGCAGAGCCGCTCACCCTGGCCGTCCTGGTGTCGGGAAATGGTTCCAACCTGCAGGCGATCATCGACCGTATCGAAGCTGGGGAGATACATGCCCGTATCGCCTGCGTGATCAGCAACGTTCACGGTGTTTTTGCCCTTGAGCGGGCACGGCGGCACGGCATACCGACGGTTATCCATGCGAATGGCGCATTTGCCACGCGGCGGGAGTATGACAATGCCCTGGTGGAGGTGCTGCGCACTCATCGGGTCGAACTGGTCGTTCTGGCCGGTTTTATGCGGATTCTCTCCGACGTGATGATAGGCGCCTTCCCCGGCGCAGTCATCAACATCCACCCAGCGCTGCTCCCCGCCTTCCCCGGCCTGCACGCCCAGAAGCAGGCACTTGAGTACGGAGTGAAATTTTCAGGCTGCACGGTCCATTTCGTGGACAACGGCACCGACACCGGTCCGATAATTCTCCAGGCTGTTGTTCCGGTCATGCAGGACGACAGTGAAGAGTCACTTTCGCGACGCATCCTCCAGGAGGAACACCGCATTTTTCCCGAATCGATCAGGCTCTTCGCCGAGGGAAAGCTGTCGTTCCATGGCAGACAGGTGCGAATTAGCAGTTGATATTATTAGGTTGACACGCGGCAGTAATTGATGGTAAAAACTTCTCTTTAAAATCAATCAAATCAACGTATCCTACGTTTACATGGAGGTGCAGTTTGGCACATCACAAGTCGGCAATCAAACGGATTAAACAGAATGCGAAGAAGAACGCCCGTAACAGGCACATCTCATCGACGCTGAAGACATATATCAAGCGGGTCCGTGAGGCTGTTGAGGCAAAGGACAAGGAAGCGGCGACCGTTGCGCTGAAGGCTGCTATCCCGGTCATCGACAAGACCGCCACAAAGGGCGTCATCCACAGTTCAAACGCGTCACGCACCGTGTCGCGCTTGACCAAGCTGGTCAATACCCTCGGCTAGTACCGTTTAGTTTTCCATAAAAATGGGGGACTTCCGCTGCAGTGGAAGTCCCCCATTTTTATGTCATTGATCAGCGCTCCTTCGTTTTCTTATGATCGGGAGGAAGGTTTGTCGCCCCCTCTCCCGGTCGCGTTCAGTCTCAGCACTGTTCACACCTCCTGCTCGCCGAACCCGTCATCGGATCCCACATCGTCATCATAATCGGAGTCGTACCCGCCAAGTTCACCGTCAAGGTCATCCTCTTCCCGGGCGTTTCGCAGCGGCGCGCACTCATCCTCGTCGCTGATGTGCTCGAAGCGGGCCAGCAACTCCGTACGAGTGCAGAAGCGACCCTCTTTGTAGCTGCAGTGCTCCAGGTCGCACAGATCGAAAAGCTGAATCTCGTTGCACAGGCGCCGGAGTTGCTGGCCCGCTTGCGACGGGCGCTCTTCAAGGCTCATGGTTGCGGCTCTTCGTGGGGAGTCTTGCAGGGGGTATTCAGGAACTCGGCCGCCTTCACGACGTCATCACGGCACCCGAGGTAAATGGGACAGCGTTGGTCCAGACTTTCGGGAACGATGTCCAGAATCGGCATATGTCCATTTGTGGCTGCCCCACCCGCCTGCTCGATCAAAAAAGCCATGGGATTGAGCTCGAACAGAAGGCGCAGCTTGCCGTTGGGGCTGTCGGTAAGGGCGGGATACATGAATACCCCCTTGCCCTTGATCAGCACCTGATTGATGTCCGGCACGAAGCCGCCCGAATAGCGCAGCTTGGAGCCTTTTGCCTCCAGGTAGCGGATGAAACGTTCATTGCCCTCGCAGTACTTCTTGCGCAATCCGCCAGGGGAATAAATGTCGCCCGAGGGGTGCATCTGTATCTGCTCGCGGCTGAGGGTGAATTCCATCAGCTGGTTCATGGTGAATTCATAAACCCCCTTGCCGACCGAATAGACCATGGAGACGCGTGGCCCGTAGAGAATATACATGGCGCCGACCATGTGGCGCCCCGGTTGGAGCAGGTCGCTTCCCTGATAGATGCCCACGATAGTGCCGACCGCCAGGTTTACGTCCACCAGGGAAGAACCGTCCAGGGGGTCATAGGCAACGGAAAACATCCCCTGGGGATTGCTGGTAACCTGGAAGATCTCCTCCATCTCTTCAGATGCGATGTTGCAGACAACACCGGAGTGCTGCAGGCGTTTGCGAATAATCCGGTCGGAGAGCACGTCCAGGGCGAGTTGCTCCTCGCCATAGAGGTTTGACGTGCCCGCCACCCCCAGATCGCCGGTACGGATGGCGTTGATAACATATTTGCTGGCCTCGGCGATCTCGCAGATGAGATGCACGAGATTGTCGCTGATATTCTGGTCCCGGAGGTGCTGCCGCAGATCGATCTGAAATTTGGTTTTTCCCGCTTCGCCAAACATGCCATCCTCCAAAATACATTGAATTATTTATCCGGATACGACAGAAAAACATACTGTAATACGTTGTCTATTGCAATCCCAAAGACTGTTTTGGGTAAACTTGTTCGCCCTGGCGCCCGAATTTTTACGGAAATCCGGCTCTCTGTCAGGAGAAAAACGATAAAAAACAGGTGTAGGAACGTTTGTATCCGCCCGACCAGCGATGGCCTGGCATCCCGCAGGGAGCGCAATACGCTTTCAACTCGGGCAGTTCAGTCATGGATTTTAATCTGATCGTGCAGCAGGGAACCTCTTGACGAAAAACCGCAGGAGCTGACCTGGCACTCGGGAAGCGACAGCACCGGGTCGGCCAGGACGCGCCGAATGCTGATTCCCTGCTGCTGAAGGCGATTTATGGTACTCCTCTTCTGGCCGATGACAGCCGAAAGCCGTGTGGGATGGCAGCTGATCGTCACTGGCCGTGAATGATCGGGAAGCGCGGAGATCAGCTGAAACAGCAGGTCGTGGTAGAGCTCGCATTGCACCAGATGGCCTAGGGCAGGGTGCCAGCAGCCGGCCAGAATGGCGCCATCGCGGAGCGATTCGTCGTCCTGCAGCCCCATGCGTATGACCGGGACACCCCGTCTCATGGCGATTCTCAGCAGTGTCTTGCAGAGCGCCACTCCCGCCTGCAGGGTCAGGGGGTGATAGGTTCCCTCCCCGTAGCGCCGGGCCAATTCCGTACCGCGCAGCACAACCGTGGGGTAAATCCTGACGAAATCAACGCCCGCATCGATCACGCGTTCCAGTGACGCGCAGGCGGTTGCCGGGGTGTCACCGGGCAGGCCGGGTATGAGCTGGGCGCCAGCCATGAGACCGTTTTCCCTGATTCGGCGGATGGCATCCAGGGATGCCCGGGCGTCATGGCCGCGGCCGGCGGCCTCCAGCACGGCATCGTCCATGCTCTGCACTCCCAGTTCGATGATTGCGACTCCCTGGCCAGCCAGCCAGGGTACGTTTTCGGCATCCAGCGCGTCGGGACGGGTGGAGACCCGGATCGAGCTGACGACGCCGGAGCGGAGGAAGGGGTGTACCGCAGCCAGGAGCCGTTGCTGAATCTGACGGGGGAGAGCGGTGAAGGTTCCGCCGAAGAAGGCAACCTCCAGGGGACGCCCCTGTGCCGAACCGTGCCAGTCAGCGATTCTTGCGGCAATTTCTTGCGCATCCGGCAGTGTGCCACTGGAGCCGGAGATCGAGCGCTGATCGCAGAAAACGCAGGTGTGCGGGCACCCCTGGTGGCTGATAAAAAAAGGGACCGTAATCCTGCTCATGGGGATGCATTGGCAGGGGCTGAAAATGCCGTCAGTGCCTGCGTCGCCGCCGCCTGCTGGGCGATCTTTTTGGAGCGCCCCTCTCCTTCGCCCACAACGGCATCATCCACCAGCACCTGAAAAATGAACAGACGGTCGTGGGGCGGTCCTGATTCGCCGGTCAGGCGGTAGACAGGGGACGGCAGCCGTCTTGCAGAGAGCAGTTCCTGTAGCTCGCTCTTGGCGTCGTTGAACCGAAGCCTTGCCCCACGGCTCTCCAGGATTGCGACGAACAGCCGCTGGATCAGCCGGCGCGACTCTTTCAAACCGCCGTCCAGGTAGACCGCAGCGATCAGCGCCTCCAGCACATCGGCCAGAATCGAGTCCTTGTTGCGTCCGGCGCCCTGCTCCTCTCCGCGGCCGAGGCGGACGAACCTGCCCAGTCCGAACGAGCGGGCAATGCCCGCCAGGGTGTCCTGGTCCGCAATCTGCGACCTGAGCCGGGAGAGAACCCCCTCGTTGCTGTCGGGAAAGCGCCTGAACAGCATCTCGGCCAGCACCATCCCCAGCACCGCGTCACCCAGGAATTCCAGTCGCTGGTAGTTGCCCCCCCCGGCCTGCTCATGCTCAAACGACGGATGGGTCAGAGCCTGCAGCAGCGGGGCCTGATCGATAAAACGATACGCAATCTCCCGCTCCAGTTCTGCGAGATCACTCGCCATAGCGTCCGACTCCTCCGTCCAAGCTTACCAGCAGTCCCTCCAGCAGACCGTAATCGCTGACCTTCATCTCTCCCATGCCGAACAGATCCATGGTCCGCAAGGTGATCAGCATTCCTGAAATAATCAAATCTTCTCTCCCTTTTTCAAGCCCCGGCACCTTCAGTCTCTCCTGTGGTGTCAGGGGAAGCAGGCGCTCAAAGATGGCTGCGATCTTTTCCCTGGAGATGACGGTATTGTTGACCTTGCGATAGTCGTACTCATCCATCTCCATACTGATGGCCGCCAGGGTGGTTGCGGTGCCGGCTGTTCCCACCAGGGGAGTACCGTTCCGGATACGGCAGCGGGACTCGGCCATGTCGCGCCACAACGCCTCCAGCTCCCTCTGTATCTTGCTCTCCATGGCTGCCAAGCTCCCCTGTCCTTCGGTTAGCCTGACCACCCCCAGCGGCAGGCTGCGCACGAAAGCGGCCCGCTCTGAACGTGCCAACGTATATTCGGTGCTGCCGCCGCCGATGTCCACCACCAGAATCTCATCGTGGCTCCGGTCGAGTCCCACCATGACGCCCGCCAGGGTCAGGGTCCCCTCGGCAATACCGTCGATGACCGCGAGCTCTATACCGGTTTTCCTGCGCACGTTTTCCACGAACTCGGTCCCGTTGCCTGCGTCGCGCACGGCGCTGGTGGCGACGGCCCGTACCGATACAACGTCGTACTCACGGATATGCTCGGAGAAGCGCGTCAGGCAGGAAAGACCGCGCTCCATCGCCTCGGGCGACAGCCCTTCCGATTTGTTGAAGCTCCCTCCCATGCGTACGATCTCGCGCCGCAGATGGACATGACGGAAATATCCCTTCTCAACCCGTTCGGCGATCAAAAGCCGCGCGGTATTGGTGCCAAAATCTATGACGGCGACCCTGTTGCTCATCCGTTCTTACGCTCCCGTACTGCCATGATGTTCCAGCTCAGCTCCGCGATTCTCACAAAGGCCTCGTTCAATTCGTTAAACATGAGGGCGGTCCGTGGCGAGCAGATTCCGCTGCAAATCCTTTCGATGTGCGACCGTTTCACCCTGTCGAAGGTGTTGCCGGCGCTGGCTTTCAGTTCCTGGGTGCCCATGTCGTCATGTGGTGCCCCCTGCATTCCCATGGCTTCGAGGACGGAGAAAATCGAGCCGACAAGCGCCGCAAGCCGCCGCAGGTCCTCCATGGCGTCCTCGGAGAACAGGATATGCTCTTCCTTGCGGGCAACGATGCAGTCGAGGATCTTTTCGCAGCAGTCACCGATTTTTTCAAGATCGGTGACCATCTGGAGCAGACCGGGGATTTGGAAACTGACCGCGGTATTGGTTGAGGAACGGGCCAACTTTGCCAGGAAAGCGGTGATTTCGTGGTTCAGGGAGTCGAGGACCTGTTCGTGATTTCTGATGGTCTCGGCCCTGCGCGCATCGTAGTCGAAGAGGAGTTCTCGGGTGTCGGCGAACATGAAGGAGGTCACCGCCACCATGCGGCCGATCTCCTTGCGGGCCTGCTCCAGGGCCAGGGTGGGAGTGTTGAGAATCCGGCTGTCCAGATATCCCGCGCAGGGTTGTGGTACGGAATAGGCGCCACCGTGATCGTCATGGGTCCCCGCTACACGGGAGAGCAGGCCGCTGAGAAGGCTTGCCAGGCAGGCTGTCAGCGCGCTGGCAATGCTGTGCGCCTGGGCCATGCTGTTCAACAGCGGCGCCCCCAGGGCAAACCGTCCGCCTGGTGAAACAAACGGTATCTCCAAAAGGGATGGCACAATCAGCGTCAGGGGCACGATAACGGCCAGGTTTATCAGAAGAAAACCGACGGTTATGCGCCGGGAGACGGTTATGCCGGCCATGGCCACCAAGCAGCCGATAACGGCTCCACCCAAAAGTCCCCCAAGAGCCATGGCAGACGCAATTCCTCCCTCCAGATGATTGCTGAGCGCCAGAGACGAGACAACCTGCAACAGGGAGGTGGATGATTGTACGAAACAGGAGAGAAGGGAGCCAAAGGCCAGCGCCGGGAAAGGGCTCTGGAAAAAAGCACCGTGGAACGCCCCGTAGAAGGGGTGATGTTCCGTTGGGCTGAAACTCCCCTCCAGCAGGGTGAGACCCAGGAAGAGCAAACCGGCACCCAGCAGCAGGTCCCCGCCACTGGCAAGGCGTCTCCTGCGGGCGAAGAACTTGAGCAGCACCCCTACGAATACGAGTGGAGTTGCCACGACTCCGTAGGGGACGACGGGCAGGTACAGACTTAAGGAGGCTCCCAGCAGTACGCCGCCCAGCACATTCAGCGCCTGGAAGACATTCAGGACACCGCCGTTAACCATCCCGATGGCAATAATGACCGCCGCGCTGGCCGAGTTCAGCGTCAGGGACAGCAAGGCACCGAACAGCAGAGAAGATAGTCGGTTGGAGGTTGCCGAGAAAAAGGCGCTGCGGATGCGGCCATCGGCCACGGTGCGTATTCCGTCGGACATGAACCGCATGCCGAGCAGAAACAGACCGATGCCACCCAAAGCGCCCTCGAAGAGAGAAAAGGGCATGTTACACAGGCTCCCGGTTGTGCGTTACGATGAAAAGCTGGCACATGCCGAAGCCGGAGGCCCGGCGCCATGACCATTGCTCAGCCGATGACCATCTCCTTTAACTCCTTGCCGACCTTGAAGAAGGGGAGTTTCTTGGGACGTACCAGAATGGGCTCACCGGTCTTCGGATTTCGACCGGTATAAGTGTCATACTCCTTGATCACGAAACTGCCAAGTCCGCGAATTTCGATCCGCTCGTTTTTGACCATGGCTTCGGTCATGGCGCTGAAAATCAGGGTGATAATCTCTTCGGCACGCTTGTGGGAAATGTCCTTCCGCAGCGCCAGGTGTTCAATGAGTTCCGATCTGTTCATCATTTCCTCCCGAGATGAGCCCGTATCAGGCCGTGAAATCGCTATCCGGTTTCAGTGTCCACATCCACCGAGATACTTCTTGGACAGGGCGGTAGCTTCCTGCGTGCGACCGGCGTGCAGCAGCAGGTCGTGGAGCTTTTCGGCGGCCATACGGGCGTGGGGAGTGGAGAGCAGCATTCCGTAGCAGCCGATGGCCCCTTCCGTATCGCCGGAGAGCAGGTACAGATCGCCGCGCAGCATGCGCGCCTGTTCGGATAGCATACCCCCTGAAATCATTGCGTCAAGTGTCTCAGCTGCTTCGGAAAAACGTTTAGCATCCATCAAAAGCAGCGCCAGGCCGAAGCGGGGGGTCGGATTGTCGCGACCAGTCCGGCAGGCGCTCCGGAAACAGTCCTCGGATTCCTCGATTCTGCCGAGTCGGTGCAGCAACGTCCCCTTCTCATACCAGTAGATGTCTTCATTGTCTCCCTTATACCCGAGCGGCAAAGAAGGTGTCACCCCATGTGAGCAGGTCATCGCTGCTCTTGGAAAACAGGCGGGAAAAAATGCTCATGGCACGGCTCCGTTTCTGCGACGTAGCAGGGTGACGCTCTCCAGATGAAAGGTCTGGGGGAACATGTCCACCGGTACGCTGGAAACGACAGTGTACCCCTTGCCGAAGAGCACGCCGCAGTCCCGGGCAAGGGTACTGGGGTCGCAGGAAATGTAGATGATCTTGTCCGCCCCCAAGCGAGGGATGTGCTCCAGCAGATCAGCTGCGCCACTGCGGGGGGGATCCAGGATGATGGTAGGGAATCTCCGTCCGTCGCCCATGAGTTTTCCTGCCCCTGCGGCGGCATCGGCGCAGATGAACTCGACATTTGTTATGCCGTTCAGGCGGGCGTTATGTCGGGCAGCCGCGATGGAATCGCCGTATTCCTCGATGCCGGTGACGGCAGCCACCCCCCGGGCCAGGGGAAGCGAAAAATTCCCATTGCCGCAGTACAGGTCCAGTATCTGATCGTCTCGTCGGCAGTCGGCAAACTCCCTCACCAGCCGGAGAAGGGCGCTGTTCTGGGCCGCGTTGACTTGAGCGAACCCACCTGGCCGGTAGGTCAGGGAACAGGCGGGGGCTGTTGACGACTCTCCCTCCTGTGAGTACTGCAGCAGGTCGTCTCCGAATACCTTCTGGAGCGTGGATTTTCTGCCGGTCTGCAGATAGAGGGCGGTCGCCTGTTCCAGCTGCGCGGCCCGCTCCCGGAAGAAGGCTTTGGCGCCCTGGTGATCATCCCCAATGTAGTTGACGATCACCACCGCGCCCTTCTCGGCGCACTCCAGATTGATCTGGGGAATCTTGGTCGGATCGGGGAATGCCGGGAGCATCTCCCGCAAACTGCCCAGAATCCGGTTGATGACCGGCAGCGCAATGGGGCATCCCTGCCCGGCATCCTCCACGAAATGGGTTCCCTGGCGATAGAAGCCGATGCGCAGGTTGGGGCCTGCGCCATGGAGCTTGAACTGTACCCGGCTGCGGTAGCCATAGGTCAGGGGTGAGGCGACCACATCCGCCACCAGCTCTCCGGGTGCGCGAGCCCCGCGCCAGAGTGCGTCGGCAAAGATCCGCCGCTTTTCCTCCAGCTGCCGGTGATAGGCTATGTGCTGCCAGCTGCAGCCGCCGCAGGAACCGAACAGGGGACAGGGAGGAGTGATCCTGTCCTGTCCGGGGGTAACGATGGAGATGATCCGGGCGGTCAGGTAGGAGCGCTTCTCGGCGGTGATGCGGACGAGAAGCTCGTCACCCGGGCAGGCGAAGGGGACGAAGCAGACCTTGCCGTCGATACGTCCCACACCGCTGCCGCCGAAGGCCAGCCTGTCGATGCTGATCAGCTGCTCGGCGGGATCATGATTCATTACGGCAGGTTTCCACTGTCTGTATCAGTTCCACCAGCTTCTTCACCACCAGCTCCTCCAGCCGGGCACCCTTTTCTGCCGTTGCCTTGGCCGGGTCTCCCCAGACCCCGCCGGGCCAGTATCGCCGCTTGTCCCTGACCAGTATGCCGGCGGGAAAGGCGGGGAACTCCCGGGGGGCGCTCCCCTTGACCAGATGGGGGTGGCTGTGCAGGATGCGGGAGGTCTCAATCTCGCCGGCATGGGCGTCACCGGGGGTCTCGATGAGCCCCCTCCCCTCGTCGCGGGCAAGGAGGTATTCTGTCACCACGGCGAAATTAGCGTCGGGGTAGCTTGAGAGCATCTCCTCGCCCGCATCCTGCAGGGCGCTGCAGTGGGCGCCGCCGGCGTGGCCGGTGAGAGCGATGAAGTTGCGCAGGCCGTGGCTGTAGAGGGCCTGGACGATGTCCTTGAACAACATCTTCAGCGTCGTGGTGGAGATGGAGATGGTCCCGGGATGGCAGGAGGTGGAGCGGCAGTTGCCGTAATGGATCGGAGGAGCGACAAACAGCGGCGTCAGCAGGGCCGCCTTTCTGGCCACCTCGCAGGCCTCCAGCGTGTCCGTGGAGAGCGGCAGGTGCGGCCCGTGCTCCTCCACCGAACCGAAGGGTATCAGAACAGTTCGCGAGCGGGCAAGGCCCTGCTCGAATTCGGGCATGGTCATTTCTTCGATGATCACAGGACCCCCATGAGCTTGTGCATCTGCGGAATCACCCGCACATCAGAAAGTCGTGCCGCGGCCAGGGCCTGCAGATGCAGGAGATGCGCGGCGCTGATGCCGCAGTGGCTGTCAGGCAGGGAGAGTGGCTGGAGGAAGAGCGGAGTGTCCGGCCGGATTTGCGCGATGATTCGGCAGACCTGTTCGATCTCGGCAGCATCGCTTTGCTCCCCCACCACGATCTTGACCGAGACGTTCTTCCCACGGGCAGTCTCCAGAAACCGGCGGTGCGTATCCCAGAGTTCCCCGCCACAGGCGGCGGTTGAGGGAAGTTTCATGTCCATGCTGACGTAATCCACCAGCCTGATGATTCTGCCCAGTTCAATCGGCAGGGTGCCGTTGGTCTCCAGGTGAACCGGCAGTATGCCGCGCAGCCGGGGAAGCCAGTCCGACAGCAGAGGGGCGAAGAGCAGCGGCTCTCCGCCGGTGAGACTTATGGAATGGTGTGCCCGGGGGAGCGCCCAGGTCCAGGCGTTCAGGATATCCATGAGCCGGTCCAGGCCGACTGCCCGGGGGAAATGTTCGAAGACGTTGGAGCCGGGGGAGTTCTCCACCAGGCACGATTCTCCTTCGCCAAAGCCGGTATCGCAGTAGCTGCATTCCAGGTTGCAACGGGTCAGGCGGATGAAGATCTGCCGCCGCCCTGCCAGGTACCCCTCCCCCTGGATGGAGGAGAAGATCTCGGCGATGGGGAGTGACTCACTCATAGTAGCAGGCCGATGCGTTGTCCGATTCCCAGACCGTCACCGACTCGACCTTGATGACATCGCTGTTCAGGTGTTCCGAGAGCCGTTCAAACAGGAAACGCGAGATGTGCTCCGACGAGGGGGAAATGCCGGCAAAGGCGGGATTGTCGTTCAGATACTTGTGGTCGAGTTCGTTAATCACCACCCCTGCCTCGCGTTTGAGTACTTTGAAATCGATGCCCAGTCCGGCCTTGTCCAGTTGGCGGGCAATGACCGCCACATCCACTTTCCAGTTGTGGCCGTGGAGGTTTTCACAATCACCCTGGTAATTGACGAGGTTATGGGCGGCGGCGAAGCTGGTGCGAATGGTCAACTTGTACATGAAATGCTCCTGATTCCAATAGGTAGGGTGATGGCATGCAATGAGGCACTACTACACACAACAGCAGCTGTCGTGAATGACGTGGCGGCTAGAGCTGTGACGCCTCCAGCGCCTGGCTGATATCGGCGATGATGTCGTCGATGTTCTCCAGGCCGATGGAAAGGCGGATGAAGTCCGGCGACACGCCGCTGGCCAGCTGTTCCTCCTCGGACAGCTGCTGGTGGGTGGTGGAGGCGGGGTGGATGACCAGCGACTTGGCATCGCCGATGTTGGCCAGGTGGGAGAGCAGCTTCACGTTGTCGATGAATTTGCTGCCTGCCTTCACTCCCCCCTTGATTCCGAAGCCGATGATGGCCCCCTCCCCCTTGGGCAGGTATTTGCGTGCATTGGCGTGATCCCGATGGCTGGCGAGGCCCGGGTAGTTGACCCAGCTCACCAGGGGGTGGCGCTCCAGCCAGGATGCGACGCAACGGGCGTTTTCCACATGGCGTGGCATGCGCACGTGCAGCGTCTCCAGCCCCTGCAGGATCTGGAAGGAGTTGAAGGGGGAGAGACAGGCCCCCATGTCGCGCAGCAGCGTGACCCTCATCTTGAGGATGTAGGCCTGGCTGCCCAGCGCCTCCCAGTACTTCAGGCCATGGTAGGAGGGATCGGGCTCGGTGAGTTCGGGGAATCTCCCGTTATCCCAGTTGAACGTTCCGCCGTCCACGATGGCGCCGCCGATGCTGGTGCCGTGGCCGGCGATGAATTTTGTCAGCGAATAGACCACGATGTCCGCCCCATGGTCCAGCGGCTTGAAGAGCCAGGGAGTCGTCACCGTGTTGTCCACGACCAGCGGTATGCCGGCCTCGTGGGCGATGGCTGCGATGGCCTCGAAATCATCCACGTTGTTCTTGGGGTTGCCCACCGATTCGCTGTACACCAGGCGCGTGTCCTGGTCGATGGCCCGGCGGATGTTCTCCGGATCCGAGGAGTCGACGAATTTTACCTGGATGCCGAGCCTGGGGAGGGTGTAGTGGAACAGGTTGTAGGTGCCGCCGTAGAGAAAGCTGGTGGAGACGATATTCTGCCCGGCACTGGTGATGTTCAGCACCGCGTAGGTGATGGCTGCCTGGCCGGAGGCTACCGCCAGTGCGCCGACGCCGCCGTCAAGGGCCGCCATGCGCCGTTCCAGCACGTCGGTGGTAGGGTTCATCAGCCGGGTGTAGATGTTGCCCGGTTCCTTTAGTCCGAAGAGGTTGGCGGCATGCTCAGAGTTCCTGAACACATAGGACGAGGTTTGGTAAATCGGCACTGCCCGGGATAGGGTTTCCGAGTCCGGAGACTGCCCTGCATGAAGCGCAAGCGTTTCTATGGATTTTTGCTGAGATTCCATGGTTCCTCCGAGAAGTGTGCATCTTGATGCGATGGATGACGTTGCTGATTGTTGGCTGCTTCTGGCGGACCGGCAACTGACACCTGACACCGGATAAGGGAGCATGAGCCGAGAAAACCCTGTGTCCAGTCTCCCGGCGGCCTATGTGCTTTTGGCTGTTCCCCAGCTGTGTACACGGGAAACAGCTAGATGGTGATGGTCTCTCCTGGCCGCAGCATCTCATTCTCGTCGGGTGCGCTGAACGATGCCACGAAGAGATAGAAGAAAAGTGCCAGGGCGCAGAGTAGCATGATGAGCAGTGGCGCGATCCTGATGCGGCTGTCGTCGCGCCGGTCTCCCGGCAGCAGCAGTCCTGACACAAACAGCATCACTCCGTAGATCCCCATGCCTGCCGCCCCGAACATGCCCAGCCGGTAGAGGCGCTGCTCCATTCCCGGGGAGAGGGAGAGCAGGTCCGTCAAAGCGCCATGGTAGAAACTGGCCAGGATGATCAGCACAAGCGCCGCCAGCAGCAGGCGCATGCTGTTGCGGATCGTCCGTTTACGCACCTTCCCCTCCCTGTCTGGTCATGAGCACCACGACAGGTCACCCATGCCGGCCCTGATAATCTCCGGGGTATCGTTCACCAGGTTCACCACGGAACTGACCTCCTTGGTGAGTATCCCCCCGTCCACGACGATGTCCAACTGGTGACCGAAGATTTCGTCGATGAAACCGGGGTTGCCGGTCGGTTCGTCGCCGGACAGGTTGGCGCTGGTGGTGACGATGGGACTGCCCAGCATCTGCACGATCTCAAGGCAGATGCGGTTATCGGGGATCCTGATCCCCACCGTCTTCTGCCGTGTCAGCAGCAGATCGGGTACGTCGCGGGTCGCCTCCAGCACGAAGGTGTAGGGACCGGGGAGGTAGCGCTTGAGGATCTTGAAGGCGGTGTTGCTGACCCTGGCGAAGCGGGCCACTTCCGAGAGGTTGGGGCAGATGAACGAGAACGGCTTCTTGTGTTCGCGCTGTTTCATGCGGTAGATGCGCTCGATTCCCTTTTTGTTGAAAATGGAACAGCCGATGCCGTAGGTCGTATCGGTCGGGTAGGCGATAATGCCGCCATTGCGCAGGCAGTCGACGACCCGTGCGATCAGTCGTTGCTGGGGATGTTCGGGGTGAATTTCAAGCAGCATGCGGAATCACCTTTTTCAACTGTTGGTGTGAAGCGCGGTACGCGAAAAAGGGCCGGCCGCCCGCGGCCAACCCCTGATGAAGCCTGATCAGGCGCCTGGATCCGCCCCTGTTATTTTCGGATTGTCATGCGCTGGGCAGCGAACGTAAGGATACCGTTTATCACGGAAACGTGAAAAACAGGCGGGAAGTCCGCTGCCCGGAGCGAAGATACTGCTGTTGGCATTCAAGTGCGCTCTACGGAGGCTTGAGATTAACAAAAAATATCCCTTTTGTGTATTGAAAAAGGTAATGGAACCGGCGCGGTTTCCTTTGCGAAAAAAATGGCAAACCAGCCCCCTGCCTGACTCATCCCCTGGCGCTGCCGCTCTCAGCGGCAGTGGATGACGTAGTTGCCCTGACGAAGCCTCTGTTCCAGCCAGGTGCGCAGCCATCCTTTCAGGCAGGCACGGGTAAAGGGGATGAGAAAGAAGAGACCGGCCAGGTCGGTGAAGAAACCGGGGGTCAGCAGCAGGATGCCGCCAGCCAGGATCAGTGCTCCGTCCAGGAAATGGGCGGCGGGCAGGCGCCCCATGGCGAGTTCGTCACGGATTGCGACGATGGCGCGGAATCCCTGGGACCTGGCCAGCCAGGCGCCGACCAGGGAGATTATCAGCAGGGTGGCCAGGGTGGGGAGCGGGCCGATCACGCGACCGACCTGGATCAATAGCCAGATCTCCACGATCGGCACAAGGGTAAAGACGAGGAAAAGACGCAGCAGCATGGGGCGGTTCCTTTTGTACGAATCATGCCTTTTTGACGAATCCGGATTTCAACTGCATCGCTCCGATGCCGTCGATCCTGCAGTCGATATCGTGGTCTCCCGAGACGATGCGGATATTCTTGACCTTGGTGCCGACCTTGACCACCGATGACGAGCCCTTGATTTTCAGGTCCTTGATGACAGTGACCGAGTCGCCGTCGCTGAGCACGTTGCCGAAGGCGTCACGCACGACACTCGTGGCTTCTGCCACTTCAGTCGCTGTCTTTGCCCACTCATGGGCGCATTCCGGGCAGATGTACAGGTCTCCGTCTTCGTAGGTGTATTCCGAGCCGCATGAAGGGCATTGTGGCAGGTTTGTCATGGGATATCCTTGTCGTTTGATTGGTGTTGATAGTTGCTTGAACCGGTTCTGGGGTGTCCGTTGCTCCGTGCGCACCAGGGCGCCTCAGTGGGGGCTGTGCCCTATATCAGCCCGATCTTGGAGAGGAAGAGGATTGCCACCATGATCGGGCTTACGTATTTGATCAGAAAATGCCAGAGCGGATAGAAGTGGAAATTGACCGTCCCCTTCTCGATCTCGCCCCGCGCCACGCGGGTGGTCATGACCCAGCCGGTGAAGATGGCAATGAACAGGGCTCCCAGGGGCAGGATGTAGTTCGTGGCCACCAGGTCGATGGAGTCGAGGAAATTGCGTCCGCCAATGAAGTGGACATCGGCCAGCAGATGGTTGGAGAGGGCCGAGGGGACGCCGAGCAGGAAGATCAGGAACCCCATCACCAGCGTCGCCGTCCGGCGTTGCCACTTCTTCTCGTCGCAGTAATAGGCCACCACCACCTCCAAAAGCGAGATGCTGGATGTGAGGGCGGCAAAGACCAGCAGCAGGAAGAAGAGGATGGCGACAAAGGTGCCTCCCTGCATCTGGCTGAAGAGTATGGGCAGGGTCTTGAAGACCAGGCCCGGTCCGGCGGCGGGCGCCATGCCATAGGTGAAGACGATGGAGAAGATGGCAATGCCCGACAGCAGTGCCACGCAGGTATCCATGATCGATACGGTGATGGCCACATTGGGTATGTTGGTCCGCTCGTTCGCGTAGCTGCCGTAGGTGAGCATGGCGCCCATGCCCAGCGACAGGGTGAAGAAGGCGTGCCCCATGGCTTCGAGCATTGCCGCTGCATCCAGCATCCGCCAGTTTGGAGTGAACAGGAAGGAAAGCGCCCGGGGACCGCCGGGTGAGAAAAGCCCCCGAACCGTCAGGACAATCAGGATCAGGAACAGAACCGGCATCATCAGCTTGCTGGCCCGTTCGAGGCCATCGCTGACACCGCCCAGGACGATCCAGATCGTAGCCCCCATGAAGAGCGCCTGCCAGAACAGTTGGGACAGGTCACTGGCCAGAAGAGAGCTGAACAGTTCCGGTACCTGCTGGATATGCCCGCCGCCAAAGGTTCCCTTGATCGCCAGCCAGAGGTAGTTTACGGCCCAACCGGCCACCACGCAGTAGTAGGAGAGGATTACGAACCCGGCTGTCACCCCCAGCCAACCGACCATGCTCCAGGGACCGCCGGCCAGCGTGCGGAAGGCGCCCACCGGGTCCTTGTGGGTGTGGCGGCCGATCACCATCTCGGCGATCATGAGCGGAATCCCGATCAGCGCAATGCAGATGAGAAAGAAGAGCACAAAGGCCCCTCCGCCGTGCATGCCGGTGATGTAGGGGAATTTCCAGATATTGCCCAGGCCGACCGCCGAACCGGCCGAGGCCATGATAAAGCCGAGGCGACTGCTCCAGTGGCCGCGTTTCGGTGTGCCGTGATACCGTGCCATGAATCTACCCTGTTGCCTCGCTGCGCGGCAGCCATGAGTCATCGAGTTCAAAACTCGTCCACCCTACCCCAGCACACCACCACTGTCAACGTGTTAGGGCGTTGGCCGGCAGATAGTGTATCCCGGCGTCATGATTCGTTTTTGCTATCATGGAGCGCGTTTCTGCACTACTATCCACCCCATGAATCGTTTCAGACCGATGGACGTTAAACGCACCTCTACCTCGCCCTGTCCGGGAGGCATGCCATGTCGCACCAAACCCTGATTCTCCTGATTTTCGGCGCCATGCTGAGCCTCACTGGACTGGCCGGCACGCTGCTCCCCTTCCTGCCGGGAGCGCCGCTGCTGTTTGTCGGCCTCCTGCTCTGCGCCTGGGCGGAAAATTTCCAGTACGTGGGAATCGGCACCCTGATGGTCCTGGCCGCCATGGCGGCACTGACCTGGCTGGTGGAGTTCCTGGCCTCGGTCCTGGGTGTCAAGAAGTTCGGCGGTTCGCGACGGGCAATGCTGGGCGCCGCCCTGGGGGGAGTGGTGGGGATGTTTCTCGGACCGGCCGGAATACTGCTGGGGCCCTTTGTGGGGGCGGTGCTGGGAGAGATGTCGCTCGATCGCAGCCTGGACCGGGCCGGCCGCGCCGGTTTCGGCACCGTGGTTGGGCTGGCGATTGGAGTGGCCGGCAAACTGGCCATCGCCATCGCCATGCTGGGACTCTTCCTGCTGGTCAGGCTGTACTGAAAGCGGGGCGCGTCACAGCCTGATCATATCCTCATGTTCCTCGTCGTGGGGGTTGATGTGGATCATCACATCCCCCACGTTGGGAAATCCATCGAAGATCAGCTTCTTGACCTGCTTGGCGATGTCGTGGGACTCCTTGACCGTCATGGCCGGGTCCATGTCCAGCTTGAGATCGATGATCATGTACTGGCCTGAGCGGCGGCCGCGGATGTCGTGCACATGCTCAACCCGCTCCACGCTCTCGGCCAGTTGGGTGACCTTCTCGATGAAATTGACCGGCACGCTGCCGTCCATCAGGTCGTGGGCCGCCCCCCGGTAGGTCTCCAGGCCGATGTGCAGGATAAAGAACGAAGTCAGGCCGGCGGCCAGCGGGTCCATGATGCCGAAACCGAAGAAGGCGCCCAGGACACCGGCCAGGGTGGAGATGGAGGTGAGGGCATCCTTGCGGTGGTCTTTGGCGATGGCCAGCAGGGAGGGGCTCTCCAGCTCCCGGCCGGTCTTCTGGGTGAAACGGTAGAGCCACTCCTTGACCAGGATGGTGACAAACGCCGCGGCCACGGCGATCATGCCGGGAGATTTGAAGTCATGGCGGATGATGGAAACCACCGAGTCGTAGAGGATCCAGCCACCGGTGGCCAGGATCACCAGCGAGATCAAAAGCGCCGACAGGCTCTCGGCCCGGCCATGGCCGTAGGGGTGTTTCTCGTCAAAGGGCTGCCTCCCCAGCCTGAGCGCCACCATGGTGGAGAATATGGCCACGAAATCGCAGGCGCTTTCGATGCCGTCGGCGAACACGGCGTCGGAACGCCCCCAATGGCCGGCCGACAGCTTGAAAACCATCAGCAGGGCGTTGACCCAGAAGCCGACCTTGATGATCCTGTCGGCGCTGTCGAATCGTTGATCGCGTTGCATGGTCTACTCCGTGGGGCGCAGGTCCTTGACCCGCAACTGCAGGGTGGAGCTGCCATTCCATTGGTTCATCTCGGGGAAAAAGGCGATGTCGATGGTTTCAGAAACAGTGCGCGAAGCCATGCGGAAGGCGATGGCATTGAAGACATGGTCGTCCCTGGACAAGCGCAGCCGCAGGTGATCCTCTCCCACCACCCGCTGCTCCAGCACGGTCAGGGAGCGCATCATAAGCAGCGGTTCCGGGTTGCCCATGCCGAAGGGCTCCAGGCGCTTCAGTTCCAGCGCCAGCTCTTTGGTCACCTCCCGCGGTTCGGCCTCGGCATCGATATCCAGGCGGGGCATCAGTTCCCCGTTGCCCAGAAGACGCCGCGCCTCGGCCTCGAATGTTGCGCTGAAGTCGTCGACCCTCTCTCCGGAGAGGGAGACACCCACGGCATGGCGGTGGCCGCCGAAGCGCTCCAGGAGGGGTGAACAGACCTTAAGCGCATCCAGAAGGTGGAAGCCGGGGATGCTGCGGCCCGACCCCTTCCCCTGCCCTTGTTCGTCCAGGGCGATCAGGATGGTTGGTCGGTGGAAACGTTCCGCCAGGCGTGAGGCGACGATGCCCACCACCCCCTGGTGCCAGGACGGGGAGGCCAGCACGATGCTGCGCCTGTCGGGGTAGTTCCCCCCCTGCTCCACGAGGCTGATCGCCTCCTGGAGTATGGCGCGTTCGATGGCCTGGCGCTCGCCATTGGCAGCGTCCAGTTCCTCGGCAATGGCCAGACAGTGCGGCGGGTCGTCTCCCAGCAGCAGTTCCACGCCGGGTACGGCGCTCTCCATGCGGCCGGCGGCGTTCAGGCGCGGCGCAAGCCGGAAACCGACCTGACCACTGCTCACCGCCCCCCCTACCCCGGCCACCTTCTTGAGAGCCTGGATGCCCGGCTTGCACGGAGCGGCCAAGAGTCGCAGCCCATGGGTGACGTAGATGCGGTTCTGGCCGATGAGCGGCACCACGTCGGCGATGGTTCCCAGGGCCACCAGGTCCAGCCACTGGCGCAGGTCCGGGCCGGAATCGCTGCCAAAGGATCCCTGGTCGCGCAGCGCCGCCCTGAGCGCAACCAGCAGGTTGAAGGCCACGCCGACCCCGGCCAGGCATTTGAAGGCATAGTCGCATCCCGACTGCAGCGGATTCAGCACGGCGCAGGCATCGGGAAGGGTCTCTTTGGGGGCGTGATGATCGACGATGATCAGCTCCGCTCCCCGCTGGCGACAGAAGAGCGCCTCCTCAACCGCCGTGATGCCGCAGTCCACCGACAGGATAAGGGCCGCCCCGGCGTTGATGATCCTGTCCAGTGCCTCGCCGTTCAGGCCGTAGCCGTCGTCGAAACGGTTGGGGATGAAGTAGTCGCAGTCAAATCCGGTCTGCCGCAGAAACGACACCAGCAGCGTGGTCCCGGTGATGCCGTCCACGTCGTAGTCGCCGTAGACGGTGATCTTTTCCTGCCTGCGGCGCGCCTCCAGCAGGCGTGCCACGGCGTCGGCCATCCCTTTCATGCGGGAAGGGTCGAGCATGTCCGCCAGGGAGGGGGACAGGAAGGCGTCCATGGCATCGGGCTCACTGATCCCGCGGCCGGCAAGTATGGCAGCGGTCAGCGGCAGGATGGCCTTCTCCCCCGCCATGGCCGGCAATTCGACCGGCGCTGTTCGCACAATCCACTGTTTCTTCTGCATGGTTTTCCTTTGCGATCTGCCTGCCGCGGACAAAAAAATCCCCCGTCGGGCGGGGGATGCGGGTTATTTCCTGGCCGGGTGATCCCCCTGCCGTGTCATGCTCGCCAGCAGCTCTCGCACCTGTCGGGCAGTTTCACTCGTACCGTCCTCTCTGAGATAGGCCTCCCAGAGCGGCACGGCCCGGTCCGGCTGTTTCAGGTCAACGGTGTAAACGATGCTCATGTTGTACAGGCTCTGCAGGTGCCTGGGGTTCAGGGCGCGGGCTTTCTGGAAGTTGGCCAGGGCCTTGTCATACCACCCCAGCTTGCGGAACATGATCCCCTGGTCGGTGAGCACGTCTGGATTGGCCGGTTGGATCTCCAGGGCCTGGGCATAGGCCTGGATGGCCTTGCTCGGCTGATTGGAATCGAAGAAGTCGTTCCCCAGGGAAATCCATGCCTTCAGGTTTCCCGGGTCCCTGGCAATGATCGCCTCGGTCTCGGCGATGCGCCGTCCATGGTCCGGTAGTGGAGCAGCCAGCGCCGAAACCTGTGCCTGATCCTGGCGGTTCGTCTTCTCGCTGTTCATGCTGAAGATCAGGAAGCCGCCCAGAAATCCCACCAGCAGGGCGGCCACGGCTATCAGGATCGTTTCTTTTTTCATGAGTATGACACCATTGACTCGTATCCGTGCTTGCGGCCCTTGATCAGGCCGCAAGCACGGAAAACGGATCATCAGGCCGTTGCCGCTGCCTTCTTCCGCAGGGCGCGCTCTTCCAGCAGCACCACGATCGGACTGGCCACGAACACCGACGAATAGGCACCCACGACGATCCCCACCAAGAGGGCCAGGGAGAAGTCGTGGATCACCTCGCCGCCGAAGAGAAACAGCGAGGCCGATGCCAGAAACGTGGTCAGGGCTGTGATGATGCTGCGGGAGAGCACCTCGTTGATGCTGCGGTTGAAGAGGGGGGGCAGCGCCTCCTTGAGATGTTTGTGCATGTTCTCGCGGATGCGGTCAAACACCACCACCGTATCGGTGAGGGAGTAGCCGGCGATGGTCAGCACGGCGGTGACGAACAGCAGGTTGATCTCCCGGTCCAGGATGTAGAAGACCGCGAACATGGCCAGGCAGTCGTGTATCGTGGCCAGGGTGGCGGCGATGCCGAACTTGAAGTCAAAGCGCCAGGCTATGTAGAGGATGATGCCCAGGAGCGCGATGGCCACGGCAACCAGGGTGTCCTTGCGCAGCTTGTCGCCGATGGAAGGCCCGATCTCGGTGGAACTCTCCACTGTAAAGATGTTGTCGGGATGGGCTTTCCTGAACGCGGCCTGTACGGCATCGGCCGCCTTTCCCAGGCTGATGGATGTATTCCTGTCGATCTTGATCAACAGTTTGTTGCCGTCCCTGATCTCCTGCAGGTCGGCCTTGGGGATGCCGTTTTTGTGCAGCGCCGCACGGGCCTTTGCGATGTCCATCGGCTTGCTGAATTTCAGCTGCATGGCGGTGCCGCCGGAGAAGTCGATCCCCATGTTGGCGGTACCGCGGGCGATGGAGATGATGCCCATGATCCCGACCAGGGAGATGATGATCGAAATGGCAAAAGAGAGCTTCTTTTTGCCCATGAAGTCTATGTTGGTCTTGCCCAGAAATTCCATGCTCGCCGTTCCCCCTATATGCTCATTTTCTTGACGGTTCCCCTGTACAGGAACAGGTCGAAGATCACCTTGGTGCCGATCAGCGAGGTGAACAGGTTGATGATGACCCCCAGGCTTAAGGAAACCGCGAAGCCCTTCACCGGACCGGTGCCGAACTGGAACAGTACCGCCGCGGTGATCAGGGTGGTGACGTGGGAGTCCATGATGGTCAGGAAGGCCTTGTCATAGCCGGCGTCCAGGGCCGATTTGGGCGACTTGCCCAGCCTGAGCTCCTCGCGGATGCGCTCGAAGATGATCACGTTGGCGTCCACCGACATGCCGATCAGGAGCACAATGGCGGCGATGCCGGGCAGGGTCAGTGTGGCGCCCAGGGCCGCCAGGGCGCCCATCAGGTAGAGCACGTTCATCACCATGCCCAGGTTTGCCACCATGCCGGACAGCTTGTAGTACAGCCCCATGAAGACCACCACCACCAGAATTCCGATCAGGCCGGCCATCAGCCCCTTGGTGATGGAGTCCTGCCCCAGGGAGGGTCCGACGGTCTCGTTCTGGATGATCTTCACCGGTGCAGGCAGGGCGCCGGCCCTGAGCACGATGGCCAGGTCGGCGGCGGTCTTCTCGGTGAAGTTGCCCGAGATCTGGGCGCTGCCGCCGGAGATGCGTTCGCGGATCACCGGGGCCGAGTAGACGTTGTTGTCCAGTACGATGGCGAAGCGCTTGCCCACGTTGGCGGCGGTGACCTGGTCGAACAGCTTGGACCCCAGGGAGTTGAACTCGATGGCCACGTAGGGCTGGTTGAACTGGGAGTCGATGCGCACCTGGGCATCGGTGAGCAGGTCGCCGGTGATCATCGCCTTCTTCTGCAGCACATAGGGTACTTCGCTTACGGCGCCGGTATCCGGATCAACCTCTTTTTCCTTCATGATTTCGGCGTCATCGGGCAGGGAGATGGAGCCCGGCGGGATGTCCTCCCGCACCAGCTTGAACTCCAGACGGGCGGTCTTGCCGATCAGGTCGATGGCCCGCTGGGGGTCCTTGATGCCGGGGAGCTGCACCACGATGTGATCGACCCCCTCGCGCTGGATGACCGGCTCGGAGACGCCGAACTGGTCGATCCTGTTGCGGATGGTCTCCAGGGCCTGGGCCACCGCCTTGTCCTTGCGATCCTTGGCCGCCTCGTCGGTGATGCTCAGGTTTAAAGCCACGAAACCGCCGTCATCGTACAGCGGGCTCTGCTGGTAGCCGGGATACTTGTCCTTGAGCATCTTCTGCACCGCTGCGGCGGTATCCTTCTCGTACAGGAGCAGGGTCACCCTATTCCAATCGGTGCGGCTGATGCGCTTGAAGTGCAGGTTCTTGTTGTTCAGGGTATCTTCCAGGTCGGTGGCTACGATATCCAGCGACCCCTCCACCGCCTTCTGGGTATCCACCTCCAGCACCAGGTGAGTCCCCCCCTGCAGGTCGAGCCCCAGATGGATCTTGTCCTTGGGAAGCAGCCCGGTCCACCAGGAGGGGAGTTGCGTCACCAGCGTTGGAGTCAGGTAGAGAAGCGATACCAGGGCGAAGATAACTATCAGGCTTATGCGCCAGCCGGTTTCTTTAGGCATGAAGCTCGGTCTCCCTTCGGTTGTGCGGTCGGGTCGAGGGTATCGGGGGATATCTTCTTCCGCTTCCTGTCACGGGATTTTACTTGTTGTTGATTGCGGCGATATAGGATTTGGTGATCTTTATGATGACGCCGGTGGCAATCTCCAGGCCGACGATGCCGTCCTCCACCGAGGCGACCTTGCCGTGCACGCCGCCGGCGGTGACTACCTGATCACCTTTCTTGATGCTCTCCAGGAGGGCGCGGTGCTCCTTGGCCTTCTTCTGCTGGGGGCGGATCAGCAGGAAGTAGAAGATGGCGAACATGAGCGCCAGGGTAATGAACTGCTGAAACGCGCCAGCTGCACCGCCGGCTCCCGTTGCCCCGCCCGGCGGGCCCGACATGGCAAATGCTAATCCTAACATAGAACAAACCTCCTTAACTTACTAAATTTTATGATGTATCTGCTGCTTTGCGTAAAACTCGCGGCGGAATCCCGCCAGGTTGTCGTTTTTGATCGCCTCGCGCATCTGGCGCATCAGGTCGAGGAAATAGTACAGGTTGTGATAGGTGTTCAGGTTCGAGGCCAGGATTTCGCCCGCCCGGTAGAGGTGCCGCAGATAGGCGCGGGAGTAGTTCCTGCAGACGTGGCAGCCGCACTCCGGGTCCAGCGGTCCGGAATCCTCTTCAAAGATCTTGGCCTTGATGTTGATCCGCCCCTGGCTGGTGAAGAGCATGCCGTTGCGGGCGTTGCGGGTCGGCATGACGCAATCGAACATGTCGTAGCCGTGCCAGACCGCCTCCACCAGGTCCTGGGGGGCGCCGATGCCCATGATGTAGCGGGGATGGTCCTGTGGCATCAGCGGGGCGCAGGCCTCCATGACGCCGTACATCTGTTCTTTTTCCTCACCCACCGAGAGGCCGCCCAAAGCATAGCCGTCAAAGCCGATCTCAAAGATCTGCTCCAGGCTGCGGGCACGCAGGTCGTAATGCATTCCCCCCTGAATGATGCCGAACAACTGCTGTCCCTCACGCCGGTGGGCCTGTTTGCAGCGCCTTGCCCAGCGGGTGGTCATCTCCAGGGAGCGGCTGACGTAGTCGTACTCCGCCGTGGCCGGGGGGCACTCGTCGAAGCACATGATGATATCCGCACCCAACGCCTCCTGGATCCCTATGGACAGTTCCGGGGTCAGGAAGTGATAGGAACCGTCCAGATGGGACTGGAACCTGACCCCTTCCTCGCTGATCTTGCGCAACTCCCCCAGGCTGAAGACCTGGAATCCGCCGCTGTCGGTCAGGATCGGGCGGTGCCAGTTCATGAAGGAGTGCAACCCGCCCAACTGCTCCACCAGTCGGTGCCCCGGACGGAGGTAGAGGTGGTAGGTGTTGGAGAGGATGATCTGGGCGTTGACCGCCAGCAGATCATCGGGAGTCATGGCCTTGACGGTGGCGTTGGTACCCACCGGCATGAAGATGGGGGTCTCAATGGCGCCGTGCAGGGTATTCAGGCTGCCAAGCCGCGCCCCGCAGGAGGCATCCCGGTGAAGGAGTGTGAAAAGAGAAGTCGACAATAAGCACCCGTGGAAGACAATGGTACAGCTTTATTTACGTCACAAGATCTATAGACTGGTTGGAGACACGTTCTCCCCCTTTTCATCACAGGGGGGGTCATTATTCGATAAACATGGCGTCGCCGTAGCTGTAGAAGCGGTAGCCCAGCCTGGCCGCCTCGTGGTAGGCATGGAAAACGTACTCTTTGCCGGCGAAGGCGGACACCAGCATGATCAGGGTCGATTCGGGCAGATGGAAGTTGGTCACCAGCGCATCCACCACCCTGAACCGATAGCCGGGGTAGATGAAGATGTCCGCATCGCCCGAACCGGGGCAGAGGCCCCCTTTTTCGTCGGCCGCGTACTCCAGGGTGCGGGCCGAGGTGGTCCCCACCGCCACTACCCGCCCGCCGCGCTGCTTTGTCTCTGCTATGGCCTGGCAGGTTTCCGCGGAGATATGGTAGCGCTCGCTGTGGATGCGGTGATCCTGAACCCGTTCCACCCGCAGCGGCTGGAAGGTCCCCGGCCCGGTGTGCAGGGTCAGGCAGGCCGTGGCCACGCCCCGCTCTGCCAACCGCTCCAGCAGCTCGGGGGTGAAGTGCAGGCCGGCGGTGGGTGCGGCAACGGCGCCGGCGCTCCTGGCAAAGACCGTCTGGTAGCGCAGCTGATCCCCGCTCTCCGCGGGCCGTTGCAGGTAGGGAGGTAGCGGCATCTCACCTTCCCGCTCCAGCCAGACGGAAAACGGTTCCGCTCCCTGGAACTCCAACAACCACCCTTCCGGCTCCAGACGTTCCACAACCAGGGCGGTCATTGCGCCGGCCAGGGTAATCAGCTGCCCCGGACGCATCCCCTTGGATGAGCGCATCAGGCAACTCCAGCGCTCTGCCTGCGTCTCTTGCCGGCGCACCAGGAAGATCTCCACCCTGCCGCCGGTGGCCTTGCGGCCAAAGAGGCGGGCCGGAATCACCCTGGTATCGTTCAGCACCAGCAGGTCACCCGGCCGGAGATGGTCGGCGATGTCCCTGAACAGGCCGTGGCCGATGGTACCGCTTTCGCGATTCAGCAGCATCAGGCGGGAGCCGTCCCGTTCCGGCGCGGGGTAACGGGCGATCAGCTCCTCGGGGAGATGATAGTCGAACTCTTTAACAAGCATGGGGCACCGCTTCAACGGATATCAAAGAACTGTTCAAGCACTGTTCCGGGGTAGTAGTAAGTGAGTATCTCGGTATAGGAAAAGCCGGCCAGCGCGCGCTGTTTGGCGCCCCACTGGCAGAGCCCCACTCCGTGTCCATTGCCCAGGCCCGAGAAGTGGGCGGCTCCATCTTTGACCCTGACGGAGAAATTGGTGCTCTTGATCACGCCATAGCCCAGGACCTTGCGGAACTGGTCTCCGGTCAGGGTCAGGTCGCCGCCAGTGGAGACGATGGTCACCTGCTTCAGCCTGCCGCGGCTGTTGAGGGGGCCGGGGCGGATATCGTTCACGGCCGCGACCCTGAAACCGGCGGCGCGCAACCGTTCCTCGATCTGTGCCAGTTCCAGCTTCTGGGTCCAGACGCTGGAGGGATTGCCCTGGCAGTATTCACAGCTCACCCCTCTCAGGTACGGCAGGGACATGCCCCATACGTTCTCGGAGGCCTCTGTCTTTCCTCCGCAGTTGGAGTGGTAGAAAGCCTGGATGACCGACCCGTTATGGGTCAGCACCTGGCCGCTGGTCTCGCTTACCGCTCGCCTGGCCCGGCTGTCCTCGATCAGGCTGCCGTTGTATACCTGATCCAAAACCGACGATTCAAGGTGGTAAGGAGTGTTCATGCGCAGCTTCCTGCGGTAGAGGGCATAGGTTCTGGCAATCACCGCCTGGGCCTTAACCGCTTCCATGGGCCAGGCCGACGATATCTCGCAGTTGATCAGTCCGACAAGGTAGTCTTCCAGGGGAAGTTCGTTGACGATCAGGATGCCCCTGTCGGAAGAAACGACATCGGCCATGCCGCGGTACGGCTTGCCGTTGACCAGCAGGCTGCCGGCACCGGCAAAACTCAGACGCCGGTAGATGACGCCGTCGATGGTCAGCCCGTTATCGCCCGGCCTGATGGTTACCGGTGGCGCAAGGGGTACGGCATCGCCGTTTTCCCGCCTGGCCAGTAGGCCATCGCCATCCACCACCACGCTGGCCGCGTTTTTGACGATGGCGATACGTATGGTTTCAGCGGGGATGTCGACGGCGCTCCCCGGACCGGTCGCCGGAAGCAGGAGGCAAAACGCCAGTAAAAGAGTAACGGATATGCGTATGAGTAGTGATCGCAAAACGTAGTGATACAAACACAGATACGGGCATCCTGTCAATTTTTTTGATGGATGGGTTGTTGGCCGTAACAGAGCCGTATCACTACCCATACTCGCCGTCGGGATGTGCTTCGCCACCGCTGCCACGGCAAAACCACATTGACGAACATGCTGTGCAGAGGATACGTCAGCAATGACGCTTGACGCAACTGGTGTCAGCACCGCTCTTTCTCCCGTTTCCAGCGCTCCGCCATGTCACGCATAATGGCGCCGCAGCGCTTGCGCTGACCGCATTTGACGCAAGCGGATTGTGTTTTTCGTGAACTATGGGATAATAGTCTTGAATCTCGTAACTACCCGGAATATGGAGGTGTGCACGATGGCTGTTCAGACCGATGAAAGGCTGGCCAAGCGAATCGAGGAGCTGGCCGGGGAAGCCGAAATCATGTTAGAGGAAGACGGCAGCAGAAAAGATCTAAAGGAAAAACGGGGGGCCATGAAACAGAGCCTGTATGACGGCTCTAAAAAGCTGAAACACACCATCCCGAAGGGGAAACACGTCTAGTCCGGACACTTGAGAACCAGCTGCATTGAATTTGTTGCCCACCAAAATCGGAAACCACCTGTTCGTATACCTGTCGTTGATGGGCCATCCTGCGCTTCTGCCGGAGGATGGCCCATCAACAGCGCCTCATGTGCCAATTAAAATCGTCGCGATCCCTTTTTACACCTCAAATACGCTTTCCACACATGCTGTGGATAACTGGCTCCTTGCTGTGAATCCACTCCCGAAATGCCTCATTTCATCGGCTAGTTCGCTTGCATTGCATAACAAACAGGCACGGCCTCGCAACTATCCGGAATGCCGTGTCAACAGCTGATTCTGTTTATGGTTGATCGTGTGATGCGCTTCCCATCACAAAGGTGATTCTCCATCAACTCCCCAACATGCTCTTAATCTTCTTGATCGTCTCCTGATTCTTCTGTAAGCCACTGATATTTTTTCCATGTCGCTGATTGTAGTCCCCAGTT
Organism: Pelobacter propionicus DSM 2379; assembly: GCF_000015045.1. GTDB lineage: Bacteria > Desulfobacterota > Desulfuromonadia > Geobacterales > Pseudopelobacteraceae > Pseudopelobacter > Pseudopelobacter propionicus. The sequence goes on from NC_008609.1 coordinate 1,930,540, forward strand.
GGGCTGCGGTCCAAGGGTGTCCCCACTGCCGGCGGCTTTTTTCATCAGTTCCCCCCCCTCAGTTCGTTCAACCCGGCGTCGGCATTGTTCTGGTGCACCGTGCCGCACAGGTAACCGGCGGCAAAAGAGATGGTAATCACTCCGACGCGCACTGTGTACAGCAAAGATCTCCGTGTCATGGTGTCAACGCCATATTGCGCATACACCGCAAATCGATGCGTTGCATTGCGAAAAGCTCAGGAGTCTTTTGAAGAGAGTTGTTCTTGGATACGGTTTGTTGAGCGGGGAACTGGTTCCCCTTTTCTTTGGGACTGAAAATTAACGGGGTGGGAATTAGATGGGAAGATAGAAAACAGCTTATGCTTCGGCAAACAAAAAGGGAGTTACGACCATTGTCATAACTCCCTATTATTATTTGGCTGGGGTACCAGGATTCGAACCTAGAGTGACGGAGTCAGAGTCCGTTGCCTTACCATTTGGCGATACCCCAATGAATGGACGCTTTATATAGCAAATGGTGATGTTCGCGTCAAGCACTTTTGAGAAACCGGGGCGGAAAACCCGTGCGGACAATCCATTGACATACTTTTTTCAAAAGAGTATACAGTGATGCTACAAAATCAATATCAGTGACACGGGAGTGAAACACACTATGCACATGGCGGACGCACTCATCTCACCAACGGTCGGGGCAACCATGTGGACGGCATCGGCTGCAATGATCGCCTACTGCTCCACCAAGGTCCGCGGCGAACGTGACGAACGCAAGGTCCCGCTCATGGGTGTGCTGGGAGCATTTCTGTTCGCCGCCCAGATGATCAACTTCACCATCCCCGCCACCGGTTCCAGCGGGCATATCGGCGGCGGTCTGCTGCTGGCAATCTTGCTGGGGCCCCATGCAGCGTTTCTCATCATCGCCTCGGTGCTGGTGGTTCAGGCGCTGTTCTTTGCTGACGGCGGCCTCTTGGCTCTGGGATGCAACATCTTCAACCTGGGCTTTTTCCCGGCATTCGTGGCCTACCCCCTGATTCACCGGGTCATCGCCGGCGCCAACCCGGGGCGTCTGCGCCTGTCGCTGGCCACAATCATCGCCGCCGTTGCCGGCCTGCAGATGGGGGCGATGGGGGTTGTGCTGGAAACCGTCTCCTCCGGCATCTCATCGCTCCCCTTTTCCACCTTTGTCAGCCTGATGCTTCCCATCCATCTGGCAATCGGCCTGGTGGAGGGCTTTGTCACTGCCGCGGTTGTCGCCTTCGTGGCATCTGCCCGGCCCGACATCGTCCAGAACGCCTTCCCGGCGCGGCCCCTTGCCCAGCCATCCCTGCGCCCCCTCCTGCTGGCCTTTCTGGTCGCGGCCGTGGTGACCGGCGGTGTTGTCTCCTGGTTCGCCTCGTCGCAACCCGACGGCCTGGAGTGGTCCATTGCACGGGTGACCGGCCAGGAAGAACTAAGCGCGCCCGCGGCGGGCCTGCACGGAAGACTGGCCGCGCTGCAGGAGAAGATCGCCCTTCTGCCCGGTTACGCATTCAGCGGACAGGATGAGTCGACAGCAGCGGCAATCCAACGGGATGAGCGGATCGGCACCTCTCTGTCCGGCATCGTCGGCGGCCTGGCAACCCTGTCGCTGGTTGCAGGCATCGCCCTGCTGCTCAAGAGACGATCTCTGCCCGCCAAATGAGCTGCCCCCCATCTGTTCAGCGGTCAGAGAGGGAGAGCGGTTACAGCTCTCCCTCTTTTCGTGAGGATCCATGAGCAGGCTATCCATCGAGAACGCCCTGACCGATTTCAGGCGACTGGACCTGCTTGCCCTTGGAGACACTCCCATCCACCGTCTGGATGCGCGGGCCAAGGTTCTGGCCACGCTGGCGTTCGTCACCACGGTCATGTCCTTCGACCGCTATCAGATCTCCGCCCTGCTCCCCTTTTTCATCTTCCCGCTCTGCCTGGTGATCCTTGGGAACATTCCCGCCGGATATCTGCTCAAGAGAATCGCCCTGGTGATCCCCTTCGCCGTTATGGTGGGGCTGTTCAACCCGTTTCTGGACAGCCGGGCCATGGTCCGGCTTGGTCCACTTGCCATCAGCGGTGGCTGGATATCCTGCGCATCCATCCTGATCCGGGCCGTGCTGACCGCCGGTGCCGCGCTGATTTTGGTGAGCGTGACCGGTTTTTCCGCCATCTGCCACGCCCTGAATCGCATGGGAGTGCCCCAGGCGTTTACCATGCAACTGCTCTTCCTGCACCGCTACCTGTTCGTGCTGATCGAGGAGGCCAAGCAGGTTTCCCGGGCACGGCAACTGCGCTCCTTCGGCAGCAGGGGGCTCGGCATCCGCAACAGCGGCCCGATCCTGGGCAACCTGCTGCTGCGTACCTGGGAGCGTGCCGAACGGATACACCTGGCGATGCTGGCACGCGGATTCAGCGGCGATTTTCACACCCGCAGGGAGTCCCGCTTCGGCGGCTGGGAACTGATCTTTATCCTTGGGTGGACCATACTCTTCATTATTCTGCGCGTCTGGAACATCTCCGCTGTTCTGGGACGCCTGCTGACCGGGACGTGAATATGAACAGCAGCATTGTAGCCGTGGAACAGCTCTCCTACCACCATCCGGACGGGACCAGGGCGCTGGAGAATGTGTCGTTTACCATCACACAGGGCGAGGCGGCGGCGATCATCGGTGCCAACGGAGCGGGAAAGTCAACCCTGCTGTTGCACCTGAACGGCTGCCTCCTGCCTGTGTCGGGAGGGGTCAGGATCAACGGCCAGCCGGTCAGCAGTGCGGTTCTGCCCCAAATCAGGCGCAGCGTGGGCATGACCTTCCAGAACGCCGACGACCAGCTGTTCATGCCCACGGTGGCCGATGACGTGGCTTTCGGCCCCCAGAACATGGGCCTTGGCCCGGAGGAGGTTGAGCGGCGCGTGAAGTCCGCGCTCTCTGCCGTGAATGCCCTGCATTTGCGCGCACGGCCTCCCTACCGTCTGTCGGGCGGGGAGAAGCGCCGTGTGGCCCTGGCCACGATCATCGCCATGGAGCCGGACATCATCGTACTGGACGAGCCGACCACCGGCCTGGATTCCTTCGGCAGGCGCACGCTGATCACCATCCTGAAGAACTTCCAGCACACCAGAATCATCGCCACCCATGACCTGAATCTCGTCTCAGAACTGTGCCTGCGGGTGATCCTGCTCCATGAGGGGAGAATCGCCGCCGATGGCCCTACCGCCGACATACTTGGCAACGCGGAACTGTTGGAGCGCTGCCGACTGGAGCCCCCCTCCGGTAACTGCCCGCACTGCGGAAAAAACTACAGCGGGCTTCAGGGTCGTCCCTGAAGCCCGCTGTAGTACGTGCTTGAGATACATCAGCCCCCTTTGTTTTCAAAGGGGTTTTTCAGCGCCCATTCCCCGGCGCTACTTCTGGAGCCAGCGTCCGTTCTGCAGCTGCATCCACCACCCCGCCTTGGCCGCCTCGCGCCTTGTTTCGGCATAGGTAGCAGCTGCCTTGCCCATCACCTGGTTCAGGGCCGCCTTCGATTCCTCTGTCTTGTTGAGCTTGAGTATGGACTTGGCCATGCTGCTGATCACCGTCTTGCGGTCCTGGTTCTCCTGGCTGATCAGCGCCTCGTCGGCCGGCGTGAGTTTGCTCTTGTCGCGCGCCACCACCAGCCCCTGGCTGGAGAGCCCCACTGCCGCGCTGTCGAACAGGCTGGATATCTTCGACTGTCTCTTGCTCATGGCGTCGTAGGCCTTGACCACCTCCGGCATTCCGGCCATCTCCACCGCCAGTTCATCCCCCACGTTGTCCGCGGCATGGGCCGTAGCACACAGGCCCAGGGAGGGGAGCTCGTTGAACAGGCCGCTCTGGGGCTTGGCCTCGGGCTGCACCGCTTCGGCGCCAGGTTGTTTCTCCGTTGCCGGCTGTGTTCCGTTCTCCTTCAGCAGCATGTCATCCAGGGATTTGTAGGCCTCCTTGACCGCTTTCTCGGGAAAATAGACATTGACGGTTATGATCGCGCAGGCGGCCAGGAATGTGCACAGCCCGGCCAGCAACCATTTGAACAGTCTCGATTTCATGGGTTCCTCCACAGGTATGAATTTGTGCCAACCATAGCATAACCGTACCACAAAAAACAGGGCATGAACGTAACGGGATCATCACTCATCCCAGGTGAACTCCGGCTCGGCCGCTGCCGGTTGTTGTTCTTCCTTGGTTCCCGCCGTTCCCGCGGCAGCCTTGCCGCGGGACGCCGCCTGCCTGATGGAGTTGAACAGGTGGTCGAGGGCGATACGGTTCTGGCTGGGGGCGATGGTCACGCTCAGGTCGCGGACCCCGAAGATGTTGGTATGGGAGATGTCCAGGGTCTCGAAGGTCAGGTAGCCCCCTTCAAGATCGGCGGCAATCTCAGCTTGGTCGAAGGGGCGGTCGTTGCGGAAGAAGAAGCCGCTCAGATTCTTCCCGGACAGTTTCTGCAGAAAGACCCTGCTGACCAGCATCTTCTCGCCGTTCCCCTCCCGCGCCCAGAGCTCGCTGAACCCCACCAGTCCCGCCACCCCCCTGCCGACGTTTCCCAGGCTGACGAGGCCGTCCACGCGACCGGAGATGTAGTCCTTGATGGCCGGGATGCTGGCGCAGAGCAGCTTCAGGCTGAGGCCGTTGATCAGCAGATCGGCCCGGTAGCTGATCCCATCCCTCAGCATGATTGACCCGGTGCCGAGCAGCGCTCCCTCGTAGAGCGACGAACGCAGGGAAGTGATCCTGGTAACCCCGTCCGCCGCGCTAACCGTGAGCCTGGTCTCCCCCAGGCTCAACGGGCCGAAGCTGACGCCGCCGACGGTGACGACCTGGCCGTCAGCGGCCGTGGCTCTGAGCTTCTCCATAATCCGCGGGTACTGCTGGCGGCTGAACGTGGCAGATTTCCCCGTCTCCGCCGAAGTTGTGCCGGACAGGTCCAGGGAAAAGGGGAGCGTGCCGCTGATATCCGCCACCCTGATGTTCTGCGAGGGCAGATCCAGTAGCAGTTTCTCCATCCGCAGGGAACCCTCCAGCAGCTTGCTGTCCCCCCGCAGGATCAGCTGTCCGTGGGAGGCAAGGGAGCCCTCCACGCTGGCCTCCTGGATCAGGCGGGGGAGCATGTTCACAAAGGGATCGATGATGTCGGTACAGGGGGTGGCGGGAAGGTCGAAGCTGATGCGCCCCTCCCGGCGGGATGACAGGGGGGTGGCAATATCCGCCGTTGCCGAGATCATGACCCCTGATCCGACCGTGGCGCGGGCGGTGGTGACACGCAGTCTGTCCCGGGACAGACTGCCGGACAGCTGATAACCGGCATTGGAGAAGAGGGTCTTCTTGCCATCGCTGGTGGCTATGTCTTTCCCCGCGCTTTCGAAACGGAAGGTCAGCCCGTCAGCCCTGGAATATCCGCCAGCGCAGGTTCCATCCAGGGTTCCGGCACTCAAAATCCCAATGCCCTTCTTGGGAAGCAGGTTGCCGATCATGGCCATCTGTCCTTTCCTGATCCCCAGCCGGAAAGCCCCCCCCCGATCCAGCGCAAAGGGATCGAGGCTCAGGCTGCCGTCCAGCGTGCCACCCAGCAGCGTGCCGCCCAGGTCGCCCCGCGCGCCCGAGCGTGACAGGGCGAGGTGCAGCCTGGGGGATCCCACTTGCTTCCCCTGCCAGGAGATGTATCCCGCACCGAGTTCCCCTTCCCCCTCCAGCCACCTGGCGGAGGAAACGGATACCAGGTTGGCCCGCACTGTGGCGGAAAAACCGTCCAGAACGGCATCCCCCTGACGGATGACGCCACCGGAGATCTTGGCTGAGAGTGGATAGCGCATTGTTTTGCCACTGGCCTCCCTGGCGGGGAGTTTCATCGCGGCACGAGCGATGGTGAGGGTTGTGCCATCCGTGCGGAGCGTCGCGTCGCGCAATCGCAGGGTTGCGTCGGACACGTCATAGGCGAAACTGCCATCACCCTTCCTGCCATCCAGCCCCATGCCGCTCAGCCGGCCTGTTCCGCTGACACCGAAGCCCCCCCTGTTCCTGACCAGGCGGGCATCCAACAGGCCGTCAGCCAGGGCAAAGTCGTGGGTTGTACGCGTCCCGCGCAGGTTGGAAAGCCTCGCCGTTGCCCTGGCGCTAAAGTCACCCACCCCTCTACCGGTGGCGTACAGGGAAAGGGAGCCGCGGCCTGACGCCACCCTCAAGCCGAGGGTTTCAGCCAGGGGAGCGATGCGGGCCAGGGAGGGGGCGATCACGCGCAGGCTGGCGCTCAGTGGGGTGGCCGCGGCCGGCTCCAGCCCCATCCTCCCGCTGACCGAGAGCCCCATGATGCTGGCCGTCAACTCCGGAATATGCACGCTGGACAGCCTGAACCTGTTGCTGAGGATAATCCGGAAAGGCGCCTCCAGGGTTTCCAGCAGGGATCCGACGTCCCTACCCCGGCGGGAGATGAACCGTCCCCTGACCTCGTAACCGGAGACGACGCGGGAAAGGGAGAGCGGTGTGGATACTCCGCCGAACAGGAGTCTGGAGTCCCGCCGCAGGGATGCGTCACGCAGCAGGAATGTCCCCGATGCCGCGCTTACCCCCCCACTGGCGTTGCCGGCCAGGTGGATGTTATTGCCGGCGATGGTGCCGGCCAGGAACGTTCGCCCCTGCTCCCCTTCCGGCAGCAGGAAGCCCAACCGGGCCAGGTCCAACCGCGCTATGTCCAGATCGACGCTGAAGCGTTGTGCCGACCGCACCTCCTCCATGGTGGCGCTGGCACGGGCGACCAGGCGGTCGTTGAGGGTGAGGGTGAGCGACTTCAGCCGGGCCTGATCCTGGGTGGTGTCGTAGCTGGCAATGAACTCCAGCTTTCCGTTCAGGGGGCGGATCGTCGGATGCTGTTTCGTGACCAGTGCCAGGGGAAGCTGGCGTACGTCCAGACTGCCCCGCAGCCTCAAGCGTCCGGCATGCATAAGGACGTTCATGCGCAGGGCGGCCCTGGTTTTTTTCAGCAATGAGGCATCCTTCACAGCGAACATACCGGCCAGGGCGGCCGGGGAGATCGCGGGGGCAGATAGGTTCAGATCCAGCTCCGGCTCGTTTCCGGGGCGGAGCTTTCCAATAAGGGTATAACGATTGCGACCCGGATCCTGGAAGGATAGTTGGATACGGGCGTCACTGGTCCCTTTGGTCGTCAGTTCGGTGAGCAACAGGTTCAGCCCCCGCACCCCCTGACCGTCGATTGTCAGGGCGCCGTCCCTGACAACAAAGCGCCGGACGAGCAGTTCCGCTCCGGACGGTTTCCGGGTGCCAAGAAGCCGCTGCAAACGGGAGAAGTTCCATACACCGGTGCTGTTCCTGCGCAGATCCACCCTAAGCCCGGAAAGCGACAGCAACCGCAGGCTCCGCCTCCCCCGCAGCAGTTCCCCCCAGTCTGGTGCGACGGTGATACGCTCCACCCGGCAAAGGTTACCGGGTGGAGCATCGGGCGGATTGGCCAGCGTGACAGCTGTCAGGGAGAGTACGTCTCCGTCGGTGCGCAGCGTCGCCACGCGCACCGTCTGGTGCAGGTAGTCAGTCAGTATGGCCGAGAGCAGTCGTGGCGCGTGGGAACTGTTCAGATAGATCTTCAAGGCAAGTACGGCAACAGCTGCCAGGCAGAGCAACAGCATGAAGCCGCGCAGCAGAAGCGTGCGCAGGTATCCTGGTCTTCGTTGTGTCGTTTCCGTTTCAGCCATGTCCGTCCTCTTGGATCATCTGAATGTAAACCGGAACCAATGGTTTGACAATATGAAGTCACAATCAAAGGCGTCAGACAGGTTTCCATCTGGCAGGGGGCTTGAAGCCAGGGTCCGGGAATGGATGGCGGATCATCCGCCTGCGGGGGGGTGACGCTGCCGGGCGCGGCAACGAAAAGGGGGGAAGCCCGCTGTGCTGCAAGGCTTCCCCCCTGGTTACCACACTATCATGCGCCGTTCTGTTCAATTCACGATATTGATCGCAGCGTCTTTGATGAAGGCATCGATGTTGGCGGCGGTCAGTCCGATCAGTCGCTGCCTGGTCTCCAGGCGTTTCCAGCCGATGTGCGGGGTCAGGATCACGTTTTCCAGGGAGTAGAGCGGGTCGCCCGGCTCGGGAGGTTCCTGCTCCTGCACGTCCAGTCCGGCGCCGGCGATGGTTCCCCTGGTCAGGGCCTGGCTCAGGGCCGGTTCGTGGATCAGCGGGCCGCGGGAGGTGTTGATGATGAAGGCGGTGGGCTTCATCATTTCCAGCCGCTCGGCGTTGATCACATGCCGGGTGGCGTCGTTCAGGGGGCAGTGTAGGGAGACGAAGTCGCTGGTGGCCAGCAGTTCCTCCAGGGAGACGAAACGCAGATCGGGGTCCAGCTCCGGTCGGGGGGTGCGGCTATGGACGATGATCTTCATTCCCAGGGTGCGGGCGATGGCGATTACCCGGCGCCCGATCTCACCGAAGCCGATCACCCCCAGGGTTTTCCCGTTCAGTTCAAAGTGGGGCAGCTGCAGGCTCTTCTGGAAATTGTCCAGGTTGCCCCGGCGCAGCATGGTCTGCTGCTGCACCAGGGAGGCGCTCAGGTTGAGCATGAAGGTGATGGCCAGCTGGGCCACCGCGTCGGTGCTGTAGCTGGGCACGTTGCAGACGCCGATCCCCCGGGAGCGGGCCGCGGCGATGTCGATGTTGTTGTAGCCGGTGCCGGCCTCGCAGATCAGTTTGACCGATGCCGGGAAACAGTGGATCAGCTCCCTGCCCAGGGGCAGTTCCTTGGTGATGACGATGGTCTGCCCTTCCACGCGGGAGGGGATCTCCTCGTCGCTGCTGTTGTCATATCTGGTGAATGCCGTCAGATCGGACAAGGGAGAGAAATCGAGCTTGCCGTCGAAATCGAGCCTGGCCGCGTTGAGAAATACCGTACTGTTCATGGAGCCCTCCCTGCCGGAGCCTGCCACCATCTCCGGTGCATACCGCAAAAAATAAACGGCCCACCGATTGGCGGGCCGTCCCTTACCCCACGACTCGAAGCAGTCCACGCAAATGAAAACACATCTCCGATATAATCGGTTGCCGATCCCATCCACGCATTGTACATCACCACATAGCGGGGTATTAACTGTTGGCGAAACTATACGTCAACATCCGCCAAAACTCAAGCGGGTTTCGAAAAAAACTGACCTAGCTCTGGAGCAGAATCTCTCCGTCGTGGTAGTTGTCGCGTTCGCTCCTCACGGCGCCCTGGGGCTCCCTTCCCCGCTGAGCCCGGCGCAGGGAGGTGGAGTAGCCGGTGATGTGGTTCCCCTGGATGCTGACCATCTCCCCCAGGAAACCGAAGACGCGGATGCCGTCCACCGGCAGGTGCCCCAGGCCTGCCGGGCGTTCCAGGGAAAGGTGGTTGTCGGCGATGGTTACGCTGGCGGCATTGCCCACGAAAATAGCGTGGCGTTCCAGGGGGCCGCCGGCGGCCAGCAGGGTATGGATCTCGTTCTGCCGTACGATCACCCGACCGGCGCGGTCAGCCCCCTTGCCGGTACGGTTGGGTCCTGCATGGCTGACCCCCACATGGACCCCCTGCACCGCGTTTCTGATAACGGTGGACTCGACGATCACCTGGCCCGCCTCCCTGCCGGCCACCACCACCCCCTGGCCGATGACGGCCCGGGCGGCCGAATCGATGGCGTTCAGCCATTCCCCCAGGGCAGCGTTGGCGTTGCGGGCCCGCGTCGACCCCAGAACTCGGCGCAGGCGGCGCATGATGTGGATGCGCAGGAACCCCTCCTGGCCGGGCTGCCCATCCTGGGTGACACGGAAGCCGGGGATCCTCTTGTCGCTTTCCACCGCCTCCTTCAGGTACGTCCTGAACGCGGTGTCGATCCAGCACTGCACGACCTGGCCATCCCTCACCTTGATCTTGTAGCGGAAGCCATCCGCCAGGGGAGGCTCCCCCTCCTTGACCAGCAGCAGCGCCGACTGGGCCAGGTTATCGCGGAACCTGCGGCTGGCCAGGGCCTTGCCAACGCGCTCCACGGTGGTGCCGGCGGGGAGGATGCGGCTGTGGCGCAGCACGACCTGGCTGGTGTTCAGCAGAAGCAGGCCGGTCTGCAAGTGGCCAACGTAGATGTCGCACGTGTCGATCGTCACGCGGCAGCTGCGGGCCGAGTGAGAGCCCGGGGTGTTCATGACCCGCAGGCAGGCCACCCGTCGCTCCCGTCCCCCCTTGCAGCGCAGCGCCACGCGGGAGAGGTACACCTGGCGCGTCTCTTCGCAGCACACCGTGCCGAAGAGGCCGTCAGCCGACACATTGCCGCCGAGACAGTACAGGTCGCGCAGATCCACGGCATCGCAGTTTTTGAACAGCAGCAGGGTGTTCAGCCCAATGCCGTGGATGCGCGAGGCAGGACCGGCGCCGTTCAGGCGCAGCCTGCCCCGGTTGACCACCACCACCGTCGTCTCCAGGGGATACTGCCCCGCGGGAAAACAGATCACCGCGTCCCCCTTCTCCGGTATGCGTTCGAAGATCCGCTCCCAGCCCTGCCCCGGTGTGGCCACCAGATCAACGCAGCAGCGCGTCTGGCTGGTCAGGGGACGGAAGGAGGGGCGGCAGTCGAGTATTCTGGCGCCACCGCCGGGAAGCCACTTCACCAGCGCCAGGGGGGCGCGGTAGCGCCGGATGCCGTTGGGACGGGCACCCTCCCCCCTGGTGAACGACCAGGGGGTAACCACGTCGGGTGCGGAGGGGCGGGCGGCTATGATCCAGTAGTCCCCGGCCCGGGGGGGGGCCTGGAAGCTGACCGCAAGGCCGCTCTGCCCCAGATTCCCGGAGGCCAGCGGCATCAGCGCGGGCGATGTCAGGTCCTCGCCGCGATTCCAGATGCGCAGATACACGAAGCGTTCCTGATCCACGCCATTGACGATGCTGGGGGTATAAAAGTTCCCTTTATCCGTGCGGTTCTCCCAGCGGCTGTCGAAACCGGCCGCTGGCGCCGTCGTGATGGTGAATTCCTGGCTGTCCGGTTCATAGCTTGATGCCACCCTGCTGAAATGACCGCCGATCTCCGCCACCCGCTCCCCGTTGGGGAGGGCCGCTCCCCAGGGCAGCAGCTCCACCACCTGCCCCTTGAGCGGCCAGTGCACGGCATCTTTCGGTTGGGTGAGCAGCCTCAGCCTGACCCGCGAGCCTCCCTCGCTCATCAGCACGGCGCGGTAGAGCGGCGCCGCATTGTCAAAGCCCCAGGTGAAGTGGGTGGCGCTGACCGCCTGAACGCGGATGGCCTGATTCTCGGCTCCCAGGTAACCGCCGGACAGTCCGGGAGAGCAGAGGCTTGCGCTGGACGACGGTTCCGTAAACGTCACTTTCAGGCGGCTTTGTGGCACGAGCTCCATGTCTTCGGCCATGCTCCCCAGCTGGGACCAGCTCAGGCAGGCCCTGTGCCAGGCCTCGCCGCAGTCGCCGCTGCCCACGTCGGGCATGATTCTGACCCGCTGCATGGTGCGGATGCGGGTGCTGGTGTCCGGCCCGCCCAGGGCCACCTCGAACAGCTCCCGGTCCTCCACTGCGCTTACCGGTTGCTGCCAGGCCTCGATCCAGATCAGATCCACGCGGGATTTCCCGCCCTGGGGAGGGAGGGGAGCGTCGGCACCGGGTTCGAAGTCGAGCCAGTTCTTCTGCTGATGGAACTGTTCGTCGCCGGGAAGCTCCAGGCGCAGCCCCCCCAGCTCCAGGCTGCCGGCGCTCAGGTCGAAGGTCACCCTCCCCTGGAAGGTGCCCAGGTTGGCGGGGAGGAAGCCGCTGTCGCATGAACCGTAGGGGCCGATGGTCTCCAGCCGGGTGCGGCGCAGTGCCTCGGCATCCAGGCGCGCGGCCTCGTTGAAGTCATCGTCGGTCAGTACCCTTCCCTGCTGCATGCGCACGCCGGCATACTGTTTTCTGAAATCGGTCGCGTCCCGCGACAGGTCGATAGTTGACATGGGCTCTCCTAGTTTTCCCTGATCAGATTGGGCAAACGCCCGAAGGGCGTGAATTCACGGATCTTGGTTTGCAGGCTGTCCAGTCTGGCCGGTTCGTTTTCCCGGCAGAAGGCACCCATCTCTGAGCCGTTGGACGCCCCCCGGCTGATGCCGACGGGGGCCGTGTCCGACAGTCGCAGGTAGTGGGGGTCTCCGAAGCGGCGTGAGGCGAACAGCCCCCCCCCGTCGCCGAGCAGCTGCGAACGATAGGGGTGCGGCACCGTGGAGCCGGCTGGTCGGGCACAGAAACGGAAACAACCGTTCTGGCTGTCGCTGGCGTGAACCAGTCCCGCCACCAGCGTATCCTCGGCATGGATGCGCTCCACGTTGATGGCCGTTTCCGAGAGAGAGGGGGCCAGCAGCGTGGAACGCTGGATGCAGAGATGGGTCGTGGCCAGATCTATGGCAACGCTTCCCGGGGTGCGGCTGTGGATGATGGAGTCCCGGACGATCAGTCGGCTGACAGCGGCATCGCTCCCCTGCAGGCGGATGCCGGCAAGGATGCTGTTCTCGATCAGCAGTTCCTCCACGAAGCAGTCGATCACCAACGTCACCGCGGGAAGCGTTCCGCCATTGGCATCGATTCCACCGGGGTCGAGGGTGCAGTAGCGCAGGGTAGCCCGCTCGAAGTTGGCATCGGTTCCCATTCCCTGCAGCACAACCGAACGGGGGACGCTGCGGGTGCCGATCCAGAGCCCGTCCAGGGTCAGTTCCGCGTTATTTGTCCCCGCCCCCAGGCGCCAGAAGTTGTTCAGGCGCAGGTAGGGGCGCTCCCCCTCGGCGGCCCGCACCTGGCAGCGCACCAATGCCGGCTGATCGGGCGGGTTCACGTAGCTGGCGCTGTCCTGGATGAGTACCGCGCCATCAGCCGGCGTGCCGTCTCCAAACGCCCCGCTGTTCCATAACAGTGACGGCGCCGAATCATCCGGTTCGCGGCCGAGCGCGCCGGCGCCGACGGAAGCGGGCACGACCTGGTGGTAGCGCACCCGCAGGGAGGCGAAGCTGTTCCCCCCCCTGTTGACCAGGAAGCGCCCCTTCTCCGGCTGCACCACCCACTCCACGCCAGCGGGAGGGGCGTCCGACCAGTCGTCCAGATTGGCGCTGCAGCTGCGGTGGCGGGGGATCATGGGCGGTCTTTCCACGCTGGTGAAGGAGAGCCCCAGGCTGGCTGCGCCCATGGTCGTGTCGCCCGTTTCATCGGGCAGCAGCGCGGCGCTGCCGCACTCCTCCACCAGGCCGTGCAGCAGCAGGCCGGCAAAAAGCGACTCCTGGGTCAGGATGGGGGCGCTGGGCAGGCCGGTCAGCAGCCGGCGCAGGCTGGCCGCATCGGCGAAAAGTTCCCCCTCCAGGCGCCGCAGGTCGTTGGCGACGGCAAGGCGCTGGTCACGGCTGGGGATGGGCGCCCCTTGTCTGCTCTCGTCCATGATCCAGGCCCGCACTCGCTGGTCCATGCGATAGCGCGCATCGCCCAGCAGGGAGCAGGAGATGGGGAGCGGCAGGGACCACTCCCGGATCGTGCCCCCCTCCCCGCCCGTACGGGTGGCGTCGCCGGGGGAAAAGAGCGCCAGGTCGCGGCCGCTGGGATCAAAGGTAAAGCCCTGGAAAGCGCCGGCAAGGCGCTTCATGCGGCGGGGCTGAACGCCGCGGAACTCCACCACCCCCAGGCGGTACAGGTGGAAGCTCAGCTTGGCGATGCCGCGTCTCCCGGTCTCGCCGTTCGGACGGCGCATGTCCGGTGTGTAGTTGAATTCGTCAAAGGGACCTCCGCCCAGCAGTGCCGAGCGGGACGAACGCAGGTCAGCGAGCCCTCCCTCGGGGGTGCCGGTCAGCCTCCCCTGGAGAGCCGTCCCATCCAGGCCATGGCGCATGCGGGCCAGCCGCCCCATCTCTTCGATCACCGTCCCCTGCCAGCCCGCGATATCGGCGATGAGCTGCTCCAGCACCGACAGGGTCCCGGCGCGGCGGCGGTAGTAGATGGTCTTGGCCACATCGGCCCGCCTGGCACGCGGATTCTGGGCCGACACCAGCCGCGTGCCCACCAGCTGGGCGATGTAGGGGACAGCCCAGTCGCTGGCCAGCTCCACAAAGGCGTCGTCCCACAGGCGGTCCTGGCTCCGTTTGAGCAGGGCGGCCTGGTCGGCCAGGGATTCGATGAAGGCGCGCAGGGCGCCCCCCCCTTCCGACTGGTCCAGGTCGCGGTAATGGGCCGGCAGCCACTCCCACAATTTTTCGGCAAAGTATTCCGGATAGTTGTCACGCGCCGTGGTCATGGCGTCCCCCTCAAATGTGCTGCATTCCCGCTCATCCGTTGATCCCGTTGATGGCGATGCCGAATCCCGACATGCCCGGCTCACCGAAGTCCCAGTAATGGCCGGCCGGCGGCGTGCGGACGGCGGCGCTGAACAGCGTTCCGTTGAAGCTGACCGAGCGCACGTCAGTCACCCCTTCCACGTCCATGACCGACTCCAGGAGCCGGCTCAGGTACACCCCGCCGTCCGGTCCCAGGCGCTCGGGGCGCAGCATGCCGTTACCCGCCGCGTACAGCGGCTCCATGGCCCGGGCCGCCACGTCGGCTGTCTCGTAACGCGGGTCGACGATCAGCTGCAGCGCCAGAGCAGCCAGCTGGGGCACTGCACGTTCCACCGTTATGGCCGCATCCGGTTCGCTCAGCTCGCGCAACCGGGCACGGATCAGGGGGAGGAGCTGACTGTCGCCGATGTAGTGGATCAGGGCGGCCGGACGCAGGCCAGCGCCGTCCCAGCGCCAGGATACGGCAACCCCCCTGACCCCGGCAACTGCCGCGGTCGCCGCTGCCAGATCGGCCAGCGACACGGCCCTCCCCAGCAGCAGGGCGGAGCGGGGCGCATTGGCGGCCAGCTCGGCGGGCAATTCGGCGTCGGCGCCACCAAAGGCGGAGAGCGGGTTACTCACCTGTCGCAGCCCGGCAATCGGCCTGGCGAGTTGGTTGATGCTGGCGGCTGGCGGCTGGGCCGCTCCTGCGCCGAAACGGTAGTCGGCAACGATCCGGCTGGCGCTGGGGGGGCGGGCGGCAGGGCCGACGGTGACGTAGGTCTCTCCGTCGTCATCATGGCGCACCACATACACCTGATCGGTGGATGAACAGCCGAAGAAGCTGGGCACCTCCCTCCAGAGCACGCCCCCCACCCGCAGGGAGAGGCTGCTGACCAGGCCGGAGCTGGTGGCGGCGCTCAGGTAGGTGAGCGGTTTTTTGGCCAGTTTGAAGGTCTGGGATGGCCTGGATGCGTCTCCCAGCCCCAGCAGTTCTCCGCTGACCGACTCCCCCCGTGACACGCTGAGCACGTTACCCATGAGCTGCACCGGAGCGGCCAGGGACCTGCCCCACGCCGGGTTCATGTCCACTGTGGCGCAGCGAGCAGCCGTATCCAGGCTGCCGCTCACCTGGACAGCCTCTCCGTGGCCATCCCGGAGCAGCATGCGACTGACCGGGATGCGCGGCCCATCCGTCAGTCCCGGCAGGCTGAGCTCATCGCCCTGGGAGAGAACCTGGCCGCCGGGCTCCAGAACCCTGGCTGCGTCGCTTAAGGAGTGGTAGAGCGTTATCCTGGCCACATCGGGCGATGACCAGACCAGGGCACTGTCCAGGGTGACACTGGTCACGGAGATGGCGATGTCCGGGCTGACCAGGGTCCGCTCCACCGTGTCGTCGCTGTCCCTGACCTGGCTTGTGAGGGAGGAACACAGCACCCGCCGGCCGACGCTCACCGCCGTTGCTCGGCGCGCCTCCAGCGCCTGGCCCATCTCGAACAGCAGCGCTTCCCCTGGCCGCAGGGGGACCTGGGAATCCAGCAGCAGCGTCCTGCCGCCGGTGCTCCCCGTGCCGTCGCCCCCCTCCCTCCCCTGCCAGAGCCGGGCGGAGTTGCCGGGCGCCAGAATGCGCAGCGAAGCGTAGGTGGCGCCGGCGGGCGGTGAGACAGGGGCCGTGAAGCGCAGCTCCAGGGGAGGAGTGCCGCGCCCCCGGGACATGGTTGGCTGGATGCTCAACACCCGGCAGCACTGAAGTTTTCCGTCGAAACTGAGCACCAGCGGATCACCCGCCTTCAGGCGGCAGCTGCCTGGCTCCACCTGCAGACGGTCGAAGGAGGCGCTGAGGGAACGGCGTTGCACCGGCGCCACGCTGAGGCGGTTGATGCGCGGTTCCAGTATGGCCGACCGGGTCAGCTCGAACAGCTGGGGAGGCTGTGGGGTCAGGGAGGCGTCCAGGAACGAGCCGCTGCGGAAGGCGGTGCTAGACGGGAGAGTCACCAGCCGTGTACCGTCCGCCTGGGCAGCCAGGAGCGCCTGGGCGGCCACCGCCGGGCGGGGGCGGTAGCCAAGCAGCGCCACCAGTCGGCGGGACGCATTGTTCAGGGTTGCCGTGGAGAGATAGCTCTCGCCGGATACCAGGGCATCGTAGAAGCTGACCACATCGGCCAGATAGGCGCCCATCTCCACCAGCATCAGTCCCAGATCCTGGCTGTCCCGCGCCCGCCAGCCGGCCAGGGAGGGCTTGCGCCCCATGGCTGCCAGGAGTGCCAGTCGCCAGTCGCTCATCAGCCCCAGGGCGCGGGCCTGGTGGAAGAAACGTTCGGAAAGCCCCGCCGCGATGGACGGGGGATTGGAAAACAGGGCCTGGTTACGGTTGCAGCAAGAATCGCTCATGCCCCTCCCTCCATGACCAGGGTGACCGTACCCTGGTCCGGCGCCAGCCGGTCGTTGGAGACCTGAATCATCTCATTGTGCTCCACCCTGAGTATGAACTCGCTGAAGGGGCGCCAGCCGAAGCGACCCCGCCGACGGACACGCACGCCGGAGACGGCCCGCACCCCCGGAACCCTTTGGACCGTTGCCATCAGGGCAGCCCGGGAGAGGGGCGTCCCGAAGCTGAACCTATCCGGATCGAAGAAGCCGCTGCCCTGGCCGTTGCCGAACAGGGCCTGCAGCACCCCCTCCCGGACCTGGCTCGCCATGGCATCTCCGGCCACGCAGATGTGCAGTTCCAGGTCGATGGAGGCGTAGCGAGGCTCGAGCACCCTGACCTGGCGTCCGGCCTGGCGGACACGGCCGGTCACCAGTTCCAGTTCCCGGAGCTGGGGACCGGTGAGCTCGACACCGCCCCGGGGATCGGGGGTGACGAACAGGGTGGGCCAGCTGCCGGTCCAGCGCATGGCCGAGCCGGAGCGCTGCAGCCAGGGGAGTTCGCGTCTGGCGATCAGGTCGAAATCCTCCGGCCGCACCGCGCTGTGCAGGATATTCCTGAAAGCCTGGGGGGCGTTGATGCGGATGGATTCCTCCGTTTCCGGATCCCTCCCCCCCTCGGCTGGAAGGGGGTTGCTCACGGCGACCACGAAGGGAAGCGAATCTTCCGGGAATCGGGTCAGGGTGTCGGCGGCCACGTTCATCTGCCTGCCGTTGCCCAGGCGGTACTCCACCGTAAAAACCGAACCGTCGCTGGGCTCCATGCCGAACTCGCCGTCACCGAAGCGGATGGTGCTGCCGTCATTGGTGGCGTAATCGTGGAACTGGAACTGCCTGCCGGAGCGCTGCACGTCGAACACCGGGCGATAGCTGCCATCCTCCAGGGTGAAGACCTTGGCGTGGCCGGATGCGGTCGTCTCTCCCACCAGCTGGGGGAGCCACTCCCACGGGCCGTCTCCTTGCCGCCTGACCAGCAGCTCCGGCCGCGACAGCCGGTCATTGTCCGGGTCGGGCAGCCAGACCAGCGGCAGGCTCTCCGATCCGGGTAGCGAATGGAGGAACCTCACCCGCTGCGAGTCGTTATCACCAGCATCGTAGCCCAGGCAGGAATTCGGCCCCACCCGTTCGATGGCAGGGGGCAAGGCGGCATCGGCTCCGTCGGGGTCGGCAGGGGGGCCGATCCTGAAGCTCGTGTTCCTGGTTTCGCCCGACGTGGCCGGCAGCAGATTGCCGTATACCACCAGCGTGGTCAGGTCCAGGGGCCAGGGGGTGGCTTGTTCCCACCTGATCTCGGTGATTTCAGTCGGACCGTCCAGAGGGTCAAGGCCGTCCCGGGCTCCGCCGAAGGGAACGCGCACCATCAGGCGGCGCTCGGGCTGATCGGGGGTACGGGGATGGGTTGCCAGCAGGATCCACTTGCCCCCCGAATCGATGGCGTCATCGGCGTCGAAGCAGGAGGCATGATGCCCCTTCAGGGTTAGGGAGTTGCTGCCGGCGGGGAGACAGGTGTCGTCCTCGTCCCAGATATGGGGATAGAACCGGTTGCGGCGACTGGAGACGTAAAACTCCCTGCCCCTGTCCCGCAGGCCGTGGCCGACTTCGAACAGCAGCCGGGCATCGGCGTCCCCCACCGCGGTGCCGCCAGGCAGAGGCCATTCCCCGTCGCCATCCTCAGCCACGGTGATGTTCAGCCAGGCCCGGGCGCCGCTGCCGTTATCGACAGAATAGTCCACCAGCCGTGCCAGGTGGCGCAGGGAGCGGCGCTGGCTGGCGCTGTCGAACTGCACCTCGCGGCTGATGCGGTCCTGGGCATAGGCGAATTCGTCACCCAGGGCGCTCAAGAGTTCCACCATCACCATGCCCAGATCGGCTTCCAGGCGGTCCTGCCAGTCGGGGTAGCGCTGGGATGCGAAGTCCAGCAGGGCCTGGCGGAAACTCCAGAAATCGCGGGCGCGGTAATCCACCGGAAAGTCCACCCGCTCGCCCACATCCCCTGCCTGTTCTTCGGACACACAGTCCAGGTCGCTGTCGCAGGCGGCCTTGAAGGAGAAAGGGATATCGTTGAAATAGGGGTCGAAGGCCGGATGGTCCACGAACAGCCGGTAGCGGCCGAAGCCCCCTGGTTCGGCCACCTGGAGGCCCACGATCCGGCGACCATGCTCCAGCCCCACGGCAGGCAAGGGGGACAGCACCCTGACCTGTTCCGGCCGCCCCCCATCCATGGATCTGATGCTGATCTGCTCCGCGTGCAGGCCGTTCAGGCTGTTGAGCAGCCCCGCAGGCAGCGGCGATTTGTGGTGCAGATAGAGCCACAGCTGGCGCTGGTCAGGGGAGACGCGGACGAAGTCGATACCCACCAGGGAGTCGGATCGCTTCAACAGGTCGATGCGGTTGGGGGCGCTCATGGCGTCACCTGCATGTTCAGGTACTGGCGTTCGCCCCGGGCGCGCACCACGTATCCCACCCGAATTTCAAGGCTGCTCTCCACCGGTGTGACCGACACCTCGAAGACGGTGATGGCGTTGGAGAGCCATCTGGTCAGGGACTGGTGGATAATCGTCCTGGCCAGGACCGCGGAGACCTCGCCCCCGGGCGCGAACAGCAGTCGCCTGATGCCGCAGCCGAAATCGGGGCGGTTGATGCGCTCGCCCGGCGAGGTCATCAGGAGCTGCATGACCAGCTGCCGGATGTGCTGGTTGAAATCGCTCTCCCGTGCCAGCCGGCCGCGGGAGGCGTCGATGGAAAAGGGATGGCGCAAACTGGTGAATGGAATGCTCATGAGCTGCTCACCTTTGGTTGTGTGCTTGAAATAACCACGCTCCCCTGGGGGACCTGTTCCGCTGACAGGCAGAGCCCGACGCTGGCCGTCGACAATGTGGGCTGGCCGTTGACCGTGGCGCGCAGGTCCGTCACCAGCCACTTGACCGTGACGCAGGGACTCGGCTTGGTGCCCGGACCCACCGGGATCTGGAAGGGGCAGCCGCTGATGGTGAAACTGTCCCCTGCCAGGGCCAGGGGGGCGCCGTCGGCGGTCACGCCGCTGTTGGAGGATGTGATGCTGACCGTGCCGCCGTGGGGGCAGGTGAGAACCGCTGCGGTTGTCAGTGAATCTCCCATGATCAGATCACCTTGAATGCCCCGCTGTTCACGGAGACGCCGCTTGATCCGACCTCGATCTTGCCGGGGGAACTCTCGGAGACCACGCCGCCAGAGCCGACGGAATGGGTGGCTCCCCCCGCCTCCACCACCACATCGCTCCCCCAGGTCACCTGCGCGTCGCTGTCGTTCTTCACCAGGATCTCGCCGGCTGCGTCGTCGACCCTGATCTGGGCCGTCTCGGTTTGCAGCATACGCACGTCCGGGGCCTGGGCATCGGAGGGGAGCTCATTGCTGCCCCAGAAGCACCCCACCCAGATCGGCTTGCCCGGGTCGCCCCCCTCGAACTCCACCCAGACGCCGGCGTTCAGCGGGGGCATCATGAACCACCCCACCTGCGGCCCGGCATAGGGGACGCAGGGCCAGGCCCAGGCGGCATCGTCGCCATGGATCTCCGGCACCCGCACCTTGATGCGGCCGGCATTGGCCGGGTCCCCCTGATTGTCCACCACCACGCCGCGGTACTTGCCGTAGGCGCGGCGCGGGAAACCCTCCAGCAGGGCCAGGCGTTCCTCTATCTCCAGAAGTCGCTCCGAGTCCATATCAGCTCCATCCATTGCGCATGAGATCCATGGTCATCAGGTGGTCGTCGCTATCGATGCGATGCCGCACCCGCGACACCAGGTAGCTGCCCGAGTGGCGCGATCCCACACCGTCCAGCGTGACCACGCTGTTGGGCCGCACCACTCCCCCCAGTCGGGAGAGCCTCCCTGTGGCGCGGGCGGTCACGAACCAGCCGCTCTCCATCAGCAGTGCCTCGGCGCGGGCCTGCAGGTCGGCCTGATCGCTGACTGGAACCGCCAGCTGTCTGATGCGCGGCTCACTGACCAGATCGGCCAGGGAATGGCTGGCCATGCAGGGAAGCGGCGAACGGTCGATGCTGGCGTCGTTGGGGGAGAGGGAGACCAGGTCCAGCTGACGGGCGCTGACCGCCGTGGGGCGATCCACATCCCACAAAAGGGAGAGCTCGTCCAGGTTGGCCGCCCCGGCCCTCAGCGACAGGGTCAGGGAGGGGCGCTCCCCCTGGGGCGGCTTCTGGAAGTGCGCCGTTACGGCCTGGCCGCTGGAATCGTAGCTAAGCCAGAACCAGTAGCCGTTGCGCCGCGCCAGACGGTAGATCAGCTCCAGGTCGCTCTCCCGCTGCACCAGGCTGTGGCTCGTTTCGGCATGCACGCAGCTGGTGGCCTCGCAACGGGGGATTAGGCCCTGGCTTGAGCAGATCTGCTCAACCATCGAGGAGTCGGTCACATCGCTCCAGACGCGGCAGCGCTGTTCGCGGTTCAACAAGGAGCTGCGGTCCGCGCCGCGCACCACCAGGGCCGAACCGTCCCCTCCCGTACTGTACTCCACGGACTGCTGCAGGACCATGCCGCTGATCAGGGTCTGCTGCTCTCCTCCCGGTGCCACCTGCAGCA
The DNA here is from genome assembly GCF_000015045.1 of Pelobacter propionicus DSM 2379. Taxonomy (GTDB): domain Bacteria; phylum Desulfobacterota; class Desulfuromonadia; order Geobacterales; family Pseudopelobacteraceae; genus Pseudopelobacter; species Pseudopelobacter propionicus. Next base: position 1,951,832 of record NC_008609.1, read on the forward strand.
CCACCTGCGCATCCGGCCCAAGCTCCCGGCTGTTCAGCAGTTGGAAATCTCCGCTCTTCAGGTTCAGGGTATAGCCCAGGGAGAAGGTGGCGGGCCGCATGCCTCCCTCGTCGATGGTCACCAGCTCCGGCTGCGGGAAACCGGCTCCTGCTGAACCGTTCGCGGAAACAATGGCGCCGATGCTCATGAACCGGAGCCCCCCCTGGTTCTGGCCGGAATCGCCAGTTCGCGCAGCTCGGTCAGCACTTCCGCGGTCATGGCGTCGTTGATCTCGGCCAGGCGCCAGTAGCCGGCCGGATCGGCCAGGTAGCGGGCGGCCAGATGATCGGGCCGCTCCCCCTGTCTCCGCACATGGATGCCGGCCAGGACCTGTAGCGGTTGCGGAGCAGGCGGCACCACCTCCACCTCACGGCCGCGGGAGTCAGTCAGATGAATGTTGGAAAGGCCGGCGTAGCGGCTCTTGGGGTCGAACATGGGTTCCTCCTGCGGTGTGCGTCAGATCGGCAGCATGCCGATGATGGATTCGGCGCTGTTGGCCAGGTTGGCCGTGGCCAACACCTTCTTCTGGGTACGGGTGAAGCTGTAGCACCCCTTGGCAATCTCCAGCGCCGCTTCGCTGGATGGATCCCCCTCCAGCGCCTTCAGCTCCTCCAGGCTGAGCACGTTCAGCCCGATATTCGCCTTGGCGCGCAGGGGATAGAGCGTGGGCGAGTACTGCTGCTCCTCGATGGAGAGAGTGGTTACCCGCACCGGTACGATCCTGCCCGGTCCCCAGAAGAAGAGCACGATGGGCACCCGCTTGGGCGTGGTGTCCGCCCCTCCCGCCCCGCCCCCCAGGCTCAGTCCGCCGGCAGAAACGGAGATGCTGGCCATGCCCCCCAGCAGTCCGCCCCCCTCCTCGGGCGGATACATCAGCATCTCGATGGCTGCCAGACGGTCGGCGATGCCGCTGACCATGGCCAGCGGGTGGGACTCGGGATGCTCCAGGGCGTCGGTGGCGTCCAGTTCCAGCGCCAGGGAGAAGCTCTCCTGGGGGTCGCAGGGCTGGGAGAGGCTTGCCCCCTTCCCCTGTCCGCTCTGGTTTGTCACCCTCCCCTCGGCCGTGACCTGGGGAGACGGCTGGAAGGGGGTCAGGGTGCGGGTCATGCTCTCCGGGTTGTACTGGAAAACGATGATATTGGGGATCGGGATCAGCATCGGCGCGCCGAAGTAGATCAGTGCCCCCTTGAGCAGCCGGGGCGAGCGTGAGTAGCCGGTGGTTGACATGGTTACATCTCCTTGAAGCCGAAGGTACCTGACTGCAACGTTTTTTCGGTGTGCTTTTTCACCTCTGCCTCGAATCCTGAGGCTAGTGCCGTGGGTTTGTAGTCCGACATAGGCTCCCGCGTCGTACCGCTGATATTGAAAAATTTCGATTCGGTAGCACTCATCACCGCTGAGGTGTAGTAATCCATTTCCTCACGATTCAACGCTGCCATGAGTTTCTTCAACATGGTAGTACGCATCTCCGTATACGTCGTGCAGGCGGCGGTGAATATGGCCGTGCTCAGCATCTCTTCGGTAACCGGTACGTTTCCCACCTCGGGGATCTTGGGTGTGACGATCGTTTCTCCCGAACCGGTTGGGTTAGAGGCCGCCTTGATCGCCTTGAGGCCTTCATCGCTCGTGCCGCTCACAATCGCCGCATAGGGGCCAAGGTGCTTCAAAAAGTCGCCATGGACGGCGGCCCCCTGACTGGCACCCCCCTCATCCTCGTCCGCTTTTGCAGAAATATGCACGTTGCCCAACTGGTGCGTATGCTTGGCAATCAGAATGGCCGGCATGGTGCCGCCGCGATCAGGCATGTTGTTACCGATCTCGATACGATCGCCACGTTTCCCCGGCTCGCTGGTGAGTGCCTTCACCCTGCTCCCGCTCGGATCGATATTGGGATACAGACAGAGCTTGTGGGGGAACGGACGATAATTCCCCTTGGCATTATCGAGGTACTCCAGCAGCAGATACTGGACCGTGTGGTGCGATGCCCGGTCCTCCCCATACTGATTGCCGGGCGCTTTTCGCTGATTGTAGAATCCGAGCCGCAGCCCTATCTGGCCATGGATGCCGACGGCGGATTGGGGATCGGTCTTTACATACTCGGACCAGGGTGGGATCTTGTCCGACGGCAACGCCTTGCCAATGGGGGGATTGACATATTCCTCCACCAGGTCCCGGACCTTCTTGGAAAACGCGAGGACCGTCTTCCCCTTGATCTTTTTTTTCTCGTAGATCCCCGGACCGGGTTTCAGTCCGAGCAGGGCAAGACGCGATTTGGCCTGGTAAAGGGGGCGTTTGTCGGCAGGGATCTTCGGAAAACTGTTGGTGATGAAATAGTCCCACAGCGAGTGGTCGCCACCGAGCATGGGAAGGTGGAGGTGGTTCAGTTTGAGCAGCGAAAAGGGGTGGGACGCATCAATCTTCTTTGTCGGCTTCCCTCCCCCGGCCGCCTTCTCCAGGTTGAACTCCACATCGACGTTCACACCGGTACGGGCAAAGAGATACTCTTCCAGCAGCACCTCCAACCCTCCAATATCCAGGGTGAAGACTTCCTGTTGCGGCTTTGACGAGGACTTGCCTTTTGCCGGCTTTTTCCCGGAAATGGAGGCGCTGATCAGGTTACGCACTTCCCCTTTGACAACCTCCCGCTTCAACCGGTTCTTGAGCATATGGGCTATGAGGTCTCCCTGGATCTCCTTCTCACGGAACAGCGTCGAGAATTTTACCACCGATCCCTGCTTGCCGGCCGCGGCAAGGGCATCGACAAGCCGTTCACCCAGGGAATCCTTGATAGCGTCGGCCGCCGCCGCGAGTTTCGCCGCGTCCGCCGGAATCGTTACATTTTTTTCAACATGTTCGATCAACTTGGCCGGATCGCCCATCTCGCCGAAAAACTTCACCACGATATCCTTGAGAGCCAGTTGCACACCGATGGGGCCGCACGGGGTAATGCTGCGGGGACTTCCGGACGGCAAACCGGTTGCCCTGGCAAGGGTATCCGCTTCGGCCTCGGCTCCGCGCTCAACCCTGACGCCCCGGCCGGCACGCCCATCTACCGGCCTGCTGTCGTGACGCATACCCAGGGGGCGCGGACCGGTCTGCTGCAACACATGTGTAAGTTCGTGGCGAACAACCTCTTCCCCTTCGCCACTGGAGGTGGAAACTCCCGAATCCAGATAGACGTGGCTTCCGGATGTGGCGGCAGTGGCATTGATTCGTCCCAGCGCATGATCCACCGTTTCCCCACGATGGAGACGCACATGGGAAAAGTCGTGACCGAAGCCACGGGCAAATCGCTCGTGCTGGCCCGCAGGGAGCGGCATGCCGTGCCCTGTGGGCCAGGGCCCAGCAACTGTACCGGCCATCGCCCCCGGAACTGCTTTTAGCTGAAGTTCCGGGGTTTCGGGGAACTCATCGCCGGAAAATCCCATGCTGACCTGCTGCGGCATGATGGGTGACAAACCTGTGAGAAAAGGGACTCCGCTGATGATTCCGTGCATTTCCGAGGCGATGTCCCTGGCGGCGGCATGCAGATAGGGATCCATATGACCGCGAATGGTGGTGCGCCAGACAACGTTCGGATCGATCCCCGCCTGCTTGAACTCCTTGGCCACCAATTCCCCCAGCTTTGCCCACGCCTTGTCGATACCAGGCAGCTTGCGCGCCTTCATGGCTGCCCGGTATTTCAGCGGCAGATGATCGGCGAACAGGTCCATGCCGAACAGTACCAGTTCGTTCATGGGGATGATCTCGTCCGGTAGATGATACGCGGAGAGGGTGGCAATAAGTTCGTCCACGCGCCGGTAGAGATCCTGGACCTGGACAAGGAGGTCGGTGGCGGATGCGGTTGGATCAAGCTCGCGCAGGTTGAGGAGTTGCAGACGATAGAGGTTGTTGACGATGGTGCGCAGCACAAGCGCCACCCACGGTGTCCCCTGTACCCAGAGCGCCGTTTTCCGTACCGGCACGGTGAATGTGTCATGCAGCCGGTCAACCCCCTGGGCAATCCCAACCCCGGCATGGGCAATGCGGCTGAATATCCTGAGTGCCGACCGGCCGCTCTCCGGCGACCCGGTGTGAGCAAACCGTTTCTGTCGCGAAAACACCCCCACCGGAGAGAGGACAGTTGCCCAGGAAGGCTTCATGCCGAACAGCAGGAAATCCCAGAGCGCTTCCACCGTAAGCGTTTTCTTGAGTCGGGTAACGGCCTGATCGAACAGCTTTCCCACATCGCCATCGAGAGCCTGTTTCAGCTGCCCGTATTCGGGACTTGATACGAACTGCATGACCGCCCCGGTAACCTCTGCGGCCGCCATGGGTCCGGCCAGTTCAGGAAAAGCGACTTGCAACCCCAGGGTGATAAAACTGGCCGACTCCTCCAGCACCACCTTCAGATCCCCCAGTTGGCGCATGACAACCTGCATGTGAACGGCATAGGTAAGCTCGGACAACAATCGATCATCCGTATCCCTGACGACGACCTCCTGCTCACTTCCTTCCCCCACCGTGCGGCGAATCCTGAGAAGCGGCTCTCCCGTGGGCGAAAGGTCCTTTTGACCGTCTCCGTCTTTCAGTTTCGATGCGCCGAGGCTCTTGGCATCGGACCAGGCAATGCCGCTGATCCCACCCGCAAGGCCGGGAATGAACTGAAAATCCTTCAGAACCGCCTCAAGGGTGTAGGTAATGCCGTTGACCGTAAACATCGCCGAGGCATCGCCGGCCGAAACCGGATATCCCCGGTCGGGGACGAACAACTGGTTCCGCGCCGCGCTCCCCCCCAGAACGGTCTGCTGCTGAAACTCCTCCGCCGTCTTCTTGAACTGCTCCGCCAACGCCTCCAGCTTTTTCACCCGGCCACCCAGGTCTCCGACATTGACCGCAAGCATTACCCGCCCCAACTCGGCGCGATTGGCGGGATTCTTTCCATACACCGCGGCACCGACAAGCAATTCGTACAAGGGGAGCACAACATCCAGACGCTCGGTCCCCCGGAGTTCGGCCAAACCGAGCAAAACTTTCTGCGGGCCAAGCTTGGCGTACAGGAGATCAGCCAGTTCAAGCATCAGGGCAGTAGCCTGTAACTCCTGATCCTGTGCCGGCTGCACCTCTCCGGCAAACATCAGGATCAGTTCAACCGCTTCCGACGGCTTGAACATCGTGTTGAGGCGACGTTTCAAATCGCTTGTGTCGTATGCCGTCAAGGTCTTTTTGATACGGGGAAGAAATGAGCGTCTCCGGTTGCTGGTTGACCGGCGCAACTGGAGCGCAAGCCGGTTCCATTCCGAGTCCAGTTCCCCCCTGACAAAACCGGCGAAATCGGGGACATTGGCCCCTTTGAGCCCGATCGCCTCTTGAAGGCGCTTCAACCACGGCCACGGGTTTTTGAGATTAGGTTCGCCAACTGCCTCGCCGTTTTTGAGTTTCAGGTTGAGCACCTCGGGAATGATCGCAAGACGTTCAACAAGTTTCGACATCCCCGGCACGATCCACATCACGTATCCGCCGCGGTGGGCTTCCCGCTCCATGGGAGTAACGATGACATCATCGGCCGTGGCAAGGGCATACAACTTTTTGACAACCGGATGATCCGGCGAAACAATCTTGCTGACATCTTTCGCATCACTGTCGGCAATGTACCGGATCACGTTCTCGGGAGGTACGCTGAAACGCTGCGGCGGGTGGAAATCTTTCAGGCCACTCATCGCCTCGTTTATGACGGAACGTTGCAGATCGAAACGTCGCTCACGGGTGCCGGTTGTCGAATCGGCCGTATTGAGCAGGTCGTTCAACGTATCTGCCAGCGAACCGTAATAGAGGGCATAGGTGAAATCGACCAGCTGGCTGCCGGTGAGGGGGAAACCGGCGAATCGGGTCGGAAACTGCTGCCGGAACTGTTCGAGGTCGCTTCGCAGATCGCCCGTATTCCGCCGCTCAAAATCTCCCAGCAGGGCGATGTAGCTCTTTTTTAGGCCGAGTTCTCGCCCCAGCGCCACTCGTGCCGCGGCAACCTTCAGTTGTTCCATGCCGAACCAGGTGGCAAACGTGAAAAGCAGTTTCGCCATCTCCACGCGATGTTTCAGCGCGCTGTCGCGGGCAAGGATGCGCTCGCTCTCATCTTTTGCCGCCGGAGGTTTGTACTGCGCCACATGGTCGCGCAATTCCCAAATCAGCTTCAGGGCAAGGCCGGCAACGAGTTCAGGCGGCAACGTCTCTGTCTCCTCCGTCTCTGTCAATGCTTTTTTCAGCATCCCCGGCAGGAACGAATCGACAAAATACGCCGTCATGTCCAACTGGCGGACGCCGGCCAACAGGCAGGTACGATACTGCGCCGGTGTGGGGAGAGCGCCACCGGGAAGGGCAAAGGCTTGACGTACCGCACTGATCAATTTCTGCTCGACAGGCCGCACTTCCTTGATCGACTGCCAGCGTTTCGGCAGCTGCTCCCGGAGTTCGTCGGCGTGTTCTTTCTCCTCGCTTTTGGTGTCTCCGGGGAAGATCCGCTTGAAGAGGGATTCCATTCGTGCCCAGTATTCAGCAGCCTGCTTCGCGGCTTTGGCAACCTTGGGACCCACGGAGGCGGCAAGGACGATTACTTCGGGCTCGGAACCGGCAATTGTGGCAAGTCGGGGCAGATAGGCCGGATCGGTGAAAGCCGAAATCAGCTTGATCATCTCACTGGCAATGATCTGCCTGCTCTTCACCTTGCGCAATTTGTACAGCAGAACCCGGAACGGCAATTTTCGTAGTGCGTCGAAAACGCGCAATGCACCGAGGGCCAGGAACTCCTTTTCGCCGGCCCTCAACGGTTCCCGCCCGTGCGCCTCCCTCAGTGCGGCGTCGATGGTTTCGTTGAAACGCATCTGTGGATCGAGATTCAGCGTTCCCCGCGTCGGGCCGTAGAAATTCATCTTCATGACCTGCACGACCATCCAGGGGTAGTACTTCTTCCCAACCGGATGGTTCTCCAGATAACGGACCACCCATGATGCGTCAGTGGCGCGCATCTTGGCTGCATAGTAGGCATAGAGCGGCAGGGCGGTCGTGTTCGGCGGGGGATCGGCACCGAAAACACCAGCTGCGGCATCAAAATTCCCCACAGCCTTGAAGAGATCGAAATAGAGGTGGCGAAGAACGCTTGAAGACGTCCCCTTATTCGACAGGGCATAGGCATCTTCGATGGCCTGAGCGGCCGCGGCATCGCTTTTGCCGGCAATGGCTTTCCGCAGAAGAGCCGCCTCGGCCTTTACCGATGCGTCGCTGCTGCGCGATTCATGAAAGCGTATGACGGTATCGACGTCGGTGAGCCGCTCCTTTGCCGGTTGCAGCAGGGACACGACATCGGAGAAATAACTTTCGATGCGGGTCAGACCGACATCGAACCCTTTGAGCAGGTCGTCCTGGCACTGCACATCACCGACGCCAACCCTCTGCTGGACACAGTGCCGGCCATTGTGGCCAGCAACCGCGGTCTGCTGCAGCACATGGCCCACTTCATGGGACAACAGTCGACGCCCCTCCTCGCTGGCATGGTTATACCCGCCGGGAGAGAAGAAGATATGCCCTGCCGACGTAAATGCTTTGGCATGAAGCGCTCGGGCAGCTGCCGCCGCAGACTCGTCCCGGTGAATCCGCACCGCCGAGAGATCGGCGCCAAAGGCATGTTCCAGCTCGGTACGAATCCCGGTGGCCAAGGGTTCGCCCGGGCTGGAAGGGAGGGTAAAACCGGCCGCCGGAGCCGGGGTAAGAAAGCGGGAGAGCCCGAGTTCGCCTGCCACGAAACGATGTGACGCATCCTCGGCCTGGCGCTCGTGGGTAGTCCGGCTGCGCATCGCCGCGGATGTCCGTTTGGCCTGGACAGCCTTGAGCATGGGGCTTTGGCGCTGGGCAAATCGCTTCATGACCCCCCCTCCAGGACCTCGTCAAGGTCGCGCTCCGAGAGCCCGGCCCCGTCCTTGGCCAGTTCCCGCGCCAGGATCCGCCCCAGGAGCCGGGCATCCGGCCCGCTCCCGGCGCGTCGGGAGACGAACAGGGCCGACAGGGCGGCGTTTTTGATCTGGGCCCCGGTGGCCTGGATGGTTGCCACCCGTTTCAGATCGTCCGCCAGCAGGTCAGTCTGCTCGGCGCCGAAGAGCGCGCCGACGGCGTTGTTCCAGATCAGCAGCCGGGCAACGGCATCGGGGCGGGGGAAATCCACGATATGGCGGATGCGGCGGATGAAGGCGGGATCGATGTTGGCCTTCAGGTTGGTGGCCAGGAGCACGATGCCATCATAATTCTCCAGAGCAACCATCAGGTGGCTCACATCCATGTTGGCGAAACGGTCCTGGGCGTCGCGCACGTTCTCCACCCGTTTACCGTACAAGGCGTCGGCCTCGTCGAAGAAGAGCAGACTCCGCCTGCTGGAGCGTGCGGAGAGGATCCTCTGCAGGTGCTGGGCCGTCTCGCCCACCCACTTGCTGAGCACTGCCGACAGGTCGATGCGCAGCAGGTCCAGCCCCAGTTCCGTTGCGATAACCTGGGCTGCCATGGTCTTGCCGGTTCCCGGCGGCCCGGCGAACAGCGCCACCAGGCCACGCCCCTGGGGATAGAGCCGCCGCGCCTCGGACTCGGCCCAGAGCCTGCCGCGTTCGCGGGCCTCGAAGGCGATCTCCCGCAGGCGATCTTCCACGGGAGGGGGCAGCACAAGATCCTCCCAGCGGAAGTTGCTGTCGAGCTTCTGGGCCAGCCCGTTCAGGTCGTCTGTCGGGGAGAGTCGCAGACGCCGGCCAGCGGTGGCCGCGTCGGGAGGTGTGGTTGCGGCCAGGTTCAGGATCTCGCCCAGCTGGAGCTCATGGCGTTCGGCCAGTTCCCTGAGCTGTGCCCCGGGCCAGGAGGCTGCCTCCGGCAGTGCGTTGAGCCAGAGCTCCAGCCGCTCGTCGGCAGAGGGGGCGGCGAGCGGGATAGGCAGGTCATTCACCCCCTTCAGGGGGGCAAGGGGAGTACCGGCGATAACGAACTGGACCGGGAACGGGACCATCTCTCCCCTGCCGAATTCCGCGGCATCGCCCGATTCGGCCAGCAGGGCAACCCGATCCAGAAAGGCCTGGCGCTGCACCCTGATGGCCAGTTCCCTCCCTTCCTCACCCTCCAGGACGCCTTTCCCGATCCCCATCAGCGGGAGGGAGAGGTCACGGGCCACGCAGGCCGCGAAACATTCGCCAGCCACCCGGTCCTCCGTCTCCAGCATAATCCGCCAGCGCATCCCCTGGCGCAGACCGCTCCTGATCCTGGCCGCCGTGTGCTCCACCGGCCATGAGGGGAGCTCGGCAGCCGGGGCAACGATGCTGACCCGACCAACCAGATCCCGGTCAAGTTCGCGATCCCCCTCCAGCCAGCTGATGATGCGCGGATCCAGTGAGAGTGCTGCATTGCCGTCCAACAGCCCATGCTCCTCCAGGATGCGCCAGGCCAGTGAGGCCCCCTCGCTGGGCAGGCGCACCCGCGGCGGGTGACCGAAGAGCCCCGACACCATCAGGGGCGTCACCTCTCCGCAGCTATGGTTCAGGAAAAGCTCCCGGCGCAGCTCCGGTGCAAATGCCAGCACCCAGAGCAGGGCGATGGCGTCGCATTCCAGGGGGGAGAGCCCGAAGAGCTCGGCCAACTGGGAGAGGCGACCATCCGCGGGCGGATCATCCGGCCGGGGGCCGGGCGTGTACAGACCGGTGACCAGCGCCTGCCATGCGGCGCGCTCCCCCCGGCCTTCCCTGTCCAGCCTGGCCCTCATGGCGCCAGGACCCACAGCGGCGCGGATTCGCTGGAGCGGACGATCAGGCGTAGCGGGATCCAGCTGCCGGGAAGAACGCCAGGGGGAAGACGGAAACTGATCCTGTCCGGTGGTGAGGCGAGGAACTGGCCCGGACCTGGTGACCCTGTCACGCGCTCCATGCGGTCGGAGCCGATGAAAAGCATCAGTTCGGCTCCGTTGATGGCCGACGGGTCGAAGCCGTCAACCCTGATGATGCCGACTCCGGCGGAGAACTGGACATCAAGGATAGGGGGAACGATGGCAAGCGGAAACTCGTTGGAGTCGCTATCGAAGTCGCGCCGGCTGGCGTCGGGCAGGGTGCGCCGGACGGTGGTGCGGACGGTGACCCCGTAGAGTCCGGGGAGGATCGCCTGGCTGCCGGCCTGGGGACGGGCTGTGGCGGTGAGCAGGGAACCGTTGCTGGTCAGGTTCCATGAGGCGTCCGCCTCCACCGGATCAACGAAGTCGCGGTGGTTGATCAGAAGCCTGGTGAAATCTCCCTTAAGCTCTGATCCCGCTATCTCGAAGATCCCCCCAAAGGGGACTTCGGCGGGGGAGAATTCCAGTTCACGGGGAGCGCTTTCCTCGGGCAGAGTGAAACTGACCCTGTTGCTCGTCCGGTCGATGACCGGCAGGCCGCGCAGGAAGGTGTGCACGCCGACGCTCAACACCCGGTTGCGTCGAACGCGCGGCTCGTCCGGCTCGATCAGGGCGGCGCTCACCTCGTAGTAGGCCGCCAGCCGGGCAGCCTGGGTTCCCGCCTGCCAGTAGGTGGAAGCCTCTTCCACCGGCGTGGGCCTGAGCAGGATACGCAGGCGGTTGCCCCGCCCCCGCAGGGCCGGCGGCATGACCAGACGGGGGGAACCGGCCGTCTCCACGGTGGTGCTGTCGTCGATGACCGGATAGTCATGCAGGGTCTTGAGCGCAAGCCCCATCAGCAGCTGATCGTTGTAGGTGCGGTCGTCGATGCCGGTGGCGCTGCTGCGGGGACAGAGCACATAGTTAAGGGTGATCCCCATGGGAAGGTAGCGCAGGGGGACGGCATCATCCACCTGCCAGTCCTGGGACTTGGTGTGGGGGTCTTCCCTGATGTGGTAGAGATAGAAACTGAGGGCATGGTCGCCGGTCACCAGGTCGGGCGGAGCCGGGGATGCGATCAGCGTCGCGCCGCTGGGCCACTCCTGGTAGCGGGGGAGCCGCGTATCCAGCAGTGAAAGGATCGTGCGGGTTATCAGGCTGATGTTGAGAAGAGCCATGCTACCTCACAGTTGGCCGAGGCCGAAACGGGGAGCTCCCAGGCCGAGGTGTTCCCCGCTGCCCCGCTGCTCCGTCGAATGAACGATCACCACCGGGCCTGGTGGCTGCGCGGTGGTGATGTGTGCCGGGGGTATGCTTGCCGATGGAGTCTTCCCGGTGATAACTCCCCCCTCCCCCAGGCCATCGGCCGCGACCTGCGTCTGCGCACTCCGTCCCCTGGGTCCGTCCAGGGGAATTGAAGATGGTGGAGTGACCTCCTGGCTGAGTCGACGCGCAACCGCCGATGGACGCATGGCCCCATCGGCTGCCATCGGCAACGGATGCTGGCCAGCCAGAACGCTCAGATCCGCGACCGTCTCCGGCAGAGTTGATGCAGGGGGCGGGAGCGCTCCCTGCAGGGAGCGCATGAACGCATCGGCCCGTGCCAGCGCCTGGCTGGTCTCCGCCGCAAGGACGTCACTGGCGCTCGGCTGGAGAGATTCGGCCAGGGAGGGGGGATCTCCCGCTACCATACGCTCATCCGCTCCCTCGGCCGGCACTGGCCGCTCCTGGCGTTGGGTTCTTCGCTGCTGAGCGGGGGGGACATCCGTAGGAAAGGAGAGGGATGACACGATGTGCCCGGGAATCTCTCCCCCGTTCACGGGCCTGTTCCCCTCCCGGGAGGGGGGCGCCGCTTCCCGCTGTCGGGAACCATGCACCTCCCGGACAGGATCAGGGGCTGCATCAGCGGTTCCCGGCAAAGCCCTCTGGTCCAGATCCCAGGAGGCCACTGTTTCAAAGGGGTCGTCCAGGATCCCCGTGGCGCGGGATTCGGGTTGCCGCAGGGCGCGCAGGGCAAGGCGCTGGAAGTAGTTCATGATCTTCTCCTGTCCCGGATGCGCCGGACCAGGCTGCGGCGCGCGGAACGTGTCAGGCTGAGGATCTCGCGCAGGGACCAGCCGTACTGCTCGGCCAGCAGGTGCACCTCGTCCAGCAGTGATTCCCGCTCGGCCAGCAGGCGCTGTAACAGGAAGGACTGCAGGTCGAAGTGGGCCAGCTGTTCGTGGCCGCACTCCGGGCAGTTGGCGTTCAGGTCCACGTCCAGGATAGGTGCTGCCCTTTCCAGGGCCGTTGCCGCCTGCTCCAGCTCTCCGGAGGATGCGCCGCAGGCATGGGCCAGTACACGGGCGCCCTCCTCCAGGGAACGGTTCTCGCAACAGGAGAGCTCGTCCTCTCCCAACGGCAGCCGCCAACGGGGCAGATCACCTTGCGAGGCGTACAGTTCCCGCTGCAGGGTGGAAAGCTGAAAGGAGAGGTCGAAGCGCTCGCCGCAGTCGCTGCAGGTCAGGGTCGACAGGATGCGGTCCCCCCAGCAGAGGCGGTGCAGGGCGGCCAGCAGGGCATCCCGGTCGGCGGCGCAGATACCCGCGGCGGTGAGCACTGCCGACCGGGATGGGGAACCCCTCAGCAGCCGGTCGATCAGCTGCAGGGCGGAAGAAGTGTCCACACCATTCAGGGCCAGTTCGTCCCGGCCGCTCGGTTCGCGCAGGGCCATGACCTGGGCCGTCCCCTCCCCCGCCTGTGTGAAGCGCAGCCTGACCCGTTCAGTTTCCATGGCGCTCACCCCCTAGGGGGTCATGTCTCGGTCGGTTCGGGCACATCGGTGTCGCGCTCCCACCCCTCGTTCTGCACCACCATGTGCTCGATGGCGATGGCGTGGCCGTTAGCGTCCAGTTCCGGCAGCCCCTGATACTCCGAGACCCAGCAGCGATAGACCTTGTAGGCCTTGGCCACCTTGCCCTGCTCGTTGAGCAGTTCGATGATCAGGTCCTTGCGGAAGTTCTTCAGGGAGATGGCCATATCCCCCTGGGTGGAATAGACCAGGTTGGCCCAGGCCTCGAACTCCGGGTCATGGGTCAGGCCGCGTTCCAGGGTGATCGGCTCGAATTTCCAGAGCGAGGGGGAGTGGCGCGAGGTGCTGGGGTCACCCCCCTCGCGGTGAGTGACCACCTCGGTGGAGCGCTTCAGGGCCGAGATCTTGGAGACGCCGGCCACATAGCGGCCATCCCACTTGATCCGGAACTTCATGTTCTTGTAGGGATCGAAACGGTGCGTATTGACGGGAAACTGAGCCATGGACTTTTCTCCTTGTTTACAGGTACACAGGCCCTAGACCTGAATTTGACCGGCCATCTGCTGCAGGTAGAGTACGACGAACTCAGCCGGTTTGAGCGGCGCGAATCCGACCATGATGTTGACGATGCCCAGGTTGCGGTCATTCTGGGTGGTGGTGCTGGCATCGCACTTCACGAAGTACGCCTCCCGGGGGGTGGCGCCCTGGAAGGCGCCCTGCCGGAACTGGTTGTGCATGAACGCGCCGACGTTGAGGCGGATCTGGGACCAGAGCGGTTCGTCGTTGGGCTCGAACACGGCCCACTTCAGGCCCCGGTAGAGGCTCTCCTCCAGGAAGAGCGCCAGACGGCGGACCGGCAGGTACTTGTACTCGGAACCGAATGCATCGTCACCGTCCATGGTGCGAGCCCCCCAGCTGACGATGCCGTTGGGAAAGACGCGGATGGTGTTGATCGCCCGGGGGTTCAGTACGCCGTTCTCGCCGTCGGAGAAGCGGTGCTGCACGCCGGTAACACCGCGCAGGTCGGCCTCGGTTCCGGCGGGCGCCTTCCAGACGCCGCGCGTGGCATCGATGCGCGCCATGACTCCGGCAATGGCCCCGCAGGGCCCCACCATGATCTCCCTGCCGTTCTCATCCATCTTCAGGTTGGGGTAGAAGACGGCGGCGTGATCCTTGACCAGGCCGATGCGCAGCGAATTAACCCCCGTGGCGGTGTCCACGGCCTTCTGGGCGTCGGTCCAGGAAGCAGGCGGGTCCATGAGCAGAAACGCCCTCCGCTTCTGGCAGAAGACGGAGGCCGGTCCCCACAGCTTGCGCGTGTCGGCCTCGCTGTGATCGGCATCCTGGGGGAGCACCAGCAGGTTGAACAGGTCCAGTTCACGGTCGATCACCGAATAGGCTGCCTCGTACTCCGCGGCCTGGGGGGCAATTCCGGGATTCCCTGCCGTCCCTCCGGCCTGGTAGGGGCTGGCGCCCACGCTGCCCAGGGCGTAATGGCGCACGTTGACACTGGTGTCAGCCTTCAGGGGGGGGGCAACCACCGCGCCTCCGTTCAGGCGCGCCACCACCGGTTTCAGGTTGTCGCTTCCGGACAGGGGGATGATCGCCAGACGATCTCCCCACAGTTCCGCGCCGTAACAGAATGAAGAATCGGTTATGCGTTTGGCGTTGATGGCGGCGGCAATGATGGCCAGTTTCTCGCGCAGTCCCCGGCGTCCGTCGTTCTGGTCGCTGGCGCTGGCATCCTGATACATGCGCGCCTCGGTGATGCTGGCGGGGCTGGTGGCGATCTTGAAGGGAGCAACGGACAGGTCTATCTCGAAACCGGCGTCCACGCGCAGTTTGTTGAACGAATCCTGGCGCATTGCGGCGAATGCCGCCACGTCGGCCAGTTTCATCACGTAACCGGTGGGTGCCGGGCGGCTATCGCCGTAGCGTGACGACTCTAAGCCGCCGTTTGCGGTTCCCAGCATCAGCGGGGCAGCCAGGTCGGCGCCAAAGGATGACTCGATACGCACGTCGCCGTTGGCCGAGGCGATGCGCAGGTACTGGGTAGCAAGATTATCCTGGCCCGTCGGTCCGGCCGGCCCGGCCTGCATGCTTGCCGTGACCGAACAGCCGGCAGGCAGTTTGTCGTTGATCAGCTGGGCGATGGCCAGAGGCAGGTTCGCGGCGCAGCCCGAAGGGGTGTCCAGCGGCGCCACGCTGAAGTCGATGGAGGAGAGATCCACCTCCACCGGCGCATTGCCGTCCACGGCGATGCGGAAGCGGTTTACGGCTGCGTTTTTGCCGATCAGCGAGCTCCACTGGATGCGCGCTATGGTGTCGGTGCGGGCCGATACGGCGTAACCGGACTGGGAGTAGCCACTGGCGGCCGGTGTGCCGGCCAGGGAGCTGACCCTGATCAGGGCGGAGGATTGGTTGATCATGTCCACCACGTAGCGGGGATGGCGGGGATCCATGGACAGGCCGGCATAGCTCTCGGCCATGGTTTTCTGCTGAACACCGCTGGAGCTCTTTTGCCAGCGGAAGAGCTCCAGGTTGAAGGTCGCCTCCGGGGTGAGGGTGTTGTAGGAGACTGCCAGCCGGATATCGTCTCCAAAGGAACCGGCCGACCTGGCTTCAACCCTCAGGGAGGCGCCCTTTGCCTCGTTCAGCAGCGTCAGGGTGGAGGCGTTGGCTCCCTTGGCGATGCGCATCGCGGCGCAGGTGGTACCCCCATTGCTGAAGAAGAGCTTGACCGCGCGCGCCATGTCGCTCCCGGCGTATTCGGCGCCAAAGGCTCTCGTGTAATCCTCGTAGCTGAGACACTGTACCAGCCGATTCAGCTCACCCATCCCGGTGCGACCCAGGAACAGAGCAATGGATGTTCCCACCCCCGCAATCGTGCGAACACCGCTGGAGACCTCCTGCACATAGACACCCGGGTAACTGGTTGAAACCATTTTTCGCTCCTTTCCAATCAATAGTGGCAGTTTATTGCAGCGTCGTCCGGTTAGGTCTTTGCATGGTTCTTTGAGAATGTAAAAAAGTAACAAAATCAGCGTGATGCCACATTTTTTTTGCTTGACTTTTAGTAAAAAATTGGCGGGCCACCATCGTAACTACTTAATATTACACGAGTTACGACATGCGACCTTTCAAGCGACTGAAACAACGACGAAAAGCACGTGCTTTCAAATTGCTTCTTACCCCGGTTTTTGAGAGATTCAAGTCCGATAAACAACTTGAATCCAGGGGGTACCGCCCGTTGCAAATGACCTTTGATGATCAGCTAAAGGCCCTGATTTTCTATCACCTTGAAGAGTTTTCTTCCGGGAGCGAACTGCTGCAGGCTCTGGAACAGAATGACTTTGCCAAGGAGTGCGTTGCTCCCCCCAAGGGGATCAAAAAGAGCGCCTTCTTCGAGGCGATCAATAACCGTGGCCTTGAGCAGCTAAGTGAGGTATTCGGACATCTGGTCAAGCAAGCAGGCAAAGTGCTTCCGGCCGAATACGCTCACCTTGGCAACCTGGTATCCATAGATGGCTCTTTGATTGATGCTGTGCTGTCCATGGAATGGGCTGATTACCGAAGCGGCTCAAAGAAGGCCAAGGCTCATGTCGGCTTCGATATCAACCGGGGCATTCCCAGGAAGATATACCTCAGCGACGGTAAAGAGGGTGAGCGCCCCTTTGTTGACAAGATCATCGACAAAGGCGAAACCGGCGTTATGGATCGCGGGTATCAGTCCCATGACCACTTTGACAAGTGGCAGGCCGCCGAGAAGTTCTTTGTCTGTCGTATCAGGGAGAATACGATCAAGATAGTCATCAGAGAGAATGCCGTCAATCCTGACAGTATTATCTTCTATGACCGGATCGTAATGCTCGGCACCAAAGGCGTAAACCAGACTGAGAAAGAACTGCGCCTTGTTGGTTACCGTGTTGACGGTAAAGATTACTGGATCGCTACCAACAGGTACGACCTGACCGCTGAACAAGTCGCCGAAGTCTATAAGCTCCGCTGGAACATCGAGACCTTCTTTGGCTGGTGGAAACGCCATCTCAAGGTGTACCACCTGATCGCCAGGAGCAAGTACGGGCTGATGGTCCAGCTTCTTGGCGGCCTTATAACCTATCTGCTTCTTGCTATTTACTGCCGGGAGCAGCACAACGAACCAGTCAGCATCACTCGGGTACGGGAATTACGCAACCAAATCGCCAATGAGGCAGCAGAAGAACTAGAGCAAAAACGGATGCGAACACAGCAAAAATCCCACAAAAACAAACTTTTAAAGAAAAAACGACGACATGCAAAGACCTAACCGGAAATTACTGAGTTTATTGGGAAGAACAGGCACATGAGATGTGGTTAGTCATTAATTAAGGTTCATTGTACTGAAATTAGTGTTTATAGCAGAGAAGGTATCAAAGTCAAGGAGCATGTACGAGGCAGGGATACTGAATCCTTTGTCAGTAAGTGACAAGATTCTGCGTGGGTGGTATAAAACTCAAGCACGGGTGGCAATGCTGTCCGGGACGTGTGCACGCTGCGAAGATCGCTAGCCGCGGAGGGGGAACCGGCGCCTTCCCCGCCCGCAAACTATGGATTTTTTCACGGCTGGTATGCTACCTTTCCGCAACAGGATCGCTGCACGATCAATTCATAAAATCAGGGGGAACGGCATGTCATTCATCGAAAAAGTTCTGGAGTCCATTCAACTCACGGAAGATGAACTGGTAAAACTGCTCATCGCCGACATCAGGGAAGTGTTCAGCACCATGGTGGGAATGGAAGACCTGCTCCACCTCCCCTCCCTGATCGAACCCATGACCCATTTCGAGGATTGTGTTACCGCCATGATCGGACTGGCCGGCACCTACAGCGGCATGGTCAACGTCCACACTCCAAAAGCCCTGGCCTTGCAGATCACCTCCAGCATGCTGGGGATGGATGTGGAGGAGATGAGCGAGGATGTGAGCGACGCCCTGGGTGAGATCGCCAACATGGTTGCCGGTTCCTTCAAGCAGCACCTGACCCGTTGCGGCGCCGACACCCGCATTTCCACCCCTTCGGTGGTCACCGGCTCCGACTATGACGTGTCCACCGGCACGGCGCAGGACTCCATAACCCTCCGGTTCATGACCGACGACAGCTGGTTCATCGTCGCCATAACCCTGCACAAGGATTAGCGCACCACTACCCGCACAGGCAGGTCAAGTTTGTTGGCGAGTTTTTTACTTTTGTTGTCGAAATTATTGTTGACAGCAATAATCGTTAAATGGTATCCATTCCAAACGTAATATGTAAACAAGCAAAAACATAGTTTCTTATCAAGAGCGACCGAGGGACTAGCCCGGTGACGTCGCGGCAACCTGCCCCAAGGGCAAGGTGCCAATTCTAGCGGAATCGTATGATTCCGGGAGATAAGGAAGAGAGCGGCATAGCGGTCCTCTTCCTCCCCGGAAGGGGATTTTTTATTATGGGGAGGTTTTCACCATGAACATCGATACGCAGGCGGTCCAGACCGGACTGGAGTGGGACACGCGAACAGGGGCGCTCTCGATCCCCATCTACCAGTCAGCCACCTTCCGGCATCCGGGGCTTGGCCAGAGCACCGGCTTCGACTACAGCCGCTCGGGCAACCCCACCCGCCTGGCGCTGGAGCAGGGCATCGCCCGCATGGACGGCGGCTCCAGGGGCTTCGCCTTTTCCTCGGGCATGGCGGCCATCACCAGCCTGCTGCTGCTCTTTCAGGAGGGGGATCACCTGGTGGTCACCGAAGACCTGTACGGCGGAACCTGTCGCCTGTTCGACAGGATCTTCACCCGCTTCGGCCTCTCCTTCAGCTATGTGGATACCACCGACAGGGAGGAGGTGCTGGCGGCCATAACCCCTTCCACCAAGGCGCTGTTCGTGGAGACGCTCACCAACCCGCTGCTTAAATTCGCCGACATCCCTGCCCTCTCCACCATCTGCCACGAGCGGGGACTGCTGCTGATCGCCGACAACACCTTCCTGACCCCCTACCTGCTGCGTCCCCTGGAACGTGGGGCCGACATCACCGTCTACAGTGCCACCAAGTATCTGTCGGGCCACAACGACACGGTGGCCGGCCTGGCGGTTGTCAGGGATCCGCAGTTGGCCGAACAGGTCTACTTCCACCAGAACTCGGCCGGGGCCGTGCTGGGACCACAGGACTCCTGGCTGGTGATCCGCGGCATGAAGACTCTGGGGGTGCGCCTTGACCGGCAGCAGGAAAACGCCCTGAAGATCGCCCGCTGGCTGCAACGGCACCCCCAGGTCACCAGGGTCCATTACCCCGGCCTGGAGGAGCACCCCGATCATGATCTGATCAGGCGCCATGCCCGGGGCTTCGGCGCCATGATCGCCTTCGAGGTCGAAAGCCACAGCCTGGTGGAGCAGCTCCTGCTCAGGACCCAGCTGATCTCCTTTGCCGAAAGCCTGGGTGGGGTGGAAACTCTGATGACCTTCCCCGAGGGGCAGACCCATGCGGACATTCCGCCGGAACTGCGTGCCCGACTGGGCATCAACGACGTGCTGCTGCGCCTTTCGGTGGGCATCGAGAATGTTGACGATCTGATCGACGACCTGAACCAGGCATTCAACAAGAGGGAGACAACCGTATGAAGTTTTCCACAAAACTGATCCACAGCGGACAGACCCATGACCCGCTCACCGGAGCCCTGGGGGTACCGATCTACCAGACCTCCACCTATCGCCAGCAGTCGCTGGACCAGTTCGGCAAGTACGACTATGCCCGCTCCGACAACCCCACCCGTGAGGCACTGGAAGAGGCGGTTGCCGCCCTGGAGGGAGGCAACCGCGGTTTCGCCTTCAGCTCGGGCATGGCGGCCATCTCCTCCACCCTGCTGATCTTCTCCCCCGGCGACCATCTGGTGGTCTGCGATGACGTCTACGGCGGGGCCTATCGGGTGCTGACCCAGATCTTCAGCCGCCTCGGCATCCACTCCACCTTCGTGGATGCAACCAGCCTGGAGGCGATAGAGGCGGCAATCAAGCCTGAAACCAGGGGGATCTACCTGGAAACCCCCTCAAACCCGTTGCTCAAGGTCACCGACCTGCGGGGGGTGGCGGAACTGGCCCGTGACCGCGGCATCGTCACCCTGGTGGACAACACCTTCATGACCCCCTACCTGCAGCGTCCCCTGGAGCTGGGCTGCGATATCGTCCTGCACAGCGCCACCAAGTTCATAAACGGCCACAGCGACGTCATCTGCGGCCTAGCGGTGGTGAAGGACAGCGAACTGGGGGAGCGCATCCGCTTCATCCAGAACGGCTTCGGCGCGATACCCGGCCCCCAGGACTGTTTCCTGACCCTGCGGGGACTGAAAACCCTCAAGGTCAGGATGGACCAGAGCCAGAAGAGTGCCGCCGCCATCGTGGACTGGCTGGGGAGTCAGCAGCGGGTCACCAGGATCCACTACCCCGGCCTCGCCGACCATCCCGGCTATGCCATCCAGCGCAGCCAGACCGATGGAGCGGGGGCGGTCTTCTCCTTCGAGCTGGATTCGTTGGAGACCACCCGGCGCCTGCTGGAGCAGTCCCGGCTGTCCGCCTTTGCCGTCAGCCTGGGAGGGGTGGAGAGCATCATCTCCTACCCCGCCAGGATGTCCCATGCGGCGGTTCCGCCGGAGGAGCGCAGGCGCAAGGGGATCACGGACACCCTGGTGCGCCTCTCCGTGGGACTGGAGGACCCGGACGATCTGATCGCGGAGATGGACAGCATATTCAAGAGTAATCCGGTATGATCGATACATATTTTTTGACAAAAACAGAACCGTACCCTACAAGGGTACTACAGCGCATTCGCGATGATATTTCACGCGGCTGTGGCTAGAAAAGGAGAGGCAGTATGAGTCGCATATTCTCGGACAACTCGCAATCCATCGGAAACACCCCGCTGGTCAGGCTCAATCGTGTCACGGATGGGGCCAGGGGCATTGTGCTGGCTAAAATGGAGGGGCGTAATCCGGCCTATTCCATCAAGTGCCGCATCGGCGCCAACATGATCTGGGACGCCGAAGAGCGCGGCATCCTCAAACCGGGCATGGAGATTGTGGAACCGACCAGCGGCAATACCGGCATTGCCCTGGCCTATGTGGCCGCCGCCCGCGGCTACAACCTGACCCTGACCATGCCGGAAACCATGAGCGTGGAGCGCCGCCGAGTGGTGGCGGCCCTGGGAGCCAACCTGATCCTGACGCCGGGCAACGAGGGGATGAAGGGAGCCATCCGGCGCGCCGAAGAGTTGGCCGCATCCGATCCCGAGCGTTACTTCCTCCCCCAGCAGTTCAAGAATCCGGCCAACCCGGCCATTCACGAGAAAACCACCGGGCCGGAGATATGGGATGACACTGACGGCGCCATCGACGTGCTGGTGTCCGGCGTGGGAACCGGGGGCACCATCTCCGGTATCTCCCGCTACATAAAGAACAGCAGGGGCAAGCAGATCGTCTCCGTGGCCGTGGAGCCGCAGGAGAGCCCGGTCATCACCCAACAACTGGCTGGCCGGCCACTGCAACCCGGCCTGCACAAAATCCAGGGAATCGGCGCCGGCTTCATCCCCGAAACCCTCGACCTCTCCATCATCGACCGGGTGGAGCTGGTGGAGAGCGGAGAGGCCGTCGACTTTGCTCGGCGACTGGCCAGGGAGGAGGGGATGCTGGTGGGTATCTCGTCAGGGGCGGCAGCTGCCGCGGCGGTCAGATTGGCCAGTCTGGATGAATTTGCCGGAAAAACCATTGTGGTGATCCTGCCCGACCTGGCGGAACGCTACCTCTCCACCCCGCTCTTCGATGGGGTCTAGGGTATTCGCTGTCGGCCATGGCGAGAGGTGATCCAGAAGCAGTAACACGCGAAGTAACAGCAGATATCTAGTTAAAAAACAGGAATTTTGAGAAATTGATACAGATACGGCTGAACGAAAAAACCATCATGGTGGACGACGGGCTCACCCTGGCAATGCTGGCCAAGCAGCGCCGACCGGGTGCCGACGTCCTGATCCTGAACGGCTTTCCTGCCGAGGATGATACGCAGATCAACGATGGGGATGCGGTATTCCTGATCAAACGGGGTGAGCAGCCGAACGAGGAAGAGCTGGAGTGGCTGATGGCGTCCCGTCACACCCCCGGCGTGCATGGACGCCTGAAGGGTGCCTGCGTGGGGATCGCGGGAGTGGGCGGGCTGGGTTCGGCTGTGGCGGTGGCCCTGGCGCGGGTGGGTGTTGGCAGGCTGGTTATCGCCGACTTCGACCTGGTGGAGCCATCCAACCTGAACCGTCAGCAGTACTTCATAGACCAACTTGGTATGTTCAAGGTGGATGCCCTGGATGACAACCTGCGCCGCATCAACCCGTATGTCAGGGTGGAGCGCCACCAGCTGTTGCTCACCCCGGAGAACATACCCGTCATCTTCGCCCCCTGTACCATCGTGGTGGAGGCTTTTGACCGGGCCGACATGAAGGCCATGCTGGTGGACAGCCTGTTAAGCTCCCTGGCCGGCGTCACCGTGGTGGCAGCCTCGGGGGTGGCCGGTTATGGCTCCAACAACGATATAACCACCAGACGGGTTTCCCGAAGGCTCTACCTGGTGGGCGACTCAGTATCCGAGGCCGGTCCGGGGAGCGGCCTGATGGCCCCGCGGGTCGCCATCGCCGCCGGACACCAGGCCAACCAGGTGGTGCGGATCATCCTGGGGGAGGAGTAGGTTCCACACCATCACTTCTGCGCAGTCTCTGACCCGCTGGCCGCGCGCATTCCCGTATTGCGCTTGATGGGCATCTTACTAAAAATTAATCAAAACTATCCCGTCAGCGTCAGGAAACTTCCTATGACAAATGCCCCTCGGCTTCTGGACAAGCTCGTCAGCATGACGGCCATACACGATGTGGAGCTCATGGAATTCAGCCTGCTGAAGACCCTGGTGGAATTTGTGCGACCGCAGGAACTGATGATCATCAAACTGGACAGGAACGGGCACCCCTGCTACCAGCTGAGCCTGAAGCATGAGCAGTATGAGATCATTCACGACGACATCTGCATGCCGGACGAGATCATGGCGGCAATCGAACTCGTACGGAGGACGAAACAACCCTTCAACCGGCGGCTCGATCCCCTCAGGCTACTCGCCGTCTGGAACATTCTGCAGACAAAATCGCAGGATGTTTTTCTCGTGACCATAACCGCCAACGAAATAGGCAAACTGGACGCCTACATGATAAACGGCCTTCTGGGGGTCTACCGCAATTTCTTTGCCGTCCTCCACGAGGCTCAACGTGACCAGTTGACCGGCCTGGCCAACAGGAAGACCTTCGACGAGGTTGTCAACAAGATTTACTTCCAGCTTCCCCCTTCCACGGATCCTGTCCCGGTGGAACGACGGGCGGACAGCCCATCCCGCAGCAGGGGTTTCTGGGTGGGAATGGCGGATCTGGACAATTTCAAGCGGATCAACGACTCTTGGGGGCATCTGTACGGAGACGAGGTGCTCCTGCTGATATCACAACTCATGCAGGGTCACTTCAGGGAAAGCGACTACCTGTTCCGTTTTGGAGGTGAGGAGTTCGTTATCATCATCCGCGCGGCCCACGAAGATCAGGCCGAACAGGCCTTTGAACGCTTCCGCAGGGCGGTGGAGGAACACATCTTTCCCCAGATCGGGCAGGTGACCATCAGCATCGGGGTTGCGAAAATGGACGCCAGCATTTTTACGGCAACCCTGCTCGATCATGCCGACAAGGCACTGTACCATGCAAAGAAGAACGGTCGTAACCAAGTCTGTTTTTTCGAAAAGCTGCTCAGAGACGGACTGGTTGAGGAGTCAGACATCAGGACGGGAGAGGTGGAACTCTTCTGATACTGGTCATCCGGAGAATGTTATAGCTCCAGATGGTTGTCAAGATCGGCCTTGAGCGCCCTGAACAGGTCGCTCTTCTCATAGGTTTCGAAGAACAGGGGAAGCAGTTTGAAGCGGCGGCCCACCATTTCGATCTCATGCTTGTTGCGCATCTTGCGCAGCACGCGGCTGACGGTTTCGCGGGTGATGTGGACGCGGTCGGCGATGCTCTGATGCGACAGGGTGGCGTTGATGATTACGCCATCGGTGTCCCGCACACCCAAGGTCTTGCTGTAATGGGACAGGGTTGCCCTGATCTTGGACTCGGCGTCGTTGATTCCTATGATGCAGTGAAACAGCCAACTCTCGCGCAGACGGCCGCAGAGCACCGCGATGACCTGCAGCAGTGCATCCCTCTCCTCCAGAAAACATGCGTCAAACACGGCTTTTGAAATCAGGAGCACCCGGCACGGTTCGTTGGCGATCACCGTGGCGGAATCGCTCTTTCCGTCCAGCAGCCCCACGTCGCCGAAGCAATCGCCGCGATGGCGGAAGGCCATGACCCGTTCCTGGCCGTCAGCAGTGAGATCCACCACCCTGACCTGTCCCTTGAGGACGATGTACATCTGCCGGGCCTCTTCGCCGGCCATCATGATGACCTCATCCCTGTCATATGCGTAGACGCTGGATTTCTCCAGCAGGGATGAAAGCTGCTGGTCGCTGAAACCGGCAAACAGGGGCACCGCCCTGACGATCTTCTTCGCCAGTTCATGGTCGAATCTGCTCTTGATCATCTCTGTTTGCTCCTTGTATGGGGAAAAGGCTCTCTCCGTTCCCGCTTTACCGCGTTACCTGGCTAGGAGTCTGTCGGGCTTAACGCATTCAGCCGTCATCTCCAGGGCGTTTTCAATTGGTTAACCTGCTGTATTTATTGAATAAGTCGTCAGCTTTAGCTTGCGTTTTCTTGGTGTATCCCGTATATTTGTCCGGTAATATCAACTGGTTAGGTATCGGGGTTGACTATGAAATCAAAGTTTATTGAAGTTGACCGGGAAACACCCTATCTGCTCCCGCCATCGCTGCAGGATTGGCTACCAGAAAAGCACTTGGCCCGGTTTGTGGTCGAAATTGTCGAACAGCTCGACCTGCGCTCTTTGAAAGCTACCTATGCCGGCCGAGGCTCGCAGCCCTATAACCCTGAGATGCTGGTAGCATTGTTGTTTTACGGTTATGCGACAGGCGTATTCTCCAGCCGGAAGCTTGAGCGCAGCACCTACGACTCCGTGGCATTCCGGTTCATAGCGGCAAACAGTCATCCTGACCACGATACCATTGCCACCTTCCGCCGGCGTTTTCTGCCGCAACTGAACAAGCTGTTTGCCCAGATTCTGCTGATCGCTCATCAGATGGAGGTGCTGAAACTGGGCAACGTTAGTTTGGATGGCAGCAAAATCAAGGCGAACGCCTCCAAGCACAAGGCGCTGAGCTATGAGCATGCCTGCAAGCTTGAAGAGCAGATCAAGGCTGAGGTTGGCGAACTGCTCAAAAAGGCCGAGGCAGCGGACCGTGCCGATATTCCGGACGGCATGAACATCCCCGAAGAACTGGAACGTCGGGAAAAGCGTCTTTCCGCCATTGCCGCAGCCAAGGTCGAGATCGAAAAACGAGCCGCTGAGCGCCATGCTCGTGAACAGGCCGCTTATGAGAAGAAAGTCGCCGAACGGGCCAAGAAGGAGCAGGCAACGGGCAAGAAGGCCAAGGGGAAAGAGCCGAAACCGCCCAAATCCGGCCCCACTGCCAAAGATCAGGTCAATCTGACCGATGAAGAGTCGCGGATCATGCCGACCTCCGGTGGCGGATTCGAGCAGACTTACAACGCCCAGGCCGGTGTGGATACAGCATCAAAGCTCATCGTTTCGGCCCATGTTACCCAGAATCCCAATGACAAACAGGAGCTGACACCGACCCTGGAGAACCTGGCGGCGCTGCCTGAGAAGCTTGGCAAGGCAACCGATCTGGTAGCTGACAGTGGCTACTTCAGCGAAACCAATGTAACTGCCTGTGAGGAGAACGGGATAACTCCCTACATTGCCGTAGACCGGCAGAGTCACAACGTGCCACTGATGGAGCGCTTTGCCGAACCGCCGCCGTTACCCGAAGATGCCGATTCCGTGGCCAGAATGAAGCATCGCCTGAAGACACCTTCCGGCAAGGCGATCTACGCCCAGCGAAAAGTCACCTCGGAACCGGTCTTCGGCATCATCAAGGCGGTCATGGGATTCAGAAGCTTTCTTCTTCGTGGCTTTGAAGCAGTAAAAGGCGAATGGAACCTCGTCTGCATGGCCTACAACATCAAACGGCTGCATGTCTTGGCCGGATAGAATGAGAAATAGCGAAAATCAGCCTGTAATAACCGCAGTCATCGCTGAAAGGGCTGAATTAACCAGGTTGCCGGTGGGAAGACGAACACATACGGAACTTTTTTAATCGGCTTGGCCACAAAAGAGGGCGCCCCTGAGGTCAAGCCCGACAGACTCCTAGAGGAATACAACGCTGTACGTGCGGCAGCGCAGCTGGTCACAGGGTTGCTTCCCGGCACCGGACAGTCACGGCATGCCGGCTCCGTACGCGTTGCTCATTCTAGCATCTCCACGCTTTAGTTGTACCCATAAAGTTTCACATGCAGCCGGATTCCGGCTGTTGATAGTGTTCGACACGACTAAAGGAGCCCCTATGAAGATTGCCGTTGCCATGAGTGGCGGAGTTGATTCGTCGGTTGCAGCGGCCCTGCTCAAGGAGCAGGGGCACGAGATCATCGGCATTACCATGCAATTCTTCGCCCCCTCCTGCCAGGGCGCGGGAACACCAGCCCATGACGCGGCTGTGGTTGCCGCTCATCTGGGAATCACGCACCACCTGCTGGATCTGGAGCACGACTTCCGCCAGCTAATCATCAACGATTTTATCTCCCAGTATCGCTCCGGCCAGACCCCCAACCCCTGTGTGCGCTGCAACCGCTTCGTCAAGTTCGGCCTGCTGCTGGATGCGGCCCGCGAACGGGGAGCCGATCTGCTGGCCACCGGGCACTACGCCCGCACCAGCATCGACCCGGACGGAACACGCCACCTGCGCGTGGCAGCCAATCTGCGCAAGGACCAGACCTACTTCCTGCACACCCTCTCCCAGGAACGTCTGGCGCGTGTCGTCTTTCCCCTGGGCGACATCGGCAGCAAGGATGAGGTGCGCGACCTGGCGCACCGTTTCGGGCTGCCGGTGGCGGAGAAGGGGGACAGCCAGGAGGTCTGCTTCATCCCCAACGACGACTATGTGTCCTATCTTGAAGAGAATTGCGCACTGGGCGGGGAGACGGGGGATATCGTTCATGTGAATGGCAGGTTGCTGGGACGGCATCGGGGCACTCACCGTTACACCATCGGCCAGCGCAAGGGGCTGGGCATCGCCTGGAGCGAGCCGCTCTACGTGGTGGAGATCGACGCGGCACGGAAGCTGGTCGTGGTGGGTGAGGAGCCGCACGTGTACGCCCAGGGTCTCAAGGCAGAGGAGGTGGGCTGGATCATCGCGCCGGGGAAGGAGGAGTTCGAGGCCAGCTGCAAGATCCGCTACCGCCACCAGCCGGTAGCCTGCCGGGTCACCCTGCTGCAAGGGGGAGCGTGCCGGGTTCTCTTTCACGAGCCGCTCAAGGCGGTCACGCCGGGGCAGTCGGTTGTCTTCTACCAAGATGACGAGGTGCTGGGCGGGGGCAGGATCACGGCGGCCATAAAAAGGGATGGCGAGGCATAGCCCCCCTCCCCTTTCTCCACCCCACCCTTGACCGCTGGTTGCCCTTGACTCACCTCGCCATGAAGTGTAGTTTATGAAAACTTGTTAGCATGTGGTCCTGGAGGGACAATTTGAGAGGCAGTGCTTGGTTTAGTTGAGCCGTTTTGTCAGTGTGGTCACTGGTGGAGCGGCTTTTTTGTGCGTGGATGCGGGAGGGATCATGCTGAAGGACATGAAATCGTACTGCCACGTCAAGCCGGGACAAAAGGGGTCCAAGAGGCTGGTGGAGCAGTATGGGGACAGGCTTCTGTGTGTAAGATACCGTTACGATGAAAAGCGCCGCATCAGGTTGAAGACCGTGGAAATCATCGTCGAAGAACGCCCATGGCAGCCACCATTTCGGTATTGCGACAACGAGCTGGTGCCACTGACGGTCGGGTACGAAGAAACTGAATTGCGGGAAAAGCTCCGGGGGTTGCGGGCGAAATGGGATCCTGATGCAAGGGTATGGCTGGTACCATATGGAAAGATCAAGGGTACGGAGCTGGAGAAGAGGATTTTCGATGAAGATCTGGCCGGGAGGAAAAAGGTGTAAGTTGCCGATACAGGTAACCGGCTGGCTTCTTATACATGAAACTTATCGCCTATATAGGAAACAAGTTTCTTATATAGGGAAACTCATCAATAACACGTTGTACCTGAATGAAGAATTGAAATGACAAAAGAGAAGATGCCTCTTTACATCTTGTTGTTTATTGTCCTGCTTCTCGGGGGGTGCAATACTTACAATACCGGAACTTGCCTGTCTGATAAAGAAATCAAAGAACTCACAGCTAAGGCTGAAAAAGGCGATCTGAATGCAGCTCGCCTCATCGAAAGTCACTACATGTTCTGCGTCGAAGATCCTAAAATGGCAAGAGTTTGGACCGAAAAGCTTGCAAGTCTCGGGGATGCAGAAGCATGGTACCACCTTTATTCGGATGACAGAAGCTCCAATGATGCGAATACAAAGAAGAAAGCATTCGCTGAACTTGTAAAGTCAGGAGAAGGCGGATATGGGTTTGCGCAGATGACCCTAGCTACCAAATACTTTACTGGTGATGAAGTTAACAAGGACCACGCACAGGGCGAGGTGTGGCTGCGGCGTGCTGCTCAAGCGGGTAATTCTGATGCCATGCGCTCGATGAGCATTCTTTTGCTCGTCAAAGAGAGGACAAAAAATTCTATTATTGAGGCCTATAGGCTGTCGCGACATGCACAGAGGGTTGTCGACGAACAATCTGTTGCCGGTCAAAGTGCAATGAGGCAAGCAGAAACAATACGTTTGGTTGCCAGAAAATCGCGGATTCCAGAAAAAGCTTTGGAAGCCGCAACTGCAAAACTCCCAGCGCAAAAGGAACCGAAAGCTAACGCCTCGCCTGAGCGATTTACAGCGACAAGCGGAAGTCCACGTGCAAATGCAGAGCTGGCCGACAGGCAATATGCAGCGGGAACTAAAGAGGGGGTTGTGGCGGGTGAGGGGTTGCTGAAGTCAGCTGCCTTGGCCTGTGACAAATATGCAATGAGTGATTTTGCAACGGTAAGTCTTCTTTCTGCCACCACTGGAAAATCACTCGCAGAGGCACAATCGTGGGCTAAGCTCGTAATCTTGGATGCACCCGCCTCTTACATGGCGACGGACGCAAGAATGAATATGGAATTTATTTCCATAGCGGCTAAATCCTTGGGAATTCCGCAAGCTACCATTTCCGAAGAGGCAGACAACCTGGTAGCCCAATCGAACTGTAGAAAGTCAAAGTAAAGGTCCAACACGCGGTTCGAACACGACTCCCTTCGGTCGCGGTTCAACCGCGGCCCCGTTGGTCTCAACAAATTAAAGGAATAAAGAATGAGAATAGATATTGTCTCACTGGCCATAGCAATTTCTGGTTGGATTGGGTTCGGTCTTTATCACCTGGCCAGTCTGCCGTCTTTGAGGCCCCCAGATGGTTCATTTATCTTGCTCATACTACCGTATATATTTATTAAAGCTTTTACCGGTTTTGCCAGCGTATTTTTTCCTTTGATTTCAATGGTAACAGCGATGTATGCAATTTATTCCGTGAGGACTGATAAAGTTGCTTGGAAAGCTATAATTATTGGGAGTCTGTATTTTTTTGTTTGTTTACTATTGTCTCCAATTGCAGTTGGAGTGGCAATATATGAAATATTTAAGAAAAAATTAGAAAGAATTGCTTGGATAGCCATTCTTGCAAGCATTTTGTGTTTCAATATCACTATGTATTTAGATCGGGGTTCAACTCATAACAGTCACTCAAGATCAAAAAATGTAGAAACACAAATTGGCACGAATAAGTCAAACAAGGAAGATTCACCGGCCTTAAACCGCCGGTGATCTTGTCCCGCCTCAGTCGGAAATGGACTTTCAGGCCGCTTGATCTAATGGCAGGTCGGCTTTCCCTGAATGATTGATTTTAGAAAAGGCTTGCTGTCGTTTCTGCTTTCTCAGTTCTCTGGCTTCTTCCAGTTTCCTGTCTCGCTCTTTGAATATTTCCCGGTCTCTGCCAGCCAGTTTGTCAGCCGGGGCAATGTAGCCGATAGCGCTGTGCAACTTGACATTGTTGTAGTGCTCAATGTATTTCTCAGTCATCCTGCGGGCATCGTCAAGTGAAAGCGGCACGCCGGGACGGATGCATTCGTCTTTGATGGTTCCATGGAAGCGTTCCAATTTGCCGTTCGACTGCGGGTAGAATGGTGCTGTCTTTACATGGGTCATGCCGGAAACGCGAATGAACTCCTTGAAATCCTTGGCAATGAACTGTGGCCCGTTGTCGGAAATAACTCGTGGTCGGGCATTGGGGAATTTCTCCTTGGCTCGCTGCATGATGATTTCCACGTCCTTTTCCGTCATCTGTTCCCTGATCTCCCAGTGGACGATGTAGCGACTGCATCCGTCCAGAAGGCTGCACAGATAATAGAAGGTGCCGCAGATGTTGATGTAGGACACATCCACATGCCAGTGCTCATGTGGTTTGAGCGGCTGTACGAAGCCGGTGCCCTTGAGGCTCTTCTTCTTGTTCCATTTCTGGAGCAGACCTGCTTTTGAAAGAACACGCCAGGTGCTGGAAGGACTGACGGCCACAATGTCCCGATCCAGCATCATGAAGGTTAGTCGCCGGTATCCTTCAAGCGGGTTGTCCACTGCAAACTGAATGATGGCTTCCCGCTCCCATTCCTCAAGCCAGAAATCACGAGGAATCGGGGCGTTGTGTTCGTTAGCTTTACCGTAACGCTCGATCCAAGCGTAGAACTTGCTCTTTGCAACCGACAACCAGGATATGAAGCGTTTCAGCGGTATCCCGGTCTTGTCGCTCCATAGCCTGGTGTAGTCAACGACAGCATCACGTATGTCATGGGGAACCCAGCTGCCGGTCAGAGCTCCCCAAGTCCTTTTTTTAACTTGATGTGCTCCTCCATCAACTCGGAGAGCACTTCGTGTTTCCGGCGCAACTTGTCTTCAAGCTGTTGAATACGTTGCTCTTCAATACGCTTTTGACGACCGGTATCGCGGACAAACGCGGATGCACCGTTTTCGAAAAATTGCTTCAGCCAGCCGTAGAAAATCGTCGGCTGAAGCTGGTACTCATCACACAGGTCGGATATGGCAACGTGATCGACCAGGTGGCGTTTGAGGATGGCAACCTTCTCTTCCGGGGTGTAATTGTGACGTTTCTTTCGCATGGACTTCCTTTCGTTTGTGATGGTGTATCACAAACGGACCAAAAGTCCTATTCACGCTGAGCCAAAACAATCTCCCGAACCGTTGGACGATAAAAAATACAACTGAAAATATCTGACCAAAAGACACTGACGCACGACTATCAAGAGATAATCGCAGCAAAAATTATGAAAGCAGAACGCCGATGAGCTTGTTCAAGTGATTTCGGATGTTTTCGAGAAGTTGCGTGATATGAGCTTTTGATTTAAATACAGAATGGCCCCAATCCGCCGCTGGCCCCGGAGAAAGTTCGCCATGTCAGCAGCTAAACATCACCCCAAAGGGCTTACGGTCCTGTACGAAGACCGGGACATCATCATCATCGAGAAACCGTGCGGACTCCTGACAATCGGCACCGGCCGGGACAAGACGCGCACGGTCCATTCCATCCTCAACGATTACGTCCGCAAGGGGGATCCCCGTTCCCGAAACCGGGTCTATATCGTCCATCGCCTGGACCGGGAAACCTCCGGCATCCTGATCCTGGCCAAGAGCGAAGCGAACAAGATCTATCTGCAGGAACATTGGCAGGAGACGGACAAACACTACGTGGCGGTGGTTCACGGCACACTGGCACTGAAGAGCGGCACCATCAGCAGCTATCTGGCGGAGAACAGCGCCATGCGGGTCTATTCGACCACCGATCAGGCGCAGGGCAAGCTTTCCCACACGGAATACGTCGTCATGAAGGAGAACCGCGGCCTCAGCCTGCTGGCAATCCATCTGCTCACCGGGCGCAAGCACCAGATCCGGGTGCACCTGTCCGAAGGGGGCAATGCCGTGGTGGGAGACAGCAAATACGGCACGGACCGGTATGCCCGCGCAAACCTGGCGCTCCATGCCCGATCGCTGACGTTCACCCATCCGGTCAGCGGCCGGCGTATGGCCATCGAGACCGGCATCCCCGACTATTTTACCCGGCTGGTCGGCAGTATCTCGCCGAATGAATCGACGGACAAAAGCCGGGAATAGATATGGGGTCTTCTGCCCCCGACATGAGATAAGAGGGATCGTGGGTCAGGCATTGAACCATTGAAGATGAAATATCGCGATGATTAAGGTTATCTGCAAGTTCAATTCATCAATGCCTGACCCCACAGCCCAACTTAGCGCGTCAGGCGGTCGGCGTGGGAAAACCGCGCCGCCGCTGCGCTTTCATGCGTTGTATTTTGAGGTGATAAATGACATCAGAAATTGAAGAAACAGCAAAGGCAGCGCAAGAAATCGCTAAAACGGCAGGAAAAGTAATTGAGGCCGGGGAAAAATTTGGCGGATTTATTTCGAAGTATATCGGTGGCTCTTTGGAGCAAGGGATCGGCATTTTCGAAGACAAACTCAAATATATGCGTTGGGAACGCCAAGTCCGACTTATTGAGCGTGCCCAAGGGGTTTTACATGAAAGAGGCTACAATTACCCTGTCATCCCTGTACCGCCAAAGCTTGCAATTCCGATTTTACAGAGTGCATCCCTTGAAGAAAATGACGTATTACAAGACAAATGGGCGTACATGCTTGTAAATGCAACCGACCCAAATTGTAAAGCAAGAATTGATGTGAAATTTGCAAAAATTTTGGACGAGCTTTCTCTATATGATGTCAGAATTCTAGACATAATATGCAAGTCAGTTACAGGTTTTGGAGATGGTGTTACAACAATTCATCTTCCAGAAAAAGTGCTCCCTTTAGATGCCCATATTTCTGAAAATGAAAATCCCTCATATGAAGTTCAAGTTTCTTTGGAAAACCTTGTTAGGCTCGGCTTGCTTAGAAATGAGACATTTGCGTATCAATTGTTGCGCGTGAGAGTAATGGCGCTTGGCTGGGAACTTTATAAAGCATGTGAAAGATATCCCAACCATCGGCACGACCAGCCCAAAAGTTGGCCGGTCAGCCTCAGCCCCGTTGAACAAATAAAAGGGGGGGATCGCGGGGTCAGGCATTGAACCATTGAAGATGAAATGTCGCGATGCTTAAGGTTATCTGCAGAGTGGTACATCGACGAACTCTGGCACATATATTCCTGCCCGTTTTGCGGGAAGTTTATCAAAGGTCGTGGATTTGGCGAATGAATCAGACGTGTTTCATTGGATGTTCCTTCAGCCACTCCCGCAATGCCTCGTTCATGCGAGTCTGCCATCCTTTTCCGGTGGCCTTGAACGCTGCAAGGACATCCAAATCAAAACGAACGGTTTGTAAGGCCTTGGTCTGACCAGCTGGCCGACCCCGACGGACAAGTTTGGAACCTTGCATAAGGTCGGCTTTTTCAAACCAAGCATCGGTCAATTCCGGAGCATCGTCCGGATCAACCAAGGTGTTTTTTGTAACGGCTGATTTCGCGGTCATTGGCGTACCTCATAGAAATAATTCGGCGGGCGTCGTTTCTTGGAGTCCAGACAATTACAACCATTCGGTCATCCAATAAGCCGACGGTAAAGAAGCGCTCCTCGCCTTAGTCAAGACGATCATCACGTACAACAAAGTGAATACCGGCAAACACTTTGTCGGAATCAGCAAAATCAAGCCCACGTTCCAACAGAGTCTTTTCTCTTTTGACGGTATCGAACTCGATGATCATAGATTTAATGTAACAACAATAAATCAATCGCTCAACGCTTTTATGTTACAACATATAATAAAGCAAAAAGACTCGGCCCAACCATCGGCAACACCCGCCGAAGGCGGATCTGCCTCAGCCTCGTTAGCCTGCGAAGGAGATTGAAGACGAATGGAGACGTTTAGCAAACCGAGGGAGTTCGTAGGGAACACACGATACCTCGAATACTGGAAGAATACTCTTGCGGCACTCGATCTAAGCTCTATCGACGAACCGATTGTGGACATCGTTGCTGGTTTCGCTACCCTCTCCCACTGCTTCACTCTACAGTGCTGCTACGGGCACTTTGTTTGTTCTTCGGAACAGAACCCGCACAGTCTCGTGCCTATCCGGCTTCCCCAGTCACTTCCTGGTGGCGCCGGCGCGATTCCGTCCCCGCCCAGAATTCCTCCACATCCTTGAGGATGCTGCCGGACACCAGCTCCCGCACATCGGACTCGAACCAATCCGCCGGCATGGCGCTTGAATACTCCGGATCCATGAAGCGGTCGTCCATCAGCACGATCAGTCCCCGGTCTGTCTCGGAGCGGATCACCCTGCCGGCCGCCTGCACTGCCCTGGCCATGGCCGGTATGGTGTAGGCGTACGGGAAGCCTGCCCCGTACCTTTTCTGGTAGTACTCCCTCATCTGTTCCCGCTGAAAATCATAGTTCGGCAGCGGCGGCCCGACCACGAAGGCGCCGATGACCATCTCACCGGCATAGTCAACCCCCTCGGAAAACGACCCGCCCTGCACCGCGAACAGGATGGTAGGACTGTTCCCAGCACGCAACCGTTCCAGGACCTCCTCCACCTGTCTGGCCTTCATGTCGCGCTCCTGACGCAGCACCACGAACCCCTCGGGCGGACGGAACAGCTCAAGCACCCGCTCCAGGAAGGGAAAGCTGGGCAGAAACACCAGGTAGTTACCGCGACGCCCCCCTGCGATCCGCCTGACCGCATCGGCGATCTTGCCATAATTGGCCTCGCGCCGGGAATAGCGGGTGGAGACCTGGGGGATGAGCAGCAGCTTGCGCAGTTCGGGGGGAAAGGGGGAGGGAAATTCCGCCGTCCTGACCGATTCGGGATCAAGGCCCGAGAGCCTGGCGTAGTAGTCGAAGGGTTTGAGCGTTGCCGAGAAGGCCACCACCTGGCCGTAGTCGGCGTAGCACTCCTTCAGCATTTCCGAGGCGTCGCAGCAGGTGATCTTTACCGCGCCCCCGGACCCATGGGGGTGCCAGGTGGTGAAGAACTCCTGGCGTTCGGGATCGGCGGCGTATTCCAGCAAGCGGGTGAACTCCGACCAGGAGAAACAGAGGCCCAGGATCGGATCCTGACGTCCCATCTCTGCACCGGAATCCAGATAGCGGTTGAGCAGGGCGCGCAGCCGCTCGTCCTGCTCCAGGAAAGGCTCCAAAGGCGGGGTGATGCGCAGCGGACGGGAGCCGCCGGCACCGCCGCAGGATGTCAGGGTGGCCAGGCAGTCGTCCAGGAGTTGCTGGGCCTCCTTGTTGAAGGGGGGATGAATGTCTCCCATGGCATGGCGCAACATCTCCAGGTGCTGGGACGAGAGCACAGGCGAATAATACTCCATGGCCCGTCCGGGGAGGTTGTGGGCTTCGTCGATCACCAGGCTCGGCTTCCCCTCCTGGTCGATGGACATGTCGGTCATACGGCCCAGTGCGGAGCGGGGGGCAAAGACATAGTTGTAGTCGCAGATCACCAGGTCCGCCTCCCGGCTGGCGTCCAGCTGCAGCTCGAAGGGACAGACCTGGTACTGTTCACCCAGCTGGCGGAACGTGCGGCTTTTCAGGCGCCGCTTGCGAGCCAGGATGGCCAGGATATCGTTTTCGTGGAGTTTTTCGTAGTAATCCCGGGCATACTCGCAGTAACCGGGATCGCAGAGCGGCTCGTCCTTGAAGCAGATCTTCCCCTTGGCGGTGATGGTCAGGGACCTGATCTTCGAGCCCGCCTGCTGAAAACGGTCGACCGCGTCCTCGGCCACGGCGTGCTGACTGTTCTTGGGGGTAACGTACACCACCCTCTGGCCACGGGAGAACGCCTCTTTCAGCACCGGGAAGAGCACGCCCACGGTCTTCCCCAGCCCCGTGGCTGCCTGGAGCAGCATCGCCCTCCCCTCCCCCATCCCCTCCTGGATCGTCCGCATCAGGTCGACCTGGCCGGAGCGAGGGGTGGCGAAGGGAAAGGGAAACGATGCGGATTCCTTCCGTCGCCGGGCGGCCCGCTTCTCGGCCAGCCTGGCCTCGCTGACCAGCTCCTTGAGGCGGGATTCCAGCCATTGCTCAAAGCGGGGGATGTCCAGGTCAAGCTCCAGCTCCCTACTCTCCCTGCCACGGGTGGAGACGAGGAGGAGACGGAGCCGGGGGATTGCCCCCTGTTCGCGCCAGTGAAAGTAGCCGTAGCTGAAGAGCTGCAGGGAGTAGGGATGCTCCAGGGGATTGTCGACCAGCCGGCGGGAGAGTTCGCGGATGTTGAAAGAGGACTTGATCTCTTCGATCAGCGGCGGATCGGTGCGGAAGATTCCGTCCATGCGGCCATCGATACGGAAGCCGTACCCCTCCCGCTCCAGCAGACAGTTGACCGACACCTCGGCCTGGTAGGAGGGATCACTCTTGCGCCTCTTCTGAACGCGAGCGTGGATCTCCCGCCCCTGGGCGGCTGCGCGGCCGGAGCCGGAGTACGCCTCGATGCTGCCACGGGGAGGCGACGGCAGGGCGAAATCCCGTAGTGCCAGGGTGATCTGTTTCATCGTGGCTGTCGCGCCACGATCCAGAAAAGAGGTGTATGTCGGTGCATGGGGATACCCTGTTCAAACGGACGGCTCAGAAAATTGATGTCCTGCCCATGGTTGGCGGAAGAGGCACCAGGCCGTTGCTCAGACGGTAACGTAGTCGAACTCCACCGGCTGGTAGATCATGGTCAGCCAGGCGCGAACCGTGCTGATCGCTTCTTCCCTTGTCGCGGCTTCCTGGTTCATGGAGCCGGCAATGGTGCTGTGGGTGAAGGTTATGAAGGAATACTTGACGCAGAACTCCTGTTGAATCTCTTCCACCGGGGTCAGCCATGAACCGTCGCCGGCCTGGCTGGAGCCGGCAATGACCCGCAGACGCTGGCTGTCCGGGTTGTCTTTTTCCAGCAGGATCGTGCCGACCGGCAGGTTCGGGTTGGCGCTGCTGGACAGATGCTGTTGCTCGCCGTTTCGCAGCTCGGTGGCTGTCATACTGTTCCGTTTCCCTTCATCAACGTAGTCTGTCATCTGTTCTCCTCGCGGGTCGTTGGCGGCTGTGCGGCCAGAACCTGTCCTTTTGGCGGAGGCGCCTGAAGAGGCGGCAGCGTCAAGGCGGACCGCTGCCCTTGAAGCCGTCGCCCTATCCGCCGCGCTGGCCATGCCGTGAACAGGTACTGCAAGCCGCGGTTGTGGTGATCAAACAGGGAGGAAAGCTAGCATGCCGGGCAACGGCTTGCAAGATTGATGTGCAGGTCTCAGAGGATGTTTTCGCGCCATCACGGGAGGGGGTACGGGCCAGCGCGCCTCTCTGCGGTGCGGCTGTTCATGGCCGTCAGAACTGGATATCGAGCATGACGGAGAGCTGGCCACGCAGGTCTTTCCTGATGCCCAGGTTGTAGCGGTTCGCCGCGTTGGCAGCACCATGGATAGTGCCGATGTAGAAGGGAAGTCCGATGGTTCCGACGAGCCCCGCCACCGCGTAGTTTTCCTGCTTCACGGACATGACGGTGCCGGCGATGAACAATCCGTTGAGAAAAAAGGAGGTAATGCCGTCGCCATAGTGACCGGCATAGATATGACCGCTGCCGGGGATCAGCGCGGAGAGAAGACCGGCCGTCAGGGGAGATTTTTGAGGCGGCTCCCGGTTCCGGTCCAACAGGCTGATGGCCTCACTGACGTTGTGGGCCCTTTCATCGCCGGGATAGTCAGCCAGGTAGCGTTCCAGCTGTTGGCGGCAACCGGCGGTGTCCTTGCGGTCGAACCGGATCAGTGAGTTCCCCAGCAGTGCCCTGCGGCCAGAGTCAGAATCGGGATAGGTCGCGACTACCCTGCTGAAAGAGTTCTCCGCTTTTTCGGGCCTGTTCAGCCCCAGATGGCTCATCCCCTCATAGTAGCCCGCTTGAGGTGCATATCCGCTGCCAGGGTGGTTAACCTGGAACGCGGCAAAGGCACGCACCGCAGCTTCGTACTCCTCTCCCCGGTAGTACGCCATGGCGATCCTGAATCCGGCGTCCTCCACCCGCCGGGAGGCGGGGAACAGGATGATGAGCTTCTTGTATTCGGTTATGGCGCGATAGTACTCCCCCTCGGCCATGAAGGCGTCGCCAAGCTTCAGTTGGACCTCCTCGGTCAGCAGTATTCCGGCGCCCTCCCCGTGACTGGGGGTGGGGAGGATGAGCAGCAGCGCCACAACCAGCAGAATGAGACGGTTCACGGTATCGGTCATTGTTCGGTCAGGGTATGTGCGGAGACGGGATCAAAGAGTCTGCCGTTGGGAAGGAGGGGATAGTCCGGTCCGGGTTTTTTGAAGATGTTGCAGCGTGTCAGGCGGTCAGCCGTCATTATCACGCCGCGCAGTCCTCCATACTCGCCCACAGCCTGCCGGGCAAAGGCGGAACAGGAGGGGGTAAAGCCGCAGCGTGGGCCATCGATGGGTGATACGTAGGTGCGGTACAGATGGATGGCCCCCAGGAATACGAACCGCAAGGGTGAGGTTTCCTGACCGGGGGATGGAGCGGAGCGCGTCTCCCCCCCCCGGTCAGGTCCATTCATGGCCGTTGCAAGACATGAGTGGGGGGCCGCGACCAGCAGAAAGCCCCCTGCCATGGCAAGCAGGGCCGGTAAACGGAAGCGCCGTCCCGTTGCGGAACGATCAAGCAGGGCACGGGGCATGGGGGATGCTACTCTCCACCCGAACTTTCAAGCACCTGTTTTTTCATCTTGTTATACTGCTCTTCGGTTATGGCACCCTCGGTGTAGGCCTTCTTCAGGTCAATCAACTGCTGCCCGGTGGTTGTGGTTGTCGTCGTGCTTTGAACCTTGGTGGAGCCGCCACCGCAGCATCCACCGAGAATCGCAGCAACTACGGCCAGAACTACACATG
This sequence comes from Pelobacter propionicus DSM 2379, assembly GCF_000015045.1. GTDB lineage: Bacteria > Desulfobacterota > Desulfuromonadia > Geobacterales > Pseudopelobacteraceae > Pseudopelobacter > Pseudopelobacter propionicus. The sequence continues at coordinate 1,990,664 of NC_008609.1, forward strand.
TTCGTAATGCATTCATCGTTCTTACCTCCCTGGAATATGTCGGTACGCCTGCGTTGCCATGGACACGGTCCATGCATGAGAAGATCTGCCTTGCCTGCCATTGCAGGTTACAGTTGGATGATTTCCATCCGGTTGTGGGCGTCGGGGTGCCGTGTGGAGGGCCCCTCCGTCAGGATGGCAATATCTCCCGGCGCCCGATACATCTCAACCCACCTGCGCACAAAGGCATCCCAATCCTCGGGATGCCCTGTCTCGTGCACGGGAAACACGCCGTAGGAGAAGGCCAGGTCCTGGCAAGTCTGGTGGCGGGAACTCACCGCCGCGACCCAGACCGGCAGCCTGAAGAGCGACAGGCTCCGGGCGGTAGCGCCACTGCGGGTCGGGGCGAACACCGCCGCCGGGGATGCGTAGGTAACGCTCGCCTCCACCGACACGGCGATCAGGTGCGCCGGCTTGAGCGTGCCCTTGAAATCCCCTCCCCCGTACAGTTCTTTCACCGTGATCTGCCGCTTGTGGGGCTCCACGGCAGCCGCTATGCTGGCGAGCATGGCCACGGCATCCACGGGATACTTCCCCATGGCGGACTCTCCCGAGAGCATGACGCAATCGGTGCCGTCCAGGATGGCGTTAGCCACATCCGTAGCCTCGGCACGGGTGGGGCGTCGGGTCTCGGTCATGGACTCCAGCATCTGGGTTGCCGTGATGACCGGTTTGGCGCGCCTGTTGGCCTTGCGCATCAAATCCTTCTGGATGATGGCGATCCTCTCTATGGGCACCTCCACCCCCAGGTCTCCCCGGGCGATCATGATGCCGTCGGAGGCATCGAGGATATCATCCATCTGTTCCAGGGCGTTGGAGCGCTCGATCTTGGCGATGATAAAGGGGTGGTAGTCCATATCCTCGGCCGCACGCCGCACCGCCCTGATGTCGTCGCCGTTTTCCACGAAAGACTGGCTGACGGCGTCCACCCCCTCCTGGGCGGCAAACGTCAGGCACTCATGATCACGTTCCGTGAAAGCGCTGATGCCGAGATCAATATCCGGAAGGTTGAGCCCCTTGCGTGAACGGAGTTCTCCTCCCACCACGACCCTGCAGGCAACGTCGTTGCCAATGACGGACACGACTTCGATCTGGATGATGCCATCGTTGAGGTAGAGGGCATTACCGGGGGTGACCACCTGGGGAAGTCGCTTGAAAGACACTGACACCCTCTCCCGATCACCGTCGATGTCATCGCTGGTCAGCACGATGGAATCCCCCGGTTTCAGTTCCACCGGTTCATCCTTGAGCGTGCCGATGCGCATCTTCGGTCCAGGGAGGTCCGCCATGATGGCCAGCCGCTTGCCGGTGGCACGGGAAGCGGCGCGCAGGTCGCCAATCACCTGGCGGTGGCTCTCGAAGGAACCATGGGAAAAATTGAGCCGGGCCACGTTCATTCCGGCCATAAGCATCTCCTCCATGACCTTCCGGCTTGAAGAAGCCGGACCGATGGTGCAGATGATTTTCGTTTTGTGGTCTGGCAGTTTCACGATGCACCTCCTGATTCTCTGGTTGCGGCACTATCACGGCAGGCGAATTACCCCGTGAAGAGTGTGCTGTTGGTCCCCCGCAGATCGCTCACCGCTCGCTTGACCCGCTCGGCCATGGCTGTTTCCGCCAGCGCCAGATAGGTGCGGGGATCATAGGCCTTCTTGTCCCCCATGTCTCCGTCCACCTTCAGCACGCCGTCATAGTGGCTGAACATGTGGCCGGCGATGGGACGGGTGAAGGCGTACTGGGTGTCGGTGTCGATGTTCATCTTCACCACGCCGTAATCCAGGGCCTCGCGGATCTCGTGGAGTTCCGAACCTGAGCCTCCATGGAAGACAAGGTGAAAACGTGCCGCTTCGCCGTAGCGTGTGACCACCGCATCCTGACACTCCTTCAGGACCGAAGGCCGCAATTTGACGGCGCCTGGTTTGTAGACCCCGTGGACATTGCCGAAGGTGGCGGCCAGAAGATAGTGCCCCCCCAGCGGGTTGAGGCGCCTGGCCACCTCCAGGGTTTCCTCGGGGGTGGTGTAGAGCTTGGCACTGGCATCGGCCTTGATGCCATCCTCCTCGCCTCCCACCACGCCGGTCTCGATCTCCAGGATCAGCTCACAGGCCGTGAAGCGCTCCAGAAGCCTTGTAGCCGTATCCAGATTATCCTTGAGCGCGAGGGCGCTGCCGTCGAACATGTGACTGTTGAACAGGTTGGGCAGCCCGGCGGCCCGGCGCCGCTCCGTCTCTGCCACCAGCGGTAGCACGAAGCTGTCCAGCTTGTCGGCCGGGCAGTGATCCGTGTGCAGTGCCACATAGATGGGGTAGCGCTGGGCGGCCCGGTGGACATGCTCGGCAATGGAGATGGCACCCAGGGGCATATCCTTGAGCGCGGTGCCCGATGCAAACGCCGCTCCCCCGGTGGATACCTGGATGATGCCGTCACAGCGGGCCTCGGCAAGGCCCCGCAGCACGGCGTTGGCCGTGGCCAGTGAGCTTACGTTGATGGCCGGATAGGCAAAACGGTTCTCCCGTGCCCGGTCCAGCATCCGGCGGTAGGTCGTTAAATCGGCAACTGGCATGGTTCCTCCCTTTCCTCGCACCCCGCCTTCCGGCCAAAGGCACATTGTAGCATTCTCCCAGAGCGGCTGTTCCCGCAAAGATCGCCCGGAAAGACAGCTGGATATTCAGTTTGAGAGAGATGATAGTCCGGTGAATTGAATGAAGCCCTGCTGGTTTGTCTGAAAACGGTGATTCTCTCACACAAAAAAACATCACGACATAGCAAGGCTAAAACAGTTCTTCGGGATGGCAAGTTAAAATGTCGGTTCAGGTCGAATTGGTATTCATACGAGCCGGTAGTACTCGCTCCCCATTTTCAACCAGACCTACCCCCACTCCGCGCTCAGCGTCTCCGCCTGGTCCAGCACCAGCTGTACCGCCTCTTCCTGCCGGTCCGGCGGATACTTGTACTTTCGCAGGATGCGCTTCACCATCAGCCGCAGCTTGGCCCGCACGCTTTCCCGCACCGACCAGTCTACGCTGATGTTCTTCCGCAGGTTCTCCGCCAGTTCATGGGCGATCTTCTTCAGTATCTCGTCACCCATCTCACGCACCGCTTCCTCGTTGTTGGCCAGGGCGTCGTAGAAGGCCAACTCATCGGCATTAAGCCCCAGCTCTTCCCCCCGGTTGATGGATTCCCGAAACTTCTTGGCCATGGCGATCAACTCTTCCATGACCTGGGCGGTTTCGATGGCCCGGTTCTGGTAGCGGGCGATGACCTTGGCCAGCAGCTCCGAGAACCTGGACTGCTGGACGATGTTGGTGCTAAAGCGGGTCCTGATCTCCCCTTCCAGCAACCGCTCCAGCAGCTCCACCGCCAGGTTCCGTTCCGGCAGGTTGCGGACGTCGTTCAGAAACTCGTCATCCAGGATGCCGATGTTGGGCTTGTCCAGCCCGACTGCCTGGAAAATGTCCACCACATCTTCCGATACCAGCGCCGAGCCGATGATCTGGCGGATGGCCAACTCGCGTTCTTCGTCCGTGCGCCTTTGAGTGCTGATCTCCCGTTTGGTCAGCAGCACCTTGACCGCCTGGAAGAAGGCCACCTCTTCCCGCACGGCCCTGGCCTCATCCAGGGTGCAACAGAGGGTGAAGGCCTTGGACATGGCCAGCGCCGTATCGCCGAAGCGCTTCTTGCCGTCCTGGAGCCCCAGCACATGGTTGGCGGTCCTGGCCAGCAGACCGTGGCCGCCGGTGAGGAAGCCGCTGTAGTCGAACTCATGCAGCATGGCCCGCAGGATGTCCAGCTTCTCCTCCAGCACCGCGTAGGCTTCGCGGGCATCGACGGTCGGTCGGCCGCGCCCCTTGCTGGCGGTGTATTCCTTGAGTGCCTGCTTCAGGTCGTTGGCGATGCCGATGTAGTCCACCACCAGCCCGCCCTGCTTGTCGCGGAAGACGCGGTTGACCCGGGCGATGGCCTGCATCAGGTTGTGCCCCTTCATCGGTTTGTCCACGTACATGGTGTGCGCGCAGGGGGCATCGAAGCCGGTCAGCCACATGTCCCGCACGATGACCAGCTTCAGGGGGTCGTCCGGGTCTTTGAAGCGCTTTTCCAGGCGCTTCTTGGTCTGCTTGGCATATATGTGCGGCCTCAGCAGCGGCTTGTCGCTGGCGGAGCCGGTCATGACGATCTTGATGGCACCCTTTTCCGGGTCTTCGTCGTGCCACTCCGGCCGCAAGGCGATGATGGCGTTGTAGAGGTGGACGCAGATGTCGCGGCTCATGGCCACCACCATGGCTTTGCCGCTCTGGGCCTGGTTACGTTCCTCGAAGTGGGCCACCAGGTCGGCCGCCACCTGTTTGATGCGCGGCTCGGCGCCGACCACCTTTTCCAAGGCCGCCCACCGGCTCTTGAGCCGGGCCTGCTGGTCGTCCTCCTCATCCTCGGCCAGTTCATCCACCTCGGCGTCGATCTCCGGCAGCACGTCTGTCTTCAGCCCCAGCTTGGCCAGGCGCGATTCGAAGTAGATCGCCACGGTGGCGCCGTCGTCGCGGGCCTGCTGCATGTCGTAGATGCTGATGTAATCGCCGAACACGGCCCGGGTGTCCCGGTCCTCCGATGATACCGGGGTGCCGGTGAAGGCCACAAAGGTGGCATTAGGCAGGGCATCCCGCAGATGCTGGGCATAGCCCACCTGATACCCCTTGGCATCCCCCTTGAACTTGGCTTCAAAGCCGTACTGGGTGCGGTGGGCCTCGTCGGCGATGACGACGATGTTGTGACGGTCGGACAGGATCGGAAAGCTGTCCTCATCCTCACCGGGCATAAACTTCTGGATGGTGGCAAAGACGATGCCGCCCGAGGGGCGGTTGGCCAGCTTGTCGCGCAGGTCCTGGCGGGTTTCTCCCTGCACCGGCTGTTCCCGCAGCAGCTCCTGGGAAAGGGAGAACACGCCGAACAGTTGCCCGTCCAGGTCGTTGCGGTCGGTGATGACAACGATGGTGGGGTTCTCCATGGCCGCTTCGCGCATGACCCGCGCCGCGAAGCAGGTCATGGTGATGCTTTTGCCCGAGCCCTGGGTATGCCAGACCACGCCCCCCTTGCGGCTGCCGCCGGGCCGGGATGCCGCTACCACCTGGTCGATGGCCGAGCGCACCGCATGGAACTGGTGGTAGCCGGCGATCTTCTTGACCAGGGTGCCGTCATCCTCGAACAGCACGAAGAAGCGCAGGAAGTCCAGCAGGTAGTCCGGGGCCAGTACGCCGCGCACCAGGGTCTCCAGTTCGTTGAACTGCCCCAGCGGGTCGAGCGTGACTCCGTCGATGGTGCGCCAGGCCATGAAGCGTTCCCTGTTTGCGGAGAGAGACCCCAGGCGCGCCTCGGTGCCGTCCGAGATCACCAGGATCTCGTTGTACTGGAAGACGTCCGGGATCTGCTCCTTGTAGGTCTGGATCTGGTCGTAGGCCTTCCAGATGTCCGCCTTCTCGTCGGCCGGGTTCTTCAGCTCCAGCAGCACCAGCGGCAGGCCGTTGACGAACAGGACGATGTCCGGGCGGCGGGTGAATTTCGGCCCCTTGATGGAGAACTGGTTGACCGCCAGCCACTCGTTGGCGCCCGCGTCGCCAAAGTCCATCAGGCGCACGAAGTCGCCCCGCGTCTCGCCCTCCTGCTGGTACTGGACCGGCACGCCGTTGACCAGCAGTTGGTGGAAGGCACGGTTGGCGGCCAGGAGCACCGGTGTGTCCAGGTTGAGCACCTGTTGCAGGGCGTCTTCGCGGGCCACTTGGGGAACAAGGGGATTCAGCCGGTTGATCGCCTCGCGCAGGCGGCCAACCAGCAGCACCTGGCTGTAGCTGCCGCGTTCCGGCTGCGGTCCATCCGGCGCGATATCCAGTCCATAACGGTAGCTATAGCCGGTATCCGCCAGCCAACCCAGGGTTTCCCGTTCCAGGTGTTCTTCGGTCATGTTGTCTCCGATGGATTAAATTGCATCGTTGGGGTTCACGGTACGTCCGTTCACCCCAACCTACACAGGCAGGTTTTCGTAGGTTGGGGTGAGGTACGAACCCCAACGACTCTTATTCACCGAAATCCCCCGAAATTTCTAAAGACAAAGCCCCCCAATTGGCCGGCACTATCCCTGATGCTACAAAGCGGTGAATGGAGGAATACGGCCAGTCAATCGGGTTTGACACATAGCCATGTTTAACCGGATTGAAATGGATGTAATCCACATGTCGCGTAAAATCCTCGTCATTACGAATCAGATGCTCCCAATAGCGACGTTGCCAGATGCCACGCTCACCTTTGGCGGCCCGGCTTGCACCTATCATCTCGACCTTTGCAATATTTCGGGAGAAACCTGCTTTGATAAGAGCCCACCGGGTGGGATAGTCTTTATCTCCTTCTGGCAGCGTCCAGATTGTGTGGAGATGTTCGGGCATTATTACGATTGATTCGAGGGCAAACGGATGTCGATCTTTTACCAGGCTGATGACAGAACGCAGCAGATCAATATGATCCACGAGTGTGGCTTGGCGACGGTCAGCAAGGTTAACCGTGAAAAAATAGGTGCCACCTTCAGTTTTTACCCGCCTATAGTTCATAGGTCATCATCCCATGAGAGTAGTTCGTAGGTTGGGGGTGAGTCACAAACCCCAACGGGGTCAAGGGTGCCGACGCCGTAACGTTGGGGTTCACGGTACGTCCGTTCACCCCAACCTACAAATTTGAGGGGCGACTTGGGGGGAAAAGATAGCGCTCAAGCGGCGAAAGTCACTCCAGTATTTCCCAATAACCACCCTTGTCCGGCCCGACACGACGCAACCGGCCTTCGCCTTGCAGCTTTTGCAGATTGCGCTCGATGGAGCGTGTGGTGACGCCGATCATTTCAGCCAGCTCCGGAATAGTCATTGAACGATTCTGCCGCAGGGCCGCGACGATTTTCCCCGACGTTTTCCCCGACGTTTTCCCCGACGTTTTCCCCGACGTTTTCCCCGACGTTTTTGCGAGGGCATCGGACAAGGTATCCTGCAAGGCCAATAAAACAAACTCGATGAATACCGTCGAATCCCCTTGTTTGTCCGCATCCGCCAAGGCCTGGTAATAGCCCGCCTGGCGCACTCTGATCAGCGATTCAACCGGCAGATACGCCAGCAGCGGTTGCCATTTACTCAAAATCAGCGTCTGCCATAAACGCCCCATGCGGCCGTTGCCGTCGGCAAAGGGGTGGATGAATTCGAATTCGTAATGGAACACGCAACTGGCGATCAGGGGGTGCACCGGGTCGGTCGCCAGCCAGGCCAGCAGATCCGCCATGAGCGTGGCGACCCGTCCGGCAGGGGGCGCCATGTGGACCAATCCCCGGTCGTTGAAGACCCCCACACCGCTGCCCCGGTACGCGCCGGCTTCGTTCACCAATCCCGCCATCAGCAGGCCGTGGGCCGCCAGCAGGTCCGCTTCGCTCTGGGGTTGCCACTCGGGGAGCCGTTCGTAGGCGGTGTAGGCGTTTTTTACCTCCTGAATCTCGCGCGGCAGACCGATCACCGCTTTCCCCTCCAGGACATCGGTCACCTGCTCGATACTTAGGGTGTTGTTTTCAATGGCCAGGGAGGCCTGGATGGTGCGGATGCGGTTGGCTCGCCGCAGTTGTGGCGACTGGGCAGATTCTACCGATATCGACCAGCGTGTCAGAAGTTCGACGATCTCCGCTACCTGTTGCACAATCCGTGGTGTGATGGTGAAAGGTGGCTGATTATTCAAGGGGAAAACCTCATTATTTCGTAGGTTGGGGTGAGGTACGAACCCCAACGGGGTTAATGATGCCAGCGCCGAAATGTTGGGGTTCACGATACATCCGTTCCCCCCCAACCTACAAACTTCATCCGGCAAACGCAACTGGCCGGAGATCAGGCGGGGGAGCAGGGTGTCGCGGAGGGTGGCGAGGGTTTGGGCTGATTGGTGGTTCCCTGTAATCCGTTTTTGAATTGCTTGGACTACTTCAGTAAACGCAGTAGCTACCCCGTTGTTCGGTATTGCAAGATGGTAGCGACCAAGCACATCATTTTGAATGCGTTGCCGGCCACTTGTACCCGACATACTTTGAATGGCGTAATCCCTGAATGCATGGTGGCGACACAGCAAATAGCCGAAGTATTCCGGCAGCGGCGCTTTAGGTCGAAGAACAAGAAACTCTGTCGAGCCCCAACCAATCTGTTCATCCACAAGGAAATCAACAAAAGCAGACTTCCCATTCTCCAGACAGGGTGTAATGCGGGCTAGCAATGTGTCGCCGTTTCGAAACTTTGCGCCTGAACCCATTTCGCGTTGTATTGGGTTCTCAACACAATGGCCGCTTGTAGCCAGACTGGCCATATCCAGATAGGGTGCAATCGAGCCCTTTTTTAGTGATCGTTTTGGATTGATCTCGAACGCGTCTGCGAGGGTTGTAACCTGCCACCCCTTCGGCACCAACCCCAGTTCCGATTCCTCGAAGCAGTCGGGGAAGAGCGCGGCGGTGTCGGTGTCCATCCCTTCCGGTTCGCGCCCTTCCTGCTTGGCGCGCACGGGGTCGAAGTCCACGAACCAGGATTTGAACAGGGCTTGGGCGATGGTTTCCAGGGTGATGTTGGTTTCGCGGAGGAGGGTGATGCGGTCGTCGAGCGTAGTCAGGAAATCTGCAATGGTTACCTGCAAGCTCAAACAAGGAATTGGAAATGCAAGGTCACGCAAAACCTGAAGATTGATATTTTCCTGTACTGACCCATAAGCACGACGTTTAACATTCTCACGCATTGCGCGAAATAAATACTCGATGTATCTTACATCTGCCTTTTCTGGATGTGCTGTAAATCCAACAACACTATCTGGAAAACAAGCAGGAAATGTTAGTAATGCCGTTTCAGCAATGTTCGCAGCAATAGTAATCGCGAGAGTGTTTTTAGGCCACAGCTTACTTTGAGCAAGCCCTGCTTCACTGTAGGTTTGTCGGTAGGTCGTAATCCTCCCACCTGCTGCGGTAACATCACCTGTTTGAATAAACGGATAAGGCCCACCGTATAAATGTGCAGCATCGCGAGGACGATGTTTAGATTTGCCCCTATCGAAGGTACCCAATAAAGATAGTTTTTTATACGGCCACTCAGAACTCATACCCCAGCCCTCCCAGCTTCCGGCGTATCAGCTCGTCCAGTTCCGCGCCCCTGGCCATCTGCTCGCCCAGGGTCTCGGTCAACCGCTGCATCTTCTCGGTGAATGCCTCGTCGTCGTCCTCCACCGCCTCTGCACCCACATAGCGCCCCGGCGTCAGGACATGGCCGTGCTCGGCGATTTCGGCAAGTGACACGCTGCGGCAGAAGCCGGGGATGTCCTGATAAATCCCCCCCGGCCCCCCTTTAGTAAAGGGGGGAATTGTTTCGGCCTCCCCCTTTGGCAAAGGGGGATTGAGGGGGATTTCACCATCACCACGCCACGCATGCACGGTGTCGGCGATCCTCTGAATATCCTCGTCGCTGAACTCGATCTGCACCCGGCTGATCATGGTGCCCAGCTTGCGAGCGTCGATGAACAGCACCTCTCCCTGGCGGACGCTCTTCTGTTTGGCCAGGAACCAGAGGCAGGCCGGGATCTGGGTGTTGAAGAAGAGCTGCCCCGGCATGGCCACCATGACCTCCACCTTGTCCGCCTCCACCAGGGCGCGGCGGATCTCCCCCTCGGAGTTCTGGCTGGAGGACATGGAACCGTTGGCCAGCACGATGCCGGCCCGGCCGGTCGGTTTCAGGTGGTAGAGCATGTGCTGCAGCCAGGCGTAGTTGGCGTTCCCCTGGGGCGGCGTGCCGTACTCCCAGCGCGGGTCACCCTCCAGGCTGGGGTGCCACCAGTCGGAGACGTTGAAGGGCGGGTTGGCCAGCACGAAGTCGGCCCGCAGGTCGGGGTGCTGGTTGCGGACGAAGGTGTCGGCCGGCTCCTTGCCCAGGTTGAAGTCGATGCCGCGAATGGCCAGGTTCATGGCCGCCAGCCGCCAGGTGGTGGGGTTGGACTCCTGGCCGTAGATGGAGACATCGCCGATCCTGCCGCCGTGGGCTTCGATGAACTTTTCCGATTGGACGAACATGCCGCCGGAACCGCAGCAGGGGTCGTACACCTGGCCATGATGAGGGGCGAGAATCGCCACCAGGGTCCTGACGATGCTGGCCGGCGTGTAGAACTGGCCGCCCCGCTTCCCCTCGGCGCTGGCGAACTGGCCCAGGAAATACTCGTACACCTGCCCCAGGATGTCGCGGGCGCTCTCCCCGGTGACGCCGAAACCGATGGTGGAGACCATGTCCACCAGCTCCCCCAGCTTGCCGTCGGGGAGCTGCACGCGGGCATAGCGTTTGTCAAGGATCCCTTTCAGCTTGGGGTTTTCGGCCTCGATCAGGGTCAGGGCGTCGTCGATGCGCTTGCCGATGTCGGGCTGCTTGGCCTGCGCCCGGATATTCTCCCAGCGCGCCGCCTCCGGCACCCAGAAGGTGTTCACCTCCCGGTAATAGTCCCGGTCCTCCAGCTCGCAGACCAGGGTTTCGTCGTCGGCATCCTGGATGTAATACTCGTCATCGGGATTGCCGAAGCGCTCCCGCAACTCAGAGCTGCGAGTCTGGAAGGTGTCGGAGATGTATTTGACGAAGATGAGGCCGAGCACGATGTGCTTGTACTCGGCGGCGTCCATGTTGGCGCGCAGCTTGTCGGCGGTGGCCCAGAGGGTCTTGATCAGCTCGGGATTCATGGGGTGGCAGGCCTCCGGTGGGGTGGTGGTGCATGTCAACGGTTCACATGAGCTTTCTTACATAGCAGAAATCAGAGCAGAATAACAATGGAATGAGTATCCATTAAAAGATGGAGGGGGCTGTGGGACAACAATAGGTTGCACCAGGGGGGGCACAAAAAGCGGTTAAACAAAAAGGGCTACGGCAAATTGCCATAACCCTTTATTTTTTTTGTGGCGGAGAGGTAGGGATTCGAACCCTAGGTACGTTTCCGTACACCTGATTTCGAGTCAGTTATATTCATATTTTGAGGTTGTTTCAACCGCATTCAAGTACGCCCAATTAATCATTTTTGTCATTTAATTTCAGCTATTTATAAATTGTGTTGTCACAAGTTGTTTCATTCGATTTCATAAAGTAAAGCCATCAGAGGATACGTGAGGGGATACGGAAAAAGACTGGTATATCTTGTAATGTTAGTATATTATGCTTTATAAGGATACGCTATAGGATACGGTAGTATATTTGAAGGGAAAATACAATGGCAACCGGAACTCGTTTTACTGATAAATTTATTATGAGTCTGAAACCGGCAGATAAGGAGTATTGGAAGAGGGAGGGGCAGGGATTCTCAATTCGTGTTTATCCTTCTGGCGAAAAAGCCTGGTATTTTATCTATACATTTGATGGGCGAAAAAAATACATGCGCTTAAAAGATGGGGGCTATCCCGACGTTTCACTGGCAGATGCAAGAGAAGCATTCGACATCGCTAAGGTTAAGTTGAAAAATGGAATCGACCCCCTCGCAGAACTCGAACAGGCAAGACTTGACCGTAAGCATACGCCGTTTGTGAAAGAGTTTGTTGACGAGTTTATCAGAATTTACTGTAAAGAGAATAATCGGGGGTGGAAAGAAATCGAACGCGCATTAAAATCAGAGATAGTTCCGAGATGGGGAAAGCGAAAACTGACTGACATCAAACGACGAGACCTTGTCCTTGTGTTGGATGAAATCAAAGAACGAGGCGCACCTGTAATGGCAAATCGGATTCTTGCGTATACCCGCAAAATGTTTTCGTGGGCATTAGAGCGCGCTGCTCTGGAAGTTAACCCATTTCTTATGATGAGTAGGCCGAATGATGAAACATCAAGGGAAAGGGTATTATCTGAAAAAGAGATTAAGACCTTTTGGCATAACCTCGATGAATGTAAAATGAGTGACAGCATCAAAAGAGCATTAAAGTTGATACTTGTAACGGGTCAGCGCCCTGGGGAAATTATTGGCATGCACCGTAACGAAATTGATGGTGAATGGTGGGAGATTCCTGCCGCACGTTCCAAGAACAAACAGGCGCATCGTGTTTTCCTGACAATAACAGCTAAACAGCTAATTGGTGATGCGTCTGGATTTATTTTTGAATCACCAGCTAATCCAGCTAAACCTGACGAAACGCCTCCAAAGCCTGCCAAACCTTATGAAGTTAGAACCATGACCCACGACATAAAGCAGAATCTTCCGCATACGCCTCACAGTAAGGTGATTGACCGTCTAAAGGTACCGCATTTTACTCCTCATGATTTGCGCCGAACTGCCGCGACTAGATGGGCAGAAATGGAGATTACCGGTGATATGATTGACCGGTTACAGAACCACATTACAAGGCAAAAGCAGGGTGTTGGCCATGTTTACAATCGTTACTCGTACGCTAGGGAAAAACAGCAGGCACTTGAAGCATGGGAGCAAAAGCTTAACAGTATCATCACCAGCATCGGATCAGACAGCGTGGTCCTGATCGACAAAGACAGCGACACAAATGCCGCGTAAACATTTTTTATCGTAAGACGAAATGGTAATAAGGATTATGCGCAGCTGAAACCAACAATGTAGAAACAAGGGGCTGCGATTCGCGGCCCTTATTTTTTTCACGCTAAAGCCCTACATGCTCATGAGCATGACTAACAAGTCCCCGCAAGACCCTCCCCTGATTTTCCGCACAATCGAAACTTAACGCCATATTTTCGATAGCTGTTACAAAAAGATATTTCGTTCTTAATCATTTTGTGAGTTCTACATCGCCAGTTCAAAGGGCTGCAGAGCTGATCGAGCACAACACATATCCTTTCAATTTCTAAAAAATACTTGCGCGGATCATATAATGTGGTTTGTTAGAAGTTGAAATTGCATTGACATATCAATTTATTCGATGAATTTGAGCTGTTTCTCGTTGGGCAGTCCGTGCATAGTGTACCGCTGGTTTTCCGAATACCATCGCGTAGCCAAATACATGATTCTCTGGAATTCCTAAACGACTGCGAAACTCAGGCATCAAGTCACAGATAGCCCATTTGAGCAGCCCATCCCAAACAGTGCCAACACCAAGCGCCTGGGCGAACAACTCGAACGTGGTCATGGCTATCAAACAGTCCTGAACAGGGGTTGCAGTGTCAGAGGGAGCAGAAACCAATAGAAGATGCGGGGCACCACGAAAAAGGGTGTCGATACCTTGTTCTTCCCATGCTTTATAAATATCGGCAAAGAACTCTCGGCCTTCCGGAAGTGATTTCTCCCGAATTATCCGTCCAAGCCCGTTCATCATTTCTTCACGCAGTTTTGCCAATTTATCACGGTCGTCAACAATGGTAAAAAGAAGCTGACGGTCATTCCTTCCGGTTGGTGCATGAGAAGCTACGTCCAGTAATCGTTGCACCACTTCCGGTTCCAGATTCTCAGGTTTGTAATGTCTGATTGAACGACGCCCCTTGATAAGAAGCTCCATTTGCGTAGCATTTGGAAAATCTCCTGTCAGCGGCAGGCTCTTTTCGGGATCGAGACCCAAAATGGAAATAGAACCCGTTGGACAAATGGTTAAGCAGTGCTGGCATCTGTAGCAGTTAGCTTCTTTTTCCGGGGCAATGAAGGGGCCGTCTTCGTTCAGGGAGATGATTGTCGCCAGACAATCGGTGACACACTGGCCGCACTTTGTACATGTCTGATGGTTCACTATGAAATCGAGCATTTATAATTCCTTCTGATATGGGGTTATGGAAAACTCTGGCCTGTGGGGCGAACCATAATTTCATTGATGTTCACATGAGGCGGCAGAGTAAGCAGCCAGTGGATACTATCGGCAATAGCCTGAGGTTCGAGTACTTTCCCGAACTGGGCAATTGATTTACCAAAGTTTTCCTGATTATATCCGGCCACTTCCTGAAATCCACTGGTCACAATTCCCGGCATTACCAAGGAAACACGTACCCCGTACTGGCAAATCTCGCGGCGCAGTGCTTCGGTAAGAGCACCGACTGCAAATTTACTGGAACCGTAAAAACCGCTATATGGAGAAATATTTTTCCCCACGACCGAACCAATGACCACAATATCGCCGCTTTTCTGTTGAGCCATATATTGACCTACCCGTCGTATCAGGCTGGCCACACCGATTACGTTGGTCTGGTATAATTCCTGCCACTGTGAGTCATCACTGTCAAGGATGCCACCTGCCAGTCCACGACCAGCGTTTGCAACGACAATATCATACTTGCCGCCGCTCTCTTTCCAAGTCAAAGTCTGTTCAAGCAGCAGGTCAATATCCTCCTGACTTCCCGCATCACCTGCAACCGCGAGTGCTTTTCCTCCTTGAGCAGTTATTTCCTCTACCAACTTATCCAGTCGGTCTTTGCGCCGGGCGTTTGACACCACGGCAGCGCCTGCACGAGCTAATGTAATAGCAGTAGCGTATCCAATACCGGAGCTGGCACCGGTTACAATTGCAGTCTTACCTGTAAGTGGCTTGTCCATATAAAATTCTCCTTTTTGAATAGCTTACCATTTTCCCCAGTGAATTTTATCCTTTTGGAATTTGTCCTTCGGCTTGTCTTCACCGGTTGGGACACCGACCAAGATGACGTTCAGAGGAATTATGTTGGCCGGTATGCCGAGTACCGTACGCACATGTTTCATCTTATCTTCATAGGGGAATGAAGCGGTCCAATGCCCGCCCAGGCCCAAGGCCTCGGTCGCCAGCAGAATGTTCTCGCTGGCCAGGGATGCGTCAACAACCGCTAAGTCTTTGCTCTGCATATGGGCTTTCTCCGGTTCTGCGCAGACAATGATAACTGCCCCGGCTTTTTCGATGCCGCGTGCGGTCGGGAGTCCAGCAGCCAAAGCGTTGATGGTCTTCTTTTCGGTCACCACAACAAATGACCACGGCTGTTTGTTCACTGCGGTTGGCGCGGCCATCCCGGCCCGGATGATCTTTTCGAGGTTTTCCCTGCTGACAGATGCGCCGGTAAATGATCTCACGCTCTTCCTGGAATGAATAATAGAAAACGTGTCTTTCGCAATTTCAGGCTCTTTAGCAGAAACAGACCCAGCCAGCACCAAGACAGCCATCAAGCAAATAAATGAAAATCTCATGTCCCAAACCTCCAATAATTGAGTATTTAGTGTACTAGTTGCTCTGAATCGCTCAAATCCCACATTGAACCCCGCCAGTTGCTGATTATACCCTTGTCATTGCACTTTTGGCACATCCACATGATATCGTCGGTTTCAGGATTGATGATGCCGACTATTTCACCCAGACAAGGATTGCGATTTGGTCGCCGGCGACATTTCACGATGTATTCCGGAGGATATTCATGGTCTGGATATGAAGCCATGAACACAATTGTTGCAAAGTATTCTGCGAGGGCTTTTGCCTGTGCCGGTTCTGATACAAGATCACCAGCATCATCAAAAAAGTGAGTTAAATCAGTTATCCATGTGTCTATCATTACGAAATCCTTTTACCCGGATTCTGATATTCTAGAAGCCAGCTTAGTCAGTCGCTTATTCGACTTCCGGTTCTTGACCGCCATTGCTAGCGCCTTTGGTTGACCGATGATCGTCACGAGCTTCTTTCCCCTGGTGACGGCAGTGTATATCAGATTGCGCTCCAACAGCGTGTAATGCTGCATGGCCAAAGGAATCACCACCGCTGGGTATTCCGATCCCTGGCTTTTATGGATGCTGGTGGCATAGGCCAGAGAAACCTCATCCAGTTCGCCGAACTCGTATTCAACAGTTCTGCCATCATAATCAACCTGTAATAATCCTTCTTCGACATCAATCTCAGTAATCTGACCGATGTCACCGTTGAACACCTCTTTATCGTAGTTGTTCACCGTCTGGATGACCTTGTCGTCGGGAGCAAAGGTGGTGCCGAATCGTGTGAC
The DNA here is from genome assembly GCF_000015045.1 of Pelobacter propionicus DSM 2379. Taxonomy (GTDB): domain Bacteria; phylum Desulfobacterota; class Desulfuromonadia; order Geobacterales; family Pseudopelobacteraceae; genus Pseudopelobacter; species Pseudopelobacter propionicus. Next base: position 2,006,647 of record NC_008609.1, read on the forward strand.
TTTTGGTTCCGCCTTTTCGTTTAGCGCCTTCTGCAACTCGGCATTCAATGAATGCGCACCAAGACCGCCACGATTCGTTGGGGTAAGCACCTGGATATCTTTCACCGGATGAAGACCAAATCTCTTGGGGATACGCTCTGTGACAACCTGAATGAGTTTGTCATGGATTTCTTCCGGAGTATTGGTCGGAATGAAATAAAAGTCCGATAGTTCGGTGCCTTCGGCTTTGAGAGGCATCTCACCCTTATTGATTCGGTGGGCATTGACGATGATGCGTGAATTTGCTGCTTGACGGAATATCTCCGTAAGCCTCACAGTAGGCACTACTCCCGAATCAATGATATCCGAAAGCACGGAGCCGGGACCGACAGAGGGGAGTTGGTCAACGTCTCCAACAATCATCAGAGCTGCATTGGTTGGAACGGCAGCCAGAAGCTTATTCATCAAGGCTATATCAACCATTGAAGATTCGTCTATAACCACCAGGTCGGTTTCCAGCGGATTATCTTTATTTCGCTTGAATCCGAATGACTGCGGGTCGAACTCCAGCAAGCGGTGGATGGTCTTTGCCTCAATACCGGTTGATTCCGACAATCTTTTGGCAGCACGTCCGGTCGGTGCACAGAGAGTAACCCTCATCTGCTTTGCCTGGATCGTGAGCAGTATGCTGTTGACCAGGGTCGTTTTGCCAACACCAGGACCACCGGTAATAACCACGACTTTGCTGTTGAGAGCTAAAATGACGGCATCACGTTGGGAACTGGATAGTGTCAGGCCGGTCTTTGCTTCTACCCAGGGAATAGCCTTTTCTGCATCAATTACTCCCCAGGGAGGTGTTCCCCGTAGGAGCCGGGTGATGCTTGTAGCGGTTCCGGATTCAGCACGAAACAGAGGGATCAGGAAGAGACAGGCTGAGCCTTCAATATCCTCCTGGATAAGGTTCTCTTCTGCAATTTCAGCATGAATGGCCTCTTCTATAATGCTTGCTGGTATTTCCAAAAGTTCGGCTGCAGATTTAACCAAGTCAACCCATGGCGCAGCACAATGTCCATCATCTGCAATTTCCTGAAGAACATGACGGACACCGGCTTGAGCGCGAATAAGTGAATCAGCAGCGATCCCCAGCTTCATGGCAAGAGTGTCTGCGGTCTTGAAACCAATACCGTGAATATCCAGTGCGAGTCTGTAAGGGTTTTCAGTTACCTTGAGAATGGATTCGTCGCCATAGGTCTTGTATATCCTGACCGCTCGTCCTGTTCCGATTCCGTGCGATTGAAGGAAGACCATGATTTCACGAATGACTTTCTGTTCGGACCAGGCACTTGTCACCTTCTCCATGCGCTTTCGACCGATACCGGGAAGAGTAAGCAGCTTCTCTGGTTCAGATTCGATTACGGTGAAGACATCCTCTTTGAAAGCTTTGACGAGAATCTTGGCGAAGTGAGGACCAATTCCCTTGACCATCCCTGAGCCGAGATATTTCTCAATTCCTTCAAGTGTGCTTGGTGGTACGACTTTCAACTGGTTGGCTTTGAATTGTAGTCCGTGGGTTCGGTCGTTTGTCCAGATACCAATGCACTCAATGTATTCACCGGGGGTGATGGATGCAGCGGAACCGATAACGGTAATCAGTTCCCGCTGTCCCTTGACTTTGGTACGGAGCACACAGAAGCCGGATTCTTCACTGTGGAAGGTGACCCGTTCAACTGAACCGGAGAGGCGTTCGACAGGGGTATCAAGCGAATTGGGCTGTTTCATGGGGTAACAGCTTTATTGGGAATAATCATTTTCCACAACATTTCTTGTACTTTATACCGCTCCCGCAGGGGCACGGGTCGTTGCGGCCAATCTTGACGACTTGTAGGGGAGAGGATGGGTTGATTGTTGTGCTGGTCTCGGAGTTTTTTATGACTTCCTTAACAACCATAGCGTACTCCCTGATACTGACAACTGCAGCAGGAAGCATGGAAATGAAATTGGCATCTGAAATCACGGGTCCAATATCAGTTCTTACTCCCTTTTGTAATCGCTCCAACAATTCTGGAGTCTTTTCCGGATACGCAACTGCCTTCAGAATGCAGTAACAAACGGCAAACGTCTCGTTGTCTATGCTCTGGTTATCGCTACCTTTTTTGATTTCATCGTAAACCTTGAATATTTTCTTGGACGTGCTCAATATCCGGTAAAGCCCACGGCTCCATTCTCGCGCACGATTAACGTCTTTGGTCGAGTCCTTTTTAATATCAAAAGGGAAAACAAACTCTCCGGTCATATTGTCTGTGATAATGCGGTTATAGGCCGAAAACAGACTCCCAAAAAGTTGCTCTCCTTCTATTGTATCGTTGATTACGAACGATTCCTCCTCACCAAAAATGGCGGCAGTCCATTGGCTGGGCATGATCATTTCGGGGATGATTGCGAGTCCAAAGAGATAGCCGTGAAGCTCATCGAGTGTCATGATTTTATCTTGGTTTGTGGCGCTACTGAGAAGCTTTATGATATTTTTCTTCTCACTGGAAGTAAACATAGTCATCTTGCTTGCCGCTGCCTCCGTCATATGATTTATCAAACACAAACTATGCAAGCCGGGGAATCGAAGCGAGGGTTGTTCACAAGGTCAGGAACCATGTAATAAGTCATAAGTTCATCCGGGAAAGGGGCATAGAGATGTTCTAAATGGTGAGGGTCCTGAAGGTTTCTATCAAGCCATAATCCGTAAGTATCTGGCTGGAGAATTACCGGCATGCGTTCATGAAGACCTGAAATAAGCTTGTTAGCGGAAGTGGTCAGAATGGAAAATGTCTCCAAGACGGTTCCGTCCGGAGATTTCCAATGTTCCCAGATACCGGCCAGTGCCATAACTGATTTATCTGCCAAGCAAATGAAATGGGGATGCTTTTCCGTCCCCGCATGGCTCCACTCAAAAAAACCTGACACGGGGATGATACAGCGGTTTTTCTTGATAGCGTGCCGAAAAGAGGGTTTTTCTGCGACAGTCTCCGATCGGGCATTTATCAGTGAAGCTCCTTTTGACGGGTCCGTTGACCAAGACGGAATCAGTCCCCATTTCGACTGGTCATAGTGATTGGTTGAGTCCTCCGCTTGGCGGATTACTCCAACACTCTGGGTGGGGGCGACATTGTAGCGTTGCTCGGGGCGAGTCTGACTCTCCACAAGGTCAAAAATCTGCTTCAACTCTTCATAGGGGATGATTGTCACGAATCGACCACACATCTGTATTACCTCAAGGTGATATACAGTTTGATAATCGCCGTTAGCTTTAACTCCATCTGATTATACTGTCGCTTGCATGTTATCAAGGATTTCATCGACTCCCTTTACTTGGGCAAACACCGCTCCAAGAGCTGACATGTATGAGGCATGTACCTGCTCTGCCGGTACTGTGATGCCTTTGAACGACAGTTCTCTGGTTGCGCAAGCGTCATGGGTGACAATGCAGGAGAAGCCAAGGTCAAATGCAGCACGGACGGTTGTATCAACGCACATATGGCTCATCATACCGCATATCAGCAGAGTATCGACACCGGCAGATTTCAGTTGTTCCAGCAGGTCGGTGTTGCGGAAACTGCTAGGGTAGTGTTTGGTGATGACCGATTCACCCGGTAATGGGGCAACACTGGTATGAATATCTGCTCCCGGTGTCCCCGGTAGAAAAAAGGTGGGGCTTGGTTGGGCAGCGATATGCTGAACATGGAAGATTGACCAGGCTTGCTTTCTGAAAGCCGCCAACAGTCGAGCCGCAGCTGCCGCAGCTTCGGTACTGCCGACCAGCTCCATCTTGCCGCCGGGGAAGTAGTCGTTCTGGATGTCGATAATGAGTAAGGCGGTTTTCATAGGGTTCCTCGTTTAAGCATTATTGCTGTTTTCCAGTTCTTTGAAGGCATCCAACACCTCTGTTTCAACCTGCTTCAGCTTCTGGTCAAGCTCCTTGATGAGTTTGGCACCCTCCTTGACGTCCTTGGCTAGTTCGTCGATAGGTGTTTCCGAATTGTCGAGTCGGGTCAGTATTTCATCCAACCTAGCTACTTTCTGCTCATAAGAGAGTTCATCAGTTGCTTCACTCATGCTTTTGCCTCCTTGGCGACCACTTCGCTGATTACAGTGCCGTCAACTACATGTGTCCGTATGGTATCAGATTTATTTATATCGTGTATTGACCGGATAAGCTGACCATCCTGCCGGTATACCAGCGCGAACCCGCGTTGCAGCGCATTCTGCGGGTCAGTTGCCCGAATAGTTGCCATCTTGTCATTCAGGCTCTTGCGCTCGACCATGATGCGCTGCTTGACTTTTTCTACCCGGAAGCGTTCTTTTCGATTCCACTGCTGCATAGTCAAAAGCTTTACCGCTGCGGTAAATCGGCTCAGCAGTTGTTGACTGGACTTATCATGTGCGTCACTTTCAACCTGTAGTCGCTTGATATAACGATTCTTGTCGAAGCGGCCTTTCAATCGGCTCATTGTGCCAGTCCAACCGGATAAAGCAAACTTTACCTGAGTTCCGATATTCTGCTTCTTGGAAGAGAGGCGCTCTATCTGTTTTTGGATGACAGCAAGCGGTAATGATTTTAGCTGGCTCCGCTTACTTTCAAGCTGGATATGTTCGGTTGATAGGCGCTCTGATACCAGATGCCGTAAATCCTGCGCCTGTTCACGCAAATTGCTGACGGTAACTTCCAATAGCTTTCTTGGTCCTTGATGAATGCCGATTATTGCTCTGTCAAGATACTCTCGGTCTATTTTGAAGCGATATGCCCATACCGTTTGTAGGGTATTCGACGCTTCCTCCAGTTGACGTTGCATCTGAATAAATCGTGCAACAAGCTCTTCCGCGACTGCCGTCGGCGTCTTGAATGATTTGTTGGCTACGTAATCCAGCACACTGGTGTCGATTTCATGACCGATGCCGGTCCAGACGGGGATTGTGCAAGCGGCAATCTTGCGGGCGACAGCTTCGTTGTCAAGGAAGTAGAGGTCTGTCTTGCTGCCTCCGCCACGCGCAATGACAATCAATTCCACACCAAGCTTACAGAGCGCATCCATAGCACGAAGAACGGATTTTTCAGTCTGTTCACCTTGCATCATGGCATCAGCCATATGGATTTTGAAGCCGAACATAGAAGTGGTTAGGGTCTGAATAAAGTCGTTGTATGCGGCACTGCCAAAACTGGAAATCAAACCGATATTCTGCGGTAACAGCGGAACAAAACACTCTTTGTTCGGTTGGAACAGTCCTTCTCTCTGAAGTCGTTCGATGATTTCCCGTTTTTTGAGTTCCATTTCCCCCAAAGCGAACGAGGGGTCAGCGTCAATTACACGAAGGGAGATGCCGTATTGCGGGCTGTATTGCAGAGAACACTGGAAACCGACCACCGTCCCATCAGTCAGTACCAAGTCCATACCTTTAGATTTGAAGAGATTGCGAATGCTGGTCAGTTCCTGTGACCAGATGGTGCAGGATATTTTGGCTGCTATCTTGCCATTGGCACCGGTTTCAATCAGGTCACAGTAGAATGCACCTCCACGTTCCCGACCGGACATGACTTCGGCCTTTACCCAGAACCGCTTGGTTATGGCAGGTTGCAGCAGTTCACTGATGCGAGTGGTGATACTTGATAAGGGGAAGAAGCGTTTGATTACATCATCACTCATCATTCAAAAGGGTTGGCTACTGTTTCTGACTTAGTTAATTCCACTTTTTCCGGTAGGTCACATTTTTCAAGTTCAGATATGGTCTGGTCAATGATGGTTTTCAGTTGTTGTGCGACTTTCAGGCCATCTTTATCTTTCCAAAGGTCGATGGAGCCGTAGATACAAATCCGGTCTAACCGGTTTTCAATAGTCAGGTCAGCTATCTGGAGACTATCGGCTTCATTATGATAGGGTGAAAATGATTTCTTAGCCATCACCGATCACCTTTCCGCTTCCGTTCCTTATATGACTTCGGTTCAGGTAGGCGCATGAGTAGAGATTTTGTAGCGTCACCGACTGCTGGGAACAGGCTGATTCCGGTAATCTTCTCCAAGTCCGCGACACTGATTTTCTCAGGTTGCGCATCTGCAGTATTGTCTATCAGATAAGCTCCTGATTCCTGACGATGCGGGTCATACACCGCTTTGAAGAGTTTGGTCGGCACCATGACGGCGCCGCCTATTTTCTGAATTTCACCCTGGTAAATCGGGCCGGTGACAACATAGATGTCGCCTCGGTCTTTGGCCATTTTCCGAATCGTAGATTCAATACCTTCCCAGGGGCCACGGTTGTTCTCTGGAACTTGCGGAACCATGTTGGCAAGGCTGAAACACTCTTGCTGCGATTGTATATCGAACATATCTGCAGAAGGCGCAACATGGCCACGGTCATAACCTGACCGCGCATAATGATGGAGTTCCGCTCTTTCAGAAGCGGGGATGTTGGTATCCGGGAAGAACTTGCTTTGGCGCTTAAGCCCCTTGCCATGAAGCATGCGTTCTCGGGTCAGGTGTTCTGCTGAGTAAAGTGGAGTGCGGGTAATGCCGGAATGCTTGAGCGCATAACCCGAATAACAGATTTCAAGGGTCTTGGCGGTCATTTTCTGATTGATGATGTCAGGTGCTTTTCCACCGGTAAAATGTTCAGGGCACGAGGTGTCAGCAGCGAACGCAATTCCGGCACTCAGCAATAATGCTGTAATTGACAATAGATAAGGACGTATCACTGCTTTGCACCGTTAATCGCTGTTTTAAGGACACCGCTCGGCTTAAAGGTAAGGATACGACGTGCCTCGATGGTGATTGTCTCACCGTTCTGCGGGTTGCGACCACGACGGTCTGCCTTCTGCTTGACCTCAAAGTTCCCAAAACCGGCTATCTTAATTTTTTCACCGGATTCCAGTGTACTTTTGATTAAGGAGAACACTGCTTCTACCAGTTCAGCGGATTCTTTTTTTGTGTAGCCTAGGTTCGAGGATACTTTTTCAAAAATGTCAGCTTTTGTCATTTAATTCTTCCAAATAATCATTTATGTGCAACAATATTTATGTTTAGACAACATCATACTCGAATTTGATGCATTTTAGCTCGGGCGTAATGCCTAAATCAGACCCACTTTTCGTTGTCCTGCCAATTTCACTTATCAGGTGTAAATTCTTCTTGGCTCGTGAACAAATAACATATAACAATTTTTTTGCTGCATCAGATGCCCTGCCGGAAAAAATATCATTCCAATGAGGGACGTAGCCGTTTAACAGTCCATAGGAAATGACCGTATCAAACTCTTCGCCTTTTACACCAACACATGTATTGATTATTACGCCTGTCATTTCCCTGTAAAAACTTTTGAATGATTGAATATCACTTGGCACCTTAAAGGTATCGTCATTCAATCTTTTATCAATATTATCGAAGAACAGGTTCCTGTGTTCTACAAGTTGTGGATATTTAAGCTGGTCGATGCCTATGATTTGCAGAAATTGGTCAAAACAATCGTTTAAATAATCAATACCTTCCATTTCAGAAGACTTTATGGAATTAATAAGCCTCAACAGGTCACGTTCATTTTTATAAAGTTCATTGAATTCAGTATTTGTGTCAACACGGAAACTATCAATTAAATCAGTTGCCCATCTGTACCTTGAAGAATAAATTTTCGGATTTGGTTCAGTAAGCAAAAGACGTGATAGTTTATACCAAATATTTTCTCTGTTTTTTGACATGGGTGCTAACCCGGATGCGTCAAAACTCACACCTGGCAATGATGCACGCAATTTCTTCGTAACAATCGTTATTAACCACCATTGAGGAACGAGAACACAAATTTCGTTTTCTGGAATGCCTGTGTCTAAACTTAATTGAATCAATTTCGCAATTTCATCAACAATATTTGAATGATGAATATCTGAATTGAACGTTATAAGCCCTTCTTCCTTGGCGTTTTTTCCGACAGCATGAATCTGATACTTTTGAGTTTGAAAATTTGAGTAAAAATCAATAATTCTTTGGCTTGACCGATAGTTTCCGGTAAGAGTCAAGTGAGTTATTGGCATATTGTCTATTTCGGCTTTAATTTCCTGTAAACTTTTTGCCACACCACCGAGCGAAGCGTAGATAGCTTGGTCAGTATCCCCGACAAAAAATAAAGATGTCTTTCCGTTACCTGCCTTGATAATTACCGAGATAATTGCATAAAGTAAATCCTGAGTATCCTGGTATTCATCAACACATATCAGTTCAAATATATTTGATAATGTAATTTGGATATTCGGGTAGGTGACAAGCAATTTGTATGAATAATACAAAATTAGCTCAAAATCTATGAGCTTGTTACTTATAAGGATGCTGTGATACTCAGCAATTAGCTTCTGTTGAATACTTTTATTTTCAACATAACTTCCATCTCTATTAATTCTGAAATTTACCGGATCTATTTGCTTCAGCTTGTATTTGTCTTTAAGGCTGCTAACCAATTCCGCACAAAATGCTTCGTCGGCTATTGCAAACCCATTTGACAATTCTGGCAGATAACATGAATAAGGCTTTATTATCCATTCAAAGCAAAAGGAATGAAGAGTGCCAGACCAGATATTATTGCTGTTAATCCCTATCCCATTTAATCGCCTAAATATTTCTTCCGAAGCCCTAACTGTGAACGTTACGGCGGCAATTCGCTTTTTGCTGTTTTCAGGAAGCTTTGAGAGGTTGTAGGCAAGTTTATGGATTAATACTCGTGTTTTCCCACTTCCAGGACAAGCCGTCAATAATACATGCCCTTCCTGCTTCACGGCCAACTTCTGCTCGTGGTTTAATTTAGCAAGAATCATAGGAATGCTAAAAAGGTTGTAAGTTGGTCGTTTTTGAAATCAGCAATGAAAGCGGAAACAATCTCTTCATGTGATTTATCCTTAACGTCAAAGTCTTTGGCCTTTTCCTGAAGCGAATTGCCATCGTGTTCCTGAATATGTTTAATGCGATGCAGTACCGCCTTTGCTTTAGAGGATATATTAATATGCGCAGCAGCAAATGCTATGGCTTCAAGAATATATTTTGGAATGAAAGTGTTATATACAAGTTGTTCCGCTACCAATAAAGCCAACCACCCTTTACCATGCTTGCCCGCAATCCTTAAAACTTCGACACCAGCAATCTCTACTGACTTGTTTTCAAGTTTTTCTTTTGCCTTATCAATCGCAGCGCCTTGCTTATAAATCGAATCCAAGCAATTGGCAAATTCATAGCTGTTAGAGTTCATAAGGAAATCAACTTCAAACGTATACTTTGCATAAATCGGCTTTATATATGTGTTTCCTTTGCAAAAATCTGTAAGTCGAAGTTTCCTTTCTTTTCCACTTTTCTCTGATGCTCTACAATGAGCCTGGTACTCGGTGTCGGTTTTAGGGTCTGCAGGAAGTGTCACGATGGACGTATCATCATCCGTGAGAATGGAACAGTTTTTCCTTACCCTGTCAGGATGAAAAATCCTCGCGACGTTTTCGAAGCCGGTACTACCTATATTTATTAAGCTTACACCGATTTCATCCAAAGAAAGCCCAAAGACTTTTTTGAACATCTCTGGAATCAATATCTGTTCCGCATCACCTTCAACCAAAACAACACCTTTCGCAAATAGTAAATTACTTCTAACTGCATCAAGGTATCGCTCAATTCTTATAATTTCGTCTTTGTCCAGACCTTTTGACGGATAAAATATTTGAGCCTCTTTGTCACCACGACTCAATATATTGACTTGGCTTATATTGCTTACTGACGAGATATGAGTGGAATGAGTTGATACAATGACTTGGGTTTTGTTCTCTTTCAGATTGTTAAAAAGGGTTTTTTGAATATGAGTGTGAACGTGTGCTTCCGGTTCTTCGACCAAAAGGAAATTTGCAATCCTGTCGGTCTTAACTTTTTCATATTCCAACAACTTTAAGGACAGATAAATGATGTTAGCACCTCCCAAACTCAATTCCGATATTCTCCCTTTGTGACCATCTTCGTCTGGGTCGCCAATCCATAGTTTTAACGATTGGAACAGTTTCTCCATTTCATTTGGAAGTTCGGACTTTATGTCGATATTTGGTGCATAGGTAGTACCAACCGTTTCCTTAATGCTCTTATCAATACCGTTCTTTACTTCCATCACTTCATCGAGCGAACTGATTTGTTCGTTCAGCTGGTCAATACTCTCTATAATCTCGTGCTGTTTAGTAATTTCAACGGTCTTTTCTTTTCCTCTTAAAAGGCTTATTAGTGGGTTACTTGAATAGGAACGTAAATCGCTTTCAACGTCTCTAAGTGCTTTAATGAATGTGCAGGACAATTCGTTGTGGATATTGATTTCTTTGGGTAACCATGTCCCGAATATCAATTCTTCTTTATCATCAGGGTCTGGGAATTCAATCTTGTCAAAATCACCAACGTACTTTTTATAAATATCATCTATGCTGAAATCCGCCGTACTCCTGCATAAATAGACGGTTTCATAATCTTCAATTGCCAGCTTATCCAACAAAAGTTTCAATCCTGCTGAATCCTTGCCTTCAACCTGAGAGTATTCGTAAAGTTCTTTTCTAAATTGGTATTTCGGCCTGAAATATACCGAATAGCTTCCTTGTGTGGCTGTTTCCATATGTCCACTTGACTGTATCGCTAATGCCTGGGCTTCTTCGCTTGTGTCTAATCCGTCAAATGTTATTGAAATAATAATCCAATGCCCGGCCCAACTATCCAACACCCTATTAAAATCAGTTTGATAAAATTTGAAATATCTCGGCAGGGTGTTATCAATCAAAATCCGTAAAGAGAAAAAAAGATTTGTTTTGCCAGAGCCATTTTCTCCAATGATAGTATTGATACCTTTTCTAAAATGCAGTTGGGCACTTTTGAAGTTCCTGAAGTTCCGAATTGATAAACAAGATATATGCATGATTTATTTGCCTTTTCAGAAGTTCAGACTGATGAAGTTGCTTCTCTTTCTGTGTCAGAAAGTCTCAGTGGAACATCTTATCCACTTCCGATGCTGCACTCAGTTGAAGCGCCATGTATGGAATGTTCGGCTTCTGTTGTTATGTCCAGATTTATTCCCCAGTATCAAATTCATGGCTTTTGAATCTGAGAACATTGCAGTTTTCACGGATTGACCGTTGAACGTTTTCGTCAAACCCTGACATTGACTCGGCTTGAATATCAATCGAGATTTTCACCTTCACGTCATGCTTTGAAGTGAATATCTGTACGACTTCGTCAACAATCGTTGCAAAATCAATTTTTGCCCTTACTGGGTCAAGTTCTAGGGAACCATAGAATAGCTTCTTCTTTGGTGCAGTAGGCAGTGGCGGAGTATCATTTTCCGGTGTAGTAGGTGTGGTGCTGCCACCGCCACCATGACCAGTATTTGTAGTCGTAGTGCCGCCACCAGGAGTTGTGTTACCACCGTCAGTATCTGTAGTTGTATCGTCTACTGGGACTGGAACCGATTTCGTCTTTATTTCATATTCTCCAGCCGATGCCGGTTCAATCAGCAATAATGAATTATCAAATATGGGAGTCGTTGCATTCCCACAGCTGAACCCCATGTATTTATCATCTTCCTTACCATAAGCGAATCCGAAGAAGTCCTTACTTGAAGCCCCGGCGGAAACAGCACGCTGGAAAACTGATTCATCTTTAAGCCGTGGCATATACAGATAACAACAAGATTTGTGCCACACGTCTATTGCACCGGCATCAACAGCCCCATCTTTCCAAAACCAGCGTGAAAGAAGATTTTTAAGGTGTATCGGTGCCCACTCAAGAATAAGCACTTCATTATCCTTCAAGACCTTCCCGATTTCCTGAGTCAGATTCAAGGCACTTGATGAAACCATGAAGCTTTCCCATTTAATCTCGGAAATCTTACCGTTGGCTTCCTGAACCGGAGCCAGAAGCCACTTGTATGTGTCCTTAACGACCCTGTTCAATACGTCCTGGGCGTCTTCTAGGCTCTTTTGTGCTTGCCTTGCCTGAAGTTGGTCAAGGTTCAGCTTCATTTCCCTGTTATCATCAATAATGGATTTCCAAGCCAGGACGCTTTTTACCTGGTCTTTCAAACGGCTGACGTTCTCCATGTCAGCTGTTAGGAAGATAAGTCGGTTCTGCTTCAATCGTGGTTGGTCACCACGGTTTTTCAGATATTCACCGGCTTTTTGCACAGCCAGGTTTTCACCGGCACGACTGAATGCAAAATTCGGCGGAAGAACTACAAGGCGAAGCTGAAAATCATCAGGCACGTCATTGTGCGGCACAAAGACATGGTTCCCGGCAAATACGCCAGACGACAGGCTTTGCTGAAGTCTTGTTCTTATTTCTGGATAAACATGTTCCGCATCCTGGAAGCGCCGTTTCCGTTCTTCCATTTCCCGACGCAGGTTCGGTCGAACGTCGAACCAGAACCTATTATTCCCGGAATTCAGGTAATGAAGTCTGTCAGCAAGACGGCGCAGCGCATCCTTGAAAATTCCGGTTTGCTGACCAGGTTGAACACAGCCCAACATAATCTGTTCAGCCTCGATGCCCCTTGCCATTTGATTAGCAGTACATGGCGCACTACCAAGGAAGATTGTCCTTGCAGAACGACGAGATGCTTGGACGCTTCCGAGTCTAGTATCCTTGCTGTCTATTTCAGTCGTCTCGGCCCGCTCACCGTCGATGTCCCGTTCCATAACCGGGTCCCAGCCCGGCGGGAGATAGTAAATAACTTCGTTCCGCACATCAGCGTCATATAGTGGCAAATTCCCAGGCTGAATCAGCAAGTCTTTGTTGTCATCTTTCCAAAGACGGTAAATGACCTTTGCCATCATTTTAAGTACGCCACGAGTTCGCTGAAAATTTTCGAGAGTAGACCAGTCTTCATATAGGCGACTGAAAACTTCTGGGTGAATCGGATAGGCTGAGATAAGACGGTCGAAATACCTGCTTTCCTGCGTTTCGCGGGGGAAGTCGGCACTGTTTGCAATGTAGAAGTCCGCAAAAGTTCGACAGACATTTTCCGCAGCAACACGGTCGTTAATCGAAGAGAATAGCCTCCTACGAACGATTTCGAATGATTCGTCCGTTCCGACTGGCTTCCAGATAGCTTGAACGCGGGCAAAGTAATGTTCCAAGGCTTTTAATGCTGTAACACCGCGATTGCTTCCAGCCTCTTTCTCCGATTGCGGAAGAGAAGCCAACAGCATTGCATTAGGAACGGATTTTAGGGCTTCGGTAAGAGCTTGAAAGAAGGACAGGTTTGAATCGAACGTTCCGCCGGTCAGCTTGTTCCCATCTTCAAATTGACGCAGATACGCAACCAGTTCGTCAACCAGGATAACACAAGGTGCGTTTTCCAGAATTAGTTCGACCAGGTTCTCTTTGCCGGGAGATGTTCCGCTTACGTCGGCTGCGCGAACCTTTTCATATCCTGCTTCTTTGCCCAACTGCCAAGCAAGTTCCCCCCAGATGGTATGAACCGTAACGCTACCGCGCTTACGTGGTTGATTAGGGGCAAGGTTGTTGCCGTCTAGAACGACTATTCTGGCCGTCGGTAATTCCGTAATACTTGCAGCATCTAGCAGTGGTGGAATTCCTTGTAAATCATTTACATGACATTTTCCTGAAGCAAGATGGTAAACGGCAAGCATGGTGTGCGTCTTACCGCCACCGAAGGCTGTTTGAAGCTGAATGACCGGGTCTCCGCCTTTACCGCACAGACGGCGAATGACCGAGTCCAGTAATAGTCGCATACCTTCTGTTATAAATGTCCGCTTATAAAACAGCTCAGGATTCAAGTATTCTTCGGAAGCAGTTCCGTTGTGAACCTGGGTCAGGTCAGCAGCAAACTCGGCTTGCTGAAATGTTCCTTTAAGGACGTCTTCATGCGGAATCGCAACTTCACGCCAAGGTTTGAGGTTCATATTACACCACCGTTTAAGGGATTTATTGTAGGTTCATTTCGATCTGAGAGCCAGTGTGACCAACTTCATGCGAAATCTTTTCAACTTCGTGCCATGCAGCAATCAATTCATTGTAAGGACGTGCATCTTCTGCCCATCCATTACGTTCACAAAGAGTATAAAGCCTGTATGAAAGCTGGCGGATTGATTCGCCACGTTCTGGCATACGAGCTAATAGAATCCCAGCAGCAGTTTCGCCTTCTGATTGAATGGCACGAATGAGCTGATGTAATGATTCCCACGCAGGAGTGCGGTTGTCTTTTCCTGGGTCCCAATCTGCAGGATATTCAGAATATTTTAAAAGTCGAACACGTCCGGCACCAGATTCAATGACACCCGCTTCTTTCACACCATCAACGGTTGTACCTTTGGCTCTTGAAAGTATATCGGCTTGCCCAAATTGGCCTGCACGCCAGTCATTCTCTTCAAACCACGAAATACAGAAATTGGTATCAGCATCAAAGGATTGACCACCAAAATAGTCGTCAATTTCTTTGTTGATTAATGTCAGAGCAGTATGAACCGTCATTTTTTGACCATCAGCTTCAATTACTGCTTCATATTTCGAAAATACAGCCATGCCTGGACCAATTGCAGCTTGGGCAAGGTCAACAGGTGCAATAGGGGACATGCCTTCTTTTCCGCCTATCATATCTTCAAGAGCTTCAGGCATTGCTTCTTTTAATTCACGTTGGAATTCTCGTCGAGAAATTGAAAGAGCATCAGATTCTCGCATACGACATACAAGAATAATGCTTGAAGCAAGTGCATTGGTGCCGGTTTTGAGACCTTGGTCCCGCTCTGTCCGGAGGGGCCAAGTCCCGGTTATGTAGAATCCTGCGTTTAATACGGCTTCTAAAAAAGTCTCCCAACCAGTGGACGCGGTTCCCGCTTCGTTAGTTTTCGATTGCTTAAACGCATAGTAAATTGTTACAGGGAATGCTTTATTTGCTTGGTTAGCAATGTTTGTCATTGCTATTGTCATGCCGTTCAAGAAAAAAGTTTCAGACGCCTCTTTCCCGCCCTGACGATAAGGTTGGGCAATTAGTTCTTCCCCTTTGGGAGTCGATAAAGTCTGGAATAGTTCTGGAATGATTGGCTTAAGAACATGTCTTAACCAAATATAGAAAAAATCGGACAAATCTGAATACGATATATTATCGTAATAAGGAGGGTCAGTTGAGATTACCTTATTTTTTGAGATAGTCTGGGTTTGTGCGTCGAACTGGGTTGAATGCCCAGGACTGTTTGCTGGAATTGCAAACTTCAAAACCCGATTAATCCAATCAATTGCCCCAAGCCAATTACCTGTTGAGCTTGAAAATGGGTTGCCTTCTGCATGGTCCCATATCATGGGAATTGCATTTCTACCGAAGGTTTGAACAATAAAATCACCGCCCCAAGGCGTAAGAGATGACCAGTAATTTGCACACCTTCCAACCGCTAACGCCAAGTAAACACAAATAGCCTCAGAATAACCGTTATACTTTTGGTCTTTATTTTTTTCGGTGTGCTTTGCTATATCACTATCAATTTTTGTCCTTGCTTCTTGTATTACTTCTGAAAAAGTTGATAAAGCAACAAGTTGGCGTGGCGTGAATAAATCACCATAATTTCCAAGACCATAATTCAGTGTCCAAAAGTTCCGTGGGTCATCAGGAAGTGCTAAATTAGGTTTCCAATTAGGATTTGCTTGCCGAACTATTTCTTCATGCTGTTCGGTCGGAGATAAATAAATCTTTCCTTTTGGTCCTTCGGTAATAATCGCTAAAAGTCTTGATCCTATTCGCCCAGCCAATCCCTCTGATTTAATGTATTTGCTGTCAATAGGGGTACCAGATAACAAACACTTAAAATTGGCACCACGAGCCAGCTTTGTACCACTTTTTACCGACTCAATATCCGTCGGCTTTCCGGTATGAACTACAAAGTGATATTTATCACCGTCGATAATCGGCTCAATATAAGCCTCCCTTGTAGCCTTACTTGAAATATAAAATGTAGTTGTTAATGGCACTTCGACGTGACTGAATGCAGGGTTTGGACTCCTGACCGTACGTGCCCAGATCCATGCAATAACAGTTAATTTCTCGCCAATCAGCGGTTTTAATTCAGGTCTATTTTTTGCTTCTTCGGCAGTAATTTCTATTTGTGGATATAGATTCTCTAAACGTTTGTATACTTGACCCTTTATCCATATACCATATCTACGAACATCTTCTGCAAGACCATTTGCTTTTGACCAGTCATTGTGAAGCTTTAATTGTTTGTCGCTTTTAGGTATCGGACCAATCGGGGTAATTCCAGAATGTTTCGGAGGTATTTCAATCATTGCTTTATTTAAAAGACTGCGACAGGGTTCAAGTCAGTAGCATGACTTTCCAATCCTAAACGTTGTGCCTCAAGCGGAATTGTGCCACCACCGGCAAAAGGGTCATGTGTAGCTGGCAAAATATCAGGGTTAAATAATTCTTCCGCGTTAGGGTGATTCTTATTAAGTGCGCAGGTTTCTACCCAACTTTTACGAATTTCTACGCGAGCTTTTTCAAGGACTTCTTCGTTGTTAGTGTTTTCCCACAAAACGAGTTGACGGATTATTTCAAATAATCTTTCTCTTTGAGCCTGGGCATTTTCTTTATTTATCCCACGTCCAAGACTTCGTTCATATCCAGGGTCATTAACTAACTGAGCAAAAAGTACAGCACGTGCTGCAGCCAAAGGGCGACGTGCCCACCACAAGTGAATTGTTGATGGATGTCCGTGACGTATGGACTTTTCTCTCGATGCCGCCTTGTTTATGTCATCAAGAGGCAATGCCACCTCAATCAGTTTTTTTGGTGCTTTAATCTCGATCATAAGGGCCTTTTAGTTCGTTACTGAATTTGGGTTTTGTGCTTTTCCAAGTAATTGTGCCAGGTCGTAATTGATGCTGGTAACGCCCCAATCTGGTTCATGGGTGAATGGATTCCATATATAATGTGGTCCTTCATGGTTATTACCATCCACCAGAACCACAGCAAGAACAAATTTGTCCGATTGATTCAAGCCATATAGAATTTCATTCCTGGTAACGGTAATGGTCGTTTGACCTTTTGCTCGACCTTTTACTTCAATGTGACGAACTTCTGGGATTTTGCCATCCTTCATGGGCGGTCTTGACGTGACATCCCACCCACATTTTTCAGCAGATACGTCAGTAACTTCATACCCTAAGCTTCTTTCCAGATTCATTACCGCTTGCATGGCAACCATTTCAACTCTTGCACGGGATTCAGCGTCGGCACAGAATTCATTGCTGCCTTTACATTGTGCAAGTAAACCTGCTGGGATAACCAAAGCACCGCCGACAATTAACGGTGTGGATGAAATCACATGACGCATTGCCACAAGCTCTTTCTTCCTTGTTTCAAGCCGTGCCGTCAGTTCATCAATGGTCCGCCGGACATTTTCAAGCTGAACCCGTGGTTGCCTTCCTGCGTTTACATCGTCTTGGAGCTTTATGTAACGGTCGCTCCAGTAGTTGATTTCTTTAACCAGGCGTTCATTGACAGCAGAAAGCGTCTTGTCAACCTGACGCTCCCGCCGAGCTTTTATCTCGTCAAAATGAATCGGAATCATATTTTGAGAAGCATATGACAGGGCAACCTGTTCAAGGTCTCTGTTGAGCCAGTCACCATTTAGAATGTTTTCAATTAGGGCGAGGTCGCTCTTTTCAATCGGTTCAAGGTCGAGATGAGGTGCCCATCCGGCATTAACTGCATTGCTGGTCTGGTCAATTTCTACGAATTGTATCCTTCGTGAAATTGCCTTATCCGGCTGATTCCCCTCTCTAACAGAATGGTCAATGAGGAACATTACTTTCGGAACAAGACCAGGGTCACCGTGGTCAACCAGAATTGCTCCTTGCTTCAGTTTTGACCGGTGAGCCTCAAGCATCAAATCAATCGTTGATTGCATTAGGGGATGACCAGGATGAAGTAAACTCGCCATTGACTTGTTGCTGGTAATCCGAATGTTCTGTTTTTCAAAACAGACTCTTTCGTAGCGTTTTAACACCGGGTCGCGGGAAAACCTGTCCCGACCGGATATTTGACGGTCACGCTCACGGATTATGGCGGGGACGTTCATTATTTCAAAACGACCTGCTTCACGCGGACGTAATTCACCACCCAATTGTTTGAATGCCTGATTGAAGAAGGCTCTTATGAAATATGGCTGCAGCTTCCGTGCTTCAGCCTTTTCCATATCGTCTTTGACGGCAAAGAGCTTTTGTTCATCCATGATCTCTTCACAAAGAGCATTGCGATTCATAATGTTCCGCAAGTGAGTCGTATCGAGTGCTTCATCAACGACATGATTCAACTCAAGTTGGCGGATAGGGTCGTCACCATAACGAACTGCGTCAATCAGCAGTTCACGGAGGGACTTGTTCTCAAACACTTCCCCAAGGATGTCGAAGACTCTCCCGCCAAGTGCTTGTCGTTCGATTTCGAGCTTATCCAGGAGGCGCTGGAATACATCTCCTTCACGGGTTTCGTTAGCCACCATGTTCCACAAGTGGCAGACCTGATCTTGACCGATACGGTGGATACGACCAAAGCGTTGTTCCAGGCGATTTGGATTCCAGGGAAGATCATAATTGACCATTAAATTAGCGTTCTGAAGGTTGATACCCTCACCGGCAGCGTCGGTGGCAACCAGAACCCTGACTTCGGGGTCGTTTCTAAACAATTCCTGAATTTTCCGGCGGTCGTCACGCTTTACTCCGCCATGTATCGTTACAACGCTGTCTTCTGACCCTATGAGACCACGAATTTTCATTACGAGGTAATGAAGCGTGTCCTTATGCTCCGTAAAGATGATGAGTTTACGCTGGCGTCCATCCTTGTCTCGCATTTCAGGGGTATTTTGGAGAAGGTTTGACAACTCTTCCCACTTGCGGTCTTGCCCGGAATGAACAACGTCGCTTGCTTGATTTACAAGCCCTTCGAGAATATGAATCTCTACTTCGAGTTCTTGGATAGTCTGTGCTGCTGTCGCTTGGTCAACAACAGCCTCTTCAAAGCGTTCGTATTCATCATCTCCCATTTCATCAGCGGAATCATATATATTTTCCGGTACGTCAAAGCCAGTCACTTCCGTCAGTAATTGTCCGCGTTGGCGAAGTTTTTCATCTGCTACCCGGCGCTTGAGCTTTAAATGACGTCGTTTAAGTGATTGATAAATAGCTTCTGGGCTTGACGCAAGACGACGTTGAAGGGCAGTAAGGGCGAATCCTACGGTGCCTCTGCGTCCACCTTCAAGTTCATCAGCTTTGTTCATTTCCTCTTTGACGTATTCTGTTACTGAATGATAAAGGCGAGCCTCCATTTCTGAGAGTTGGTAGTTTGCAGTATAGGCCCTACGTTCGGGGAACAGTTTTGTCCCGTCAAATTTCAGTAATTCCTCTTTGACCATGCGCCGCATTAAATCGGAAGTATCAACCTTATGCGCGCCATCACGGAATTTGCCGTAAAACCGGTCGGAATCGAGCAATGACAAGAATAGCTGGAAGTCTTCTTCTTTTCCGTTATGCGGTGTAGCAGTCATCAGTAAGAGATGGCGGGTAGTTGAACCAAGGAACTTAGCCAATTTGAAACGTTTTGTTTCAGTGACTTTTTGACCGTACCATGTAGCAGAAAGCTTATGAGCCTCGTCGAAAATCACCAAGTCCCAGTTTACAGACGTCAACTTCTCTTGAAGGTCTTCACTGCGGCTTAATTGGTCAAGACGGGCAATAAGGGTATCGTTTTCATAAAACGCATTGCCAGTTCGGGACTGCTGTTCAAGTTCACGGCTAAATATGGTGAATGTGAGTCCGAATTTTTCGTAAAGTTCGTCTTGCCATTGTTCTACCAGGCTACCCGGAGCAATAATCAGGACTCGTTGTGCATCAGCCCGCATCATAAGCTCACGGATATATAAGCCAGCCATGACCGTTTTACCTGCACCAGGATCATCGGCAAGGACATACCTTAATGGTTGACGGGGAAGCATTGATTCATATACGGCTGTGATTTGATGTGGAAGGGGCTGAACGTTTGAAGTATGAACAGCCATCATACTGTCGAAGAGGTAGGCGAGATTGATTCGGTATGCCTCGGTCGCTATTTTAAAATCTGCTCCGTCTGCGTCGAAGGACCATGGACGACCTGCTTTAGTAATTGATAGCTGAAGCTCATCCGTTCGGAACAGCATTCTTTCCAGAACACGTCCATCTGATGTCTTGTAATAAACAGTGAGAGCGTCTGTTCCAACTGGTTCGGTCGTGACAATTCGGACGGTCTGTCCTGGCTCAATGCCATTTACGGCAGCGTTTTTACGGATTTCTTCCAGCTTAAGCATTCAATCCTCCACCCATTCATAAAACCTTGGAAACATATCACAATACTGGGCCTTTATGTAGAGTTTATGTCCTGCAGTGGACCATTTAAAACGATTTTGGCTAACTCTGCCAAAAAACTGGCTTTCTTACCATCAATTTAGGCTAACCGCCTAACTAATTGGATTTTATTGCATAAATTTTGGCTGTTTTGCCTAGAAATAGCTGCCAAAATGATAATTTTGGCTTATGAATTGATTGCAGTGGCTGTTGCGTGAAATTGGCCATATGGAGTTGGCAACTGAAGAATGCTGCTGTAATGTGCCTCACTGCGGAACCGTTTGAATATCTGCATGGATTTCATGGAAAGCCCGATAATGGCGCTGGGAAACTGTAATTTGTTGTTGAAGTGAATAATTTAACATTCAGTGTATTAACGGGAGGTTATATGAGTATCAATGATTCGGAAGAGTGTGACCGTTTAGTTGTTAAAGTCGTTGGTGTCGGCGGGGTTGGTGTCCTGGCCCTGGAGAGCATGATAAAAGCAAAAATCCGGGGGGTCGATTTCATTGCAGTCGATACAGAAGCTCAAGCATTGGAAACCTCTTCAGCTCCGATTAAAATCCGACTTGGCGTGAACACGACAAAAGACGGTGGCTCAGGTTCGAGGCCTGAATCAGACCGTGCTGATGCTGAAGAATCACGACAAGAAATTGGGGAGGCTCTGAAGGGTGCCGATGTTGTAATTATTGTTGCCAGAATGGGAGGTTGCACAGGTACAGGTGCTGTTCAAGTCATTGCAGATGCTGCCAAGGTGTCGGGAGCATTGATGACTGTTGGCATTGTAACGCTGCCTTTTAATCATGAAGGCAAAATACGCATGGAAACGGCCGAAGAAGGGGTTCGTGCTCTCGGAAAGCGAGTGGACTCTTTGATTGTTATTCCGAATGAGGGTATGGCTGCTGTCGGTTCCACCGAGCAGAACCTTTTGGAGGTGTTAACAGGTGATGCAATTCTCACTGAGGCTGTACGTGGAATTACAGACCTTCTGAGACCACGCTTCCCGGCAATTGACCCTGGGGATATAATTCGCGTTCTGCCAAGTGAATATCCGATTACTTTTGGAATAGGCGAGGCTTCAGGACATGATCGTGCATTGAAAGCTGCCCAAAAGGCTATGCACCCTCTTTCCCGAGGAGGTGTTGATATCGCTCAGGCCAGTGACGTACTGGTGAATATTGCCGGTTCGAGCGATATGACAATGGCCGATTACAATGAAGTCAACAAGTTCATTTGCAGCAAAATCAGCGATGACACCCAGATCAAAATTTGTTTTACTGTTGATGACCGCCTGGAGGATAAAATTAAAGTGACGGTATATTTGTCCAAATCTGAACCGACTGCAACAATACGGACAGAGAACACAAATTATGATGTCCCTTCATATTTATTATAAAATTCAGGCAATGCGTGATTGATAGGTATGGTCACGAAGCGGATGATTCGTATGAAGATTGTCGGGCTGTGGAGCTTGAAGCCTAACCTGGTGCAAAATCGGCAGAAAATGCCAAATACTCCTATGTGACACTGTTAGCTTACAATATTGGCGTCAGATTGAGGGGTACAATACCTAGACAGAATGAAACAAAATGTGTATCGGGTCATAGTCAGTATGCGACAGCAATTCGCGGACTCTCTGCTATGACACGCGGTTCAAAATGCAGTACCGGCGGTATTTCATTTTTGCGGTAGCAGGCCATTTGCTTACGCTCGGCGTTTTGTATGCATGTGCAGCATTTCCCTGATGCCAAGTCGGCACAAGAATTTATTGGCAATGACTCAAGACGGTATCTTGTTACAATTCAACAAGTTAATGAAGCGTCACGCCGACTTTGTAATGCTATCTGGGCATAATATAAGTAAATCGCCAGCGAACTTAACACAATGACTGTACCGACTCCTCGCGGATCGCAGTGGACCGTTCATGCCGCTAAGAATGCTCTGGCCAAAACATAAAACAACTATTAGAAATTGTTTCAATGTGGTATTGAAAAACAAGTGATTTTGTCAGGTTGTTGAGACTTAGGCACATACTGGGATTACTGGAGCATATTGATGAGGAAGCTCTATGATAAAAATTCTACCCCCCCCCCCCCCCCCCCGAAAAACCCCCAATGATATTACGCCAAAAGGCTGAAGAACGGCTGTTGGACAAAACAATTGAAGCTGACCCTTCTCATACAGAGATGGACTCACAACGCCTGATCCACGAATTGCAGGTGTACCAAATCGAACTAGAGATGCAGGTAGAGGAACTTCGCCAGGCTAGGGATGAGGAAGCTATGGCGCGAGAGATGTACGCCGACCTCTACGATTTCGCCCCGGTGGGATACGTTACCCTCGACCGCGACGGGATCATCCGAAATGCAAACCTGACCGGCTCTGTTCTCTTGGGAGTCGTGCGCTCCCAGCTGATCGGCCAGCGCCTTGGGGTTTTCGTCGCCGTTGTATCCCGTCCCGCTTTCGCCGACTTCCTCGAAAAGGTTTTTACGAGCCCGACCAAAGTGGCCTGCGAGGTGTCGCTCATGAAAGAGGGCGTTCCCGAGCTTTTCGTGCAGATCGAGGGGGTGGCCGTCGCATCGGGAGAGGAATGCCGGATTGGGTTGATTGACATCACCGAACATAAGCGGGCAGAAGAGGTGCTTTGGATGGCCAAGGAGGCTACCGAAGCGGCAATTTTAGCCAAGGAGACAGCCAAGGCACTTCGCCTGGAGAAGGAGATAAGCGAGTCGCTTCGAAGGGAAAAAGAGGCAGCAGAGTCAGCTACTAGAGCAAAGGACCAGTTTCTTGCCAACATGAGCCACGAGCTGCGCACCCCGATGACAGGCGTTCTCGGCATGCTCCAACTCGCTCTAGAAGAAGAACTCGCCCCGACGCTACGTAATTACCTGGGAACAGCGCATAGTTCGGCCAACTCTCTGCTCCAGATTCTTAATGATATCCTCGACATGACCAAAATTGAAGCCGGAAAGATCATCATCGAGGAAATGCCTTTCTCTCCACGGAGGTGCGTAACTGGGGCAGTCGATATCATTACTCCCGAAGTGCGGCGCAAGGGACTTGACATCGCCATTTCGGTGGCGGAGGAAGTGCCAGATAAGCTTGTCGGGGACCAGATGCGACTACGGCAAGTCCTCATCAACCTCATCGCCAACGCCGTCAAGTTCACTAACGAGGGTAAGGTAGCCGTGCAAGTCACAGCAGGTGGGACGAACTCCGACGGGAAGCGAGAGTACACTTTCGCCGTTACGGACACCGGCATCGGCATCCCCGAAGACAAGAAAGACCTTCTCTTCCACGTATTCAGCCAGGTTGATGCATCTCACACTCGCACTTACGGCGGCACGGGCCTTGGTCTTGCCATCTGCAAGGAACTTGTGGAACTGATGGGGGGAATGATTGATTTCGATAGCAAAGAGGGGGTGGGAAGCACCTTCTACTTCACCATCTCACTAAGAGAAGCCAAATCAGAGAGAAATGCTCCGACCGCAGCCGAACCCCTGTCACCCGAAACTTTTACTGCTCCGAAGGGGGAAAGGATTCCGCATCTCCTTCTTGCCGAAGACGATCCGACCATCCAACAAATCCTCGAAATGATGCTCACGAAGTCGAACTACAGTCTTGATATCGCTAAGGATGGCAAGCAGGCGGTCGAAATGTGGGAACAGGGAGAATATGACCTCGTGCTGATGGATGTCCAGATGCCTCTTCTCAGCGGCTTCGATGTGACCCTAGCCATTCGGGAGAGAGAGAGAGAACGTGGCGGTCACACCCCCATCGTCGCCATGACGGCCCACACCGGCAAGGAAGCCGAGAAGAAGTGCATCGCCGCAGGCATGGACCACTATATTTCCAAGCCGATTGACTTTAATGAGTGTTTGAAGTTGATAGGGCAGATCATCGGGCAGAAGTCCAGCGGCAATAACTGACTTCTTTAATAATTTTGAAGGTTTTCTGCTTCACGCGGGCGCGCTGCTTTTACCGCCTCCGCTCCCGCCGTGGAGGCAATCATGTTGAACCTGATCTCCGGTTCATTGTTGAGCAGTTTCATTGCTCCTATCAGAATACTGAAGTGAACAGACCTCAGATGGGTGTTCAAGTCCTCACTGGTATCCCACTCTTCGTTGAAGAAAATAATGTTTTCATTCTCAACATCCACGTAGCAATTGCAGCTTATGCAGCCCTGTTCACGTCGAATAAGGACGAGTATTGCCTTTAAGGTTTGAAGGACCTCCTTCCTTTTTTCTGGTGGCACCGTCATCTTAATTGTGGCGTCGAGCATGGGCATTATCCCTGAGACATAATGAAATTAACTTTCTTTCAAAGAAAGCTCGACAGTAATCATGTTCTGCTAATACAATCCGTTAGCAACTAATGTGCCAGAAAAGATATTATGATTCTGCAAGTGTGATGACTTTATTATTCAGGGAAATACAAAAGAGAGAGTCCGGGATGAAGGGAAATCCGTCAGCGGCTTCCGTCATATTTTACAGAACTTTCATATGAAACGGACACTTTTAGGCCAACATTTGTGTTTTTGTGTTACCGTTGCTGAGTTTTGTCCGTGAATTGCTGTCGCGCACTGACCATGGCCCGATACACGATTTCAATAGTGCGCATAAAAGCCGATATTAAACAAAATGATGCGGAGGCAGAAAGGCTTCAGGCAGCCACCAGATGGGGGCCATAACGATCCCGACTGCTTTACGACTGCTTCATGCGGGGAATTACTCTCGATATTTTGATAAAGACATATAGCTTTTCATCCAATGGGAGGTTGTTTAATGAGTTGTGACCGCGCAAGCGACTTTTGACGGGTTTTATGCAAATATATTAATCATCGGGTGTTTTGGATATCCTTCATTCTGTGGTATCTCTTTAGACAAAATCAGCATTATGTAAATTGCTGTAATAACAGCAGGTTGTGGCTGTGCTTACTTGCGATTAAAACAGCAAAAACCGCTATAAATGCTTGGCTTTGCAAGTTATTTGTGGTATATTGGGTCCATGGGGATTTGCAGCCAAATAAACACTCAACTTTTGAATTTCCTCCGAAAAAGTTGGAGAATATTTCACAGGTCTTCCGACGACAGTTAAACGCCTCTTTCCGATCCAACTCACATTGATTGCCTCATAGCTTTTCATTTGAAAGCACCCTTGTTTCCATAGAATCATCTCCCCCCTGCCGCACATTCGTAGCGTTAAGCTACATCAGAATAGCCCCAGATTGCGAAAATCCACTCGCAGCCTGGGGCTTTCTCTGTTTCGTCTGAAGATCAATTCATACGCATAGGCAAATTACGATTTACTTCCAATAATAAAACGCCTCGCAAGAAAGGAGTCCCCCTCATGGAATTAGCAAATTACCTATTAACTGTTGCAACCCGACATGCACGGGCAGTAGATGCCCATGAAGAAGAAATGAAGGAACTTCGGCTCCGGGAAAAACGGAGTAAGAGTGGACGACATAATTTCAGTCTGACCTATGACGACGAAACCGCGCTTCTCAAGGGTGTCATCAGCTGGGTTCGCGGTAAACCCGCCTGTCTGAAAAAACTCAGCTCGCCAGCCATCGGTTCCCTTGCGTACATTTTTCAGGCGAAAGTTGCGGATGATCCCAATATCGAAGGCTACGAAATAGTCGATAAACTGGTGTATGACCCTGAAAAAACAATCAATTACCTGAACAGTTTAGGCGAGTTAAAAGAACAGGGGTGGATTCGACTGATAGATATACCGGGTAAGTCATTCACCGAACAGCCACCGTTTTGCTGGTTGCAGTCTTACATCGAGCTTGGTGATACCTTTCACAAGGAAATGGGGGCGTCTCAGCAAAGCAGTCGTTCCTTCATCTCTAATGATGCTTATTTGGACGCCGCATTCTTATATCTACAGGCAGTGATCCATGACGACACCTCAATTTACCATGTAAACGAACCGGCAACTGACTTGGCGACCTACCAGCCTGAAGACTGGTTCAGACGGATTGTCATGGCTGTGCAGTGCTCGACCTGTTCCTTACCGGCGGCAGGGACCATCGAGAAGTATTCCCTGAGTGTGCTTCAGCATCTAACCTTGGTCGGCCTGCTCGGCACGCGGGACGGTGATATTCAATATGACTTCACCGATCCTGCCAACGTGAGCAAGCTGTTCGCGCAGGGTCGCGTCTGTCGGAAACAGATGGAGGAGCACCTGTTCGGTGAGAAGAGCCCGCTGATGCGCAATCGGCTGCTGGAAAGCAACCATGGATCCTTCGGCGAAACCGTGCAGCTGACCCAGCTTGGTATCAAATCACTCCTCGGGAAACAGTGTGGCAAGATCACAGCTAAGGAACAGAAAAGACGCGTTAAGAAAAATACGCTCTTCGATTTTGAAGAACCCAAAGTCAAAAAGGATTCTGTCCAATTACCTGTTTCGGCAATGGAAGCAATCCAGTCGCTTATATTCAGCGAATCGCGGGAAGGGAGAGTAATCCGGAAAAGTTGGCAGTTATCGCTACCCGCTGCATGTGGTTCACCGACAGGCAGTACCGTGTTGCTCTATGGCCCACCTGGTACCGGCAAGACACTGACCGCCCAATATCTTGCTTCTGAATTATCGCTACCATTACTAAAAATAGATGCCGCGAGGGTGCTCAGTTGCTGGGTTGGGGAGTCAGAGCAAAATGTGCGGCGAATCTTCGATGATTATTCAATGCTGCAGAAAGAGTTGGGAATAGCCCCGGTCCTGTTGCTAAATGAGGCTGACCAACTTCTTGGTGCTCGCGACGCTGGAAGCAATTCGGTTGATCGAATGAACAACAACATGCAGAACCTGTTTCTGGAAGGGTTGGAACGCTTTTCCGGAATTCTGGTGGCAACCACGAACCGTCGCGATCTGCTGGACGAAGCATTCAGCAGACGATTCACTTATAAGCTGGAGCTGTCAGCCCCCGACAGGAACCTGCGGATAGAACTATGGAAAAGTCACCTGCCGTTGCAACGCTTAGCCGAAGATGTCGATATTGGACAACTGGCCGACCACAGTTTGTCAGGAGGAGAAATCAGTCTGGTGATCGAAAGGGCAGTGCGCCTTTTGTCCTATCGCGGAATCACAACCATCGACCATAAGACCCTGATGGATATCGCCAGAGAGGAACTGGCCAGCCGGATGAAACGCAACGGACCATCTGGCAAGATCGGATTTGGTGCTGTAAATAGCTGACGATGTAACGATTCATCCCCGACTTTTCCCAATCCGTTTCCCCGCAGCTCATATCATTCCTACCAAACATACTGGCCCATTCTGTACTGGACACATGGAAGGTGGCGACACCATGACAGTCGAATAGCGTCTGAAAATCCATCAACACAATTATCAAAAAGGCCCATTTCCTCAAGGATTTGGGCCTCTCCATTTTAAGGAGGTGAGCGTGGAGCTCCCAACAATTCGAAAAAGTTGAAGAAATTGAATGCTGAATAACCCAACAACGAAAGGAGAACCAAATCATGAGCAACGCATTAGTCAAGCTGGAGTTCGACAAGGAGCAGATGGCGGTCATCGAAACTCAACTTTTCCCTTCAGGGACCAGTAAGGCCGAACAGCAGTATTGCTTATCAGTGGCCCGGGAGCTGTGCCTGAACCCGATCACCAAAGAGATTTTCTTTGTGAAACGCAGACAGAAGATCGACGACAAGTGGGTTACCAAGGTGGAACCGATGGTCGGTCGAGACGGATTTCTGTCTATCGCGCACCGGTCTAAACAGTTTGCCGGAATCGAAACAACTGCCGGTATCCGGGAAGTCCCTCAGTTGGAGGGTGGTCAATGGGGATTCAAGAATCAGCTCGTAACTGAGTGTATCGTCTGGCGCAAGGACAGCCCCAAGCCTTTTACCGTTCAGGTTGCCTACAACGAGTATTGTCAGAGGAATTCCGAAGGCAATCCGACCAAGTTCTGGGCCGAGAAACCGGAGACAATGCTCAAGAAGGTAGCCGAGAGTCAAGCCCTGCGGAAAGCATTCAACATCCACGGGGTCTACTGCCCGGAAGAGTTGGGAGCAGGTTTCGAGTTGGCAAGCGGTGACATCGTCATCCAGGCCATCGAAGAAGAGCGCCCCGGTAATGAGACGGACAAATCCCACCTCTCCGTCGTTAAGCCGCCACAGGCAGAAACACAAGCAACGAAGACACCCAAGCATCAGAAATCCTCCACCGCCACTACCTCACAATCAGCCCCCATCAATGAAGAGGTACAGACCTCGCCACCATCACCAGGGCAGGTCATTGATGAAGCTGCTCTTCTGGTTATCGAACTGCTGGACGGGAAGCATATTCCCTACGACATCGCCATCAATGGGCTTGACGGAATCATCAGTGCCAAATCATTCAACGAGAAGGAACTCTTGAAATCGTCCGGTTTCCGCTGGTCTGCCGATCAGAAACGCTGGATTTACAAATTCAGGAACGAACCCTTTTAAGGAAAGGAATTATTATGAATCTTATACCGTTTATCGAGACCGCAGTAGCAGCATTGAACCGCAACAAAAGCGCCGAGCTGGGGGACCGGACTCTGTATATCGGCTCAAGTGACGTTAGCGGTTGTGCCCGGAAGGTCTATCTGCAAAAGAAGAATCCGAAAGAACCGAGTGTCAGCACCATGCTCAAATTCAGCCGGGGGCATGTCGCAGAGACTTTAATCGAAAACATGTTTAATGCAGCCGGAGTAGGACATCTCTATGAAACGCAGGTAGAACTACAACATCCAGTGTATTCGAGCCTGAAAGCTCATATAGACTTTTTGTTCAATGCCGACTTTGATGGAAATCCGGAACTCCATGTTATCGAGGTTAAATCGGTCAGCGCAATCCCCGATGATCCGTTTCCACAGTGGGAAGACCAGCTGGCTTTCCAGCTTGGTCTGCTGCGCATAAAGTATCCTGGAGAAAAGATCGGCGGTTCCATACTCGCCATTGACCTCAACGCAGGCAAGGTTCATCAGTTCAACGGCTACGAATATAACGATGCGGTATTCAACTATCTTTACACCCGTGCGCTGTATCTGCTGGACTGCCTGGAAGAAAAGGATGAGGCACTCCCTTCGGCTTCCCATACCTGTTCCTTCTGTTCGTACCGTTCCGATTGCCCCGCCATGACCCTGCCGGTAGTGGAACTGCCACCGGAAATAGAGGCGCTTGCCAGCAAGTATGCCAAGCTGAACAGCACCAAAAATCATGCAGAAAAGGAGATGAAAAGCATCCGTCAGGAACTGCTGGACTTTACCGGTCCTGTCTTCAAGGGGAGATCAGACAAGGTTGGTCTGGTAGTCTCCTCTGTTGCCCCCAGTATGGCGGTGGATGCGGAACTGCTGAAGAATCAGTTCCCGAATATATATACCGGAGTATTAAAGGGTCGAGCCGGGTACACGAAACTGGAATGCAAGCCGGTCAAATCTGTAACTGCTTAATCACTATCACACACAACATAACAGCGCCCTTGTTCCCACGGTTCAAGGGTGCTTCCATTTGGAGGACTCATGTCGAATTACGGTTCCGGTCTTATAGGTCTGGATGTAAAGCCACGCAGAAAAGTTGCACGGAGAAACCGTTACAGGACAACGCTCAACCGATGGTTGTTCCCCGCAA
Organism: Pelobacter propionicus DSM 2379; assembly: GCF_000015045.1. Classification (GTDB taxonomy): domain Bacteria; phylum Desulfobacterota; class Desulfuromonadia; order Geobacterales; family Pseudopelobacteraceae; genus Pseudopelobacter; species Pseudopelobacter propionicus. Next base: position 2,036,656 of record NC_008609.1, read on the forward strand.
TCTTTGCCCTGGCGCTCACCCTGGGGCTCTTCGTTGTTATCGGCACGCGGTAAGGAGGGGTTATGAATATGAAGGAATTATTCCAGGAAGACGGCCCGGATTGTCGCACCAAGACACTGCGGTTGCGGGTAATGAGACCCGTCTTCAGCAGGGAAGTTATCCGGGAGGATATGCCGGACTATATTGACACTAAAAGGTTTACCTCACCACTTCAGGTGTTCGAGATGTTCCGGGACCTAGTAATTGAGACGAAGGAGCACTTTCTATGCCTCCACCTCGATGGAAAGAATCGGATTGTCTGTCTGGATCGAGTATCAGTTGGCAGTCTAAATCAGAGCATTGTCAATGTCAGAGAAGTCCTGAAATCTGCACTCCTGAGTTCTGCTGCGGCGATTCTGCTGGTCCATAATCACCCTTCCGGTGATCCGACTCCCAGCGGTGAAGATATTGCCATTACCAGACGTCTCAAAGAATCGGGAGAACTGATCTGCATTCCGGTGCTCGATCATATCATCATTGGCGATGGTCAGTATGTCTCTTTCGTAGAGAGGGGGCTGTTATGACAACTGAGATTATCAAACGCGATACGGTGGCACAACTGGTTGAAAACTATGAAACTGCCGTGGATGATATCACCCAAGCCTATAGCCTGTTGCATGCTGCCAAGAACCGTCTCAATACCTCGTTCGGAATGGGGAAGCGTATCCACTCCTTCGATGTTTTACCGCATGGCTACCATCGCGGAGCAACTTTAGCCAATGATTCACTGACTCAAGTCATGGCGCAAATCAAGCTTGATGCCTGGCGCGTTCTTATGGAGCGGTTGGAATTGCGGAAGCTGCTGTCGATTGCCCGCCGCGAGGAACTGGATAATCAGCTGTCCGATGGCAAAGGACTTCCGGACATTACGCTGGAGAACGTCTGGGGGATGTTCGAGTCGGCGGTATCGAACGTTGACCGGTATATGGAAGAGGCCGTGCTGGTGGTGTATGAATTCCTCCGGCCACCATCGTCAAAATATAAGACCAACACCGAGTTCGAGGTCGGCAAGCGAGTTATCTTGAAATGGTATGTCGAACCGAATTACTCCAAGTCCGGATTCAACGTCCGCTATTCGTATGATCCGAAGATTACCGCACTTGATAATGTCTTCCTGCGTCTGGACGGGAAAGGCATTGTCTCAACCTATCACGGCCCAACTCATGATGCTGTTAAGGATGCGGGACGCGACGGAGTTTGCGAGACGGACTACTTCAAACTCAGCTGCTGTATGAACGGAAATCTGCATCTGGAATTCAAACGCCCGGACCTGGTGAAGAGACTGAATGCAATTGCCGGAGGGGCTCGATTGCGAACCTGAATTTCTAACTATCATTACACCGAACACGGATAGGGGCTTGATGCCCCTTCCGTGTTTCTACAGGAGATATAACATGAGGAAACGCAGTAACGAAACAGTCAGCACCGAGACCACTCTGATCCCAGCCAACTACACCGTACAGGAGGTATTCGGCTTTCCGTCGCAACTTCAATTGGCGGGCTATGCGCCGGGTCATGCGCTGGTACCTAAGGCGACTCCCGGTTACGTCTGGGACGCGCGAATTGCCAGAGACTTCATAGAATGGCTAACGGAACCGAATCCCGATCCTCTCTGGATATCAGGGCCGACCGGTTGCGGCAAGACGGATGCCCTGAAGAACGTCTTCGCAGCATTGAACATTCCAACTGTAATCGTTTCTGCAAAAAGTTCCACTGAGCCGGACGACATCCTAGGGAGAGTCCAACTTCGGGGAGGTGACACAGTCTTTGTCCCTGGCAATCTGTTGCTGGCCTACGAGAAGGGTCACGCCATAATTCTGGACGAGATCGACGGATACAATCCGGAAGTCCTAATGGCTTGTCACCGACTGCTGGAAAGGGCGGTCGTGACTCTTGATGACGGCACGATCATCCAACCTGCCTCCCGCATTTACATGGCGGCAACAGCGAACACACGCGGGGATGGTCAAGGAGGCGACATCTACACCGCCACCAATATCTTCAATGTCGCATCGCTCAACCGTTTCGAGAAATGGGAGATGACCTATCCGCCCCCAGAAGTTGAAGAGCAAATACTTGAGAATATGTTTTCCGGAAAGTTGCAATCCAACATCATGAAAGCGATGGTGAAGACCGCAACAGACATCCGACGGGCATATCTCGACGGTAACTGCCCTAGTCCGGTCTCCATCCGTGATTTGCTCCGGTGGGGAAGGAAGTTGATTCAAGCATGGAACCGTAAGGATGTTGCGCCACTATACCACTCCTTCGACAAAGCGTTCGGCAACGGCGTTGACCCGCATGTTCGGGCGATGCTTCACACGCTTATCCAAACAAACTTCGGTGTTCCAGCTCCGGAAATTCAGGGGGTGAGTCCATGATTCCGAACCTGCAACCCCAGACCATATATGCTGTTCACCTGCGGGCTCCATCATCGACTGGTGGAAAGGACTGGGTCGGTTCCGTAACCTCATATGGAGAAATCCATACCTATTGGGGAAGAACGAATCAAATAAACCAGCATGCTGCCAAACTGGGAAACATCACTGCGCTGCACAAAATTATCAGCCAGAAGAAGAACGGCAAGGACAGGTACCAACAGGTTGACGAGTACCATCCGCAACAGGGGTGGCAGAGTCAGAGAGATCAGACTCCATCTCCATCGCAAGCCAAAGCACCACCGCCTGTCCCCGCACCTGTTGTTGACTGGGTAGAAGCGCCGCCAGCTTCAATCCAGTGGGACTTTTAGAAAGCAATCAATTCAACCTCATAAGGAGAACTCGATGAAGACTCAGGCCATTCTCGACCAGATGATTCTCGTAGTATTGAACATATCCCTCTGGCAGGGGCGCAAAGCACTGCAGGCAGGCGACCTTGCTACAAACGGAATAGACGTTAGCAAGCTGCCACCGGGGACACTCGCTACCCTGGGAAGCAAACGGATTATCTCGCCCGATGCGCTGAAGGTCTTTCTCGCGCTGAAACGTGAAGCGGTCACACTCTGTCTGAAGAACGGAGTGCGTTTTGGAAGTAATGGTTATGCAATTCCCCGTGAAAAAGTTGGGGAACTAAGCAGGGAGCTGAAGAGACTGAAAGATGAGTTCGAGACCGCCAAGTCAGACTTCCTTTCAGTGTATGAGCAAGAGGTAGAAAACTGGATTGACTCGAACCCGGAATGGGCACCGATTATTCGTTCAGCAGTTGACTCCCCAAGCCACATACAAAAAGCCATCGCCTTCAACTATGCCGCCCTTGATGTGAAAGCTCCTGCGGATATTGGTGAGAACGGTCTTGATGAAGAGGTGAACAGTCTGTATGGGCAACTCTGCCAGGAAGTCAGGTTTGCCGCCCGTCGCGCCTTCGAGTACACGTTCATTGGCAAACAGGAGGTTTCGCAGAAGGCGTTGCGTCCTATCAGGACCATCCGCTCAAAGCTGACAGGGCTTCTGTTCCTTGACCCATCCATTGCCGAGACCATCCAGGTCATTGACGACACCCTTGAAAAGCTTCCTCAGAACGGGGCAATAAAAGGTACTGATCTCAATATGGCTGCGGGTCTGGTGGGAAGGCTACTCGCCAATATGGGGCGCGTGGTAATAGGAGAACCGGAAGGTGAAAATGACAACAGCGAAGAATCACCGGAAGTCAGCATGCCGGCAGAAATAATCAACTCACAGAATACCGGCAAGGTCGCACCGATTGCCTGGGACTTCTAGGATAGTGGAAATTCATTTGCAAGGGGCTTACAGTATGCGTTCCTTCAAATCCTTACCTACCTTGAAGAAAGGGCGTTTCTTGGCGGCAACAGATACCTCGATACCCGACTTGGGATTCCTACCAGTACGCTCGTCATAGTCCCGGTTTTCGAAACTGCCGAAACCGCGTATTTCGATACGGTCACCGGCAATCAGGGTGTCAGTCATACTACCAAAGATTTCCTGAACAATTTTCTCCGCAGTACCAATTGAGATGTCTTTCCTTACTGACAGTTGTTCTACCAATTCTGACCTTGTCATTTATCATTCTCCGCAAGTGTAATAACCCGTTTCGACCATTCAATAGCTCGGTGGTGACGCTCCATATCATCGGCTGATGGAAGTTTGCCGCTGGTCATTGCCAATGATGCTTCCAGTAATTCTTTCAGAGCCGCAAGTAAATCATTTTCTAAAAGCGTCAAAGCTAACCCCCATAAGTTATGACACTTTTACTATCACAACTAACCAATTTCAGTCCACGACAATATTTAAAAAGGAGAAATTCCATGATTCGAGACCAGGAGCTTGCGGGTCTGGCAATGACGCTTGGCCGGGACGCAAAGATAAAGATAACAGTCAGCGGGGATACCTCCTTCTGCAGTCCGGATGGTTCGCACATCAACATCGCCCGAATGCCTTCAACTCCATTGGGAAGGATGCTAGCTGCAGGTCTGGTCTTTCACGAGGTCGGGCACAAGAATTACACCAAGGGAGGCAGACCGGACGGATTGCTCGGAGACATGATGAACGTTATCGAGGATGTCCGTGTCGATATGGAGACCATCAAGACACGACCAGGAACATGCTTCAATCTGGAAGCGGTTACTACCTACTATGTGAACAAGGGGAGTCTCGAACCGACAAGCCTTGCTCATGCCATGCTCGGCAAGGTCATGTCCTACGGGTTCGGCAGACTGATGAACCACAAAGCTATCCTGCCGCAGGAAACACTTTGCAATGAAATGATGGATGATGCTTTCGGGCAAGAATTCATAGAAGAGGTGGAGGTAATCATCAAGGACATCCCCAAACTCCGAAGTACCAGAGACACAACCGTAATGGCGCAAAAGCTCATTGACCTGCTTGTCCAGCAACAGACACCTCCGTCACGGCCAGCACAAAAGCAACTGCAGGGACAAGAACAAAACGTGAAGCAGGGAAGCAACGGTGGTGGTTCCAGTGGCGGAAAACGCCCTACACCTGAAGAAATCGAAGTGTTGCTGAAAAACAATACCGGCTATGGAGACTTCTCTACGCTAATCCAAAAGGAACTGGACAGTATGTCCGACAGCATCCCGGATGACATAAGGGAAGGTATCCCCATGTTACCCGTTATCGGGAAGTTGAAAGCATCACACGGAAAGATGGACGAGGTAGAGGCAATCTCTGCATCTTCCAGGATGCGTGCGAGGATGATGGGGTTGCTGCAATCCATCAAGAGGCAACCGAAATCGTATGGTCTCTCTGGGAGGAAACTGGCACCAGGTCGTTTGGTGAAATTGGCAACAGGTGACCCGCGAATCTTCAGAAAGAAGATCGAAAAGGTTGAGGTCAATACAGCCGTCATTCTGCTTTTGGATTTATCCGGCAGCATGACCAGCAAGTATGAAATAGCCAATGCCGCAACATTCGCACTCCATACCACGCTCTTCGGTCTGAAAGGTGTTGCGGTCTGCTCCGTTGAGTTCAGCGGCAAGGATAAGGAACCGGAAGTCAACATCCTCGTCGATTTCGGTCGGAAGCCACAGTCCGAAAACTTCAACCATCGACCGTTCGACAGTACACCCACTCACAATGCCATATGGGCGGGACGTGCCATGTTGCTTCAGCGCCCTGAGCCTCGAAAGATAATGTTGCTCCTGACGGATGGCTGTCCGGACAACAAACCCGAAACAAGAGGTGCTACGCAGAGGACTATGAAGGATGGAATAGAGGTTGCGGCTATCGGTATCATGGATAAGAACGTCCGGCGCTTCTGGGACAATCATAAAATCATAGAGACCATTCAAGAGCTTCCGGTAGCTATGTTCGGGATTATGGAGGGGTTGCTGATTAAACGCTGAAGACATAACCGCAGCCTGGGAGCATAATCGGTTTATATCAATTGTCTAAAGATATCAGACACAAGGAGTCGCATTCAGAGCCATATATAATGATATCTGCTCAAGATGTATTCTGCTGCTGTATTCCTAGCAATAACCCCATTGAATAATACATTTTTTTAACGCCGAAACTGCTGATAATGTTCAATAATTTCCTTTACATTTTCGCATTTGTAGCATATGTAGTATGAATACTACATTTACAACACGATGGAGAATACGTATGACCACATATGACAAAATATTTGAGGCCGCAGACAAGCTTGATTTTCAAGGCAAAGCGGTAACGTTGGCATCGGTCAGAGAGGTACTTGGAGGTGGATCTTATTCTACAATCACTCCGGCCCTGAAAGAATGGAAAGTCCGCAAAGGCGCACAACTGCAATTACCAGTTGTGCCTGAAGAGTTGAACAGAAGGCTGATGGCACTCAGTACGGAGTTGTGGAATCAAGCGTGCCAGATTGTTGAGAAACGTTTTGTAGGCGAACGTATGGAGCTTGAAGAACAAATCAAGCAACTCGAATCCAACCTTAATGATGCTGCTTCAGCTGCTGATAGTGCTGAAGCAGCAAAGGAATTGGCTGAGAAAAAAGTAACAGAACTGCAAGAATCAATTGAACCGCTTCGAGCTAAGCTTAATGAGCAAATGCAGCGAGCAACTGAGGCGGTGATTCGTCACCAGGAATCAGAACACAGGATTAAAGATTTGCTGTCAATGATTGACATGCTCGCTAAACAGAATGACGAACGTAATGCCAAGAACAACAAACTTGCGAGCGCATTGACAGACAATGTAGAAGCCATGTTCCCGTTGGAAACGAAGATCAGGAAAAGAAACCAGATGTAGAAGAAGTCTCGTAAAGTATGAATTGTGAACAATAGCGTTATCAGTATATAACCACAAAAACACCAAGGAGGGGTTATGAACAAAACAGAACTCGTTGCGAAAATTGCAGAAGGTGCTGAATTGACCAAGGTACAAGCAGAAAAGGTGCTCGATATTTTCATTGCTTCAACCACTGCCGCTCTCAAAGCCGGTGATAAAGTTGCGATCATCGGTTTTGGTGCATTCAGCGCGGTGACCCGTAAAGCACGCACCGGCAGGAATCCACAGACCGGCAAGGCACTGCAAATCGCCGAAAAGACAAATGGTAAATTCACACCAGGTAAAGCACTTAAGGATTTAACGGCTAAACCGGTCAAATCGAAATCTGCTAAACCGACCAAATTGGAATCAGCAAAACCAATTAAGTTGGAGTCTGCAAAACCAACCAAGTTGAAATCGGCAATAAAGAAGAAGTAGAATCAGCCGATTGCGGTCAATGGTCCTGGCGTAATTGTCTGCACTGATTACGCCAGGACCATTTCATTCTCACCATTTATTTCATATAATTTATTACTATGCGGCAACTGTTTTTTAGTAATGAGTAAATGATTATACAATTGTGTTTGATAGCCGTTCACAAAAGTGAAGTGCAGTTATATATGACAAAATTGCTATTCAGCATCCACTAGTTTACTGGTGAATAATTTTAAAACCATCTCTTATTAACTCACCTTGGCATATGTAAGAATGACCATCAGTTGCTGTAGGATGAAATACACCATCACAACCAATTCTATTGCATTCTCCTTGTTCAGCCTTCTTAATAGCTTTTTCAGAGTTATCCGCTTCAACTATGCCAGAGACACAATGCTCTTCAGTCCATGTAACTAAGAAACATTTTGGTACTTTTTTTGTAGCTTTATTTTTTCTCTTCATTTTAGTCTCCATATTGAATGATCTTTTGAGCAAACGGATTTGACAATTGAGGGTTACAGTGTAAAGGAGTAATACATCGAGGTTAAGTGGAAAGCAGCAATACAAACCCCGCCGATTACAGCGGGGTGTCAATCGTTCCGCAGTTAAGAGCTAGTCATCGTATTTGTGAAGTGCGACAGGAGTAAGAAACTTTTGTTTCATCTTCTTTCTGTCAAACCAAGTGCAAACCACCTCATCATATTCTTTGCAAACACAAGTTACTGTCATAGGTGGCCCGCCTGAATTCAAGCCAACAACATCTCCAATTTTGAAATCCAACGATTCCCCACATCCTGAACATACTTTTTCCATTTCTTTTCTCCTTCAGTTTAAATAGTACTTCTACTAAATTATTTACAGTTTTTGTATTTCTGTTGGTTACGTCTGGATTCGTAGAAACTGTAGAACTCGATTGAGAGCTACACGTCATAATCGTACTCATCATAGTAACCAAACCCATATTTGTGAGCCATCTCGTGTGAATATTCATTTTCAATGGATTTATTGCTGCAAGATAAATACTTCAAGATGAGTTTATATGGTATTCCACGTAATGCTTCCAGTTCCAATATTTCAGTCACAACGAAATAATCAGGAAGACGAAGCAGTACGTAATCATTGGTTCTGAGACACTTTTTAACATCTGATAAGTATTCAGCAGTTAATTGTCTCATACCTGAAAGCATAATTAATTCATATCTTGATATTGTGTACATGTTAAAGCTGTTGTTACCAAAAGTTTTAGTGTAAATTAGTTGTAGGATTGTTGCCAATAGTTCGGGTGTTCGTCTCATATCATTTCTCCTTGTTAATTCCAGTATAGGGTACGGAACGTAATAACGGTGTCGATTTAGAGCTGTTAAACAATGCAGTTAATGTGCTCAGTGGTATAGCTTGATGTGAACTCGCGAGATTCTCTGCTGTGCGTGATAATGGTTAGTTATTCTAATTGATACACTTGAGGTCAATTATAGTGTGACCTTTATGTTGTGAGACAGAGAACACAGACTTGACGGCGCACTTTTCGCACCATAAAAATATGTTTAAACCGTTGCGTCGAGGACTCGGGTTTCCCTCAAGTAATCTATCTATTATTGTAATCTCACCAGACACAGTACAATGGATGCCAACTTTTGCATCTTGAGTGCGCTCAAAAACATCTACTTTGTAGTGATGAAGATAGCTTGAACAACAATTTGGACAAAGTAGCTCCGAGCCAAAACCTTCATCATTATTACCAATTATTATTTGCATTTTATTCCACCTTATTTGATAAAGATTAAAGACAACTGCGGACTGAAACCGGACATGTGATACAAGCGTCAATGTTGGTCATTGAGAAGCTCAGCAACCACCACACAAAGTCACAAACGGATTGGACCATGTTGGTGGCTACGTGACGTTATATCTGTAAGAAATTGGCAAGTTCCTCTGATACCTGCAACATCGGTGAAAACTGAAACACTTTCATTTGATACCGCACAATCCTTTAGATATTGCGTTACCAGAGGAACTTTATGACCAATTGACACTGTAATTAACAAATCCTGTGTTGGGAGCAGGACACTTAAATCTGACGTATTTAGAGCGGTCAAACTGCAGTGCGGATATACCACAGATTATAGTTTGACACGTGTTGCACACCACTTTCTGGAATAGAAACAACCACACTCGGCAGTAACTGGCATTTCACAATATCTACATTCAAATCAGCAATTGTAGACAGTAATTGTAGACAGTATCAACATTGATTGATCTAACTGATGAGCTAAGCAACGCATACAACTATCTTATTAACATTCTGTTCAATTGGTAAGTGTATAGTTGGCTTATATAATCAATGTAGGTAATGAAAATGGGGTGTGCTGTAACTAGTTAGTATCATTGAGTGAGGTATATTCTATAGTGTATTATGATAAGGGAATTTAGAAATATGGTTCAGTATCAGTTTTAACGAGTTTAAAACCAATATTATCGCCAACTGCGTTCAATACTTCTTTTTCAGCATGATTTGATTTCAGTTTCTTTGACGTACTTTTAATCAAAGATGTAATCCTTTGGACACGTTTATTTATAACTTCTTTGTCAGATACAGTGCGATTGGCTACTTTCTGTTTACAAAGTTTACTCCAGTTAACTGGTTTGACTTCGGAGCCGAGGAATGCTTTCCATTCACCAGTCATTTTATATTTAGCTTTGCAACCCTTACGCTTGCTCGCCGCAGTTACAAAATTGATACAAGTAACAAGCAACCTTTTACTGCGCTTGTTAAATACACGCGTATCGGTGGCGTTATACTTCTTAAGTAAGAACATAATTTTAAATTCGTCTTTGATTTTGATCTCAAACCTGAAACATTCTGTGTCAGGACGAATATAAATAGTCCCATGATTAACTTTAGAACTCGCTTTGCCAAGCTGGATGCGGCTGAGCTTTTTATTAGTTGTCACGACTTCTGGCGGCATCCTTCTCACTAATGTACCTGTACAGTTATCGTAACTAAAATCACACCAATGACGAACATTCTTTTCTGTCAGACATGACTTGTCATCGTTAAAAGCGACATCAAGTTGAGTCGGCTTGTAATCATACTTAGAAAGAAACTTAATTGTGTCATCGAGCCTGAATTTTGGTGAACAATCAAAGAAGGAACCTTTCAAGCGTAAGAACACATATGGCACATCTTTGTTACCATCAAACTTGATAACCACGCTTTCTTTTTCTTTAACATTATGTGGTTCATTCCCATTTGCAACAATGAATTTATATTTCATTGTTTTATAGTTACCGTACTCAGTACAATCAAACTCTTCCGGTTCCAATCCGAGGTAATCAGAACACAGTTTGTCAATTTCTGTTATCGGCATATTGCGGATAGTAGCGTTAAATCCGTGAATTTCAATTTCCATGATTTAAATCTCCTCTGTGCCTTTGAGTGAGGCTTCTAAATAGTAAACTAAATTTCGTAATGCACTATTCCGACATATTTCAGTGCTTGTAAATTCAAAACAAAAGAATGACATAGAGATGCACGTTTAATGCTTCTTGTATAGTTGCCGGAAAACTTATTGCTAACGCAGCAATTAGATATATTCCGTTGGCAAATATTTCAATGTATGCACCAACATCTATTCAGCAATTATTATTGCGGATAGGTGTGAGCGTTATGTTGTCTTGGGATGTTGATGAATTAGACAGAGCACTGAACTAAGATAGAAAGGTGGGGCGAGCGTACGAAGGTATTACTAAACTCGGATTTATTTTGATTCCATTTGCGGACCTCCTTTCTCAATACGTTCTTCAATCCATCGCTCAATGTCTATGCGGCGATAACCGCGCGATGTACCGGTCAGAAATATTTTTGGTACGAAGTCACCGTGTTTTTCTAAGCGCCAAATGGTTGTCCTTGACAACCCTGTTAGGCGTGGCAGTTCGCGTGGGCGGATAATCTCATTGCTTACAACAGCACTGAGTACTGATTTATTCATTGCACAACCTCCTTTGCATTTTTAGTTCATCTCTTTGTATGTATTGACAGTTTTAGTTATTTTGAGATTTGTTTACGCCGCTGCCGCAAGGTTTGGAGTTCGAAAAAATCTACAACTTTTCTCAGTAGTTTATGAATAATTTACCCAGACAAGAGCAACATTCATTTTATTTACAGTATTGCCTCTTTTGACATTATTGATGTCAATGCTAGGCGTCGGTAGTGGGCCAAAGTTTACTGGTGATGATTGGAAGTTTTGTTTTGTGATATGTGAAGTTGATGTTGAGAGGTATCGCGTGTATAATTGTTTGAATTGTTCTGAAAGTGAGTTAAACTTTATTTTTAAAAACAGATTTGATTCGAAGTTATACACTGCATTGGTTGTATATGGAGTGATCCAACGTTTACTGGCGATGATTCAGTGATTTAATTTTAGAAATTGTGAAGGCAATGTGTGGAAATGTAGCGATGAAATATTATATAAATACCGCAGAAGAGCTGTATATTTAATTTGCTATAAATGTTTATACTTTGAAAGTGGTCACATATAGATACAACCATCTTATTGAATTTCTATTTCGGACTGTTTCGCTATTAATTTTTGTTATCAACCTGATTTACAGTATTACAATTCAAAAAGCATGCGATATTACCTGTCAAATACTCAAACAGAAGTTATTAACAAGTTTGTGCATTCTACGCTCTTTCATAGTTTGACCTTCCGATGCAATTTGAGTTTAGTTATTGCCGCTTCATGTAATTTGCTTTTTTTGTATTCTAACCATTGAAAACGATATGATGCGTTAAAACATCCTTTGTATACGCGCAAGGCTTTTGCTGATTTAATTTTAAATCCTATTTACGCTGCTTATATAATTTATGATTCATCGTTACCACGCTCTGTGATTTGCAGTTTCCATTTCCACATCTCATAAATACAACTCTTCTCCTCTAACGCATGCACCGTTGCTATCCTCGCATTTCTATTGAACAATTAACTCAATACAGTGGATTTTCGCGTGGAGTTTTTTCTACCAATATTTATTCTTGTTTTGAACAGCTAAGGCAATTGTGGATATTGTTAATAGTGCTGCGAATTAGTAGGAAGGGAGTTAATTCTGGACGATATTGGAGCGGATAAGAATTGTTTGACGGCAATGCAGGAGGTTGCTTAGATCGAAAATTCTCCAACTTTTTCAGATAAATTTTCCCGACAACAACTACATTTAATTGTATTTACAGTTTACGCTTATCAGATATATTTGACGTCAATGCCAGCTGTTGGTCGGATCGAAAATTCACCAGCTCTTTTTTGGGAAAATATTATTCGGCTTTTCTGCATTCAATTCTATTTACAGTATTCGCTTTTCAGAATTTGTGACGGGACTGTCTGAACTTTATTGCATCAAAAATTCTCCAACTTATCTGATAAATATTATCCGACATTTGCGCATTCAATTTATTTACAGTATTCGTTATTTTGTAATGTGATAACGCATTGCCACAAAGTTGATTGCATCAAAAATTCTTCAACTTTTTTGGACAAATATTATCCGGCTGTTCTGCATTCAATTTGATTTACAGTTTTTACTTTTCTGAATTTGTGATGGCATTGCCGGAAGTGTGGTTGCATTGAGAGTTCTCCAACTTTTCAGATATGACTACGTCCGCAGAGCGGATGGCTTGATTGGATAATAATATACTGCCCAATTGCAGCCCCTTTACCAACCATACCCAGCTGAACCGGCGAAAATGTTTGAAGTCTCAGCAGCAGTCAACTCTTCCCGTCATAACTCATCTGGACCGCTCTTTTCAGTTCACCATTGACTTCCAATCGCCCCGAGTGTACCATTTAGTACATGTCCTAAACGGTAGTCAAATGAGCAGTTGTACCGTTTGGTAAGTATCCTAAAAAGTACATCGAGGAACACATGGAAGCCCTATCTCCGCGACAAAAGCAGGTTCTTGAATTCATCAGGGGATATGTTGCCCAGAACGAGTATCCCCCATCATTGCGCGATATTGGCAATTACATTGGGGTATCCGGCAATACGGCTGTCCTTAGTCACTTGGAAGCTTTGGAACGTAAAGGACACATCCGCCGCGATACAGGCAGCTCACGGAGGATTGTGTTAATTCGTGATAAACAGCATGAGGTCTTACAGATACCGATTGTCGGAACGGTTCAGGCCGGAATACCGACTCTTGCTGTCGAGAGCATCGAAGGGTATTACCCGATGGAAAAGATGCAACTCAGAGGCGGCACCTTCTTCCTCCGGGTCAAGGGTGATTCCATGATTAACGATGCCATCATGGACGGCGACCTTGCCTTGATTCGACCACAGGAAACAGCGGAAAACGGTGATATAGTCGTTGCCTTAATTGAAGACGAGGCAACCCTGAAGAGGTTTTATCGCGAGGGGGACTTTATTCGGTTAGAGCCAAGCAATACCAACTTTGCAGTAATCGTCATTTCTGCCAAAGATGTTACCATTATCGGCAAGGCCATCAAGATTGTCCGCGACATCGACTAATGCAAGCCGGACTCCCTATCCGCATAGCCGTTGTTTATCAAGCAGGAGTCAAACCAAAGCCAGTCTGGTTTGAGCTGAACCGTAAACAGCACCGGATCGCCAGGACAACCTACTACTGGAAAGACCGGCTAGGAGATGCTCCGTTGCTCCACTGGGCTGTTGTGACGGAAGACGATGCCCTGTATGAACTGGTGTTCAACGCTCTAGACCAGACCTGGGAGTTATTCCCTCACCGAACAGAATGACATTATCGCTATCTCTACAGGATGTTGCACCATGATCGAAGTAGTCCCGTCAGCAGCAAATATGTTGTCAGTATTGAAACTCTTCCTTATCCCGGTCGGGGGTGGAATACCCGCCGGTGTCATGCTCTCTCAAGCAAAAGGCGTGGCATGGCCTGTTATGACATTGCTCTACCTGGTTTCGGATATTGTCCTGGCTCTTGCTTTTGAACCGGTTCTTCGCCTTATCGCTTTAATCTGCGGTGAAATTGCATTTTTAGCTCGTATCAGTGCAGTCTTGAAAGCTGCAACTGCTCGTAGTGTATCGCATTTTAGTGGCACGGGAGCCGGACCGATTGGGCTCATCATGATTGCTTTCGGTGTTGACCCTATGACGGGGCGAGCCTCTGCACATGCTGCCGGTCACGGATTCATTGCTGGATGGGCAATCGCCATCGCTGGCGACATGCTTTATTTCGCCGTCATCGCGCTCACTACGTTGAGTCTAAACACGTACATCCGAGACCCTGACACGACAATGTACATTATTTTAGCTGCGATGTTCGTCGTGCCCATGCTGATACGGCGTATTCGATCAAGTCGATTATTCATTCAAGGATCAGGCCCAGACCTGGGAGTTGTACCCACCCCACAAGACTGAATAGCCATGGAAGAACAGCGCATTGTGATCCACAACGATATGAATGCGTTTTTTGCTTCGGTCGAGCAACAGGCGAACCCGGAACTGCGGGGGAAACCAATAGCCGTGGTCGGAGGAGGTGGCAGGACAGTCATCACGACCAGCTCCTATGAAGCACGAGCTTTTGGCGTCAAGACCGGCATGGCTAAATGGGAGGCACTGAGAGTTTGCCCCCAACTCATCATCGTCGTGGGGGACAATAAGAAATACACCTACACATCAGCACGCATCATGGAAATGATGAAGGAATACACCCCACTGGTGGAAGTCTTCTCAATTGATGAAGCATGGATGGACATTACCCACTCCCTGTCCATCTTCGGCACCCCGGAACGCATTGCATATTTGTTGAAGGCCCGCATCAAAGAATCTTTCGGTATCACCTGCTCCATCGGGATCGCCCCCAATAAGCTGCTGGCGAAACTCGCATCTGACCTTCATAAACCGGATGGATTAACCGTAATCAAACCTGAAGAGGTGTCGCGAGTCCTTGAACGCATGCCGATTAAGGAGCTGTGCGGCATAGGCAAGAAGACGGAATATCAGTTAAAAGTCATGAATATCAACACCTGTGGCGAGTTGGGACGCTGTGACGAATCACGATTGACCCGTAAGTTTGGCATAATCGGTTCAAGGTTGAAGCAGATGGGCCAGGGTATTGACGATAGCCCGGTTACCCCAAACGAAGAAGATGATGAGGTCAAGAGTGTTGGCCATAGCATGACCTTGAGGAGGGATGTAGAGCGGAGGGAGGATATTCTCAAGTACCTGTTGCAGCTATCGGAGATGGTTGGCAGGAGAGCCAGGAGATATGGTGTGTCGGGGAAGACAGTGACTCTGCACGTGCGATTCGCGGATTTCTACAGCTCGTTCGGCAAACAAAACACCCTGAAATCCTATATCAATCTAAGTGACGACATTTTCAAAGCGGCGGTCGCTATCCTGGATACGACAGAACTCCCCCAGCCGGTTCGTCAGCTGGGGGTCAAATTGTCCAATTTGAAATACCAGGCCGAGCAGTTGTCGTTATTCCGGGATGTGCAGAAGAAGAGTGACGCTATCAAAGCGATGGATGCCGTAAATGATCGTTACGGTGAGTTTAAGGTGACTTTCGGTTCGTTGCTACAGTCGGAAGACAAGGGGAGTCATGTAATTTCACCGGCATGGCGACCGGAGGGGATACGAAACGTGGACGTACAATAGGTTAACGCCTTTATATGATTGGCAACTATCACAAAGACTTGGGTATCGAATAGTATTCAACTGATTTACTCGTTAAAATAAGAACTTAATACAAGTTACCAGCACTATGACGGTAATCATCAAACCTATTACCATCAATAGTTTTATTGGTGCGATGACCTTTGATCCTGCCGACTCAATTTTCAAGTCAATGACGTTTTTGACAGCCTCAAGTTTTTTGACCGCCATATCAAAGCTGGTGTTGATGGAGTTTGCAGTTTCGTCACTGATCTTGCTTACCTTAGTTGTAACAACAGCAATTTTTTCAGAGTGATTATTCACCGAGTTATTGGTTCTTTCATCCAGCACGGCAAGTGTAGAGTTTGCTACTGCCACAATAGTTGTATTAAAAAGATACTCCAGAGGTCTTCTTACAATCTTAAACTTGGATACGATAATCTGCTGAAGAGTCGGAAGTATGATGCCGAATATTACCCCTTGCAGCAGATCAGACAGCTTGGGCAAATTGCTTTGACATTCTGAGACACTGTGAACGCTTCTCTGTATCTCTGAATTCGTGTCAGCAAGAATTGTCCTAATGGTATCAATAGATAACGAGAATAACTGCTTCACATCGTTCTTGATGGTGCCCATGAGCACCACTATGCCTGTAAGTATACCTACTACTATCGAAGGTATAATACCACCCAATCCAATTACAATACCTGCGACATTTTTTGACGTTATAAAAGCGTATGCAGCTATACCCCAGTGAATCAGCAACAATAGCAAGACTGGAATTGAGATTGCCTTAATTGCGTAAAACTGAATTGTAAGCAAATTGCCCAGTTTTTCGACAAGAACGGGATCACGGTACCGGGCGAAATCTATACCGGTTCGTGCCGCTATCTCTTTAAGTTTGTTCTGATATTTTTGACCAACTGGCTTCATGCTGTTGATTCCACTTGTATGCGATAGGGTTTTGGTTGTGAAAACATCATTAGTTGGAACTCTCAAATTCGTTTATCAGCGTGGGTTTCCTTTTTGCAACTGACTGAATGGCAGCAATACACTCATCACGCTTTTGCTTATTGGTGAAAGAAATACCGCGAGAACCGAAGGGGCCATGTATATAGAGCCGTTTACCAGATTGTCTTGAGATTTTCTCTATATCATTCAATTCTACTTCGTCCATGCGTGATAAGTTTCTGATGAATTTGAGCTTTATGTAGTCTTCAATACCATATCCAGCCATATCTTCAGGAAATACTACTGTTCCGGATTCAGGAATGATTGCCGCGCCAAAGTAGCAGGAGGCAGATCGCTGGGCCAGTTTAATACCGATGTACAAGGCGACTATGATTACTGCGTAGCTTAACGCCTGGTAATTGCTATAAGTCGTGATAATCAGCATATATGTTCCTAAAACAACTCCAGCAAACGAGTAGAATGGAACACCCAAATTCCAGATATCAACAACCCGCCTAACCCCTTTTGATTTAAGGTATTTCCCCCTCAACCTCATGTAGTGCCAAAGACCGAATGTTAAGACAAGCGGAATGAAAACAATACCGATTGCCATCAGAACAAGATTGGCTCCACCTTGATTCTTCTTTTGCGCCACGGCCATACTCCTTGTGTTTTCTGGAATCACCATTCGTCCGTCAGCATCAAGGACAATGGTCTACGTACCATAGGGTGTGGGCGCCAAGCGCGACATACATCTACACTGGGCTATTTTTATCGACAAAACGCATTCTCAAATGTTTAATAGCCCCAAACAGACGTATTGTCAATTGATATACGTCTATATATACGTTCAATCTATTGCGGTTGCTGGTCATCCTGTGCACACAGGAGGGATCAGGATGCGAACTGCGAATGAACTGCTTGGCCTACGAATCCGGGAGCTTCGGAAAAGGGCTGGAATGACCCAAGAACAACTGGCTGAGCTGCTCGGTATAGATCAGAAACACATGAGCAGAATCGAACTCGGTAAAAGTTATCCAAGTCTGGACAGGCTTTTAAAAATTGCGGTGGTGGTGAATGCTCCACTGCCGAATCTTTTTGAATTTGGCCACATGAATACTGCTGCCGATCTGCAACAACAAGTTGTGAATATAGTGATGCAGTTGGGGCCGAAAGACTTGAAGAGAATTTACCGGATACTTGAGGCATTGCGGGAGGGTTAGTACAATTATGTCGGTTAGGGTCTGTCCTTGAATCGGAAACTCCGAACTGAGAAATTCACGCCATGCCCTGTTGACGACGGTGACGAATTGTACCCGAACGGCATCTTCGTCTTCAATATCACCAAAATGGCGCAGTTTATCGCAGACAACGGCATCTCATGCGAAGAAGTGCTGGTCAGTGATTTCAGCAGAGGGTCCTCTAAGTGGAAAGAAGACTACGTAGAATCGGTAAATATTACCAATCCGGTAATAGTGGCTGAAATTGCTCCGGGCCGCTACAACGTTATTGACGGTAATCACAGGATGGAGAAGGCCCGGAGACTCGGACTAGAAAAACTAATGGCCTACCGGTTGGGACCGGAACTGCACATGCAGTTCCTGACCACTGAACAAGGCTATCTGGCATACGTTGATTACTGGAACAGTAAGCTGAAGGCGGCCAAACGATTGTGATGTATCAACATATTGTTGGTTGGCTTCCGGCAGAAAGTTTTCGAGTTATCAGCCCTGTATGGCGCGACCGGATGGAATTCGGAATGTTGATGTGCAGTAGGAGGGATTGTGGCGGATGTTCTTCTCTTTCAAACGCGGCATCACAATCGCTGAGAATATACGAAACAAAATATTTTGAACAGACTGTTTTTTTATTTTCCTGATGTTATATTCCAATCAGTTGGAAGGCAGCACAAACCGCTCAAAAGGAGGTTCTTATCAAATACACTCGACATGCAGGTATCTATAATTGAAGGCAACATTGATCCGATCGAATCAAAGAATCGGATAACTTCCTGAAAAAGGGATCAAATAATTACTCTAACAGAAGCCCATCGCCCAAAATGATGGGCTTTTTCATTTTCAGTTCTCCGCTCCACGTAGTATCTTTCGGGGTATGGGTGTTAAACGAACCTCTTTTTTATCTGGGGCAACGCTGTCCTCGCAGGAATTGTTCTGGTGAGCGGCTACCCCCGCCCGTCAGGTCAAGTGCGAAACCGTTGGTGAAGAACTATAATTAGAAGGATCCACCATGAATATTGAGTCATTCCTCATACGCATCGGCGTTCAATCACTTCCGGAGTCTCCACTGAACCGCCTTCAGGCACTTCACAGGGCTATGACCCAAACCGTGCCCTTTGAAAACCTTGCGGTTCTTGAGGGGCAAAAAATCAGCCTGGACCCAGAAACCTTATTTACAAAAATAGTTGAACGAGGCCGGGGTGGATACTGTTTTGAGTTGAATACCATGCTGGCTGAAGTTCTTGATTTTATGGGCTACAAGGTGGAGCGTCTTTTAGGAAGAGTCTGGGCGAACGGTGCAGCGTCACCCCCACTTACCCATATGACATTAAAGGTGACGGTGGAAAATCAATCTTACCTTTGCGATGTTGGATTCGGTGGTGGCACACTTAGAGAGCCATTGCCTTGGAATACCGGAGCAATAGTGAATCAGTCGTCAGACAGTTTCCGCCTTGATAAGACTGATAACGCAGAAACCATGCTTTCGCGTCTGACAGGCGATTCATGGAAGAACCTATACAGTCTTCTCCCATGTGTGGTTCGCGTCCAGGATTATATTCCTGCCAATCATTACACCTCCACTCATCCCGATTCGTATTTTACCCAGGGACCTGTTGCCGCCCTGACAACCGAAGACGGACGTATTACGCTCCGTGGCCGCATTTTTCGAAGTGTAGGAGCAAATCGAGAGGAGGAACGGGAATTGGCGACCTTCGATGAACTTATTCAGGTATTATCCCGAGATTTTGGTTTGGACAATCTGGATGTTAAGAACCTGAAGAGTCGCCTTTCAGGGCTCTTCCTCCAAGCAGGGTAGTGCTTACCTATGAAAACGAAGATTCAACATGCGAATAGACTGTTTCGCTACGCTCTCAGGTCAACCGCAAAGCCGTTAGCGAGATAACTGAAATGGAAAATCATGAATACCGGAAACAATTCTTCGATTGAATATATGGATTACAGCAAATCCGCGTTCCAGGCAAAACAGTCAGGAGTCAGGATTTGCTTCACAGGCTTTGAAAATTAAATCTACCCCAAGAAACTGATTTAGGGCGGGTATACGCGTTTAATCAACGTATTGATTTTGAGCAGGTGCGAAATCTGTTGAAATCGCACTATGATCTTATGGGGTTGACCTTTGCCATTCTTGATACCGACGAGAACTTCCTGATTGCGGTGGGAAGGCAGGATATCTGCGTACAATTCCATCGGGTCAAGTTAAACAGAGACAACAGAGGTTATCTATGAATGTATTTATATATAGACAGTCAGCTACTCTACGTATAGTGGGAATATATTTGCTGGTAGGCTGTCTCTGGATATATACCTCTGATACGATTCTCGATTGGTTGGTTCATGACCAGCAAATCTTGGTTAAAATCGCCATCTACAAGGGGAGCTTTTACGTCATCTTTACCTCTCTGCTTCTGTATTTCCTCATCAATCGATACAGCAGGAGCCTTGCTGACTCAGAGCAGGCCCTGAAGGATCAAGTAAAGTCATTACTTGAAAGTAAAACCAACCTCAAACAAGCTGAGGCTGCTCTGTTAAATATCCGCAGATTGCATGAAGCAACCGAGAGAATCGGAAAAGTTGGCGGTTGGGAGTTTGATACTGAAACATTGGAACAGACCTGGACAGATGAGGTCTATCGTATACATGAAGTCGAATTGTCATACAAACCAACGATTGACGATTGGATCAATTTCTATACCCCGGAATCCCGTTCAGCTATTGAACATGCGGTACAACATGCCATCGAACATGGCGAACCGTTTGATGTCGAGTTGGAAATAATCACAGCCAAAAGAAATACCAAAACAGTTCATGCTATCGGCAGAGCTGATAGAGAAAAGCACAAAGTATCCGGTTTTATTCAGGACATCACTGACCGAAAGATTGCCGAAGAATCACTGAAATTGACCCGATTCTCAATAGACCACTCCTCAGATGGACTTTTCTGGATGACTCCTGATGCTCGTATTATCGATGTCAATGAAGCAGCATGCTGTTCTCTTGGATATTCTAGAGAAGAATTGTTGCAATTATCCATTCCTGATATTGATCCATTTTACGATGCCGACGTTTGGCGGCAATTTTTTGCTGAACTTCAACAAAAAGGCACACTTACATTTGAAACTGAGCACCTAACGAAAGACAGTAAGCGGTTCCCCGTAGAAATAGTTTCGAACCTAATCCAATTCGGTTCTAAAAAACTCATATGCGCCTTCGTTCGCAACATAACCGACCGCAAGATGGCGGAACAAGCCCTCCAATATGAGCGGGACCTCTCCATGGATATTATCAACGCCCAACCCGCTGGCATTTACAGAATCCGTGTATTTGCCCCGGAGACCTGGAAAAATGATGCGTGGCGAGGTTCCAAGAACTCTCCTCATGTCGTCGAATTGGCATCCGAGACTTTTTTCAAAATTCTTGGCACCACAAAGGAAGCCTTTGAGAACAACCCAGGTGTGATTATAGATTTAATCTATCCCGATGACAGGGAAGGGTTTGCCAAGAAAAATGAGGAGGCTGCTGTACTTCTTGAGGAGTTCAATTGGGAAGGTCGCCTCCTCATTGACGGCGCGATCAGGTGGGTCCGTTTCCAATCGTTGCCCCGACCTCTCGAAAATGGAGATGTCCTTTGGACTGGTGCTCTCTTAGACATCACCGACCGCAAGAAGGCCGAAGACCGGATACATGAAAGCGAGAATCGGCTGAGATACGCTTTGGAGGGAAGTAATGATGGACTATGGGATGTGCAGCTAAAAACGGGGAACACATATCTGAGTCCACGGGGTTGCGCAATTCTGGGTTATCGAGAGAATGAGCTTGAAGATATTATAAAGGTCTGGTCTGACATGGTTCATCCCGATGATCTGCAAATAACAAAGGAGCAGCTTCAGGCACATATGGACGGTAATGCCGAAATATTCGCGGTTGAGCAGCGGTTAAGGACAAAGTCAGGCGACTGGAAATGGATACACACTCGGGGAAAAATAGTCGAGAAAGACCTGAACGGTGTGCCAATACGCATTACCGGAACACATACAGATATCCATGATAAAAAACTGCTCGAATCCCAACTCTTCCAGGCTCAGAAAATGGAATCAATAGGAAGTCTTGCTGGTGGAGTGGCTCACGATTTCAATAATAAGTTGAGTGTCATCCTTGGATGCACATATTTGGCACAATCTGAAGAAGATTCCAATAAGCGACAGCATTTCTTGGAGGAAATTCAAAAGGCCGCTGAACAGTCCGCCGACCTTACCCGACAACTATTGGCTTTTGCCAGGAAACAAACGATTTCGCCCAAGCTGTTGGACTTGAACGATACAATTTCAGGCATGATAAAAATGCTCCAACGACTCATTGGAGAGAATATACATCTCGCATGGCTTCCGGCGCCAAGTCTGTGGCAAATAATGGCAGATCCAAGCCAGATCGATCAGATTCTTGCAAATCTCTGTGTCAACGCTAAGGATGCCATCAGGAACGTAGGACGGATCACCATCGAAACTCGAAACAAAATCATCGATAATGATTACTGTGTTAATAACCCGGAAGCGATTCCCGGTGAGTATGTACACTTGAGTGTCAGTGACAACGGCAGCGGCATGGATAAGGAAACTATATCCCAAGTCTTTGAGCCATTCTTCACAACCAAGGGTCTCGGAGAGGGGACTGGCCTTGGCCTTGCAACAGTTTATGGAATTGTTAAACAGAACAACGGATTCATCAATATTTATAGTGAACCAGGACAGGGCACAACGTTCACAATCCATCTCCCCAGGTATGTCGGCAAATCAGTTCAAAATAAAAAAGAAGGCATGGCGATACATGCTCCAGTAGGCTCGGAGACAATTTTACTGGTGGAAGACGAATTGGCAATTTTGAATATGGTTTCAATGATACTGAGCAAGCAGGGCTACACAGTATTATCTGCAAACACTCCAGCCGAAGCTATAAGCATGGCTAAAGAAAGCTCCAGCGAGATCAATTTGCTCATCACTGACGTTATCATGCCAGAAACGAATGGTAAGGAGTTGTCCAATAAGCTGCAGTCCCTATATCCTCAGCTCAAGTGTCTCTATATGTCCGGATACACTGCCGATGCTATTACACAGCACGGTGTGCTTGATGAGGGAGTAAATTTCATTCAGAAGCCGTTTTCGTTGCCTGCTTTGGCAACCAAGGTGAGGGAAGTGCTGGATAAAAAGTCATGATATGCTTTGTAAAGAAGAACCGGAAAAGTCATTTACACACTTGGGTTGACAGGTCCAAGAATAAGTGGATTTGATTCCTTCCGACTGCCTAAGGAGGCAATAATAGATACCCGCAAAGCGATTGACGCGAAAGCAATGGGATTAATGATTTGTCTCTGCATGACCTGGGGCTTGCAGCAGGTCGTACTGAAGGCAGCAGCTCAGGATATTGCACCACTCTTGCTGATAGCATTGCGTTCAGGCGTTGCTGCGATACTGGTAGGCCTGCTGATGTTGTTCCGTGGAGAGCGGATGTCCTTAGGCGATGGTACTTGGCGTCCTGGGCTGCTCGTAGGTTTTTTGTTCGCGCTCGAATTCCTGTTTGTTGGCGAAGGGTTGCGTTATACCAGTGCCTCCCACACGGTGGTCTTCCTGTACACCGCTCCAGTTTTTGCCGCCATTGGACTTCATTGGAAATTGAAAGTGGAACGGCTGCAGCCTTTTCAATGGCTGGGAATTTTGCTGGCTTTCACCGGTATTGTCATAGCGTTTTTTTTTACGGAGTCCGCAACCAATGAGCGGATCAGCATCAAACTACTTGTGGGGAGACTTCCTTGCTCTCCTCGCAGGGATTGCATGGGGTGCGACAACCGTAGTGATACGCTGCTCAAGTCTCTCCAGAGCTTCAGCCACCCAAACATTGCTCTATCAGTTGGTCGGTGCATTCATCCTGCTGATGTTGGCGGCTATCGTGTTGGGTCAGACCGGCTTCCACCAAACCCGTCTCGCTTGGGGAAGCCTTTTGTTCCAGTCACTGGTGGTATCCTTTGCAAGCTTTCTGATCTGGTTCTGGCTGCTGCGCAATTATTTGGCTTCCCGGCTAGGCGTTTTCTCGTTCATGACGCCACTCTTCGGTATAGCTTTCGGGGTGTGGCTGTTACATGAACCCCTTGATCCGAGCTTCCTGGCTGGGGCAATGCTTGTCATCGCAGGGATCGTACTGGTGAGCGGCTATGGATGGTTGAAACACGCGATCAGAAACGTGGCGAAGCAAAGCTGAAAACCATCCGAGAGATCAACTGGCCCATGTGATAAATGACCAAGGTCGTATTCGCCGGAACAACGGTCGGATTGCCAGTGGAACACCGGGTGCCATTACATCAGTTTCTATGGTCGGATTGACCGGAATACGCGACTGACAATCATTCAAAAATGTGATAATTATCCAACCCAACACCAATTAAAGGAGAGGCCATGACGAAAGCAGAATTCGTAGCAGCAATAGCAGCTGAGCTTGATGTGCCTAAAAATGTTGCGGCAGAGACCGTTGAGGCGTTCCTGAAGGTCACTACTGACCTACTGAAGGCCGGTGATAAGATTACTTTTCCGGGCTTCGGCACATTCGGTGTTTCAGAGCGTGCAGCTCGCACTGGTCGCAATCCGCAGACAGGCGCAGAGATTCAGATTGCAGCATCCAAGTCAGGTAAGTTCACGGCCGGTAAGAATCTCAAGAACCTGTAACCATAAAAAAAGCCAGACCTGTGAGGTTTGGCTTAACTTCGCGCTAACTGTTCTCAAAACATTTTTAAATATTTGGAGAGAATTGTACTCCCTTCTTGGGAGTATAAGCCAGATTAAGTAATGCGCCCAACCAATCCATTAAATGTTCGGGGACGTTCCGGGGAACGCCGGTTGGATTCACATCAGTTCTTTCGGTGGGATAAGATAGGGGTCGTCTCAGAAAACGGAAAATAAAGCACGCTAAGCCGGTGGCAGCGGTCGCAATGGCCTGAACTTCCCCGCACCGACCTTGGCACTGCTGCGCCATAGGTAATCGCCGGTCAGGTTGATATGCTCCCACCCCAGCGGGGACAGATATTGCAGCAACGTGTCGTCCAGCGCCTTGCCGTGGGCACGCAAAGCACTGGTGGCACGCTCCAGATAGACCGTGTTCCACAACACGATGGCCGCCGTCACCAGATTGAGGCCGCTGGCCCGGTAGCGCTGCTGCTCAAAACTGCGGTCGCGGATTTCACCCAATCGGTAGAAGAAGACCGCCCTGGCCAGCGCGTTGCGCGCCTCGCCCTTATTCAGCCCCGCATGGACGCGGCGGCGCAGCTCCACGCTTTGCAGCCAATCCAGAATGAACAGCGTGCGCTCGATGCGCCCCAGCTCGCGCAGGGCGACGGCCAAGCCGTTTTGGCGCGGATAGCTGCCGAGCTTGCGCAGCATCAGCGAGGCCGTCACCGTGCCCTGCTTGATCGAAGTGGCCAGCCGTAGGATTTCATCCCAATGAGCGCGAATAGCCTTGATGTTCAGCCTGTCGCTGCTAATCATCGGCTTGAGTGCATCGTAGGCAGTATCGCCCTTGGGAATGAACAGCTTGGTGTCGCCCAGGTCGCGGATGCGCGGCGCGAACCGGAATCCCAGAAAGTGCATCAGGCCGAACACATGATCGGTGAAGCCCGCCGTGTCGGTGTAGTGTTCCTCGATACGCAAGTCAGACTCGTGGTACAGCAGGCCATCGAGCACATAGGTCGAGTCGCGCAAGCCGACGTTGACCACCTTGGCGCTGAAGGGCGCGTATTGGTCGGAGATATGGGTATAGAACGTCCGCCCAGGGCTACTTCCATACTTCGGATTGATATGCCCGGTGCTCTCTGCCTTGCTGCCGGTTCGGAAGTTCTGGCCGTCCGACGATGACGTGGTGCCGTCGCCCCAGTTTCCGGCGAAGGGTTGTCGAAACTGTGCGTTCACCAGCTCGGCCAGCGCCGTCGAATAGGTTTCGTCGCGAACGTGCCAGGCTTGCAGCCAAGACAGCTTGGCGTAGGTGGTGCCAGGGCAGGACTCGGCCATCTTGGTGAGCCCAAGATTGATACCATCAGCCAGAATCGTCGTCATCAGCAAGGTTTTGTCCTTGGCCGTGTCGCCGGTCTTCAGGTGTGTGAAGTGGCGCGTGAAGCCCGTCCATTCATCGACCTCCATCAGCAACTCGGTGATCTTGAGGTGCGGCAGCAACATCGCCGACTGGTCAATCAAGGCTTGCGCGGCGTCTGGCACCGCTGCGTCCAGCGGCGTGATCTTCAGGCCCGATGCAGTGGTGATGATGGCGTCCGGTAAGTCGTTGGTCGCCGCCATGCGGTTGACTGTGGCGAGTTGCGCCTCCAATAATTCCAGTCGGTCATGCAGATATTGGTCGCAGTCGGTGGCCACGGCCAGTGGCAATTCGCTGGCCAGCTTCAGGGTGGCGAACTTCTCGATCGGCACCAGGTATTCGTCGAAGTCCTTGAACTGGCGCGAACCCTGCACCCAAACATCACCAGAGCGCAGTGCGTTCTTCAGCTCCGACAGGGCGCATAACTCGTAGTAACGCCGGTCAATACCCTCGTCGGTCAGAACCAGCTTTGCCCAGCGCGGCTTGATGAATGCGGTTGGCGCATCGGCGGGCACCTTGCGCGCGCTGTCGCTGTTCATGCCGCGCAGCACGTCGATGGCATCGAGCACACCCTTGGCGGTGGGCGCGGCGCGCAGTTTGAGCACGTCCAGGAACTGCGGCGCATAGCGGCGCAGCGTGGCGTAACTCTCGCCGATATGGTGCAGGAAATCAAAATCGGCAGGCCGCGCCAGCGTTTGCGCCTCGGTGACGCTGGCGGCGAAGGTGTCCCACGGCATGACCGCTTCGATGGCGGCGAACGGATCGCCGCCGCTTTGTTTGGCTTCAATCAGCGCCTGACCGATGCGCCCATACATCCGCACCTTGTCGTTGATCGCCTTGCCGGAAGCCTGGAACTGCTGTTGATGCTTGTTCTTGGCCGCATTGAACAGCTTGCCGATGATACGGTCGTGAAGGTCGATGATTTCATCAGTGACGGTGGCCATGCCCTCGATGGCCAGTGCTACCAAGGTGGCGTAACGCCGCTGCGACTCGAACTTGGCCAGGTCGGCGGGCGTCATCTGGCCGCCTTCGCGGGCGATCTTGAGCAAGCGGTTTTGGTGTACCTGCCGTTCGATGCCAGCAGGTAGGTCAAGCGCCTGCCAGGCTTTGAGGCGTTCGATGTGTTCAAGCATGTGGCGCGAGTTCGGCTTGGCGGGCGATTGGCGCAGCCACGCTAGCCACGTCATTTTGCTACCATCCTTGCGCTTGAGCAGTTCGTCCAGGCGCTGGCGATGGACAGGTATCAAGGAATCGGCCAATGCCGCATGGATGCTTCGGTTGGCACGGGTAATGGCCTCGGCGCTTGCGCGCTCGATGGCATTCATGGCGGGTAGGATGATGCTCTGCCGCCGCAGGTTTTCAACAAGGGTGCTGGCCAGCACAATGCCTTTGTCTGTTTGCAAGGCCAGTTCGGTCAATGTATGCACGGCTTGCCGGTAATGACTCATGGTGAAGGGCTTGAATCCAAACACCGTTTGCAGCTCGACCAAGTGCTCCCGCCGTGTCTGCTCGCGCTGGCCGTAATGGTTCCAGCTTTCCACCGGCACCTTGAGTTGTGCGGCCACCATGCGCAGCAGGGGCGGAAATGGAGGATCATCGACGCCCAAGAAGATGCCAGGGAATCGCAAGTAGCAAAGCTGCACGGCGAAGCCCAATCGATTCGCGGCGCCGCGACGCTGACGGATCACCGACAGGTCGGTTTCGTTGAACGTGTAGTGCCGTATCAGTTCGTCTTTGGCATCTGGCAGTGTCAGCAGACTTTCGCGCTCGGTGGCGGACAGGATTGAGCGGCGTGGCATGGTCAGTCTTCCCGCAGGTACTGGTACAAGGTTTCACGGCTGATGCCGAAGTCACGGGCCACCAAGGTTTTCTGGTCGCCTGCCGCAACTCGCCGTTTCAACTCGGCAATTTGTTCGCTGTTCAGCGATTTCTTTCGTCCCCGGTAGGCCCCGCGCTGCTTAGCCAGCACGATTCCCTCGCGCTGACGTTCGCGGATCAGAGCGCGCTCGAACTCAGCAAAGGCTCCCATGACCGACAGCATCAGATTGGCCATCGGTGAGTCCTCGCCGGTGAACGTTAGCCCTTCTTTGACGAACTCCATGCGCACGCCCCGTTGTGTCAGCCCTTGGACGATGCGGCGCAGGTCATCAAGGTTGCGTGCCAACCTGTCCATGCTATGCACCACCACGGTGTCGCCCTCGCGGACGAAGGCCAGCAGCCTTTCAAGTTCGGGACGTTGTGTGTCCTTGCCTGAAGCCTTATCGGTGAATACCTTGCCGACTTCTATTTGTTCCAGTTGTCGATCAGGATTCTGGTCGAAGCTGCTGACGCGAACGTAGCCGATACGTTGACCTTGCAAGATGCCTCCAAAGGTAAAAATGTCAGGATGAGATCTATTACCCTTGGCTGAATGTGTCAATAAATATAAATTAATACCCTACTCTGACGTTGTTTGTGCTCAACATCTGACATCAGGTTAGGGTATAGCCTTAACTGACACCACCTCCCAGGGCCTGATATAAAGCAACACTATCGACTAGGCGTTGTGCCTGGGCCGCAACCATATTGATCCGGATTGACTGTGCCTGTTGCTGCGCGATGAGCAGTTGCAGGTAGCTGGCCGCGCCCAGCCGGTATTGCCGCTCGACCGACTGCAAGGAGGCCTGTGCAGCCATATCAGCGGCAGCGAGGGCAGTCAAAGTTTGTGCATCGCTTTCCACCGCGCGCAGGGTGTCGGCGACGTTACGCAAAGACTCCAACACGACGCTCTGGTAATTGGCTGCGGCGGCATCAAAAGCGGCGAGCGCCGCTCTTTTTTCAGCGGGTAGCCCTGGATTAAAAAGAGGTTGGGTGAGCTGCGCAACCAGGCCCCACACTGCCGAGCCACCACCGAACAGGGCACCGGTGGTCAGCGCTTGAGAGCCAAGGTTGGCGCTCAGGTTGATCTGTGGGTAGAGCTTGGCGATAGCCACACCATAGTCTGCATTGGCCGCATGCAACAGCGCCTCTGACGCCTGGATATCCGGTCGGCGGCGCACCAGTTCTGAGGGCACGACGAGCGGCATCTCGACGGGCAGAGTGAAATCGGCCAGAGTGAAGGCCGGGATGCCACCCGTGCCTGGGGCACGACCGGCTAGCACCGCCAGTAGATGTTCGGTTTGTTGCAGTTGTTTACGCAGCGCAGGCAGTTCTGCCCGCGTTTGCTCCGCCTGAGCTTGTAGGCTTAACGCTTCATCAGGTGAGGCCTGACCGATACGCACGCGTTCATGGGCTAGGCGCAGTTGCTCATCCTGCACGCGCAAAATGGCAGTAGTGGCTTCTAGTTGCGCGGCGAGGCGTGCTCGGGTAATGGCAGCGGTTGCCATATTGCCGGCAAGGGCCAGGCGCGCAGCATTCAGTTCGAAGCGACGGTAGTCGGCGCGAGCAGCCAAGGCTTCGAGTGCGCGCCGGTTGCCGCCAGCCAGATCGAGGTTGTAATGCACGCCAACGCTGGCGTTGTAGAGGCTGAATTGACGTGCGTCTCCGCTCAACCCTTGGCTACTGGGACTCATTTGCTGGCGCTGAGATCCCAGTGCGACATCTACCTGTGGATATTGCGTCGAGCCCGCCTGTGCGGCAAGAAGCTCCTGCGCCTGTCGCAAATTGGCGCTGATGCTCGCCAGCGTCGGGCTGACATGGAAAGCTTCGTTGATCAGTCCGTCGAGTGCGGATGAACCCAAGCTTTGCCACCATTGCGTTTCGATCGGAAGCCCTTCGACTAGACGTTGTGTTTCGCCGAACTGCGTGGGAGCGGACGCGGTTCTATCAGCTACCGGTGTTGCAGTGTAGCGAGCCACATCGGGTGCGGTGGGACGCTGAAAATCAGGGCCGGCGGCGCAGCCGGCCAGACCGGCGGTGACCAGACCAGCTACTAGGTAAGTTGCCGCAAGCCGTCTTTCGAGGCTGATGGGGCGCTGGCATGTTTTAGCGTGCTCCATAAAAATGCTCCACGAAAGGTTTACGGAAAGCTTGGTGGCAGCCCAAGCAGCTTTCCTGCACGTGGGCGAATGATTGGATCACCGCCTTGCCGTCGCTGCTCGCAGCAGCCAGCTTCATGGCCAGCGCCGCCTCGTGAGTCTGCGCGTCAAAGTTTCTGAACTTGGTCGCATCAGCGCCGAGGTAAGCAAGGATGCGCATTTTTTCAGTAAGCGGTGGCTCGGGGTGTGCAGCAACTTTTGGGGCGAGCTGAACGACCTGAACCCATTCCTCCTGCGAAATCGCACCGGTAATAGCCTGCATGTTGCGCCCGAGTTCCTGCATGATCTTGCGTAGCGCCAGTGGCTCAATCTGGGTAGCGTCACCAGCCCAAGCGGGCAACTGAAAACCCCATAAAAGCAGGCAGGCCGTAACGGTCAGGGTGATAGTTCCAAATGCGTGGCTGTGTTTGCGGTGGGTCATGAAATTCTCCTGTAATTCAATCGTTCTCTCATTCGAACTCCCGCCCTTCGCCAGCTTCCTCATGGGTCACACCGTCGCGGATGTGGTAGATGCGCTTGAAAGTGGGGATGATCTTTTCGTCATGGGTGACGACGATGATGGCGGTCTCGAACTTCCGAGCCATGTCATTGAGGATGCGGATCACAGCCATGGCGCGCTCGGAATCCAGCGGCGCAGTGGGTTCATCGGCCAGGATCACCGGGGGACGATTGACCAATCCGCGCGCGATGGCAACCCGTTGCTGCTCGCCACCGGAGAGTTGCGAGGGCATCGCGCGAGCTCGGTGTTGCACATCAAGCGCCGTGAGCAATTCCAGTGCCTTCGCGCGCGACTCTCCATTCGCGACGCCTGCAAGCATCGGCAGCAGCGCCACGTTGTCGGTGACATCGAGAAACGGAATCAGGTATGGTGCTTGGAAAACGAAACCGATCTTGTCGCGCCGCAAGGCGCGCAAGTCGCGGACTTTCCAGCCATCGTCGTAGATCACTTCATCACCCAGCGTCATGCGCCCGGCGGTCGGATCAATCACTGCGCCCAGACATTTGAGCAGCGTGCTCTTGCCGGACCCGGAAGGGCCAATCAGGCCAACCACCTCGCCGGGTGCCACCTGCATGTCCACGCCTTTCAAGGCATCGACCGCGGTATCCCCCTCGCCATAACGTTTTCTCAAACCTTCGATGCGAATGCCTTTGCCACTCATCTCAACCTCCAATGGCTTCGGCCGGATCGACCTTGAGTGCCATGCGAATGGCGACGATGCTGGCTAGAACGCAGATCACGAGCACGGCGAAAAAACCGGCGATGGAGTCGAACGGCATCAACAGTACGTACTTGGGAAACAGGGGCGCTGAGAAAGTGGCTGTGATCTTGCCGACCACGAAACCAATCACGCCCAGGGCGAGCGCCTGCTGCATGATCATCGCGGCGATGGTTCGGTTGCGTGTGCCGATGAGCTTCAACACCGCGATCTCGCGGATTTTGTCCATCGTCAGCGAATAGATGATGAAGGCAACGATGGCCGCGCTAACGATGGCCAGAATCACTAAGAACATGCCGATCTGCTTGGCCGAGGTGGCGATCAACTTGCCGACGAGGATGTCTTCCATCTGTGCCCGGGTGTAGACCGTCAAACGCTTCCAGCGCCGGATGGATTCGGCAACCTCGTCCGGCGTATGGCCAGGTTTCAGTGTGACCAGTACTGCATTGACGAACGCGTTGGTGCTCTGTGAAGCAATCACGGCATCCAGCAAACCTGGAACACCGGGTCGATTGAAAGCCGGGTTGGCTTCGGTGCGACGCCGGCTTTGCCAAATGGCGTCGTTGTCCTTGAGGAACTGAGCCTCTTGGGCATCCTTGAGCGGAATGAATACCATCGGGTCGCCGCTGGACGACACCATGCGCCGTGTAAGCCCAACGACGGTGTAATGATTTCGGCGAATGGCAAGACGATCTCCCAGTTTGAAGCCGGTGGCGATGTCGGCCACCGCCTCGTAGTGACCGCGCGTGATCTGGCGTCCAGCGACGAGATAAGGAGGCCATCCGGGTGTAGCCCCCAACGCGCCGGGCGCGATGCCGACCACCATGGTGCGTACATCACTCTCGCCCTTGCGTACCTGCATGGTCAGGTAGGTCACGTTCGCTGCCTGGGCGACTCCCGGCATGGCGAGGATGGCGCGATACACGTCATCGTTGAGGCTGGACGACTCCGCATAAGGACCCAGAGTGTCCTTTTGCACCACCCAAAGGTCGGCGCCACTGTTGTCGAGCAGCGCCTTGCCGTCGTCCACCATGCCCCGGTACACCCCGGCCATGACCAGGGTGACGCCGATCAGCAGACCCAGACCGATGCCAGTGAAGACGAACTTTCCCCAGGCATGGAGAATGTCGCGGCCGGCCAGGCTGATCATCGTGACACTCCTGGGATGTGGTCGACCACATGGATGCGGCTGCGCGCCGTCAGTGCCTTTTCGCTATAGGTCACAACCTGGTCCCCATTCTTGAGCCCTTCGCGCACCTGCACGTAACCATTGAGGTCGGAAGTGCCGAGCTTGACCGGGGAGAAACGCAGATCACCATCCACGATTTGCCAGACCCCGACTTTGTCGCCCTCACGCTGGACGGCAGAGTTGGGGATCAGTGGAGCGGCCGGGAGCGCCGGCAAGTCAACTGTGACTTCGCCCAGTTCACCCACCGGTGGCAAAGGTTCTGGTTTGTTATCGAATGTCACCTTGGCGAGCGTTTCCTCGGTTACCGCGTCGGCCTTGGGTTCCACCCGCAGCACGCGACCATTCAACGTCTGGCCGCCACGCGAACGCAGGACGATACGAGCCGGCAGCCCCCCAGCCAGCCCCGATGCGCTGATCTGGTCGAAGCGCACATTGATCCACAAACTCTTGGGGTCGATCACTTCCACCACGGCCTGGCCTGCGACGATGGTCGTGCCGGGATCGGCATCGCGCACGGCGACTACACCGTCGACCGGCGCGATCAGGCGCAGATTGCTCCGCTGCGCGACGAGTCCTTCGCGGTCGGAGCGTGCCCGGGCAATATCTTCCCGAGCGGCGGATAGGGCGGCATCGGCGATCTGCAGTTCCTGCCGCTTGGTGGTGACGATTTCCTCGCTGGTCGAGCGCACCGCAAACAATTGCTCATAGCGGCGCGCCTGGGTTTGCGCGTAGGCTTGCCGGGCTTCTGCCTCGCGCAAAGCCGCTTCCGCACGCTTGAATGCCGACTCCTGTGAGCGCACCCGATCATCGAGGTCGACCGGATCCATCTCGCCGAGCACCTGTCCGGCCTTGACCTGGTCGCCTACATGCACCTCCAGGCGTTTGACGCGCCCGGCAAACGTCGGCCCGATCTTGTAGGTGTAGCGCGCCTCCACCGTGCCGATGCCGAACAGCGCCGGTGTGATAGCCCGTGATTCCACGCTTGCCACCGTCACAGCGACCGGGGCGAGCGGCCCTGATCGCAGACCGACATAAATAAAAAGCACCAGCAAAGGAATGATGACGGCAAGCAGCGCCAGGGTGCGGCCTTGCAAGGGTAACTTTTTCATTGCGCACTCCTTATGCCACGCCGATAAATTGCAAAGACGCGCGGCGCATCGCGGTGCATACGTCCCACATCACCCGCCAACAGCGATTGCATGACCAAGCCCTGGATCGTGCCAATGAACAGCGTTGCCGCCGCCTCGTTGTCAAGCGAGGGAGACAACTCGCCGCTGGCCTTGCCTTTCTCGATGAGACGATGCAAACGTTCGCCGTAGCGCTGAATCAAGGTTTGCACCATGCGCTTGGCCGGTGTCGATTCGGCACGCTGAAGCTCACCAAACATCATTCTTGGCACGCCTGGGTGCTCAGCTACGAATTCGATATGACTCATGAACATCGCCTCCATGGCTGCCAAGGGCGAATCGATTCCTTGTGCGGATCGATCGATTCTGGCTAATAGGCGCTCTGCTACCCACTCCATGACCGCCTGCCAAATGGCTTCCTTGTTCGGGAAGTGCCGAAACAGCGCACCCTGGGTCAAGTTCATGTGTTTAGCGATAGCCGCAGTGGTTATCTCGCTTGGGTTTTGTGAACCGGCAAGCGCCACGACGGACTCGACAGTTACGGCACGACGTTCATCGGCCGGCAGATGCTTTGGATGGGTGTCCACGAGCACTCCTTGTAAGATAGTAAATGATTACTATCTTACCACAAGAGGCAACTCAAACAAGAGAAAACCCGACGTACTCGTCAATATCTAGAGTCTGCAATGGGCTTAACGTGCTTTATTTTCCGTTTTCTGAGACGTCCCCAGATAGATTGTTCCATTCTGTTGCATCCAAGCACAACCATCAGAGGATACGCGAGAGGATACGGCAAACGTATTAACAAAAAAAGAGTTACAGCTATTAGCTGTAACTCTTTGATTTTGTGGCGGAGAGGTAGGGATTCGAACCCTAGGTACGTTTCCGTACACCTGATTTCGAGTCAGGCACCATCGACCACTCGGACACCTCTCCGTGAGCGGAAAAGCACCTTACCCCATTCTTGCTGAAAATTCAACCCCGGATGATCGAAACAGCGTCGAATCCGGCCCTATTCTGCCGCGCACAATAAGCCATCCCATTCCCAGCAGCCAAATGACTACCCCATCATCTCCCTGACGCTTCCCACCAGATAGTCGAACGTCTCCTCCCGGGTACTTACAAAACCGGGCATGGTGTTGAGTATTTCCTCGACCAGGTGGAGGACTTTTCCGTCATTCGACTCCAGTTCATCCATGACCGCATGAAACATGGGCAACAGTTCATACAGGTCGTTTCGGTTGAAGGGAGAAGCGTCAGGCTTGCCGCGGAACTTGGGCTGCTCCCTGTTGATCACGTCACGCGGGTATTTAAACTGTAAATCCGACGGCTGGATATGAATTCCCATACATCCTCCTCGGTCAAATCTGTCTGCAGCATGTCTGGTAAGGGGCAGACTGGTCGGTATGACGCGCTCAGGAACCGCAGCCGCGACAGCCACCGCAATTAACCTTGCTGTGTGGCAGCCCCTGGGGTACAGGGCAGTTACGGACAGACTCCCTGTTTATCTCCCACACACCATCAACATATTCCCCCTCCAGCGCCCCGCTCTTCATCATCATCAGGACCCTGGTCATGGTGGTGTTCAGAACTGCCGCCGCCTCGTGTAGTGATATGACCGGACTTTCAACTATTGATGCACGTGTCATAACGCCTCCTCACCGTTGCCGGATCAACTGTCACAGCCAATCCTCTTCTGCACTCATTTTAGGCAATTGACCACTGACCGGCATTCCGATACTCACGCTGAATACCCTTTGTCTCCCCCACCCCAAGCCGGTTACGCACTCTCCGGGCGGGTCAGCACCGATCCGCCTGTTGCATACAGTTGCAAAGTCAACGCCAACGACTCAACCAAGATCCCTTTGAAAACGGCGAGTGGTCAGGATTGCCAAGAGTCCCAGACGGCGGAGGGGTCTTATACGCTTTCATCGTTCTTCTGTTCCCAGCACAATGTCCAGGCTTGAAAAGCAGATACTATCCGTCTTAGGCATAGATACAACTGGCGCCATATCAGTGTGTTGACACCGCATATCTCAATCATCCGGTGAATATTTCATATCTGGCAAGCCATTCGATTTCTGTGCGTCCGTGCGGCAATGGTCTGCCTGTTTCTGATTGTTTCTGATTGTTTCTTTTTGCCGGATTCGTGGCCGTGCGCGATGATTCGATGGGTACTGAAGCGCGGGAGGGAGCCCTACTCTATAAAAAAACACGGCAATCGGGAGAGACTGACTGACAGGGGAACACAGGAAAGACAAAAAATCCGGCAGGCTCAACAGAGAGCCTGCCGGAATGTACGGCAGATGATACGTTAGCGCATTAATTCAGTGCTGGTGATTAGCCCTGGACAACACGACGTGCAGCGCGCTTGATGTTAACCAGGTTACGGAAGCTGACGTTGTCGCTGGTGATGTTCTTGCCCCTGGAGCCGCAACCGAGGGTCAGGGAGGGAATCAGAACATTGTACAGGCCGCCGATGGCGCCGTGGCTGGTCGGGGAGTTGAAGGTAACGCGGTTGGCGTCAACAGTCTGTGCAAACTGGAGGCAGGTTGCTTCGTTAGAGGAGTGGATACCAGCGGTGTGACCAGCGCCACCACCCTGCAGCAGTTTTTCACAAAGATCGATAGCAGCGTCTTTGCCGTCCACGATGTAGTAACCCAGGGTCGGGGAGAGTTTTTCACGGCACATGGGCTCTACGTCCTGCAGGCCTTTCAGCGGACCAACCAGCAGTACTTCGGTGTCGGCGGGTACGGAGAAGCCGGCCATTTCAGCGATCTTGGCAGCGTGCAGACCAACAACGGCGCCGTTGACGACATAGTGGTCGAAGTACAGAGCTTCCAGTTTCTTCTTCTCATCGTCGTTGCAGACGTATGTTTTGAGCTCTTTCAGCTTGGCAATGGCCTTCTCGGCGGTCTGGGGGTTGTCGAAGATCAGGTTCTGCTCGGAAGCGCAGACAACGCCGTGGTCGAAGTTCTTGGAGAGAACGGTGTCGGACATGGCCTGGTCGATGTCGGCATCTGCAGCGACATACACGGGGCATCCGCCTGCGCCCACGCCGAAAGCGGGGTTGCCGGAGCTGTAGGCAGCCCTAACCATGGCGCCGCCGCCGGTTGCCAGGATGACATCAACGCCGGGGTTGGTCATCAGGGCGTTGGTAGCCTCGACGGAAGGCTCGGTGATCCACTGGATGCAATCTTTCGGAGCGCCGGCTTTGATGGCGGCGTCCAGGCAGAGCTGGGCGGTTTTTTCACAGCACTTCTGGGCGCGGGGGTGGAAGCCGAAGATGATCGCGTTGCGGCATTTGAGGGCGGAGAGGACCTTGAAGGCAACGGTGGAGGTCGGGTTGGTGGTCGGACATACGCCAGCAATAACACCAACCGGCTCGGCGATCTCGATGATATTGTTTTCGTCCTTGATGACGCCGACGGTCTTGACACCTTTCATGTCGTTCCAGATAACCGTGGAGCCGAAATAGTTCTTGATGGTCTTGTCAGCTACCTTACCGAGGCGGGTTTCCGTTACGGCATCCTGTGCAAGTTCTTCTTTTTTCGCGTCGATTACCTTGGCGATGGCTTCGCAGATAGCATCGGTCTGCTCCTGGTTGAGCTTCTTGTACTCTGCGACGGCTGCTTTGGCTTTCTGCACCATTTCATTAATTTTCTCAGCTACGGCCACGTGTTGTTCCTCCTGGTTTTTTGGTATGCGACAAGCCCTACAGATGCAGGTTCAAATCAACGTCAACAAACAGCGAACACTGCCCTATAGCGCTAACATCACGTACCTTATTAGTAAACCAAGAGCGGAGTGTCAAGGTAATAAGATAGAACAATTCACACTATAACATCAGATTGCGTTACTTTAAATGAGGCGTAACCATACGATAACTGGCGATAAAACACCAATCTATTTATCAGCATAAAAAACTACAAACAACCAAAAAAATCATCATTCAAAACAAGGTATTATTATTACCTGTCACATCCCCCAAAACAGCCTTCATCACGCATCAAATCACCCTTCCCGACAGCCCGCATGCTGTCACGAATCAAACAGGGATAACGGAATATCACTCGCCCTTCAGAAAGCAGCTGCCATTTGTGCGCATTTAATGGGAAAACAAACAGAAACAAGGCCTTGTTTCACGAGTATATTTTCATTTTCCATCGATCCATGCTACTACGGAAGCGATCCTCCGACAGGAATGCCCGCACCGCCGTGAGCGCACCTGTTTGCCAAGCCAGCAGAAATCGTGCCATAAGACATCAACAATGGACACAGGTGTCAGAAAAGTTTCAGCATCAATGACCAGCCGGAGAGCGCAGCAGGTATCCGGATACCGGTGGGCAGGGGGCGACTGTTTTCGCCCGGACACAACGCCCAGCCAGACAGGTATTTGTAAAACTAAACAGATAGCGAGATTCAGGCCATGACCATCGACCCACTTTCCCTTGCATTGTTCGTTGCCATTGTAGAGGAAGGCGCCATTGCCGCCGCTGCGGAGCGTGAGCATATCGCGCCATCGGCGGTGAGCAAACGCATCAAGGAATTGGAGCAGCGCTTCAACACACCGCTCATCAGACGCACCAACCGGGGGGTCATTCCCACGGATGCCGGTATCACCCTGCTACATCTGTCGCGCGGCCTACTGCACGACCTGAACAATATCCAGCTGCAGTTGAACGAATACTCCAGCGGTGTTCGTGGACACGTTCGCCTGAGTGCCAACATTTCCTCCATCAACCAGTTCCTCCCCACGGAGCTAAAATCCTTCTCCGAACTGCATCCAGACATCCAGATTCACCTTGAGGAGAATGTCAGCGAAAACAGTATGAAGGCGGTGATCACCAATGTCGCCGACCTGGGCATCATCACCATGGGCTCCTATCGCCCCAACCTTGAGTACTATCCCTACCACCACGATCAGTTGATCGTGGTCACTCCCCGGCAGCACCCTCTGGACGACAGAAAGAGGATCTCCTTCGCCGAAACCCTGGATTTCGACTATGTGGGCCTCTCGGCCGGGAGCTCCCTGCACAGCCGCATACTCAGGGCAGCCAACGAGCTGAACAGGACCCCCAGGTTGCGCATCCAGGTCAATGGCTTCGACGCACTCTGCCTGATGGTCGAGGCAGGTCTGGGTATCGGCATCGTTCCCGAGGGGGCGGCAAAACCGTACTTCAAGGGGCTCCGTCTCCGTTCGCTCATCCTCGACGAACCCTGGGCCAAACGAGAACTCAAGCTGTGCGTGCGCTGCTTTGATTCCCTGCCCATTGCCGCGCAACTGCTGCTGCGTCACCTGCGGAACGCATCGCCCTAGCCTATCTGCCCTCTCCATACGCGATGGCAGCCTCGCCAATCGCCGCTTCCCCTGGCCATTGCTTTCGCGTATGGTTGACTGCATCCCACATCCAAAGAGGTACAGCCATGCCCAAGACCATCGCGGAGAAGATATTCGAGAGTCACCTGGTTGACGAGCCCTTTCCCGGCACAAAGGTCCTGCGCCTGGACGTCGTGCTCTGCCATGAGATCACCACCCCCATCGCCATCGACGACCTGGTGCGCCGTAACAAGGACCGGGTCTTCGACAGCACCAAGATCAAGGCGGTCATCGACCACGTCACCCCCAGCAAGGACAGTAAAACTGCCACCCAGGCAAAGATCCTGCGCGACTGGGCCCGGCGCCACGACATCCCGGACTTCTTTGACATAGGCGCAAACGGCGTCTGCCAC
Organism: Pelobacter propionicus DSM 2379; assembly: GCF_000015045.1. Taxonomy (GTDB): domain Bacteria; phylum Desulfobacterota; class Desulfuromonadia; order Geobacterales; family Pseudopelobacteraceae; genus Pseudopelobacter; species Pseudopelobacter propionicus. Next base: position 2,076,108 of record NC_008609.1, read on the forward strand.
GCCCTGTTCCCGGAGAAAGGGTTCATCCGCCCCGGCTACACCGTGATCATGGGAGACTCCCACACCTGCACCCACGGCGCCTTCGGCGCCTTTGCCGCCGGCATCGGCACCACCGACCTGGAGGTGGGCATCCTGAAGGGGGTCTGCGCCTTCCGCCAGCCAAAGACCATCCGCTTCAACGTCATTGGCCAGCTACCCACAGGGGTCTATGCCAAGGACGTGATCCTGCACATCATAGGCAGAATCGGCGTCAACGGCGCCACCGACCGGGTGATGGAGTTCCACGGCGACACCATCGCCGCCATGACCATGGATTCCCGCATGGCCCTGTGCAACATGGCCATCGAGGCTGGCGGCACCTCCGGCATCTGCATGCCGGACATGACCACCGTTGACTACCTGTGGCCCTTCATAAGCGACGAGTTCGAGAGCAAGGAAGCCGCCCTGGCCGAGTACGGTAAATGGTGCTCCGACCCGGACGCCTCGTACGAGCAAGTGATCGACATCGACGTCACCAACCTGGAGCCGACGGTCACCTTCGGCTACAAGCCTGACCAGGTCAAGCCGGTGACCGAGCTGGCCGGAACAAAAGTGGACCAGATCTACCTGGGCTCCTGTACCAACGGCCGGCTGGAGGACCTGCGCATCGCCGCAGGCATCCTGAAGGGGAAAAAGCTCGCCCCCCATGTACGCGGCATCCTCTCCCCGGCAACCCCCAAGGTGTACCAGGAGGCGCTGAAGGAAGGGCTGATGGAGATCTTCATGGAGGCCGGTTTCTGCATCACCAACCCCACCTGTGGCGCCTGCCTGGGCATGTCCAACGGTGTCTTGGCCGAAGGGGAGGTCTGCGCCGCCACCACCAACCGCAACTTCATGGGCAGGATGGGCAAGGGAGGCATGGTGCACCTGATGTCGCCGGCCACCGCTGCAGCCAGCGCCATCGAAGGGGTCATCGCCGACCCGAGAAAGTACCTGTAATCGGTGACCATCCCGTAGGGGCGGTCCCATGTGGCCGCCCTTGCCCCCTCCCCCTGCTAACAAATACAGCAGGGCACCCACACGGGGGTGCCCCTACGCCACAATTCATCCGCCAAGGAGTGAACCTATGAAAACCTTTGGAGGCCCTGCCCTCTTTCTCGACCGTTCCGACATCAACACCGACGAGATCATCCCGGCCAAATATCTGACCGAGATAACCAAGGAAGCGCTCAAGCCCTACATCCTGGAGGACCTGAAGCTGGCCGGCTTCGACCCCAAGGGGGAGACGCTGAAACAGGCACGGGTGATCGTCTCCCGGGCCAACTTCGGCTGCGGCTCCTCCCGCGAGCATGCCCCCTGGGTGTTCGAGGTGAACGGCATCAACACCGTGATCGCCCAGTCCTTCGCCCGCATCTTCCGCCAGAACATGTTCAACTGCGGCATGCTGGCCATCGAATTGCCCCAGGCCGACCTGGAGCGGCTGTTCTCCCTGGCTGGCAACGACGATGCCCGGATCTGCATCGACATCGAGGCCCAGAGCCTGGCCCTGGACGCAGGCGGAAAGACCGAGGAGTTCGTTTTCCAACTCTCTCCCTTCGACAAGGCGCTGGTCATGGCCGGCGGCTGGGTTGATTATGCGGACAGGAACTACTGATTCATGACCGGATCATGACCAGACGCACAAAAGCCCCGCCTTGGGCGGGGCTTTTGTGCGTCTGGTGCTCTGCTCGAACCGGTCCCCTGTCCTGGGAATGAAAACTAACAGGGAGCAGAGAAAGAGATGTGATAGGCTCCCGTCACCCGCGCACCCCGACACTACCTTACCGGTGGACCAGGAACATCAATCCTACAGGTCATACTCCGACGAATAGACTTGGGACAGCGGTTGGTTGAGTATCTGGCTCACGACCCGAAAGGTGTCCACCACCTCATCGGCGGACGACGCCTCACCCCGCGGCGTTGCCCGGTAGAGGCGCACGGCGGCATGCAGGGCTGATATGGCCATGGTCGGGCAGTGCATTTTTTCCACGGGCAGACCGTCCAGCACGGCGGCGATGTCCTCGGTATCAAGAGCGAGTACCACATCCAGCGACTGCCCCATCACCAGTCCGGTAAGCGCCGACGAGGTGGCGACGGTCGTCTCGCATCCCTCGATCAGGAATTTGATATTCCGCACCAGATCCTCCTCGATTCTGACGAAGAAGATCAGCTTGTCGCTGCACTCCGGATCTCCGGCCTGGATCACCACATTGGCATCTTCCAGCAGACCGACGTTGCGCGGATTGCGCGCATGGTCAAGAAACGTCTCTTCTCCCATCTCTAGCTGCTCTCCTTAAGCTGTTTTTCGTTATCAGATACCGGCCGGCGTTCAGGGCGCCGTCCCGGGTCAGTCTTACATTGGGGCCCGGCTTCTGCGGGTGGAGTTATGCCCACCAGCAGAAGCGAGGACAACGTCTATTTCGCGTTTTCAGCTGCAAATGCGCGCACTTTGGTGAAGATCTCTTCCATGGCAACGGCGGCCGGGCTGTCCCCTGTCTGGCCGACGCAGGGCTTGCCCTCGTCGCCGGCAGAGACCATGGCGGGGTCAAGGGGGATGCGTCCCAAGAAAGGGATTCCCATTTCGGCGGCCATCTTCTCGCCACCGCCGCTCTTGAAGATGTCCACGCTCTTTCCGCAGTGGGGGCAGGCGTAGCCGCTCATGTTCTCGACGACACCGATCACCGGCAGATTCAGGTGGCGGCAGAAGGTGACCGACTTGCGCACATCAACCACGGCCAGGTCCTGGGGCGTGGTGACGATGATCGCGCCATCAACGTTCTGCAGCAACTGGATGATCGATAGCGGCTCATCGCCTGTTCCCGGAGGACAGTCGACAATCAGATAGTCCAGCTCACCCCAGGTGACCGAGCCGAGCAGTTCCTTGATCACGCCATGCTTGGCCGGCCCGCGCCACACCAGCGCCTCGGACTGGTCGTCCAGGAGCAGTCCGACGGACATGACCTTGAGCGTGTCGCTGAAAGAGGCCGGTTCAATCCGCTTCTCATCCGTGACCGGGATCCGTGCATTGAGGCCCAGAAGGGTCGGAATGCTGGGACCGTGCAGGTCGGTGTCCAAAAGGCCGGTCCTGAGCCCGGCCCGGGAAAGGGACACGCTCAGGTTGGCGGCCACGGAGCTCTTGCCCACCCCACCCTTGCCCGACAGCACCACTATCTTGTGCCGTATGTTATACAGGGTTTCCTGCATTTCCAGCTGTTCCTTGATGCGCTGCATTTCGGCCATTTTGTCCGGCTGTCCGCAGCCCGCCTGTTGCGATGAATTACCCTGACACGTCGTAGTACTCACGGCACTTCCTCCTGGTGTGTAATTTTAATGGTAGTTGTGTGTGGATCAAAACCTGTAACCGGCAGTCGAACGATTACGGCACGAGTGCACCCGGCCGGAAACAGGCGATTTTCAACTATCGGATCGAGGTCAAGAACGCAAACTCAGGCCGCCGTGCCCTGGCCGTCGAAGAACGCGCATCTCTCAGCCAGACACTCTTTGTTCAGGGCGCTGAAGGAGCAGACCGGCAGCGGCTCCTCGGGGAGATCGATCCCGAACTCCCGCCGCACGAACTGAACGGCGGTCATGATGGCCCAGAATGATTCCCGTTTGCAACAACGCGCTCCCCCCTTTTCGGCGATCACCCGCAACGATTCGGCCGTGAGCATATTGGAGAGCCTGCGCTCCCGGTCAGAGAGCGGGGTAGCCTCGGTAATCAGGCTGATGAAGATACCGGTGCCGATGCCAGCCCCACAGGCGCCGCAGAACCCGCAGAAGCCCCCCTTCACATCATCCGACCGCCCGCGTGCCTGGTGGATCTTTTCGGTCGCCAAGTCCCCGCCGGCAGCAGTCTGGTTGTAAAAGCATGCCAGCAGGACGGCAGGGACAAGAAAGTGGTGTTCCGGCCCATGCATCTTCACCAGCGGGCTACCCATCAGGGTCAGGGCCAGCGACAGGGGAGCGGTCGAGTCGGTGCTGCAACAGAAGCGTTCGATCAGATCGTTGGCGCTGCCGTTATGGCAGAAGTCGCAGATGAAATGCCCTTTCGCGCAGCGCATGTTCGTCTCGGCCGTCGCGCCGCAGTAAAAACAGGTTTCCCTGGTAGGTACGACGGAATAGTATAGTTCATTTCCGCAGACGAGGCAGCCGGATCGGTATTCCATGGCGATGATTGCGTTCCTTCCACTGTGCTCCCGGTTCGACCGCTGCCCTGGGTGGACAGCGGTCGAACCGGGCCGGGGTATGGTTGTACGGTTTTTTTCGTTGGATTTCAAGCCCATTACTCAGCATCCGCAACAACGAGAGCCGATTCCAGAAGAGCATCCTGTCCGCAGAGCAATGGATCAGTGACTGGAGCGAACACGTGGATAGTTCCAATCACCAAAACCGGATCAAACAACAGCGCCCCTCAGGACCAGGCGATTCTCGTGATAGATCCGCGTCCTTTTCTTTCCTGAATGGTGATGAGGTGGAGGGGGGACATCAGAAGAGTTCAGGCGTTCGGCGCTCACAGCGGCAAAATACGTTTATTTCTCCGCAACAGGTTCGCTCAACTGCAGCACGCAGCAGCCCAGGTTGATTCCGCGGCCGGACGGCGTCAGCTCGACATCGGCAGATAAAAAGTAACGCACGTTTTTCCCCTCCCGCAGGCATTCAACGAGCCCCTCGTCGCGGAGGATCTTCAGGTGATGGGATAGCAGGGTAGATTCCATACCCAGGACGCCATTCAGCTCTCCCACCGTCCTTGGCCCATGGATCAACTGGGCGACAACGGCCCAGCGTGTCGGGTCGGCTATCGCCTTGAGCCTCCGGGAACAGAAATCAGTGGAATACACCTCTTCAAATTCCATACGCCCCCCATTTATTGAATTAATTTTCAAATAAATAAAAATATGTTCAACAAAACCGCCTGTCAAGAAGACATTGTAATTACAGTATTTTTTATCCACACACCCGGCAACTTACCAAGCGTGATGGCGCTGGTGAGATTGCGCATTGATTCTCATACGCTACGCTTAGCCGTAAGCCTGAACACGTGGTAGTAGCGCACCGCCACCATCCCATGAAAAGGAGAAGCATGATGAGCAAGGATACAAAACTCACCACCAGGAATGGCGCCCCTGTTGTCGACAACCAGAACACCATGACGGCCGGACCGCGCGGACCTGTGCTGCTGCAGGATGTGTGGTACCTGGAGAAACTGGCCCACTTCGACCGCGAGGTAATCCCGGAGCGGCGCATGCACGCCAAGGGCTCCGGCGCCTTCGGCACCTTCACCGTCACCCACGACATCACCCAGTACACCAAAGCCAGTATCTTCTCTGCAATCGGCAAGAAGACCGAGTTGTTCACCCGTTTTTCCACCGTGGCCGGTGAGCGGGGCGCGGCCGATGCCGAGCGGGATATCCGTGGTTTTGCAACAAAATTTTACACCGAGGAGGGGAACTGGGACCTGGTGGGGAACAACACGCCGGTCTTCTTCCTGCGCGATCCGCTCAAGTTCCCCGACCTGAACCACGCCGTGAAAAGGGATCCGCGCACCAATATGCGCAGCGCAAAGAACAACTGGGACTTCTGGACCTCACTTCCCGAGGCGCTGCACCAGGTTACCATCGTCATGAGCGACCGGGGCATCCCGGCCAGCTACCGCCATATGCACGGCTTCGGCAGCCACACCTTCAGCTTCATCAACGCCAAGAACGAACGTTACTGGGTCAAGTTCCACCTGCGCACCCAGCAGGGGATCAAGAACCTAAGCGACGAGGAGGCCGAGGCTCTGGTTGGCAAGTGCCGGGAGAGCCACCAGCGCGACCTGTACGAGAGCATCGAAAAGGGGGATTTTCCCCGCTGGACCATGTTTGTGCAAATCATGCCGGAAAAGGATGCCGCCACCTACAAATTCCACCCCTTCGACCTGACCAAGGTCTGGCTTAAAAAAGACTACCCGCTGATCGAGGTGGGGGTGATGGAACTGAACAAAAACCCGGAGAACTACTTCGCCGACGTGGAGCAGGCCGCCTTCAACCCGGCCAACGTGGTGCCCGGCATCGGCTTCTCACCGGACAAGATGCTCCAGGGCAGGCTCTTCTCCTACGGCGATGCACAGCGCTACCGCCTGGGGGTCAACCACCACCAGATCCCGGTCAACGCCCCCCGCTGCCCCTACCACAGCTTCCACCGCGACGGTTCCATGCGGGTGGACGGCAACTACGGCAGCACCCTGGGGTACGAGCCCAATAGCTACGGCGAGTGGCAGCAGCAGCCGGAGTACACCGAGCCCCCACTTGAGCTGTCGGGGGCGGCGGACAACTGGGACTTCCGCAAGGATGATGACGATTACTACACCCAGCCCGGCCTGCTTTTCCGCCTGATCGGAGCGGAGAAGCAGAAGCTGCTCTTCGAAAATACCGGACGCGGCATGGGAGACGCGCCGCGGGAGATCAAGATCCGCCATATCGCCAACTGCTACAAGGCCGACCCTGACTATGGCAAGGGGGTGGCCAACGCCCTGGGCATCCCCATGTCCGAGGTGCCGACATCCTGATGGAATACGGTCATATGTCACGACAACGGACGCTTCTCGGAGAGCGTCCGTTGTCGTTCATACCATGCTTCCCGGTAAATCAATGACAAAGGAGAATCCCATGCCAGAATTCGGAGCGCCCTTTTCAGGGCTGGCCCATGACCGGAAACTTACCAACGAGGAGTTGATTCGCGCCATACGCTTCATGGTGGCGGCGGAGTACGAGGCGATCCAGATGTACATGCAGCTTGCCGAGTCAACGGACAACAGACTCGCCATCGAGGTGCTCAGGGATATTGCGGATGAGGAACGGGTCCATGCCGGTGAGTTCCTCCGGCTGCTTCACGAACTCGCCCCGGACGAACGGAAATTCTATGACGAGGGGGCTGAAGAAGTGGAGGAAGAAATCGGGAAGATGAAGGGCTGACATTCCGGAGAACCGCGAAGAACAACGCCATGCCTTAACGATGTCGTGACAGTCACCAGGGTTTTCCAGGCATCGCTCCACCAGGAAAGAGCCGTTCACGAGCGCCCCGTCTTCAACGGACGGATCAAACAGCCCTATTCACCACCTCCCGATTGGATACGCCACCTTACCGCGGACCGGCGCAACACCGGTCCGCGGTCCCATCGACACACACCCGAACAAAAAAACAGTTGAAAAACCTCAATACATATAATATTCATATATTCATATGATTTATTATTTTCAGAATCATCACAACCAACAGGGAGGCATTATGTGGAAGTTACTGACTTTTCTTCAGAAAAACCTGATATGGACGATACCCGCGGCCATGGTGGCGGGGCTTGCGTACGGTTCGCTGTGGAACGCTTCCCCCCTGAAGTCGACCATCGTGCCGCTGACATTCCTCATGGTCTATCCCATGATGGTCAACCTGCAACTGGAAAAGGTCTTTTCAACCGAGGGGATTCGCTGCCAGTTGGCGACCATGCTGATCAATTTCGGGGTTATTCCCTTCGTGGCTTTTTTCATCGGCCGGTGGTTCTTCGCGGACCAGCCTCTGATCATGCTCGGCCTGCTGCTGGCGGCCCTGCTCCCCACCAGCGGCATGACCATCACCTGGACCGGTTTCGCCGGCGGTGATATCAACGCGGCCATCAAGATGACCGTCATCGGCCTGGTTGCCGGCTCCATCGCCACCCCCTTCTATGCCCTCTGGCTCATGGGAGCGGCGATTGAAATACCGCTGGCCGAAGTCTTCCGGCAGATACTGTTCATCGTTTTCGTTCCCATGCTGCTCGGGTATGCCACAAAACGGATGCTGATCAAACGTTACGGCCGGGAAGCCTACCAGCGCGACCTGCAGAAGAAATTTCCCCTCTTTTCCACTCTGGGCGTACTGGGGATCGTCTTTGTCGCCATGGCGTTGAAATCAGGGAGCATTATGGGCAATCCCGCCATGCTCCTTTCCTACCTCGGGCCGCTCGCCCTGCTCTATCTGGTGAATTTCCTGTTGAGCACCCTGGTGGGCAAGCTGTTCTTCCCCCGCCCCGAAGCCATCGCCCTGGTGTACGGCACCGTCATGCGCAACCTGTCCATCGCCCTTGCCATCGCCATTACGGTTTTCAGGGAAAAGGGAGCGGAAATCGCCATCATCATCGCCCTGGCCTATATCGTCCAGGTGCAGGCGGCGGCCTGGTACGTCAAGTTTACCGACCGCATCTTCGGCAAGCGCGCGGCAACGGCCTGAGACGGCGCGGTATCAGGGCCGGCACCCCGTACCGTCTCTCTTTTCGCGCGGTTCGCGTCAGGCGGTAGCGTGCCGTCACACAAAGCCGTCCCCATGAGCGCTGATCTACGGCTAACGCCCGTTCACCCTTCGACGAGTTCAGGGCGAACGGGCGTTGCGGCGTTCAGTGGGTCCAGTCGGCAATCCTGATACCCGGACCAAGTTTTTTTTCGACCGCCTCCTTGATAGCAGCGAAATGCGGACAGGGAAAACCGATGGGGTTGCCATTTTTCATGCAGGAGGCAAAGACAATGGCCTCCGCCCCACGGTCAACCATCATCTTGGCTCGGGTAACGGATTTTTTACCGGAACACCCGCCACAGGAGAGAAAACCGATAATCTCAACCGGGCCGGTCTCCTCAAATGCCCGCGTTCCTTCACTGGCAATCTTGAAATCCGTGCTGCCGGGACACATATCTTCGGTAAGTTGACAACGAATGATGCCTACCTTCATTCCCTTTCCTCCTTTTCACATCTCCGTGCCCTGATAACAACGAATCCCCCATCGCCAAAGCCTTCGAGAATGGTTGCATCGGTTGGCTCGCCCGGTAACAGGGTCTGCCGGAATGAGAAGTCAGTAAAGCCGGTTTCACGCAGTACCTCCACCAGCTCGCTCACCGAATAAAATGTGGCGTCGCGATAGAAGGTGCTTTGTCCTTTTTTCTGTTCATAGATGCGGCCCAACTCGCTTCCGCGGTCAATGAAACCGATAACGAGAACCCCGCCAAGTTTAAGGATGCGCCACGCCTCGCGAAAGGCCCTGGCAACATCGTCAAGGAAGCAGACCACCGTTACCATCAGCGCAAAATCAAAACTGTTGTCATCGAACGGCAGGGCCTCGGCAACCCCCTCTTGCACCTCCACGCCACGATTACGAGCCACTTCAGCCATGACCGGCGAGGGTTCAACGCCAATGGAGATGCCGAGGGGCAGCGCAAAACGTCCGGTGCCAACGCCAATCTCCACACCTTGGCCATTGGCAGGCACGAGAGTCTGCAGGGCGCCCAGTTCCGCCTGATAAAGGTCGTTATGTCTCTCGAACCAGGCATCGTATTCGGTTGTATGTCTGTTGAATGTAGATGCGTTATTCATGGTTTTTTCCCTGCGATCAAAGCGTGCTTCACCTCTGTTTGCATCGGTGTGTTCTCCTTTCAGGCTGTGCCCAGAACACCTTCAGCAGTAGGCGGTTATTTTATGAAACATCACCTGCTACCCGGCAGAGCGCCGAACAGCATTCAGAATCTTTCCGGGCTTCAGCGCCTCGGTCAATGCAATATACCCGCCGACGATTATCCTGACATCCGTATATCCCTTTGAAAACAGGTAGACATACGCAAGAGTCGATCTGACGTTGGCCGGACAGAAGATTCCGATTGCCTTGTCTATTGGTAGCTCATCGATACGCTCAGGCAGTTCATGCACCGGAATATTCATGCTGGACACATTGGAGTGATGTTTCAGTTGGATCGCGATTGATTCAGATTCCTCCCTGGTTCGCACATCCAGGAACACTACATCTTCCTGGTCGAGGAATATGTCCGGATCGACAATGTAGTTTCCGGAGCCCAAATAATCAAGCGCATGCTTTCTCAGTAGTTCATCCACGATTGCTTCCCTCCTCATGCGTATTCTCCGCAGCTTTTAACCTGGAAACAGCAGCCCTCACCGGTTCAATGGCATCTCCTGTTCAGACCGGCATCGTCCGGCGCAGGGGGCAGGCCATGCCGGAACAATGATCCGTTGTCCCGAACTGATCGCACCGCAGCGGATACCGGGCCGGTAGGGGAACCGGCAGCAGCTCTCTCGAAATCTCCTCCGCCTCGTTCAGCGCGATCCAGACTTCGCGCTGGCAGCAACGCGCGGCGGCATGCTCGGCTATCTTCGATGCGACCCGGATAACGATCTTCTGCACCAGATTGCGTTTCGTCCCCTCAAAGGGGGTGGCGCCCAGGAGTACCGAGAAGGCGATGCCCACGCCAATCGCGGCGCCGTCAACACCGAAAAAGGAACAGAATGCCCCCGGTATCTGGGCGCCGCGGGCGATACCGGCCATGATCCGTTCATCGGAGATATCTCCGCCGTTGTTCCGGTAGGCAGCCAGAAGGATGCCGGGCACCATGGGGTGATGGTGCGGGCCATGGGTCGGAAAGTGCGGGTTGGAACGGATGTCGTGCAGGATGGCAAGCGTATCCCGGTGAGAGCTGGTCAGGCAGGAGGCGGTGATGAGTTCCCCGACGGCCTGGATACGGCACTGGTCGCAGACGAAATGCCCTTCCTCGCAGCAATGTTCCACGAGCGCGGTTTTGCCGCAATACCGGCACGAAAGCGTTTTCGGGGGGGAGATATCCAGGATCTTTTTGCCGCACACCGGGCAGCCGCTCCTGTGGCCGACATCAACCGGCGCGCATGCGCATGTCTCATCCGCGGCTGCCGATTCCGGGGCGCAGCAATCTCCCTCCAAGAGGGGGGAGCAGCAACCATCCATTCCGATCCGGGGAGATGGCGGCGGACAGGAAAAACTCATCTCGGGGCTCATGTCGCAGGTATCCCGATACAGCGGCGTTCCGTCGCTGGACGTCAGGTTGTACAGACAGAAGGGGATCATGCGTCCGTCCGGCGCGGCCACATGGATACAGCACTCCTGGACCCGCTCCAGGTCCAGGCTCCACACGTCCTGGAAGGCCATGGCCGAGATGGCGAAGGTGTTGGAGCGGTGGTTCTCCAGGAAGGCGTCCAGGCTGTCCCTGGCTGGGCAGCAGGATGCCGGTTTCGGCGCGGCCCACTGGTTGACCACGTAGGACACGGCCTTGCCGGTGCCCCAGTTTTCCTGTTGATCACCCCGCGAGCAGTCCACGGCCTGCCTGCTGAGCGGTTTCAGGGAGCCGTCCTCCTGACGCAGGAAGTTGCCATGGAACGAGCAGAGCGGGTGCTCGCAACCGGGGGGTATGAAGTGGTCGGCCCGGATCAGGCCGTCGGTCTGCTGCTGGATGGCACGCATCAGGTCGGGCAGAGTCAGACGCTCTTCCGCCGGAGGCGGAGTGAGGTGGCGTCCGAAATAGGCAGCAGGCTGGAAGTGCACCCCCCGCACCGCCGGAGCCAGTTCCAGCGCCAGCCGCAGAATCGCGCCGATATCACCGTCGTTCACCCCCTTCACGATGGTGGGGACCAGCACGATCCCCAGGCCGGCGCTGGAGCACTGCTGTATGGCCCTCATCTTTTCCTCCAGCAGAGCCCTGCCGCGGATGGTCCGATAGATCCGGTCCTGGGTGCCATCGAACTGGAGAAAGACGGAGAACAGCCCGGCTTCCTTCAACTTGACGGCATACCCGGGCTCAGCCGCCAGACGCACGCCGTTGGTGTTGAGCTGGATGAAGGGGAACCCAATCGTACGACCCAGGCTGATGATCTCCGGCAGGTCGTCGCGCACCGTCGGTTCACCGCCGGAAATCTGGACGATATTATGAGGTCCGCTCTTTCGCAGCGCATTCAGGAATCTCCAGGCGAGATCGGCCGGGGAAGGATCGGGCCCGGAATCATCGCCGCTATCCGCGAAACAGAAGGGGCAGCGCAGGTTGCAGCGGCCGGTGACTTCGATGAGCACCGTGCAGGACTGCTGGCGGTGTTCGGAGCAGATACCGCAGTCGAAGGGGCACCCCCGCCCTTCCCCCGCATGGGGAACCGTGGTGTGGACGGCCGCCTTGGCGCGACCCCACCCTTCGAGCGATGGTGTTCCACGCCAGATAAGGGTCGTGAATTCGCCATGTTCCGGGCAGGTTTTCACCAGATAGATATTGTCACCCTCGCGGACCCGTTCCGCCGGGATCCGTTTCAGGCAGTGGGGACAGAGACTTGCCCGGAGCTGCGTAGCCATTTCGTTGCCGTTATTCATGACGTCGCGGTTCTCCTCTGGAAGCGTTTCTTGAGCGATTATTCAACCCAACATATAACCGGTTATAGAGCGAATCAAGAAGATAATACCTTTCCCCGTCCAGTGACGGGCACCGGACGCTGCCGGGCATTCGCGATCAACCGGGACAACGAGCCGTCTTTCCGTAACGCTTCGGCTCAACCGGAGACAGCCATCGACCAGGGGCGAGATGCGGCCCGGTACCCGGCGGCGCCGCGCGGACGGGTCGAACCCGGCTCCCCGTCGAAAATCCTTGACACAATAGTTAAGCTAATGTACCAAATAACAATGGAAACGAAAAACGAGATGATCAGAGCCGCCATTCGCGGAATCATACGCATCGCCCACCAGTATGCGCGCATCGAGGAGCAGCCGCTCCGTTTCGATGAACATGAAGAGGTCACTACCCGTGAGGCGCATGTCATCCAGGGCATCGGAGAAACGGACGGGATGAACATTACCGCCCTGGCGAACCGCTTCGGCATCACCAAAAGCGCCGCTTCCCAGATGGTTTCCAGGCTGGTGAAGAAAGGATTCGTGGAAAAACGCCAGGCTTTTCACAGCAACAAGGAGTTCCTGCTGTCGCTCACGGAACGGGGCAGGCTCGTATTCCAGGCCCACGAACGGCTGCACGGCACGGAACTGGAAGAGCTCATAGACCGCATGAACTCCTTCTCCCTGTCACAGATCGCGACGCTTTCGGTCATGCTGGAAGTCGTCGGGACGGCCATGGACAACCGTCTCTCCTCCTCTATCCCAGCGAAAACCGTCCATTTTTTCCCCGCGGAGAGATAGACTGTTCCGGTTCTGACAGGGTACATGCAGGCAGACCGTTTTCCCTCTTTCCCACGGGAGAGGGGGAACGCCTCAACACAAAACATCCACAGCGCCATCCCCGGGACAGGGCGCATTTTTTAACCACGAAATGTTAAGCTACTTAACAAAAGGACGCACGCATGTTGAAACTGAAAGACACGATAATTGATGTTTCCATCAGACGCTACAAGCTGGTAGCCGTTGCCATTGTCCTGTTCACCATCGTTACCGGCGCTTTTTTTCCGATGATCACCATCGATACGGATCCGGAAAACATGCTTGAAAAAGATGAGCCGGTACGGGTCTTTCACAACCAGAGCAAGAAGCGCTTCAACCTGAGCGAGACCATCGTGCTGGGGGTTGTCAACGAACGCGATCCGGACGGAGTGTTCAACCCGGAAACTCTCAGGCGGGTCTACGAACTGACCGAGTTCGCCAGGACGCTGCGCTGGGAGGACACCAAGAACCCCGGACATACGTCGGGGGTCATCGAAACGGACATGATCGCCCCCTCGCTGGTGGACCATATGACCCAGGATGGACCGGGTACACTGCGTTTTGAGTGGCTCATGGCCGCTCCGCCGGAAACCAGGGAAGAGGCGCGGGCGATTCGCGACAAGGCGCTCTCCAACCCGCTGCTTAAGGACCAGATGGTCTCCTGGGACGGAAAAGCCCTCTGCCTGTACCTCCCCTTGACGGACAAGCTGCTCAGTTACCGCGTCTATGAAGAACTGAACAAGAAAATCGGTCAGTTGGGAGGGGACGACCAGTACCACATCGCCGGGCTTCCGGTGGCGGAGAGCGCCGTCGGCGTGGAGATGTTCAACCAGATGACGGTGGCAGCCCCCCTGACCATGCTGGTCATCTTCGGTCTGCTGCTCCTCTTTTTCCGTCGTCTGACGCTGATCATCCTCCCCATGATCGTTGCCACGGTGGCGGTGGTTTCCGCCCTGGGGCTGATGATCGCCTGCGGGTATCCGGTGCACATCTTAAGCTCCATGCTGCCCATCTTTCTGATGCCCATCGCCATCTGCGATTCGGTCCATATCCTCTCGGATTTCTTCGAATGCTACACACAGGAAAAAGGGCGCGCGCAGACCATCAGGGAGGTGATGGGCGCGCTGTTCGCGCCGATCACCTCCACGTCGCTGACAACCGCCGCCGGGTTTCTCTCCTTCGTCACCACCGATATCCCGCCGGCCCGGGTATTCGGCGTGTTCGTGGCTCTGGGGGTGATGATCGCCTGGGCAACGACGGTACTGCTGGTTCCGGCCTACGTGATGATGCTTCCCGAACGGGTGCTGGAAGGATTCGGCAGGGACACGACAGCCGCAGCGGAACGGCACACCAGGCTGGGCGTTTTTCTGCAGTGGCTGGGCGGGTTCGCATGCAGGCGCGCCAAACCGGTACTGGGCGTGCTGGCGCTGCTGATCGTTGTGGCCACCTGGGGCATTTCGCGCATCACTATCAATGACAACTACGCCAAACGTTTCAGCACCGGCCATCCGATCCGCACGGCCGACCAGGCCCTTAACCGGCACTTCGGGGGAACCTACACCGCCTATCTGGTGCTGGAGGAAACCAGGGGGGCCAAACCGACATCCCGGGACGTCGCGGAGTTGGACCAGGCTCTTGTGGAGGCAGCCGGAGGGATCGAGGATTCCAGTGGCACGAAACAGACACTCGTCGCGGAACTGCGCCGGCGTCTGCCGCTCTTCGCCCGGCGGTCCGACAGCCGGCAGGAGCTTCTGGACGAAGCCGTGAAGTTTCTTGATGAGCGTTTTCAAGGCAGCGCCAAGGACAAAGCGTATGTTTCGCGGGAGCTGAAGAGCTTTTTCGAAGGAGAAAAGGAACGCCTGAAACCGTTCAAGCGCCCTGAAGTGCTGCGCTACATGGCCGGACTCCAGGCCCATCTGGTACACGCGGGCATCGTGGGTAAAACCACGTCAGCCGCCGATGTGGTCAGCAAGGTCAACCAGGAACTGATCGACGGCAGAGCGGAACACTTCCGGGTCCCCGACAGCTTCCGTGGGGTATCAGAATGCTACCTTCAGTATCAGCAGAGCCACCGTCCCGACGACCTCTGGCATCTGGTGACGCCCGATTACGGCAGCGCCGCGATCCGGATGCAGTTCAAGCAGGGAGACAGCACCCAGACCGACAAGGCGGTCCGGGCCGTGGACACCTACCTCAAGGCTAATCCCCCCCCGCTGGGACTCTCGCACCGCTGGGCCGGGCTTCATTACGTCAACCTCGTCTTCCAAGAGATCATGTTCCGCCAGATGCTGGGTTCGTTCGTGGGGTCGTTCATCATCGTGTTCGTCATGATGGCTGTTCTCTTCCGGTCGCTGCTCTGGGCAACCGCCTGCATGCTGCCGCTCTCCATCACCATCGCCGCCATCTACGGGATCACCGGAATCGTGGGCAAGGATTACGACATGCCGGTGGCGGTCATGAGCGCCATCACGCTGGGCATAGCGGTTGATTTCGCGATTCACTTCCTGGAGAGGAGCCGGCGTCTGTACCGGGAGACAGGCTCCTGGAAGGCGACGGTTCCCCTGGTGTTCGGAGAACCTGCCCTGGCGATCTCCAGGAACGTGCTGGTGGTGGCGCTGGGCTTCCTGCCGCTGATGGTGGCGCATCTGGTGCCCTACAAGATCACCGCGGTACTGCTCTTCGGTATCCTCTCTACCTCCGGCCTGGTGACGCTGCTCTTCCTGCCCGCGCTCCTGACCGTGGCAGAGAAGCGGTTTTTCGGCACGGCCGCTGGATGAACGAGCATAACAACAGGGGACGGCTCCATGGTCTTGCCACGCATCCTTTGGTTTCGCGTAAAGGCAGTCGAAGCGGAGCTCGTCCGGAAAGGGAGAAGACGATGATGAAGCGAGCGGGATTAGTGGTGGCGGCATCCGCGCTGCTGGGAGGAATCGGGCAGGCCGCGGAGCCGGTAACGAACCTGGGTGTGGACGAACTGGTGAGAAAAAGCAATCACATGGCCCTGTATCAGGGGACGGACGGCCGCGGCAGGGTCAGCATGCTGATTACTGACAACCAGGGGCGCACGCGCAGGAGGGAATTCACCATGCTGCGCCGGGATGTGGGGGATAATGATCAAGACCAGAGCTATTTCGTGCTGTTCAACGAACCGCCGGATGTGCGCAGGATGGTCTTCATGGTTCACAAGCATGCCGCGCCGGGGAGGGAAGATGACCGCTGGCTCTACCTGCCCGGCCTGGACCTGGTCAAGCGCATCGCGGCCAGCGACAAGCGCACCAGTTTTGCCGGCTCCGACTTCCTCTACGAGGACATTTCCGGCCGGAACATCACCGAAGACAGGCACGAGCTGCTGCGAACCACGGACAGGCACCATGTGCTGAAGAACACCCCCAGAAAGCCCGGTAGCGTGGAGTTTGCCTACTATCTGGCATACCTGGACAAAAAGAGCCTCATGCCGGTGAAACTGGAGTTCTACAAGAAACCTGAACGGCTCTACCGGGTGATCGAGGTACTGCGCATGGAAGAGATCCAGGCCCGGCAGGGAGAACGGCGGGTGGTCTATCCCACGGTCACGCGCAGCGTTGCCCGGAACCTGGATACGGGCAGCCGGACCGAGATGGTCTTTTCCCATATCGGTTACAACGGCGGCCTCAAGGAGGAGCTGTTCAGCGAGCGCTACCTGAGAAAACCGCCCCGAGAAGCGCTGCGATGAGCCTGACCCGTCTCATGGGCGCGATTCCCGGCGCAGCCGTCGCGCTCTTCCTGATCTCGCCCCCCTCCCCCGCCGCCGGGGCCTTTCCGGGGGCGCTTGGGGATCTGATCACGACGGAGCTGCACGGATACGGCGAACTGAGGGGTGGCGGCCGCCTTGGCGGAGATCCCCACGAAAAGGGGATCTCACTCATGGAAGCCCGCCTACAGCTCGAACTGAGCGCTTCCACCCCATGGTGCGACTTCAAATACAAGGGAGATGCCTGGGGTGACGGCGTTACGGAACAGGCGCGGTACGACGGACGTGAACTGTGGCTCTTCTCCCGCCCCCTGGAGGTCATGGACATCAAGATCGGCAGACAGGTGCTGACCTGGGGAACGGGGGAACTGGTGTTTCTCAACGACCTCTTCCCCAAGGACTGGAGGTCGTTCTTCATCGGACGCGACGCCGAGTACCTCAAGGCGCCCTCCGATGCCGTGAAGATCGGCCTGTTCATCGATCCGGTCAGTATCGACCTGGTGTACACCCCCCGCTTCGACCCGGACCGTTTCATCACCGGGGAATACGTCTCCTCCTGGAACGCTTCCCTGGGGCGTCGTTCCGGCCGCGATGAGGTCGTCTCCGCCGATACGCCGGACGGCTGGTTCAAAGACGACGAGATCGCACTGCGCCTGTACGGGAACTGGGGAGGATATGAACTGGCGGCCTACGGCTACCAGGGGTTCTGGAAAACGCCCCTGGGGCGCACACGCGAGGGGACTACCGGCTTTCCCCGCCTGAACGTCTACGGCGCCAGCGTCCGGGGAGGGATCGGACCGGGTATCGCCAACCTGGAGTTTGCCTGGTATCGCTCCGTCGATCGGGGCAACGGCCGTTCCCCCCCCTCGGAGCTGAGATACCTGGCAGGCTATGCCCGGGAAATCGGGAGGGATTTCACCGCAAGTGCGCAGTACTACGTGGAACAGATCATGGGGTTCGGACGCTACCGGAGACTGGGAGGAGCAGCGGCCGACCGGGACCGCGTCAGGCATGTCCTGACCGTGCAGTTGACCAAGCTGCTGTTGAACCAGAACCTGAAGCTCTCCCTGTCCGGCTACTGCTCTCCCAGCGACCGGGACGCCTATCTTCGGCCGGGCATCCGCTACAACCATACGGACAGGATTTCACTGGAAGCCGGCGCCAACATCTTCTTCGGCCGCAGACCGGAGACTTTTTTTTCACAATTCAAGGACAATACCAGCATCTACGGAGCTGTTCGCTACAGCTTCTGACCGACAAAAGGAGGAACCATGAACACGGCTGTTATCTTCGATTCCCTGGGGGGCAATACCGGCAGAGTGGCACTGGCGATACGGGAAACGGTGGAACGCCACGACCTTCCCTGTGCAGTGGTGAAAGTCAACGGCGAGACGGAGTTCAATTTTTTCGATTATGATCTGGTTTTCATCGGTTCGCCGGTCATCGACTGGCTTCCCACCCGGCGCATAATGGATTTCGTCAAAAACCGGATGACCGCGTATAACCGCGGAGGGCTGATCAAGCCGGCATCACCGCTCATCCCGGGGAAATTCGGCGTCTGTTTCGGCACCTTCGCCGGGCCGCACATCGGGGAACGGGAGGCGCGGCCCATGACCATGTGGCTGGACTCGTTCCTCGGTCACCTCGGCTTCAGCGTGCTGGACCACTGGCACGTGCCCGGCGCCTTCTCCGATCCGGCAAAGGAGGCCATGAACCGTTGCGGCCGACTGGGAGACATCCGCAACCGGCCCAACGACAATGATCTGGCGGATATCGGAAACCGCGTCGCGGGTATCCTGTCGCATCTGGAGGCGTGGAGCCCCCCGGGCAGGGAACCGGTCTGATCCGAGCCGTGCCGACTGGGCGGATGCGTTTTCACGGAAACGCATCCGCTCCTCATCTCACCCGATCGAGAAAGGAGAAATGACCATGAACGGCGCTGCGTGCCGTTGTGAAAAGGGACATGACGTACGGGAACAGTGGGGAGCAGGCAGGAGCATCCTCAGGATCCGGGATCCGGGAATCGTGTTCGACCAGCTCGATCTCCGGGAGGGGGATCGTTTCCTCGACCTGGGGTGCGGATCAGGGGACTATGCCATGGCGGCGTCCCGCATCGTGGGACGTTCGGGAGCGGTGTTCGCCCTGGAAAAATCGAGGCAAAGGGTTGCTCGTCTGGTTGCCGAGGCCGCTGACCAAGACATGGACAACGTCCTGGCCATGGCATGCGATATCAGCCGTCCCCTTCCCGTGGGAGAAGAGAGCATCGATGTCTGCCTCCTGGCCACGGTCCTGCACATTCCCGAAGTTGCCCGCCACATGCGGGCCATTCTCGGCGAAGTCCATCGTGTCCTGAGGCCCGGGGGGCGTCTGGGGATCATCGAATGCAAGAAAGAGGAGACAGCCTTCGGCCCTCCCCCCGGCATGCGTCTTTCAGCTCGGGATATCCGGGAAGCGCTGCCCAGGGGGGCATTCCACGGAGAGGTGGAGACGGATCTGGGGGGGTTGTATCTGCTGCGTCTTGTTGCGCTTCAGCTCTGAGACTGCTTCGGGAGCACTCACTTCAGAACTCCAGCACCGTTCCGACGGCGGCGAAGAAGAAGCGCTCCCCCAGCCTGGCGGCGATGCGGGCCGATCCGTACAGGCCGGTGCAGTGGGAAACGCCGACCTTTTCTATCCCGAGACGTTCCAGAACTCCCAGCGTCTTCTCGAACTGCTCCTCGCCGGCAAAGCCGAGATGGGTTCCGCCGATCACGGCATGGATCCGCTTTCCGGCAAACGTCTCCGTGACATAGTCGATGATGTTGACCAGTCCGGCATGGGCGCAGCCCAGAACCAACACCAGCCCCGCGGGGGTCTCCACGACCATGGACAGGTCGTCATTCACCGGATCGGGCCGCAGGATCTCGCCCGTCTCGGTAACCGCAACCTGGCTGGCGTCACCCTTCTCCCATGGGCTGCACCGGGGAATCTCGCCGGTCAGCCAGACCCCCGGGCCGATCTCAGTCAATTCCCGGCTCAGCCGGAAACGCGCCCCCAGGGATTCCAGGTACTCCCGGCGATGGGGGATACCGAGAAAGCGTCGTTTACCCTCCAGTTCCCAGTAGCGGGACAGGAACAGGTCGGGATGTCCAAGGACGTCAAGGCCTTGACAACATTCCAACACCTGCGGTAAAGCGCCGGTGTGGTCGTAATGGCCATGGCTGATCAGAAGCGCCCGGATGCTTCCCAGTTCTTTTCCCAGATAGCGGGCATTGGGGACCAGGGTCCGCCCCTGTCCGGTATCGAACAGATAACTACCCTGCGGCGTTTCCAGAAAGCAGGCAAAGCCGTGCTCTCCCAGCAGGCCGAAAGGCTTGGCAACGGAATTCTCGCAGAGAATAGTCAGGCAGATCGCCATGGTCCCCTCCCCTTACCTGTGGTTGCTATGCCGAGAAGGCGATTACCTTTTCGAACGCCTCCTGCATGGCACGGCCGGCCGGCGTATCCGCCGGTGCCACCATACAGGGTTGTCCCGCGTCCCCGCCCGAAACCATGCCCGGATCCAGCGGAATGCGACCCAGGAAGGGGACGCCCATCTCTTCGGCCAGGCGTTCGCCGCCGCCGCTCTTGAAGATATCAGCGTTCTCTCCGCAGTGGGGACAGACATAGCCGCTCATGTTCTCGATAACGCCGATCACCGGCAGCTTCAGGTGACCGCAGAAGGTGACCGACTTGCGCACGTCCACCAGGGCCAGGTCCTGGGGCGTGGTAACGATGATCGCGCCGTCAACGTCCTGCAGCAATTGGATGACCGATAGCGGCTCATCACCCGTTCCCGGGGGGCAGTCCACCACCAGATAATCCAGCTTCCCCCAGGCAACCGAGCCGATCAGCTGTTTGATGACGCCGTGCTTGGCAGGCCCTCTCCAGACCATGGCCTGGGACTGGTCTTCCAAAAGCAGGCCGATGGACATGACCTTGAGCGTATCGCTGAAGGAGGCAGGCTCCATCATATTCTCCTGCTGGCCCGTGACCCCTCCCTTCAATCCCAGAAGCGTCGGAATGCTGGGGCCGTGCAGGTCGGTGTCCAGGAGGCCGGTTTTCAGTCCCTTGCGGGAAAGGGCCACGCTCAGGTTGGCGGCCACGGAGCTCTTGCCCACCCCCCCCTTGCCCGACAGGACGACGATCTTACGCCGTATGTTCCGCAGGGTCTCCTGCATTTCCATCTGTTCATTGATCCGCTGCATTTCAGCCGTACTCTGCCCGCAGGCTCCCTGGTGCGATGAATTTCCCTGACACGTACTGCTCACGGTACTCCTCCTGATGTACATGGTTTATTTTTTAACAACTTAGCCTTCAGTAGCTCCGAATAGTTTCGATTTTATGCTGTAATCCATGACAGCCACCCGGAACCCCGAGGCTCCCAGGGCCGAACAGTGGACCTTGAACTCCGGCAACCCGTCGATATATTCGATGATCTGATCATCGGAAACCAGCATGGCCTCCCCCACCGGCTTGCCCATGACCAGTTCCGTCATGGCGCTGGCGCAGGCGATGGCGGCCGGACACCCCTTGATCTGGAACTTGATGTCCTTGACGATATCGTCTTCTATTTTGACGTACACCTTCAGATGATCCCCGCACTCCGGATCGCCGATTTCACCTATGCCGTTGGCGTCCTCAAGAACACCGTTGTTGCGGGGGGTCAGAAAATGATCGAATACCTTGGGGCTGTAATGCGCGAAACTCATCTACTCCTCCGTTGATGGTAAAATATTCACCTGCTTATTCAGGCGTCCAGGCACAGCGGCAGGTTGACGAACTCCAGATACGGTTTCATCAACATCGTGCCGCCCCCTTCGGAAATGATGCGCTGGACCGCGTCAACATCCTGAACCCGTGCACCCGCCAGATGGGTAATCTTTGTCCCCTGGAACGCCTCGGGGCAGAGCGGCGTGGATGGCCCCAGGATGACCGCGGCACGGGGGGAGCCCAGACCGGCCACTAGCTCGTCCAGCGTCCCGTTGATCAGCGAGGTGGCGGTAATGATGGCAACGCTGCAATCGGCCAGCGCCTTTCGTCCCTGTTCGGGAGTGAGCGTATCCCCCCGCCCGGGGTTCATCTCGATTATGTCCAACCGGCAGCCGCTCTTCTGGATCTTCGCCACCACCGGCGCAAAATATCCCACCATGGCCACATGATCGTCCGCCCCGATGTCGAGTGATCCTATCACCTCATCGTCGGATGCCGGGGCATGGGGTGGCAACGAGAGCAGCGCGTTGGCGGTGGCAAGGCCAACCGCACGCGCCAGGGGCAGTTTCTGGTGGCAGAGCATGGTCAGCAGCACCGACGCAGGCCGGCCCGCGAGTGAGCCGGCGCCGCTGAGATGGGTACAGGAATGGGAATCGGACTTGGGAGTCCAGGCCACTCCGGCATGGCCGCTCTCCAGTGCCACGGCGGTGTATCCCAGCCCGATACGAATTTCGCTGACAATACTGTCCGCGGCTTGCGAAGCAAGAACATCCACCAGATTCCTCTGAATGGTCAACATGGGTTCCTCCTGATAGGTAACGCAATCACAAAAGCAGATGGCACGAGAGCACATAAGCCGAGCAAACCCAGCCTCTACTCTTCCTCGTCATGGGAATGTTCATTCCGGGACAGAACCTGCGCCGCGAGTTCCACGCACTCCGTGCAGTTAAGCAGTTTCCTATTCCTGATTTCTCGGCACTGCTGTGATCCGGCCCGTCGTTCGAAGCTGGAGCGCAACTGTTCCTTTGTCTCTTCCCGTTGCGAGAGATCCAGGGCCGCGTGAAGGGCGCCGCAGCGCCCCTCCTCCGCCTTTCCACCTCCCAGCTTCCGGGCGGATTCAATGATTTCGCCCGGAAGCTGGAGCAGTTCCTGAAAACCGCTATACAGGCTTTGTGCGCAATTCTGTTTTCCGGAACGATATGCAGATAGTGCTTTTTTTGTGGGCATTCCTGTTCTTTTCCTTCCGCTATCAGTGGTCGCAGGCGTTGACGCCGCTCTGCAGGGTTCCGGAAAGGTACTGACCCACCAACGCCTCGGGGGTGTCAGATGGTGCGCCCACGAATACCCGGATATCCCGTTCCGCGAACAGCTCCTGGGCGCGACGTCCCATGCCGCCGGCAATGATCATGCTCACGCCCTGCTCCGCCAGCCAGCGCGGCAGCACACCCGGCTCGTGGGGCGGAGGAGTGACGTCGTTTCGTCCGGTAATGCTCTTGTCCTCGGGATTAACGTCAATCAGCGCGAAACTCGCGCAATGTCCGAAATGCATGGTCAGTTTTTCCCCAGCCAGTGGAATTGCAATCTTCATCGTACAGTGCTCCTTTTTTTATGTGTGATAGTTATGAGCGGACCGTTACCAGCATCCGCTCTCCCTTACAGATCGAGATTGTTCCAGACCTGCCGTATGTCATCCGCGCTGGGGGCATCCAGCTCCACCACCGCCTTTCCCTGAATCTGCGCCTGAGTGACGCTGCTGTCGTAGCGGATACGGCCAACGGTTTTTGCCCCCGCCTGGATGGCGCCGGCTTCGATACGCTCGGTCATCTCCCGGTTGAGGTCCCACTTGTTCACGCAGACCGACGCCGAAATAGCGAAGTGGCGCGCCAGGGAGAGGACCCGTTCCAGATCGTGCTCTCCCGACACGGTCGGCTCGGTGATGACCAGCACAGCCGAGGCGCCGCTTAAGGAGGCGATTACCGGACAGCCGATCCCCGGTGGGCCATCCACCAGAATCAGCCCTTGGCCCTGCTCCCCGGCGATGCGGCGGGCCTCGCCGCGGACCGTGGAGACCAGTTTGCCGGAGTTTTCGGCGGCAACGCCCAGACGGGCGTGCACCATGGTTCCGCAACGGGTTTCCGATACCATCCACTCTCCACAGAGCCGCTGGGGAAAGTCTATGACCTGCACCGGACAGAAACGGACGCAGACGCCGCACCCCTCGCAGGATGCCGGATCGATGGAAAAGACGGTTTCACCCCGGTCGTTTTTCTCCATATTCACGGCATCGAAGCGGCACCACCTGCGGCAGACACCGCAACCGATGCAGTCCGACTGCAGGATGACCGCCCCATGCCCGCTGCGGAATTCGTGCCGTTCCACGATCCGCGGCGAAAGGACCAGATGCAGGTCAGCCGCATCGACATCACAGTCGGCTATGACCGAGCGGCCGGCCAGCACCGCGAACGCAGCCGTCAGGCTGGTCTTGCCCGTACCACCTTTACCACTGATGACAACAAGTTCTTTCATGTATTCATCCTTCATGCATGAGTATCGGTTCTGTCCGGCAGCCACCCGCCCCCCGAGGGAAGAGACACGTTGGCGCCATCTCTGAAACTGACCGAGTGTTACGAGCGTCGCTCAGCGGCGCCCGGAGGAAGCGCAGCGGAGCGCAGACCGGTCTTCACCGCATCCGGTAACCGGGAGGAGCTGAGTTTGAGACCGGCATACCCGGGTATGACCCGTGATCCCAACGTCTCGATCAACAACGCCTCTGCCGTGTCGCCGGTACAGTGACAGGGAATAACGATTTCTGGATTCCATGCACGGATGGCCGAACAGGTCGCCTCCAGCCGCTGGGGGGATGCATTCAGCAGATGGAACCCGCCGATAATGGCAAAGACCCTCTCGATGCCGCTCCTGGTACGGATCTGTTCCACGGTATTGATCAGGCCGGAATGACAGCAACCGGTTATGATGATCAGGCCGCGCTCGCCGGCGATCCACAGGGACATGTCATCCCTGATTGGATCGGGGTGGCGCCCCTCGGGATCCAGGAAAAAAGGTCCGCCCGTGTCTTCCAGGGGATGCAGGCGCGCAATCGGCCCGCTCACACCCACGTCAGGCGCGACCATGCGCGGTCCAGTGACCCAGGTGATCCTGCTGTCCGAAACATGCAGGAAAGCCTTCCCGTCGGAAAAGGGCATGGAGAGCAGCCGGGGGGCTTCTCCCGGCCGGATACTGTAGCGGGGCAAAAAGGCGTTGCTATGGCAGAACATGCGTGAAGAGGGAGCGATTCCCACCACATGGGAGACTGCGCCGCTGTGGTCGTAATGGCCGTGACTCAATACCAGCATGTCGGTCCGCCCCAGGTCGCAGCCCAGTTGTTTGGCGTTGTGGCCAAGAGCCGTGCCCTGTCCCGTATCAAACAGTATCCGCTGGCCGGAGGCCTCGATCCACACGGAGAAGCCGTGCTCCTGAATCAAACCGTCATCGACCCTGTTATCAACCAGAATGCGTATATCAAAATCAGTACAAGGCATTGTTAGAGAACCTCTGCATGAATTTCGCCTCGGCGCTGGCCATGAGGCTTCCGCCGTACAGCAGTTCCGCGCGCAACAGGTAGAGCGGAGGCGTCGCCCCCACGAGCCAACCCCGCACCATCAATGCCGACCCATAGGGAACCGGAGCAACGAACTTGACCAGAAGTTCTCCGGTCACCGCCTCGATCTTGTGCTGGAACAGGCAATGGGTCATGGCGGCATCCAGCAGCGAGCTGATAACGCCACCATGCAGAATGCCGTCGTACCCCTGCAGGAGGGAGTTTCCCAGAAAGGGGGCGGATACGCCTCCACCACCGTCGGGCACGAATTTGAGCCGTAACGACAGCTGGTTGAGTTCTCCGCACATGATGCAGTGGTCGTGATTCGCGATCCGTTCGGTGAGGGAGGAGTGTTGGATGGTCACGGGCAGTCACCGAGGAAAAGCAGGTATGGCGTCATGTTCATGATGTGTGTCGTTGCCCCGCATCTTCGCCATTCACGACCTTTTCCAGTAACCCGCGGAAGAGATCGCGATATTCGGGCAGGCTCTCCACGATCAACTCGCCGCGGGAGTAGACCTCGGCTATGCGCCGGTCATCGGGTAGTTCCAGGAGCAGGGAAATATTTTCCTGTCGGCAGTAGTCATGCACACGCATGTCTCCAACCCCCATGCGGTTTACCACGACGCCGAAGGGAATCCGCAGTTCCCGCACCATCTCCACGGCCAGTTTCAGGTCGTGGAGGCCGAAAGGTGTCGGTTCCGTGACGAGCAGGATGAAATCGACGCCACGGAGCGTGGCAATAACCGGACAGGATGTCCCCGGAGGGGCATCCAGGATCGCCGGCAGATCGTCCCTCATTTTTCGTTTTACCGCCCGGATCAGGGGCGGCGCCATGGCGACACCGATATCGAGCCTCCCCTGAATCAGGGTTATGTTTTCCGAGCAGCTGGTTTCCACCATTCCTATGCGTTGACCGATTTCACTGATGGCCCGGCGTGGACAGACCGCCATGCAGCCCCCGCAGCCGTGGCACATCTCCGGAAATATGACCGGCTTGGTCCCAAATGAGACGATAGCGTGATACTGACAGAAACGTCCGCATTCTCCACAGCCGTCGCAGAGCGCCTCATCCACGCTGGGAACCGGACTGGAGACAACGTCCTCCACCGGTTCCGTACATTTCAGAAACAGGTGAGCATTCGGCTCTTCCACGTCGCAATCCAGCAGTTGCACGGCAGAACCGAGCAACCGCGCCAGGTTCACCGAAACGGTCGTCTTGCCGGTCCCCCCCTTGCCCGATGCCACCGCCAGAATCATACCCAGTGCCCCTCCACGTCTGCCGAACCGGCTTCCGCCAGAGTTCCGGCGCGGTACTGTTCAAGGGCATCGGCGACCGTACCCGCATCGCTGGTGAAGATCCTGATACCGGCAGCCTGGAGCACGCGGAACGCCTTCGGACCACAATGTCCCGACACGAGGGCTTTCACTCCCTGACGCGCCACCGTTTCCGCCGACTGGATTCCCGCTCCCTGGGCGGAATCCAGGCTCTGCCGGTTGTCGACCACTTCAAACGTTTCCGTATCCAGATCAAAGATCAGGAAGTGCGGCGCCCGGCCGAAACGGCTATCCAGGGGGGAATCGAGGGTGCTGCCGGAAGTTGAAAAGGCTATTTTCATGGTTTCTCCCTTATAGATATGCGTGCGCGACAAAGAAAAACCGCGCCGCGGTCATGGCTGTATTTCAATGTTAATAGGCTGAATAAAGGGAATTTCGATCTCAATCATCTGGGAAGGAATGATCAATCACAGCTATTCCGCCATTCAGAATGGTATTAACCACCCCCGTCCCTCCCTGTTGCGGAAGAGATCGCTACGGTCACAGGAGGGAAACCGTAGCGTCTCCTGCCGTCTCGCCACACCCAAGGTCAGGGGCAGAAGGGCCGGAGGTGGTTACCCGGTGGATACATATCCAGCGAACGCTAGCGAGTGCTTCCCGTTCGGGCTTCCATTTCGTCCAGGCGCTTCATGATGGCGTCCAGTTCCATGCGCAGCGTTTGGTTCTGCTTCATGAGCATCCGGTTTTCAAGTTCCACATCCGACTCCTGGTTCGGCGCATTTGATCCAAAACGGCCATTGCCCTGGAACATGCGCTGTATGCCACGGCCTGCACCGCCCCGCCCCATGCCTCCACCGGAGCCCTGATTAAAGGCTCTTCCTCCCGAGCAATTACCGAATCCCCCGCCTGTCATGGGGCCTCTGCCCATCGGTCCTGTTCCGTCTCTACGCGGCATGATGAACCTCCTTTTTGCCTCTTGTTATCCTGAACAGACAGCTTTCCACTGCTGATATCCAGGGTTATTCTCTTGTCAACGCGGCACCGCAGCTGGGACAGCGCTTCTGCACACAGGGTACTCCCCGTTCATGCGGTTCGCGATATCCGCATGTGGCGCAGACGCAGAAACCGATTGCGCCTCCCGCCTGGGGGCCTCCCATGCGCCCGCGCCCCTGTCCACCCTGTCCACCCTGTCCACCCTGTCCACCTCTTCCTCCGTTCATGGCTGCCTCCTCTCCCCGTCACAACATCTTCTCCGTCTGTATGTCCTGCCACGCCGGCAGCAGCCAGGCATGGCGAACCGATCGTGTTCCAGCGTGCCATCCAGACAGGCCCGGGTTACCTCCCCCAGGTCTCCGGCAATAAAGGGTATCACCTGGATGCCGTTGGACATGACCATTTCCTTGAGTTGCCGTGAAATAGCACCGCACACCAGGGTTGCGATATTCAGGTGCGCCAGATTGATAACCTTGCGCACCGGAGAACCATCATCAAGAGTCTCTTCCGACTCGCCGACGATTCGGCCGTTATCACTATCCACCACGCGAATCCTGGTCGCTATGTCGAAGACCGGCGCTATGCGGTTATCCCAGTATGCAAAGGCTATTTTCATCGTCAGCGGTCCTTTTTGATGTCCTTACATTCAATCAGCTAGCAATCGCCGTGCCCACTATGTGGATTCACAGAACAAGGCACATAACCATCAGTAATTACATCTATAATCAGCCACAGAACGTAGGGGTTATCAAACCACACAATGGTTGCAATGCAACTCAACAGGGTTGCAAGTGGTGCATGCGCGCTACTGTCAACGCACGCCCTTTTTCAAAAACCCATAATTATCCACGGTTGTTTACGCTGCGTACGGTTGGTACTATCCGTGCATACAATAGCTAAATCTATACAAAAGAGTCGCCCTGCCATCAATAGGCTCATACATGGAAACGCGCCATACAGATACATCTACATCCCCTAAACATCCCGTATTCATCGAGGCCAGGGAATTATCCAAGCGGTTCGGCGATATCGCCGCCGTTGACAGGGTATCCTTCGAGGTAAACCAGGGAGAGCTCTTTGGATTTCTCGGCCCCAACGGCGCCGGCAAAACCACCACGATCAACATGCTCACCGGCCTTGCAAGACCGGATTCGGGGCAGATCCGTCTTGGCGGTCTGGACTGCACGGGAAATCCGAAGGCGGCCCAGCATCTGATCGGCGTCGTCCCGGACGAGAGCAACCTCTATCCCGAGCTGTCCGGATTCGATAACCTCTGCTTCTGCGCAGCTCTGTACGGCATGCGCCGGGACGAACGCCGCGCCCTACTGGAAGAGTTTGACCTAAAGAATGCACAGGAGCGGGACGCGATACTCTGAAAGGGCATTTTCATGACCTACGTTGAACTGCAGGAAGCGCTGCTGGTGTTCGGGATTGGCGAGCGTGCCTCACGCGGGGAGATCAGGGCACGGCACCGCCACCTGGTCAAGAAATATCATCCCGACGCCGGTGCCGAACCTGATCACGACCGGATCAGTAAAATCAACGCGGCCTACCGGGTGCTGCTGGATTACATCGAATCATACCGGTTCTCCTTTGCAGAGGATGAGTTCTACGAGCAGAATACGGACGAACGGTTGAGGAGGCAGTTCATGGACGATCCGTTGTGGGGAAATAGCATGGGGACTCGGCATCACGAGGAAGAGTAATGATCCTCGCATGGATACTACTTTTCAGCACCCTGGGGAGTGTGGGTGCTATGTCCGGTGGCGCCTTGTTGCTCTTGTTCCCCCGGCATGTCATAAAAAATCTCATACCCTGCTTCCTCAGCTACGCTATCGGCACACTGCTTGGAGCGGCCTTTCTCGGCATGATTCCCGCCGGACTCTGCCAAGCCCCCGCGCCAACCGTACTGTGTACGGTATTGGCCGGTATCATCATGTTCTTCATACTGGAGAAGATAGTTTTGTGGCGCCACTGCCATGATCCGGAATGCGAGCTGCACGGAAAACCGGGCGCATTGATTCTTATCGGCGATGCATTCCACAATTTTGTCGACGGTGTCGTTATTACCGCCGCTTTTCTCACGTCTATTCCTCTGGGCATCTCTGCCTCACTGGCAGTAATCGCCCACGAAGTCCCTCAGGAACTGGGGGATATAGCGATTCTTCTGGACAGCGGCTACACGAAGACAAGGGCATTCTGCTGTAACCTGATCTCGTCCCTAAGTACGCTGCCGGGAGCGTTGATCGCCTATTTTTATCTGGGTGCCACCAGAGAGGCGGTGCCATACGTTCTGGCACTCTCCGCCGCGAGCTTCATCTATATTGCCCTGGCGGATCTGGTTCCAAGCACTCACAAACGCCAGGGAATCGGCAACGCGGCACGGCAAATTGCACTCATCCTGTTGGGGATCTGTACCGTTGCGTTGTTCCGATTCCTGCATTGAATTTCAGAAAGGAGGACGTTCGTATGCCCGCTGGGTCAGGAAGAGGGTTCGGCAGGTGGTGGCGGGGCTGTTTTGGGGGTGGCAGAGGCTTGGGCGGACAGGGAAGACCGCAGAACTGCATTTGTACCTCCTGCGGTTTTGTTGCCTCGAAACAACCCGGTTCACCCTGTTTTCTCACGCCATGCCCCAAGTGCGGGGCGCGTATGGCCCGCAAATTCGAGAGCGAAAACTGACGGTGCATATCGGGTATGAATAGCGAAACAGCGCGACTACAACGACTGGGACAGGGGCAGAGGATAGCCCTGATTGCCACCTTGCTGACCCTGCTTCTGGCCATCGTCAAGGGGATTGTCGGGCACTGGTTCGAATCGCCTTTGCTGGTTGCCGACGCCGTGCACAGCGCGGGCGACGTGGTCACCATAGCCGCCTCGGGTTTCGGCCTCTGGCTCGCCGCCAGAAAAAAATCCGAACAATTCCCCTATGGCCTGTACAAGGCCGAAACACTGGCCGGCCTGTTCATCGGAGTGGTCGTGCTTTGGGCGGGGATCGAGATGGCCCGTGAAGGGTACGACAAGTTTTTCCACGCCGGCACAGCCATCGATTTTCCACTCCTGCCGGTCCTGGCCAGTGCGCTATCCATTGGAGTCGACTATGTCCTGGCACGGAAGGAGAGAGAGGTCGGACTGGCCATAAACTCCCAGTCGCTTCAGATCAAGGCTAGCGACACCCTGCTGGACACCTACGTTTCCTGCGCGGTCCTGGTCGGCCTGATCCTGGCTTATCTGCGCATTCCCCATGTGGAGGGGTGCCTGATCCTGGTGATCTCCCTGCTGATCCTCAAACTGGGGGGAGAAACCGTCTGGGTCTGCCTGCTCTCGCTGCTCGACGCCAACCTGGATCCCGACGTGCGGTCTCAGATTGTCGGCAGGATCGAGGAGATCAATGGGGTCATGGGCACGCCACAGGTCAGGGTGCGCCGTTCAGGGCCGTTCAGGATGGTGGAATGCACCATCGAGAGCAACCCGAACCTCCCGCTCTACCGTGCCCATGAACTGGCGGACAAGATCGAGGATGTCGTAACCGGCGAGTACCGGGATATCGAGACGGTTTTCGTCCATGTCGAACCGTCGCGGGACAGAGCTATTACCGCCCTTATCCCGGTGGCGGAGATGAACGGTATCGACTCCAGAATCCACGCCCACTTCGGTCGGAGCCCCTATTTCGTCGTAATCAGTATTTCGGAGCATGATACTGAAATCATTGACTTCTATCTTAACGAGTTCCTCGGCGAGAAGATCCATATCGGGGTGAAGATCATAAAAGCGCTGCTCCAATGCAAACTGGGCCTGCTCTTCACCCGCGGCATCGGAGAACTCTCCTTTTACATGCTCAAGGAGAATTTCATCGATATCTATGCCGTTACGGAAGAGCTCACCGTGGGTGAAATTGTCCAGACCTACCGGGACGGCCGCCTTCCCCGACTGACGACGCCTACGCACTCGCTGGAAGAATCGGAAACCGTAACAAATGAAACCGGAGAGACCATGAGAATACAACCATGAAAGCTTTTGGGCCGGTACCATCGCGACGATTGGGGCGCAGCCTGGGCATCAATTCCATCCCACCCAAGGCATGCACCTACTCCTGTGTCTATTGCCAGGTGGGACGAACGTCCCATCTCCAAGTTGACCGCCGTCTGTTCTACCGGCCGGAAGAGATAGTCGAAGAGGTTGCGGCAAAGGTCGAACAAACGCGAGAAGCGGGCGACGTCATTGACTACCTGAGCTTTGTTCCCGATGGTGAGCCGACCCTGGACATCAATCTCGGCCGCACCATTGAACTTCTGAGACCGCTCGGTATCAGGATCGCGGTAATTACCAACGGCTCCCTTCTCTGGCGGGAAGATGTCAGGGAAGAACTGGGCAGTGCGGATCTAGTGTCGATCAAGCTGGATGCGGTGAGCGAGAGCATTTGGCGCGGCATCGACAGGCCCCACGGCTCCTTAAGCCTCGAAACCGTCATGGACGGAATACTCGGCTTTGCACGATCGTTCAGGGGAGAACTGATGACGGAGACGATGCTGGTGCAGGGATGCAACGACCGTGACAGGGATATGGAACAGGTCGCGGATTTCGTGGCGTTGCTTGCGCCAAAAACAGCATACCTCGCCATCCCCATCAGGCCTCCTGCCGAGAGCGGGGTAAGGCCCCCTGACGAGGAGACAGTCAACCGTGCCTTTCAGATTTTCAGTCACCGTATCAGCCATGTTGAGTATCTGATCGGCTATGAGGGAGACAGCTTTTCCGGCAGCGGCAATCCGGAACAGGATTTGCTGGGCATCACCGCCGTCCACCCCATGAGGGCCGAGGCAGTGGAGAAGTTCCTGGGAGAAAGGGGACAGGACCGCACCCTGCTGCAACGACTGCTGGCGGAAGGGATTCTGGTGGAGACGGAATACCGGGGCATGAGATTCTTCCTGCGCAGGTTAGGAGCGCATCAGGTCAGGCCAGAGCAAGAAGCTGCTCCCTGAGGCACAGGTCGCTATATATCAAAAAACACTGCGCTCTTGACATCCACCATCAATGGGTGCTTTCTTGGCAATTTCGGCATTGAGCCACACCATTTCACAAGGAGTCGACCATGAGAACACTCTGCTTTGCCCTGTCCCTGCTGCTGTTGCCCCTGTATGCCCATGCCGCCGATATCGCACTTGGCGCCGGCGTAGGTCTGAAGGATGTGTTGAACGAGCTGTGCGCGTCCTACACGGCCCGCAATCCGTCGGTCAAAATAACCAAGAGCTACGTGGCCTCGGGAGCACTGGCAAAACAGATGGACAGCGGCCTGAGCGTAGACATCGTACTGGTGGCCAACCAGCAGTGGATGGACTACCTCAAGGGTAAGAAACATGTGGAGAGAGCATCGATCACACCCTTTGCCTACAATAGTCTGGTCTTCGTCGGCACGAATCAGGGAGCTGTGCACGGCATGCACGATCTGGCCGGGCTGAACAGGATCGCCATCGGCAGTCCCAAGATCGTGCCGGCCGGCGACTATGCCCTGCACGCCATACGTAAGGCGGGCATGGAAAAGGCGCTGGAGAGTAAGCTGGTCATGGCGAGGGACGTGCGCGACTGCCTGATGTACGCGGAGCGGAACGAGGTTGACGGTGCGTTCGTCTATCGCAGCGACTCCCTGAAGTCCCACAACGCAAAGTTGCTCTTCAACGTCCCCCAGGATCTGTACCCCCGGGTCGTCTATCCCATGGCCATGACCGCCAGCGGCGCCAGGCAACCGGAAACGGTGAGCTTCTACAAGTTCCTGCGTTCGACGGAGGCCACCAGGGTTCTCAGGAAGCACGGCTTCGAAATACAGTAAGAGTCGGCGTCACAAACCGCACACCCATCAGAGGAGAGGAAAGAAAACTGACATGGATATTCTGGACAGAGCACAAAAAGAGCTGAAACGCATCGTTGCCGAGCGCGGACTCGACCTGGCCGAACGGATTGCGATCCGGTCACTGACACCCGACGAGGCCATCGGCACGGCTGACGAAACCTTCGTCATCAAGAAGGGCAAAGAGCGGGTCATCGAGGCGCGCTTCCGCGACAGCGCCGGCCAGGCCTTCACCGACGCACCGGGAAACTGGGAGGGAACCCTGGGGGAACTACTGGAACTGGATCTGACGGAGAACGGCTGGCGGGCTGTCTTTACCGCCGGCTTAAACGCCGTAACCAGTCATCTCGGCCTGGCCAGCGGCGTGATTCACTGCAGGGACGACGAGCCGACCAAATGCGGGGCCGAGATGCCGGAACTGCTGCGCCAGCGTTTCAAAGTCCGCCGCTACGGCATGATCGGGCTTCAACCGGCCATCCTGAAAGAGATGGTGGACGCCTACGGCACCTCGGGCATGCGGATCATGGACCTGAACCCGGACAACATCGGTGAAAAACGGGAAGATCTGATCGTCATGGACGGGGAGAGGGATCTGTCCAAGCTGGTGGAGTGGTGCCAGGTCGGCTTGGTCACCGGTTCCAGCGTGGTCAACGGGACCATCAACGAGATACTGGAGCAGTTCCAGGCCGCCGAAAAACCGGTGATCTTCTTCGGCAACACCATTTCCGGGGTGGCGGCACTGCTGGGCCTGGAGCGGATCTGCCCCTACGGACACTGAAAACGTCCAGAGATCCATGATCCATGCGTCTCTGAAAGCGGTGCTGCCACCCAGAGGTGGCAGCACCGGTAGTGATCTACCAGTTTTCACCCAGCAGTTCGAAGTGATCCCGGGGATGGATGCAGGCGGGGCAGAGTTCCGGGGCTACCGTGCCCGTGTGCAGGTAGCCGCAGTTGCGACAGCGCCAGGTTACCTCGATTTCGCGCTTGAACACGCGGCCGGCCTCGATATTGGCCAGAAGATCGCGGTAGCGTTTTTCATGCTGCTTCTCGGCCACGGAGATGGCCCGCCAGGCCTGGGCGATTTCGTTGAACCCCTCCTGGGCGGCCACATCGGCGAAGCCGGGGTAGAGCTCGCTGTGCTCTTCATGCTCGCCGTTCGCTGCGGCCAGGAGGTTCTCAGTCGTCGTGCCGATCCTGCCGGCGGGGAAACAGGCGGTGATCTCCACATCGCCCCCCTCCATGAACTTAAAGAAACGCTTGGCATGCTCCTTCTCCTGGGAAGCGGTCTCCTCGAAGATATCGGCGATCTGCACGTACCCTTCCTTGCGGGCCACGCTTGCGAAGTAGGTGTAGCGGTTGCGGGCCTGGCTCTCTCCGGCAAACGATTTTAGCAGGTTCTGTTCGGTCTTGGTTCCCTTGATACTCGGCATCTGGTGAGTCCTCCTCTATGGTTGTTTGGTGGTATGCCCCCTCTCGGGGGTAAGCCGCACTCAAGGCGGCAAACAAATAGTCCATTCTACAATCAGGTCGGTTGGGCGTCTCCTGCAAGACAGCGGGCGCAGACGCCGTACACGACCACGTTGACTCCGTCGAGCCTGCCCCACGAATCCACCTCTCCCGGCAGCGGCGTCTCATCCAGCAGCGGCCAGTGGAAGTCCATGATTTCGTTGCAGCGCTTGCAGATGATATGATGGTGGCGCTGCCGGGTCGTGTCGAAACGCGCCTGACTCTCCACCGTCTCCAGGCGCTTGACCATGCCATGGGTGACCAGAGTCGTCAGGGTCCGGTAGACCGTATCCAGCGAGAGGGTCGGGATTCGCCCGCGCAGCCTGCGATACAGTTGTTCAGCTGTAGGATGATCCCTGGCCTCCATCAGCTCCCGGTAAATCTCAAGCCGCTGATGGGTAACACGCAAACCTGACTCGCGGAAAGTCTGGGTCAGGTGATCTATGCTGTTGGAGAGTGGTGTCATGGCAGCCGCTTTTAGTAATTATTCTTATTTAGTAAAAATAACAGATAAAGAATATTTGTCAAGCTGCCATTTTTGATCATCGCCGTGAAGCGTAAACAGTTCTCCTGTTCATTCTCGTTTCACCCTTCGTAGAATCCGTGCTATAAGGCGGAGCAGGCTGGTAGCACTGACGCTGCCGCTGCAATCAGCCGGAGCGAGTCATGAGGAAAATAGCTATAGTGCCAGCCCTGCTGCTGATCTCAGCCATGTTCGCAGTGGCGGAGTACAGTGGACAGGGTGAGATCATCTTTCCGGAAATCGCGGCACTTGCACTGGGCGCATGGATCATGGAAAGGCCTCCCTGGCAGGGCTCGGCTCTTCATTTCTGGATCTCTCCCACCCTGGCGGCCCTGACCGGAGTGCTGATCGTTCGCTTTTTTGACTACGCACCCTTTCCCATGATAACGGCGGCATTCTGTCTCGTGGTCCTGCAGCTGAAACTGCTGCGCTCCGGCGTGCTGCCATCGATCTCGGCCGCCATACTGGCCATCATCACCCGTTGCGACAGCTGGCAGTACCCGCTCTCGGTGTGCGTTCTGACCGCTACGGTCAGCCTGGGACATCGTTATCTGAACAGCAACGCCCCGGTCGGGAAACCGGCAACAGGAGCGGGGAAGGAGCCGGAGGAAAACGTATGGAGCCAGACGGAGTTTGCGCACTGGGGAAAACTGCTGGCCACCGTGATGCTCATGTCGACCGTTGCAAGCGTTTCCGGACAGATGTTCGTGGTCGCCCCTCCCCTGATCGTGGCTTTCGTGGAGTTGTCCAAACCGGGGGGAAGGCTGCGTGACAGGTGGGGCGCCATCCTGGGACTGCTGGTTTTTGCGGCCTTCAGCGGCGTGTTCTGGTACGCCCTGTTGCATACGACCCTGGGCTGGCCGCTCTGGCTGAGCGCCTGCGTGGCGACGCTGACGGTCTTTTTTGCCTACAACCGGTTGCGCTTCCCCTTTCCTCCCGTCGTGGCCATCGCCCTGCTGCCAACGATCGTGCCTGCGGAGAGCCTCTGGTCCTACCCCTGGCAGGTGGCGGCGGGAAGCGCGGCATTCATCGCCATCAGCAGAGTCTGCTTCGGACAGTGCGAGCGAATACCGCTGAGTAAAACATCATCAACTGAGTAAACTCAGGCAGTTCAACATACTGACTAACGGAGAGTTTTTATGGAATTTCATGTCAAGGCAGTGGGAATCATTCACAGCGACCACGCAACAAAAGAGGAAGCGCCTATCCAGGGGATCTTCCGGCCGGAGGCCCTGGGAACCGTGGAGATCTTCCCCGAATTCAGCGAGGGTCTGAAGGATATCGAACTGTTCAGCCACCTGTTCCTCTTTTACCGCTTCGACCGGGCCGAGCCGGGCGAACTGGTACGCCACCCCTTCCTGGACGACGAGCCCCACGGCATCTTCGCCACCCGCCACCCCTGCCGCCCCAACTGCATCGGCATCACCGTGGTCAAACTGGTGGAGCGGCGCGGCAACCTGCTGACGGTGAGCGGCATCGACGTGCTGAACGCTACGCCGCTGCTGGACATCAAGCCGTATGTCCCCCGCTTCGACTCCCACCCAGAGGCAACGGAGGGGTGGTTCAGCGGCAAGCAGGACCGTGCTAAACCGGCCAACAGTGAGTAGGTTGGTTCCGTGAAAAGAAGTACCGCCTTGGGTTACACGCACCATACGAGAGAGGAGAACATACCAGTGATTAGCGCATACGCCACGCAGCAAACCTTCGACCACCTGGAACTCTACCGCGCCTTC
This sequence comes from Pelobacter propionicus DSM 2379, assembly GCF_000015045.1. Lineage (GTDB taxonomy): Bacteria > Desulfobacterota > Desulfuromonadia > Geobacterales > Pseudopelobacteraceae > Pseudopelobacter > Pseudopelobacter propionicus. The sequence goes on from NC_008609.1 coordinate 2,113,057, forward strand.
CTGGAGCGGGAGACCGACGCAACCGGCACAGTGGTGCTGCACCACGGCCGAGTCAAACGGCCGGGGAAACAGGTCGCCGACTTCAGCTCGGTGGAGCTGAAGTCACTCGTTGCCGATGTTAACGAACGCCTGGCAGCCATAGCCCGCCTGGCTGAGGAACAGTTTAATCTCAACCAGGTCCTGGTGGTGCACCGCCTGGGAACCATCCATGCCTGCGATTCGGTACTGCTGGCGATCGTGTCCGGCAAGACCCGCGACCGCTGCTTCCAGGCCTGTTCCTGGATCGTGGACGAGGTCAAAAAGGAGGAGTTCATCCAGCTGATCGAGATGGAGTGATCTGTAAAGCGGAAAAGCCCCTCTGAATTCTTCCCGGTTTGCGCCCGTTGTTATAGATCGTATACTCTTCACGAAAGCAGCCACCACACAATGGCCCCGACTCCGATTCCCCCTTTGGGCCGTGAAAGGTACGACCTGCCATGCCCCTCCGTATTCGTTTCTTATACTCTCTTCTCGCACTGGGCTGCATCGCCCTGTTTCTGAGCGGGTGCGAACGGAAGCCGATCCGCATCGGGTTTGTGGGCGGCATGTCGGGGCGCGTGGCGGACCTTGGGGTCGGCGGCAGAAACGGCGCCCTGCTTGCCGTAGAGGAGAGAAACGCCCGTGGCGGCATCAACGGGCGGCCGGTTGAGCTGATCATCCGCGATGACGAGCAAAACGTGGAGACCGCCAGAAAGGTTACCCGCGAACTGACGGAGAGCAACGTGGAGGCGCTCATCGGCCCCATGACCAGCAGCGTGGCGCTGGCCATGGTTCCCATCGTCAATCAGGCGCGACTGGTCACGGTCAGCCCCACCGTGACCAGCACGCAACTCTCCGGGGCGGACGATTACTTCCTGCGCGTTCTCCCGGACACCTCCACCTACGCTCCCAAGAGCGCCCTTTTTCACCTGAAAAAGTCCGGCCTGCGCCGGGCCGCCATTGTGTACGACACGGGCAACAGCTCCTACACGACCAGCTGGCTGGCCGGTTTCAGGAAGAGCTTTGAGAACAGCGGCGGCAGCATCGTCGTCAGCAGATCATTCACCTCCGGTGAAAACATCGCCTTTTCTCCCATCGTGCGCGACCTGCTCCGCCACGACCCCGATCTGGTGGTCCTGGTCTGCAACGCCGTCGATGCCGCCCTGCTCTGCCAGCAGATTCGCAAACTGGACCGCCGCGTCACCATCACTGTATCCGAGTGGGGCTCCACGGAGCGCTTCATCGAGCTGGGAGGCTCCGCCGTAGAGGGCGTGTACTTCGCGCAGTTCATCAACCACGGCGACGTGACGCCCCGCTACCGGAACTTCCTGGCTTCATACCGGACCCGTTTCGGGCAGGATCCCGGCTTCCCGGGGCTGGCCGGCTATGACGCGGCAAACGTCGTGCTGGACGCCCTGACCGCACGGAAGGGAGACGCTTCCCTTAAAGACACAATCGTCTCTGCCGGCAGCTATCAGGGGGTCCAGAGGAAGATCGTCCTGGATCGTTTTGGCGACGCCAGGAGCACGACCTTCATCACCGTGGTTAAAGACGGTCGTTTCGTAACCCTCGAGTAATCAGCAATGAAAATCCGCTCACTCCGTCATCTTCTTACCATCCGCTCAGCCTGGGTAGCCGTGGTTCCCTTCCTCTTCTCGGCGGTTCTGGGGTGGTTCTGGCTGCGCCCCCAGGTCATCGCCGACTCGGAAGAACATCAACGTCAACTGGCCGCGGCAATCGCGTCGCGCACGGAAGAGTATCTCGTGGCATCATCCCAGGAGATCACCAGAACGGCCTCGGTCGTCGCCAGGGGGGTCGTCAGTCCATCCGCGACCCAGGAGTATCTGGACACCGTGCTGACATCGTCTCGGAATCTGGCTTCCCTTGCCTTCACCGATGCGGCCGGCCGCATCTCGGCCATTGCTCTTCCCGGCGAAAAAGCGCCCCTGGGCCGGGAGATGATCGGGAACGATCTCTCGCTCACAAACGCGGTGCGCCAGGTGCGCGCCTCCGGCAGACCGGCATGGTCCGATGCGTATCTCTCCCCGATGGGAGGAGGGCTGACCGTGGCCTACGCCACTCCGGCAGCCAAAGGCGTGGCGCTGGGAGAGATCTCCCTCTCCCAGCTGGGCATCTTCCTCAGGGGGATCGCCGAGCAGGGGAAACAGTCGGTTTTCATCATCGATCGGCGTGGACAGGTAATCGCCGACCAGGAGGGGCGCTTCACCGCGCGGCAGTACAACCTGACCAACCTGGAGATCGTGAGGGAGGGGATTGCCTCCAACAAGCCGGTAACCCGCAGTTTTTCCTTTAACGGCGTGAAGGTGGTGGGCTGCCTGATCAGGGCGCCGATTCTCAACTGGAACATCCTGGTTGCTTCCCCCGTCGAGCTGGCCTACCGTTCGGCGCTCACCACCACCGGCATTTTCGCGACGGCGCTCTGTCTGGCGCTGCTGATGGCGTATGGCCTGAACCTGATCATGTCACACTCCCTGGCAACCAGATTGGAGGAACTGGTCACCCACGCCCGCAGAGTCGAGTCGGGTGTGGAGGCAGGCGACTGGCCGAAAGGCCCGGTGAGTGAGTTCAACCTGCTCGGCGAGGCGCTCCAGTCCATGGCCGATGCGCTCCACGAGCGGGAAAACCGCCTGAACGCGCAGCTGTTTTTTTTGCAGCAGTTGATGGATTCCATCCCCGTTCCGGTCTATTACAAGGATGCCGGCGGGCTGTATCTGGGATGCAACGCGGCGTTCGAAGTGTTAATAGGTATGCCGAGATGCGACATCGTGGGGAAAACCGTGCACAACGTGGCTCACAGGGAGCGTGCCGAAAAACATCACGAGGCGGATACGGCCCTGCTCCGCCATCCCGGCGTGCAGACATATGAGACAAGCGGTATGTATGGTGACGGCGAATTTCACGACGTTATTTTCAACAAGGCGACTTTTTTTGACGCTAACAACCGCGTGGCGGGAATTGTTGGAGCCATCATCGACATCACCGAGCTCAGGAAAGCCGAAGAAGAGCTCAGGGAGAGCGAGGAGAAGTTCCGGGTGCTGGCGGAGACCTCCCCGACCGCCATTGTCGTGTATCAGGGAGAAATGCTGGTCTACGTCAATCCTTCCACCGTCCGTTTGTTCGGCTACGACCAGGCAGAACTGCTGACCATGAAATTCTGGGAGTGGGCTCATCCGGAATGCCGAACGACCATAAGGGAGCGAGGGTTGGCGCGACTCCGGGGTGAGCCGGTTCCAAACCAGTACGAGCTGAAATTCGTCAAAAAAAACGGTGAAGAGGGATGGGTGATCGTTTCCGCCGGCAGGATCGAATATGGGCGCAGACCGGGAGGCATAGCCACCTTTGTGGATATCACCGAGGCTAAGCGTGCCGAAGAAAGAATGAAAACAGCCCTGACGGAAAAGGAAGTGCTGCTCAAGGAGGTCCACCACCGGGTCAAAAACAACATGCAGATCATCTCCTCGCTGCTGGAACTGCAGTCGGATTCCATTGTCGACGAACGGACGCGAAGCTGTCTCCGGGAAAGCCAGAACCGCGTCAGGTCCATGGCCCTTATTCACGAACGACTCTACCGATCGAAAGATTTTTCCGCCATTGATGTGGGAGAGTACGTCAGAGACCTGTCCCAGTACCTGTTCGATGCCTATGTCGTTGATAGCGAACGGATTTCCCTGAACATCCAGTCTGGCAACGTGGTTCTTGAGATCAGCCGGGCGGTGCCCTGTGGCCTGATCATCAACGAACTTATTTCCAACTCGCTGAAGCATGCCTTTCCCGACGGACGGAGGGGTGACATTTTCGTCCGCATGAGCAGTGACGCGGAGATGATCACCCTGGAAGTCGCCGATACCGGCGTGGGCATGCCGGTTGGCCTGGATTTCAAAAACGCCGAAACACTGGGGTTGCAACTGGTGAACCTTCTGGCCAGGCAGTTGGGCGGTCATTTCTCCTGCCAGGGAGGGCACGAGGGGGCGGTAACAACCGTTACATTCCCACGACAGTCGTCCGCCTGAATCCGTCGCCGGGCAGGTTGGTCATGGCAAGAGTTCTGGGCGCCGGGATATCCGGCGGAATGGCGCTAAAACTGGTTATTCTGCTGAGGTTCGGCTGGAACGGCGGCAGCATCACGGCGGGCGGCATGATCGCGGAACACCTCGTTGATGCCGCGGGGCAACAACTTGAGAACACGCATGCAACAGCACCTCCCCAATCAAAATGAATGAGCCAAACCGCAACATACCACACCACCATTCCCATCCAACACATTCATGAAATATGCTTACAGCACACACGGCTGAATCCAACTGATCAGCCTCACAAACAAAACCGTTGACATATGAGTTTTTTGTATATATTGTTTTTCATATATTCAAGGAGGCAGATATGTCGACGATAGCAGCATTCCTTAAAAACAGATACAAATGGGGTCTCGGTCTGCTCATGCTGGTGGTGCTGGGGGCGGGATGGCGCTATCCCTATCTCGGCTTCATGGTTCCACTGGTCATGATTGCCGGCCTGGTGGGCTCATCCTACAAGAAGCGAGTGGTATGCGGCACATTCTGCCCGCGGGGAAGCTTCCTGGATACCTGGTTCAAAGCACTGGGCGGCTCCACCAGGGTACCGGCCTTCCTGATCAGTCCGCGCTTTCGCTGGAGCCTACTGACGGTGCTGTTTTCCTTTTTGTTTCTCCAGCTGGCGGGAGACATGGGCAGCGTCAGCCACTGGGGCACGGTCTTCTGGCGGGTCTGCCTGATAACCAGCCTGATAGCGCTGGTGGCGGGAGTGCTCTACCGGCCGCGAGCCTGGTGTTCCTTCTGCCCCATGGGCACCATACAAGGGGCCATTGCCGGCGGGAAGCGCTCCACGAGAATCTCGACACCCTGCGTCGACTGCGGCATCAGCGGAAAAAATCAGTACCAGGGATCCACACCGGATTGCACACTTCAGGGAAAACAATAGAGTCATCGACAGCATGCCGTAAGCGGCCCGCTGGACCTGCACTACAACAAACGGAGGAGGAGAAAACATGAGTAAACGGATCATTGTCATTGGAGGATCGGCGGCCGGTCCCAAGGCCGCGGCACGGGCAAAACGGCTCGACCCCTCGGCAGAGGTAACCATCATCCAGAAGGCGCCGGAAATGTCCATGGCGTCCTGCGGCTACCCCTATTTTGTGGCTGGGGTATTCAACAACCGCAACGCCCTGATCAGCACACCCTACGGCGAGGTTCGCGACCCCAACTTCTTCGTGAACACCAAGGGAATCCGTGCCCGCACCGAAACCGAAGTAACCGCCATCGACCGTACGCAACGTACCGTTACCTGCCGTGACCTGAAAAGCGGCGTCCTCGACCAGTTGAGCTATGACAAGCTGATCATCGCCACCGGTGCCAAGCCGCGCAAACCTCCCGTACCGGGCATCGACCTGGAAGGGGTGACAACGCTCCAATCCATGCGTGACGCCGATTTCCTGCGCCGTATCCGCGACGAGGGCGCCGTCAAAAAGGCGGTGGTCATCGGCGGCGGCCTGATCGGCATTGAGACCTGCGAGGCATTGCAGTTGTCCGGCATCGACATCACGGTTATCGAAATGCTGCCCCAGATCCTGATGTTCCTGGACTGGGAACTGGCCGAGATACTGGAAAACCATGTGCGCAGCAAGGCTGCCAATGTGATTACCGATGTCAAACTGGCAGGATTCCTGGGTGAAAACGGCAGACTGACGGCGGTCAGACTGGAGAATGGCACGGAACTGCCGTGCGAACTGGCGGTGCTGGCCATCGGCGTCATTCCCAACACAGATCTGGCCCAGGCAGCCGGACTTACCATCGGCGCCACCGGCGGCATCCTGGTGGATGAACACCTGAGGACCTCCGACCCGCATATCTACGCCGTGGGCGACTGCATCGAACTGGTGCAGCGCATAACCGGCGGAAAAACCCGCGCGCCCTTCGGCGACTTGGCCAATCTGGAGGGACGTGTGGCCGGTGAGAACGCCGTACTGGGCGACAGCGTCACCTTCCCCGGCACCTTCCACACCGGTATCTGCAAAGTTTTCGACTTCAATGCCGGCTCCACCGGCCTCTCGGAGGGCAAGGCCCGCCAGGAAGGCTTCAACGTCGCCACGGTGATCAACGCAAGTCTGGACAAGCCGGAGTTCATGGGCGCCAAGCTGCTCATCTCCAAGATGGTGGTGGATGCCGACAGCGGCAGACTGTTGGGCGTGCAGTGCGTGGGGCCGGGCGACGTGGGCAAGCAGATCGCCACGGCGGCCATGGCGCTCTTGGGGAAACTGACGGTTGCCGACCTGGTGAATGCCGACCTCCCCTACGCGCCCCCCTTCTCACTGGCCATCGACCACTTCATCGCCACCGCCCACCTGATGGAGAACAAGCTGAAAGGGAGGCTGAACGGCATCGGTCCTGTCCAACTCAAGGAGAAGCTGGACAGGGGAGAGACCCCCTTCCTGCTGGACGTGCGTACCCCGGACGAGTTCGACATGATGCGTATCGGTATCGGGGAGACGTTGATTCCCCTGGGTGACCTGCGGCGCAGGCTGGCCGACCTGCCCCAGGACAGGGAGCGGGAGATCGTCTGCTACTGCAAGATATCCCTCAGGGGGTACGAAGCGGCAATCCTGCTGCAGGCAGCCGGATGGAAAAACGTCAAGGTTCTGGAGGGTGGGGTCATGGCCTGGCCGTACCGGCGGGAGAAATGAGATTCATGACGCGTGAAACCTGAGCTTCGCTCAAAAGGAAGGATCCCATGTGGGATTATCAGTCCCTTGGCCGGGGTTATACCTAGCAGGGCACAATTGTGTTGACAGCTTACTCATTAACAACTAAAACAAACACCATTATATTGTATTCGGTTCAAGCCCTGTTTTCTGGTTGTGCTGTTCGCGTCAACATCCAACAATGCCCCACAAGGAGACCACATGAGTGACATCAGCAAAGTATGGGACAATCTGAACACCGCGGTCGTTGTGTCCGACCCTGATTTCAATGTAACCTACGCCAATAAAAGGGCTTTTGAGCTTTTTGAGGAACTGAAAATCGCCGGCCTGGAAATTGGCAAGAACATGGCCGCCTGCCACAAGCCGGAAACCATGGTTAAGATGAAGGGCATATATCAGGATTTTGCCGACAAGAAGAGCAAGATCAACTATCTGACCATGGATGGCCCGGATGGAACACTGACCATCGTCAATGTTCCTTTCTACGACGGGGATGCCTTGGCAGGCGTGGTTGAAATGGTTTTTGAAAGTAGCCTGGCCTGATCAAAGGGACAGGGAGTTTGGAAACTAAAAACAGACAGGGCCGGGACAATCTCCCGGCCCTGTCTGTTTTTAGTAATCAGTCAGGTGGCATGCCGCGATCGACCGTCCTCCTCGGGGAGGGGGATGCCGAGCCGCTTCATCCTGCGAAACAGGGTCGTCTTGTGAATACCCAGTTCCCTGGCCGCAGCCAGGCGGTTGAAGTTGTTACGTTCGAGGGAGGCCAGAATAGCCTGGGCATCCAGGATGTCGTGTGCTGAACGCACGTCGCCTTCCGCTGCCATTGCCCGGTGGGCGCGCAGTTCCTCGGAGAGGTGGCCGATGCCGATCTGCCCCTCGTTGCAGAGGATGAAGGCGCGCTCGATGGCATTCTCCAGCTCGCGGATGTTTCCCGGCCAGTCGTGGGCCATGAGCAACGACAACGCCTCGGCGGAGATCCCCGGAACCGATTTCAGCTGCAGGTGGTTGAACCGCTCGATGAAGCGATTCACCAGCAGGGGGATATCCTCCTTCCTGCGGCGCAGGGGGGGAAGTTCCATGCGCACCACGTTCACCCGATAGTACAGATCCTCCCGGAAGAGCCCCTTGCGCACCTGCTCGACAAGATCCCTGTTGGTGGCCACGATTACCCGCGCGTCGCTGGTTTCGGACGTGACCGCCCCCAGCGGCTCGAAACTCCGCTCCTGGAGCACCCGCAGCAGGCGCACCTGCAGGGCCGGGCTCACTTCGCCGATCTCATCCAGAAAGATCGTCCCTCCCCTGGCCAGGGCGAAACGGCCCGGTTTGTCCCGGGTGGCGCCGGTGAACGCGCCGGCCTTGTAGCCGAACAGCTCCGACTCCAGCAGGGTATCGGGCAGGGCGCCGCAGTTGACCGCGATGAACGGCCCTTGGCTGTGGGAACCCAAGGAGTGGATCGTGCGCGCCATGACCTCCTTGCCGGTGCCGGTCTCCCCCAGCAGCATGACCGTGCTGGGGCTGGCGGCTATGGCCGGCAGGATCTCGAAGATACGCTGCATCAGCGGGCTGCGACTGGAGAGATCCCCCACGCTGAACTTACCCTCCAGCTCCCGTCGCAGGGTTTCCACTTCGGACAGGTCGCGGAAGGTTTCCGCCCCGCCGATTACGCGTCCATCGGCATCCCGCAGCACGGCGGTGGAGATACTGATCGGGATGCGGTTGCCGTCGGCGTCGATGATGTAGCCCGACCTGCCGATCACCGGCTTGCCGTTCTTGAGGGTGCGCTGCAACGCGCAGTCAGCGCCGCACATGCTGGAGCGGAACACCTCGCCGCAGCGGCGGCCGATGGCCTCCCTGCGCGGCACACCGGTGATCTCCTCGGCGGCCCGGTTGAAGGAGGTGATCACCCACTCCATGTCAACGGTAAAGACACCGTCGGAGATGCTCTCCAGGATCGCCTCGGTGGGAGAGAGCAGGTTCGACGTTCCCCCTTTGGCCCGGGAAGCGGTCATGACCTGCTCCGATCCGGCCCACGGAGGGATGAGATCTCCCCCTGGCCATCCGGGAAACGTTTGCACCCGGTGGCGACCGAAACGGTCGGGACAGGGATGATCAGAAGCAGTGGGGGGGACATAATAGGGGATTCCCTTTGGACTCGTAGGCTGTGGTTGGCATCAAGTCAGGGACTATAGCAGTAATTCAGGGAAACGGAAAGCGCCCGGAAGCCGGACAGGGGCAAAACGCGCGGGGAAGGCGGAATCGGGAACAGTCTCAACTGAAACAACGACCTGATCGATGGGGTCGAGGGGATTATTCGCTGACACAAAGGCCGGAAACTCCCCCCTTCCCCCGTAGATGGCTACAGCCCCTTCTTCTCGAACCAGGAGAACAGCCCGATTCCGCCGGCGATGAAGAGCGGGATCAGCAGCCAGTGGCTGACCCCCAGGAGTTGCGGCAAGGTGAGCTTGCCCAGGTCTCCCCAGGCGAGCAGGCTGTTCTTCATCGCCGGATACGCCTCGGCGTACAGGGCGGCGCCGATCAGCATGCCCACGACACCCCAGAGCGCATCCCAGCGCCCCTCGCCCACGGCGCCCAGGGAGGTGCCAGGGCAGTAGCCCAGAAGCCCCCAGCCGATGCCGAATATCAAGCCGCCAGGGATGACGCCGCCCAGGATGGTGGCTTTCACCGACAGCTTGGCAATGCCGAGATCGTTCAGCAGATAGACACCGGTCATGCCCACCAGTACCGCCGAGAGCATGAATTTGATGATGGTCATATCCTTCAAGAGCAGGGCGCCCAACTGCCTGTCGTAGCGCAGCACCCTCCCCTTCTGCAGCAGGAAACCGAACAGTATGCCGGTAACCAGTCCGTAGATCAGCATGTTCATTGCTTGCCACCTCCGCCGTAGAGCAGGCGCGCCACCAGCATGCCGCCCAGGAAAAAGCAGGCCAGGGCTATGAAACCGCTGATCGCCATCTGCATGGTCCCGCTCAGTCCGTGACCGCTGGGACAGCCGTCGGCCAGGCGGGCGCCGAACATGGCGATGATTCCGCCCACAACCGCCGCCAGCGCACGCCTGGACCGACTCGGGCCGAAGCGGGCCTGCCACATGTCGGGCAGCGCCTTCCAGTGGAAGCTGCCCGACGTGGTGGAGGCGATCAGGGAGCCGAAGAAGACTCCCAGCACGAACATCCACTGCCAGTCGATCTTGGGCGCCTCCTTGATGAAGTACGCCATCGTCCCCACCCGCTCCGGGTCGATGCTTTTCTCGATCATTCCCGCCGTGCGCACGAAGGTGGTGGAGGCGCCGAAGTATTTGCCGGACACCCACAGCGACAGGGTGGATACGATGCCGGTCAAAGCGCCCGCAAGATAGGGGTTCCAGCCGCGGTCATTGTTCTCGTCCATCACCTATCTCCTCCAGCCGCTCCACACAGGCACGCCGTTTTTGTCCCTGAGCAGCAGCAGATTAGTCCCCTTCTTCACCTCGGCAGCGATGATGGTGGCGTTTCCCATCATGGTTACGCGGGAGCCCTTCACTTCGATCCTGTCCCCCTTTTCGATTTTACTGTCCAGGCGTTCAATGAACCAGGAGGGGCCGAGATGGACCGGGATGGTCTCCTTGTCCGTCTTCAGCGTCAGGTGGATTCCCGAGCCCATCCCCTTCATGGGCATCATCGTATCCACACTCACCACCTGACCGGAAACGCTCTCCACCGTGGCCTGATTGTACATCCGCTGATAAGAGCCCCTCATCCCCCATCCGCCACTGCCGCCCATGCCCTGGGCCATGGCCATTGTACCGGTAAGAAACACCACCACACCTGCCATTGCCACACGTACGAACCGTTTCATATGTAGTCTCCTTTTCACACTGGCGTTCCCGGTGATTGCCGGGGGACCCCGCCACGTTTCAGACCTGGTCACCGGCATGACGGCTCCACGGGAGTGTCACACGCCGATATCCTCGTTCCACAGGTCCGGCCTGTTGTCGATAAACTGGCGCATCAGGGCGATGCACTCCTCGTCCTGCAGCAGTTCCACCTGCACGCCGCGGGAGCGGAGCAGTTCCTCCTCGCCCCGGAAGTTCCTGTTTTCTCCAATGACCACCCGCGGAATACCGTAGAGCAGGATCGCTCCCGCACACATGGGACAGGGGGACAACGTCGTATACAGCACCGACTCGCGGTAGATGGCTGCCGGCATCCGCCCCGCGTTCTCCAGGGCATCCATCTCTGCGTGAAGTATCACGCTCCCCTTCTGCACCCGCCGGTTATGCCCCCTTCCCAGAACAGCCCCCCGGTGCACCACGAGCGAGCCGATGGGAATGCCCCCCTCGGCCAGCCCCTTCCGCGCCTCTTCTAAGGCGGCTTGCATGAATTCGTCCATATCCGTCTTCCCCCTCTCTCCGCTGGCGGCGGGAGTGTATCGTCTTCAAGTGTAGCCTCGGCTCGGCAACAGGCAATCTGCGGCGTCTCTTTTGTCAGCATAAAGGTCACGAATCGGGTTTCAAGCGGAGCAGCAGGTCAGCGGGGATTGTTTTGACGACGGTACGGCGGGATGCTATGGTTACGCGGCAAAATTCCAGGAAACATGGGGGGAGGATGAAATGCGCAGGATAGGTCTCTTGCTGGTCGCCCTGCTGCTCGCGGGGCAGGCGGACAACGCCATCCAGTACCAGGTGCTGTTCTTCTCCAACAGATTCAAAAAGCTGGAGAGACAATAGCGCGGCCTACAGTTCCAGCAGCCCCGCGAAATCCGCTGATGTGCGGTTGGCCGTGAATTCGGTGATCTGGTAGTCGGCAACCCCCTGCGCCCTGAAGGGGTCCTGATCCAGGATCTTTTCCAGTTCGGCGTGGGTGACGCCTTTTGCCAGGATCACCCCGCCATTGCGGGGAACCTTGCGGCCGGAGGCGATGAATACCCCCTGCTGGTAGAACCGGTCCAGAAAAGCCCGGTGGGCCTGGAGCTGACACTCCACCACCTCCAGCGGCTGTGTATAGTGCAGTGACACGATGAACATGAATGATCTCCCCAAGCAGCTTCAGTGGTTGACCAGCGACAGCATGGCGGCAAAAGAACGCTCCCCGGTCGCCAGAAGCGTTCACTCCAGCGCGGCGATGATCTTCTTCACCATGGGGTTGGTGACGCTGTAGCGCACCCCGGTCCCCTCGCGCCTGCCGGTGATGATGCCCCGGTTCTTGAGCAGCGCCAGGTGTTGGGAAACCGTTGCCTGGGGCAGACCCAGGCATTCCCATATATTCTTGACGTTGCACTCCTTGGTGCACAACCCTGCCGCTATCTTGAGCCGGACCGGATGACCGAGCACCTTGAGGATCTCCGCCTCCTGGCTGTAGTCCCTTGTTTCTGAAGATTCCATGAGCCGCGCCTTTGCTGGATGGTATGCCATGCTCCCCTGGCGTGGGTTCGCGAGAGCGGTGCGACGGAGAGCACGCCCCAACCCGCGAAAATTTCATTCATAATAGAGATATCCCCCCCGCTGTCAAGCCCGGCGTCGGGAACGGTGATACCAAGAGAGCCGGAATGCGCTTCTTCCCGCCCTGTTGTGCTTTCGACGTTTCCCGGTTCCTGATCCAGAGTCACGTGGCACTGCGACCTTTCAACAACAGCCAGGCCAGGGAGTAGGTTCCGCATCCCACCGGGAAAAAATCTTTGTTCTGCTGTTCAGGGGGCTCGTCTGCCGGAGACATTCACGCCTTTCCTCCCCTGGCGCCTTTTCGGCACGACACAGACTGCCCTGGCATGCAGGGATTCACGGCGTCTACGCCGGGAGTGGAAGCCATCCCCTTTGACGTGGCGCATATGGCGGTATATAGTTCCTGGCATTATAACGGTTTAGGATCCGCGCAGGCATGCTGACGCCCCCTGGGGAGAACGGGTATTCCATGGAACACGAAGACCTGGACCAGTTGAAAATCGACAAGACGGTCACTGCGCCCCGCTCCGGAACTTCCCGGGGGAGGCGCTTCTGGGCAGCGGGGATTCTGCTGGTCGTCCTGGCGGTCTCCCTCTACGTCAGTGGTGTGCTGCGCCCCGCTGAAACCGTGGAGGTCGTGACCGTACAACAGATTTTCCCTTCCCAGGGCTTTACCCTGCTCAGCGCCAGCGGCTACGTCGTAGCCCAGCGCAAGGCCGCGGTGGCTTCCAAGGCGACCGGTCGCCTGGTCTGGCTGGGGGTCGAGGAGGGGAGTGCCGTCCGCCAGGGGGACGTGATTGCCCGGATCGAAAACGCCGACGTGCTGGCCATCCAGTCCCAGGCGGCGGCGAACCTGAAGAACTGTCGCGCGGATCTGGACCAGGCCCTGGCGGAACTGCACGACGCCCACCTTTCCTTCAAGCGCTACACGATCCTGCTCTCCGATGGGGTCGTCTCCAGGGCTGACTTCGATGCGGCCCAGGCTCGCTACCGCAAGGCACAGGCCGCGGTCGCCGGCGCCAGGGCCGCCATCCGGTCGGCCTCGGCCGCTCTGGATGGCGCCAGGGTAGCGGTGGAGTTCACCTCCATCAGGGCTCCCTTCGACGCAGTGGTGCTGACCAAGAACGCCGATGTGGGGGATATCGTCACCCCCCTTGCCTCGGCGGCCAACGCCAAGGCGGCGGTGGTTACCATCGCCGACATGGGCTCCCTGCAGGTCGAGGTCGATGTCATGGAATCCAGCCTTGAGAAGGTCCGGGTGGGGCAACCGTGCGAGATCCAGCTGGACTCCTTCCCCGACCTGCGCTTTCGCGGAGCTGTCCACATGGTCGTGCCCACGGCGGACCGGAGCAAGGCCACCGTGCTGGTCAAGGTCAGGTTCCTGGACTTCGACCGGCGGATCCTGCCGGAGATGAGCGCCAGGGTGGCCTTCCTCTCCCGGCCGGTGGCAAACAGCGAACAGCGGCCGCGCACAACCATCCCCAGCGCTGCGCTGGTCCGGGGCCGCGGGCGAAACCTGGTCTTCCTGGTGGAGGGCGACCGGATCAAGGAGAAACCGGTTAACCTGGGGGTGAAGGTGGGTGACCTGGTGGAGGTGACCAGTGGCGTAAAGAGCGGGGACAGCCTGGTCCTGCGCCCCGCCGGCAGCCTGCGGGACGGTTCCCGCATCAGCATTCCCGAGAAATGAACCAGACAAAACCCGACATCGTCCAGATACGGAACCTCTCCAAATCCTATCGCAGGGGGAGCCAGATCATCCCGGTGCTGGAGGATATCAGCTTCCATATCCCCGACGGCGAATTCCTGGCTCTGATGGGGCCGTCCGGCTCGGGGAAGAGCACCCTGCTCAACCTGCTGGCCGGGATAGACTGCGCCGACTCCGGCAGCATCCTGATAGGCGGGGTGGATATAACCACCCTGGCCGAGAGGGAACTGGCCCGCTGGCGCTCCCTGCACGTCGGCTTCATCTTCCAGTTCTACAACCTGATCCCGGTCCTGACCGCCTTCGAGAACGTGGAGCTGCCGCTGCTCCTGACCCGCCTCTCCCGCGGGGAGCGGCGCGCCCATGTGGAGACGGCCCTCAGGGTGGTGGGGCTTGGGGACCGCATGGACCACTATCCCTCCCAGCTTTCCGGCGGCCAGCAGCAGCGGGTCGCCATCGCCCGGGCAGTGGTCACCGACCCCACCATCCTGGTGGCCGACGAGCCCACCGGCGACCTTGACCGCGGTTCGGCCGGCGAGGTCCTGGACCTTATGGAGCGGCTCAACCGGGAATCGGGCAAGACGATCATCATGGTCACCCACGACCCCCGGGCAGCGGAGCGGGCCCGCGTGATCAGGTATCTGGAAAAGGGCGAGCTGAGCGATGCATCTCGCTAAGCTGCTCTTCAGAAATGCCTTCCGCCACCGCCTGCGCACCTCCCTGACGATCCTCGGCATCACCATCGCCATCCTCTCCTTCGGCATGCTGCGCACGGTGATCAGCGCCTGGTACGCCGGCGTGGACGCCTCGTCCGCCAGCCGCCTGGTCACCCGCAACGCCATCTCCCTGGTATTCTCCCTGCCCCTCTCCTACAAAGAGCGCATCCGCCAGGTTGACGGCGTCCAGCAGGTCTCCTACGGCAGCTGGTTCGGCGGCCTCTACATCGACGAAAAGAACTTCTTCCCCAACTTCGCCGTGGAAACCGAGCAGTACCTGAAGCTCTACCCCGAGTACGTCCTATCCCCGGAACAGCTGGCCGCCACCATCCGCGACCGCAAGGGGTGCGTGGCCGGCCGCAAGCTGGCGGAGCGCTTCCGTTGGAAGATCGGCGACAGCATCGTGCTCAAGGGAACCATCTATCCGGGTGAATGGGAGTTCGTGCTGCGGGGCATCTACCGGGGCAGGGAAAAGACCGTGGACGAGACCCAGCTGTTCTTCAACTGGGACTACCTGAACGAGACCATGAAGAAGACGGTGCCCCGCCGGGCCAATCAGGTGGGCTTCTACATGGTCGGGGTGACCTCCCCCAGCAGGGCGGCGGATGTGGCCCTGGCCATCGACCGGCTCTTCAGGAACTCCCTGGCCGAGACCCTGACCGAGACGGAGAAGGCCTTCCAGCTGGGCTTCATCTCCATGACCGAGGCGATCGTCATCGCCATCCAGCTGGTCTCCTTCGTGGTGATCGTCATCATCATGGCGGTGGTGGCCAACACCATGGCCATGACGGCGCGGGAACGCATCGCTGAGTACGCGGTGTTCAAGACCCTGGGCTTCCGCGGCTACCACATCGCCGGCCTGATCCTGGGCGAATCGCTGCTGATCACCATGACCGGCTGCATCCTGGGCATCGCCCTCACCTTTCCGGCTGCCAGCGCCTTCGGCAGCGCCCTGTCCGCCTACTTCCCGATCTTCAACGTGGCCCCCTCCACAATCTGGCTGGACCTTCTGGCAGCCCTGCTGGTGGCGCTGGTGGCGGCGATCTTCCCCGCCTGGCGCGCCACGACCATCCCCATCGCCGATGGCCTGCGGAGGATCGGCTGACCATGGCCATACCCTTTTCCTACAGCCTGCGCAACCTCTGGACCCGCCGCCTGACCACGGTGCTGACCGCCTCGGGCATGGCCCTGGTGGTGTTCGTCTTCGCCTCCATACTCATGCTCTCCGAGGGGCTCAGGAAGACCCTGGTGCAGACCGGCTCAGCGGACAACGTGGTGGTGATCCGCAAGGGATCTGCCTCGGAGGTGCAGAGCGGGATCGAGCGCGCCCAGGCGGCCGTGGTGGAGACCGAACCCCAGGTGACCCTGGGCGAGCGTGGGCGCCGTCTCCTGGCCAGGGAGCTCTTGGTGCTGATCAACCTGCCCAAGCGGGGAAGCGGCACCACCTCCCAGGTGACCATCCGCGGCATCCAGCCGGAGTCGCTGCTGCTGCGCCCCCAGGTCAGGCTGATCAGGGGGAGGATGCCTAGGCCCGGATCATCGGAGATCATGGCCGGGGCCAGCATCGCCCGGCGATTCCGGGGAGGCGGCATGGGAGAAGTGCTGCGCTTCGCCATGCGCGACTGGACCGTGGTGGGAATCTTCGACGCCGGCAACCGGGCGTTCAGCTCGGAGATCTGGGGCGACGCCGACCAGCTCATGCAGGCCTTCCGGCGTCCGGTGTACTCCTCGCTGATCTTCAAGCTGGCCGACTCGTCGGCCTTTGGTGCGGTGAAGCAACGCATCGAGAACGACCCCCGCCTGACCCTGGAGGCGCGGCGGGAGACGACGTACTATGCCGACCAGTCGGAGATGATGGCCACCTTTCTCAATATCCTGGGGCTGTCGCTGACGGTGATCTTTTCCCTGGGCGCCATCATCGGTGCCATGATCACCATGTACTCCGCCGTGGCCAACCGCACCGGCGAGATCGGCACCCTGCGGGCGCTGGGCTTCCAGCGCAGGAGCATCCTTGTGGCCTTCCTGCTGGAGTCGCTGCTGCTGGGCCTGGTGGGCGGCTGCGTCGGCCTCTTCTTTGCCTCTTTTCTGCAACTCTTCACCATCTCCACCCTCAACTTCCAGACTTTTTCCGAGCTGGCCTTCAGCTTCACCCTCACCGTCGGTATCTTCTACAAATCGTTGCTCTTCTCCCTGATCATGGGATTCATCGGCGGCGTGCTGCCGGCCTTCCGCGCCTCGCGGAAGACCATCGTCGAGGCGCTGCGGGTGACCTGATGTTCTCTTCGTCTTTGACGTAAAGAGCAGGGCGGTATATAGTGCTAAAATTAAAATACATTTCAGGACAATATCCCAACATCAAACCAAATCTCGCGGTTGACTCAAAAAAACGTCAGGTAAATCCTCTGCAGTTAGGTCTCTATCGTAAATGGAAACATTCGAACGCCCATATAAGCAAGTCTCGCGCGTCAAAGCGCTATTGCTCTTCTTCTTCCGCCCCAAAGCATTTGTCGAGTTTGCAGCCGAGCACGACATCGCATGGCTACTTTGTGACAGTCCTGAAATAAGGGCTGACTACCTACGAGGCGAATACAAGCCCAACGTCGCGCAGCATCATGATGACGCCAAGCAAAGGGCGGAAGCCCTTCGTCGCTCACTACTCCATGCTGCAATGGTTGTCTTGGTCACGGCCTTACTTGGCCTCGTTACTGGGCTACTACTTCAACGTCAGGTCGGAATGCTTGCTACCTTTGCAAGCAATATTCTTCAGGCCGTCGCCGTAGGCATTATCCTTTGGGCCACACTTTGGCAACTCACCAGAGATCTTCAGAGTTTTGGAGGCAACAGCCTCCCGGAGCGTGTACACAGCTGGATCTTTAACGCCCTGTACATCATTGGCACATTTATACTATTCATCGTCTATGGCTGGCAGACCTAAGCATGCTATTAGACATAATGTCTGTCGGGGGGCGACCTCAGGGGTCGGGCTTGCTTTGTTGTTTAAACTGTATATACGCCCCCCATGGCCCGCAAACAAAGCATACACTATTGGTGAAAAAGCACTTGGTTCCAGACAACGGGGCAGAGAAGTTACTGAAGCCCGCACCCTGACAGCCTGGGCGGTCTCGGAGTTTTCCGACGCAACCATCAGGGAAACACAGGGATCAGGGAAACACAGGGGTCAGAGCTCAACACTTGACATACTGTTACGACCCGGAAGCTGCCCGAGAGGCGCTTGCCGACAAAATGGAAGAGGAAATCAAGCCGTTTCAGCGGGCGGCATGATCGAATAAAGAGGGATCGAGAGGCAGACCTGCGTAATTGCTTTACCAAATGCGGAGCTCTGACCCCTCAGCATGCTTACTCCGCGCTTACAGCAAATATATTACAAAACCCCAGAGGGTCCCCTCATGGCCAATCACCCCGCCTCCAAAAACACTGCTCGACATATGTACAGAAAATGGGTTCTGTTTGTGCGCAAACTGGGCTTCCCGCTGAAGATCACGCCACATATCCCAACCGCTTGCATAACGGGCAGTGTGGGAAAAACAACGACGTGCCGAATGGTTGCATCTATTTTGCGGGAAACGGGCAAAACGGTCGCACTGAGCACGACTCTCGGTACATATGTGGGAGACAGTCCTCGGTGTATCGGCGATTCTTCAAATGGCCGCCGCGGCAGTCGGTTGTTGGCAGAGCGCCAAGTTGACGCAGGGGTGTTTGAAATTGCACGAGGCGGTCTCATTAATGAGGGAATGTTGTTTTCCAACTACGATATCGGCGCGCTGCTGAATGTTTACGACAACCACATCGGCCTGAAGGGGGTTGAGTCTCGGGCCGATCTGGCCAAAGTAAAAAAACAGGTGGTGGTCAATGCCCGGAAAATGGCCATTTTGAACGCGGACGACCCTTTGTGTCTTGGGGTAAAGAAGGACATTCGTGCCGCGCGCACATGTCTGATCACGATGACTGCTGAGAGCCCCGTTGTGCGCGATCACATGTCCAGGGGGGGCGTAGCTGTTCGTCAGGAAGGCAACGGGGCAGAGGCGATGATCAGGTTGTACGAGGGCAACAAAATGGTCCTCTCCATGGCAGCTCTGGATATTCCTGCCAGTTGGGGAGGTCGATATCGGCCAGCAATCAACAATGCCATGTTTGCTGCAGCCATTACGTATGGGCTGGATGTTTCTACACAATCCATACGAGCGGGCTTGCGTAGCTTTCAGTCAGATGAGGTCAGCAACCCAGGCAGAATGAATTTTTATGACCATCTACCCTGCGGTTTGCTGATTACCTGGGCAGACGGCCCGGAGGCGGCCTGCGAAATTGCCGATTTTGTGTCCCTCCATACCATTTCAGGGAAAAAGCATCTGATGCTCGCGGCTATGGGAAATCGCCCGGATGCTTTCATCGTGGAGACGGCGCTGGCGTTTTCGGGCAGATTTGACAGCTACATCAGCACCGACTGGGAAGACTTGCGTGGGCGTGCGCCTGGGGAAGTTGCCGGGCTTCTGGCCAGCGGGTTCAAAAATGGCGGGGTCGATCAAAGCAGGATAGAAATCGCCACGTCGTATGATGATGGCTTGTCACGTGCATTTGCCAAGCCGTCTCAGGGGGACTTGCTCGTCATTGTGAGTTTCAGCGGCTGGAGGGCAAAAGAACAGGGCTTGTTCAAAAGCAAAAACATCCCATGAACGAGACATCGCACAAGGAGGCAGAAGCCATGGGAAGATCAGCTTCAGGTGCCGTGACGGCACTTATCACGATTGCCCTGCTCGCGGCTTTCGGCTGCGACGGCAATCAGAACACGACCCTGGCAGCGGCGGGCGACGGGCCGGCCCTGACCCGCACGCTGCTTTTGTCCGGGCTGGAAAAACCCTGGGATCTGGCCTTCACCCCCGACGGCGCCCTGCTGTTCACGGAGAAGTGCCGCGGGCTCTCGGCGCGACGTGCGGACGGCAGCGTGAAGCGACTGTTCGGCACAAAGGGCTCGGCCCTGGTGGCCGATGATCTCTTCTGCAGCGGCCAGAGCGGCATGAACGGGGTGGCCGTGGATCCGGACTTCACCCGCAACCGCTATGTCTACGTCTACATGGCATCCAGACTGAGCAACCCGGCGACGAACCGCGTCGTACGCCTGCGGGTGGATCGGGGTTATACCAGCGTGGGCAACCGCAGGGACATCGTCAGCGACATCCCCTTCAAGCACAGGGCCAACCGCTGGGGCGGTCCCGGAACCCACAGCGGTGGCCGCATCCGCTTCAGCCCAACTGACCGGTTCCTCTACGTCACCACGGGCGACAACCACAACGGCCCGCTCCCCCAGGACCTGACCCGACTGGGGGGCAAGACCCTGCGCATAGACCGCGACGGCAGAGCAGCGCCCGGCAATGCTACACCGGCTAAGGGCGATGGACGCATCTTCACCTGGGGACACCGCAACGTGCAGGGGATCGCCTTCCGTCCCGTCAGCGGCCAGCCATTTGCCTGCGAGCACGGCCCGGGACACAGCGACGAGGTAACGCCGCTCATCGCCGGGGGCAACGGCGGATGGGACCCGAAGCCCGGGCCGGGCGTTGCCTGCGAGGATGACTACTGCGGCTACGTCTCCAACAGGGCGGACGGCAGGCCGACGCCGATGACCGACCTGGACCGGTTCCCCGCGGCGCTCCCTCCCTCCTGGAACAACGGCGGCAGATCACAGGGGATGAGCCCCTGCGTCTTCCTGAGCGGCCCCCAGTGGAAGGGGTGGGACGGCCGGCTGGCGGTGGGCTTTTTGCGCGGCAAACGCATCGAGATGCTGCAGCTTGACAGGACGGGCAGGACTATTGCAACATCGACCGTCCCCGACATCCCGGCCGAGCGCATCCGCACGCTGGTCCAGGGGCCGGACAACGCTCTGTACGTATCCACCGACGGCGGAGAAATCTGGAAACTCACCCCGCGCCCCTGACCGCTTGAAGACAGGGGCTGTACGCTCGGCGTTAGCCTTCAAGGCGCACGGGTGGTAAGCGGTCACGCAGTCGAGTCCGATCCGATGAAATGCCGTACGGCTTTCTTTGATTTCATTTGATTAACCCTGCGTAATCAAGTAAAGTACCACCTCAATTCAGCCAGCGGCAGGAATCATCCGCCGCTGTTACCTCGCCCTGTTGCGCAACCAGGTGAAGTTTGGCCACTCGTGCAAGGTGAACGCACCTGCCGAGAAAGCACTCTCCCCTCACCTCTTCGACGATGGCGCACCGAACCTGAACGAGTGAGGGGGTGAGATGATGGAGTCAGATGAATGATTGTCGGTATCATCCCTGGAAATACGAGGCGTTCCCGTTGGCTCTGGCCGGCAGGGGCGTTTTTTTTGGCTCTGCTTCTGGCTGTACTGGCGTGGAACCGTACCCCTGATCCTCCCAAAGCCGACCCGCTGACCATGGCGGAGAGGGCCTGGCTGAAGGCTCATCCTGTCATCCGACTGGCGCCTGATCCGGATTTTCCTCCGGTGGAATATTTCGACAAGGACGGCAGGTACAGCGGCATAACCTCAGATTACCTGGCGCTTTTGGAAAAGAAGCTCGGCATACGCTTCGAGATCGTCCGCCTGCGTAACTGGGACGAGATCATCGGCAGTGCCAAACGCCGGCAGATCGACGCCTTTGTGGCCAGCACTACCCCGCAACGATCCGCATACACGCTGTCCACCACGCCTTTCCTGGAGTATCCCGCCGTAATCATTGCCCGCGAAAAGGTCAAGGGGCCGCTCACCCTGGAATCTCTCGGCGGGATGAGGGTGTCGGCGGTTTCGGAATATGCGACCCATGATTTCATCGCCGCTCATTATCCGAAATTGTTGCTGGATCCGGTCCCGGATATCAGGACCGGACTGCGGAAAGTGTCCTTCGGCCTGAGCGACGCTTTTGTGGAGAATCTGGCCACCGCCAGCTATTACATCGAACGAGAGGGAATCAGTAACCTGCGCATAGCCGGCGACTCCGGATATGTGTACAGAATGGGATTCTGCTCGCGGAACGACTGGCCGGAACTGAACCGCATCCTGGAGAAAGGAGTTGCCGGAATCAGTGCCGAGGAGAAGAGAGCCATTTATAACAAATGGATTCCCCTGGAGCACAGATCACTGTTCAGCAGCAGGAAATTCCAGATCGGCCTCCTGGTTGTTTGTGCGGCGATTCTCGCGATTGTCGTCGGAGTCATTGCCGTGAACAGGGCACTTGCGCGGCAGGTCAGGCTGAGGACGGGGGAACTGGAAAGCGAACTGGCCCGGCGCAGACGCATGGAAGAAGAGCTGCGCCGCGCGCGGGAAGAACTGGAGAAGCGGGTCGAAGACAGGACGGTGGAG
Source organism: Pelobacter propionicus DSM 2379 (assembly GCF_000015045.1). Lineage (GTDB taxonomy): Bacteria > Desulfobacterota > Desulfuromonadia > Geobacterales > Pseudopelobacteraceae > Pseudopelobacter > Pseudopelobacter propionicus. Next base: position 2,135,026 of record NC_008609.1, read on the forward strand.
GTGCGAAACGCCAACGAATTGCTGGAACGCGAGATCACCGTGCGCAGGCGGAACGAAAGCGTCATCATGGCACGATTGCGCCTGCTCCAGTTCGCCGGTACCCACACCCAGGACGAACTGCTGGAGGCCACCCTGGACGAGGCCGAGGCGTTGACCGGAAGCGTGATCGGTTTTTACGTGCTCGTCCTGGATGATCAGAAAACACTGTCGCTTCAGAACTGGTCCACCAGGACCAAGAGGGATTACTGCAAGGCGGAAGGGAAAGGGCTGCACTACGACATCGCGCAGGCCGGGGTCTGGACGGATTGCATCCACCAGCGCCGGCCGGTCATCCACAACGACTACGGCTCCCTCTCCCATCGCAAGGGGTTGCCGTCGGGACACGCTCCCCTGGCCAGGGAACTGGTGGTGCCGGTCTTCCGCGGTGAAAACATTGTGGCGATTCTTGCCGTGGGCAACAAACCGACCGACTATACCCCCCTGGACGTTGAAGCGGTTGTCCTGCTGGCCGATCTCGCCTGGGAAATCACCGAGCAAAAGAGGATGGAGAAAGAGCTGCTCCTGTCCCATTTCTGTATCGACGGGGCAGCCATCGGCATCTACCACACCACACCCGAAGGAACTATCCTGAACGCCAACGATTTCGCCTGCCGGAGTCTCGGTTACACGCCAGACGAAGTGCGCGCACTGAAAGTCAAGGATATCGATCCGGTCATAACAGACGAGAAAATAGCCGAAATCAAAAGATTGTTGGAGAGCACCGGCTCCGTTACCCACGAATCGGTTCACCGACGAAAAGACGGGACGACTTTCCCGGTGGAGATCGTCACCAATTCCCTGGAGTTCCAGGGCAGAGTGTACGGCTTCTCCTTTGTCAGCGACATCACCGAGCGCAAGCGTGCGGAGGAGACGTTACGGGAGAGCGAGTCGCGCGCAAGCCGAAAACTGGACAACATTCTGGATCCCGAGGGAGACACGGCTGAGCTGGATCTGGCCGATATTCTGGACGCGCCGCAGATCCAGGCGCTCATGAATGACATGTACCGCATTACCGGCCTCAAGATGAGCATCATCGATCTCAAGGGGCGGGTGCTGGTGGATATGGGATGGCAGGGTATCTGCGCCAGATTCCACCGTGCCCATCCGGAAACCCTTAAGAATTGCATTGAAAGCGATTCGGACCTTACCGTGGGAGTTCCCCGGGGGGAATTCAAGACGTACCGATGCAAGAACAACATGTGGCACCTGGTCACCCCGATCATTGTCGGCGAACGACACCGGGGCAACCTCTTCATGGGGCAGTTCTTCTTCGAGAACGAGGAGATCGATTACGACCTCTTCCGCCGGCAGGCGAGGACCTACTGCTTTCCCGAGAAGGAATACATCGCGGCCCTGGAAAGCGTGCCCCGTCACAGCGAAGAGCTCGTGAACCAGGGGAAGACCGTTTTCCTGAGGCTCATCGATATGTTCTCGAAGCTGAGCTACGCCAACATCAAGCTGGCGCATTCCCTGGCCGAGCGCGACCAGTTGACGGCAACGCTGCGCCAGGCCAACATGGTGGTGGAAAACAGCCCGGTGGTGCTGTTCCGCTGCAAGCCGGTTCCCGGCTGGCCGGTGGAGCTGGTGTCACGGAATGTGCTGCAGTTCGGCTATACGCCCGAAGAGTTCATGTCCGGTGAGCGCGATTACGCTTCCATCGTGTACCCACCGGATCTGGGATGGGTAACCGGCGAGACGGACGAGTACGCAGCAACGGACGAAGGGCAGCTGCGCCAGGAATACCGGATCCTCACCAAGGCGGGGGAGATCCGTTGGATCATCGATGAAACGAATTACGAGCGAAACGAAGCAGGGGAGATCACCAACCTGGAGGGGGTGATCATCGATGTCACCCAGCGCAAGCGGGCCGAGGAAGAGCTCCAGCGGCAGCAAAGCCTGCTGAAGGAACTGAACGACACGCTGGAGAGAAGGATCGAAGAGGAGGTAAAGAAAAACCGGGAAAAGGACATCCTGCTCATCCAGCAGAACCGCCAGGCAGCCCTGGGGGAGATGCTGGACCACATCGCCCACCAGTGGAAACAGCCGATCAACTCAATCTCCCTCATCGCCCAGGATATGGCCGACAGCTCATCCTACGGCGAACTGACTGATGGGGATGTGCAGACAACCATCGACAAAATCATGTCGCTCCTGGAGCACATGTCCCAGACCGTCGATGTGTTCAGGGGTTTCTACCGGCCGGACAAGGAAACGAAACTATTCAGCATCAGGGACGCCATCGATCAGGCACTGGTATTCATTACGCCGGTTTTCAGATACGAGTCCATCGCCATAGAGCTCGACGTGGATGGGGACATGACCGCATTCGGCTATCCCAAGGAATACGCACAGGCGCTGCTCAACATACTGGCCAACGCCAGGGATGTGTTCAGAAAAAGGAAAACAAGAGAACCCAGGGTGCTGCTGCGGGGGGTCGGGGAAGGCGGCAGATCGGTTGTCACCATCACGGACAACGCCGGCGGTATTCCCGAGGCGATTATTGACAGGATCTTCGATGTGTATTTCACCACCAATGAGGCGAGCGGCGGAACCGGAATCGGTCTCTATATGTCGCGTAATATCGTTGAAAAGAATATGGGCGGAAACCTGAGCGCCGAAAACGTGGAGGGTGGCGCACGCTTCAGAATAGAGCTCCCCAGCGCCTGAAATTCCCTAGACGGGACGCCGGTAACGGCTGTAGTATGGCGCTTCCCCGGCGAGCGCGACGCTGCGGCGAATCGCCTGCGGCACCAGGCACGACAATACGGGTGACCCCGGCAGCCTCTGAACACGACATCCCGGCACCACCTTGAAAGGCAACCCCATGACCGCATCAACCCTGCTCTACTTCCTGGGGGTCTCCATGGCCCTGACCATCGCCCCCGGGCCGGACAACATCTTCGTCATGGCCCAGGGGATCACCCGCGGCAGGAAGCAGGCCATCGTCACAGCCCTGGGGATGTGCAGCGGCGTCAGCGTGCACACCACGGCGGCGGCCTTCGGCATCTCGGCCCTGTTCTACTCCTCGGTGCTGGCCTTCAACATCGTCAAGTACGCCGGCGCGGCCTACCTGCTCTACCTGGCCTGCATGACCATGAAAGAGCGTTCCTCGGTGCGCCTGGCCGCCGACGACGACCGCCCCCTGTCAGCCCTGTTCAAGCGCGGCTTCATCATGAACGTGCTCAACCCCAAGGTGGCCCTGTTCTTCCTGGCCTTCCTGCCCCAGTTCGTCTCCCCCGCCGCCGGCTCCGTGCCGCTGCAGATGCTGCTTCTGGGACTGATCTTCATGCTGCAGGCAGTAGTCATCTTCTGCGTCATCGGCTATTTCTCCGGCGGCATCGGCGGCTATCTCCTGGCCAGGCCGAGGATCGCCCGCTCCTTCGACTGGCTGACCGCCGGCGTCTTCGCCTCCCTGGGGATCAGGCTGGCCCTGGCGGAACGTTGAGAAAATACGCAAACGAAAAACGCCGTGTCCCCCTCTCCTGGGGGGCACGGCGTTTTTCTGTTCCGTTCCCTGGTGTACTTGTATCCGTTCCGTTCCGCTCCATGCATACTGCCCGACACTGCACGGAGTCGCGCCGTTCGTACCTGACCTGACTCAGCAACCGCGGCCTCTGCCGGACCGCACGGGAATTCAGTGACGCTGTATGGCCATGTCGATGGCATCGGACATGCTGTCCAGAAGCGACAGGTCAATGGCCTGCAGGCTGACTTTCTCCAGCGAGCTCAGCTCCAGACCGGCGTTGGAGCAGGCATACTCGGGTGATACCCTGGCCAGTTGCCGGAACTTCTTGTCGGTAATGACCCTACCCAGGAAACTTTCAACGGCTTTCTGTGACATATGGACCTCCGCAAAGACTGTCCTTGCTGGGGACACAAACTTAATGAAGTTGGTTCTGTTACCAGTATATACACGTACTGTGCCAAACAGGCAACAGCTTGCAAAAGCGGATAGTTAGCGATTCAAGGCAGAAATATTTCGTCCGAAATCCGGACACTATGTGCACTGTGGGGACAGAACAGGAAGGATTTGAGCATGAAGACACGCTGTTCATCTCCGCCGTCTCCGCGAGCATCGGTTCTTGGGTTTAGGCGGCGGAACTGGGGCTGGGGAGCACTCTTCCCCTGCTTCTTTACGCAGAGAACCGCAAAAACGGTAATCAGCTCTCATGTTCACAAACGAAATGTTCCGTTTGGAATATTGACCGGGGGCCGGTCAAATACAATGTTGAGCGACAAAGGAGAAAAATGCATGAATGGAAACTTCTTGCGCATCCTGCTTGCCATGCTGGTTTTTATTGGTGTTTCAGATGTTTCATTCCTGTCTGCTGAAACATATGAGTGGACTGATAGCGATGGTTCTATACATTTTAGCGACACACCACCCTCTAGCGGCAAACATCCCATTGTGCAAAGAGACGATACAACAGTTACGCCGTCAACACCTTCAAAAAGATCATCGAGAACTTCTTCAACCGTAACTAAGCAACTCTCTAACGAACAACTACCGAAGCTCTTCACACCCGACACTTCTAACCCGGCAGTTGCTGCTTTCGTTGCATGGCATGCAACCGTCATCAATGGGGATTTTGCATCCTTCCGTGCCCTCATGCCAGTGATGCCAAACATCTCTAATAATATGGTAAAAAAAATGTTTGACCAAATCCACTTGACTGCACCAAAGTCAACTAAAATTACAGAACCAAAACAGAATGATCGCGACACTATTGAGTTCACCTCTGTAGGTTGTAATGGAAATAGACCTGTAGTTAGCGTCGTTTATGTCAGGAAGATAGACGAGATCTGGCGTGTTGCCGGCTCGGGCTGGGGTCCATCATGGAATTCAAAGATATCAGAGATCGTTAAATGTCCATAACACTCAACAAAGTAGTGGCGCCGGGGTCAGACATGAACCATGGACCACCTTGTGGTGCCTGGCAGTGAAGATAAAATAGAGTGTATCCATCCTTTGCCGGGAGCACACCATGACCGTTACAGGATAATCGCCACACGACACCGATCCCCCTCTGGACATGATGGCACGGGAATGCTACGGTTCCTGCTCCGAATCAAGGAGGAACCACACCGTGCCCCCCACCGAACAACTCCTGTCCCGCTACCACTCCCGTTCCGCCGACCAGCGCCGGGTCATGCCGATGCTGGTGCAGTTCAATGACCGGGGCTTTGCCCTGGGGAACGCGTGAGGGGCGGCCCGCTGGAACGGTTGCGCCTGCTGGCCCACGAACTGTCCGGCGCACTGGGCGACCTGGGCACCTTCCTGCCGCTGGTGCTGGGGGTCCTGGCGGTTGCCGGCTACGACCCCGCCTCCATCTTCACCCTGTTCGGGCTCTACTACCTGGCCACAGCCCTGCTGTTCCGCATGCCCATGCCGGTCCAGCCCATGAAGGTTGCCGCCGCCGCCGTGCTCACCGGCAGCGTGACTCCCGGGCAACTATCGGGCGCCACCCTGTTCATGGGTGGCACACTGCTGATCCTCTCCCAGACCGGCGCCGCCGAACGCCTGGCCGACCTGGTCCCCCACCCGGTCAGTAACGGCATAATGGCCGGGCTGGGCGTGTTGCTGGGCATACTCGGGTTGCGGCTGGTTGCCGGGGAACCGCTGATCGGCCTGGTCACGCTGGTGGCCATGGTTCCCCTGGGCTTCAACCGACTGCTCCCCCAGGCCCTGGTCGGACTCCTGATCGGTGTGGGCCTGAAATGGGCAACCTCGGGAACACCTGAGCTGCCTGCCTGTTCCGCCACTCTGCACCTGCCACAACCGGCCCTGCCCGCCTGGGGCGACATCTGGCGGGGAACGCTCGGCGTCGGGCTGCCCCAGCTCTCCCTGACCCTGGTCAACGCGGTGATCGTCACCGCATCATTGGCGAAGCGGCTCTTCCCCGACAACATGCGCGCGACGCCGCGGCGTCTGACCCTCTCCATGGGGGTTGCCAACTGTTTCAGCGCCCTTTTGGGCGGCTTCCCCATGTGCCATGGAGCCGGGGGCCTGGCAGGGCACTACCATTTCGGCGCCCGCACATCCCTTCCGGCGCTGCTGCTGGGCAGCGGACTGCTCACCCTGGGGCTCTTCTTCGGCGACTACGGTGGCAGGCTGCTGGCCCTGGTTCCCCCGGCTTCCCTGGGGGCGCTGCTCTTCTGGAGCTCCGTGGAGATGGTCCGCGGTTGCGGAAGACCGGGAGACCGGGGTGAATGTGCCACGGTAGCTCTCACCGCGCTCATCACCATCGGGGGCAATGTGGCCCTGGCTCTGCTGGGGGGGATCGTCTTCGACCGGCTGCGCCGCCATTTAGGCGACAGGTAAAAACAGAAACCATAGATTCGGGGTGAAACGGCTCAGGAGGGGCGGGATTGGGAATATGTTGTGGAGGGCACGACTGAGGACGTTCAATGCAACCTGAAAAAGCAGTTGTTCACGCAAAGTCTCAAAGTTCGCGAAAAAAAGCAGCTAGATACATAAAAAAAACACTCGAATCACCTGTTTGGTGAAGCATGACTATTTAACAACTATTTGATTTCTTTGCGTCTTTGCGCCTTTGCGTGAGATGAATTGCCGTTTTCAGACATACTGGTGAGGCAAACGCGGGGGGCAGATCCAGGATCTGCCCCCCGCGTTCAACATATCAGAGATCCACATCCAGCTCGTTCTGGACCAGCTGCTCCCTCACCTGCCGCTTGCGGATCAGAACCAGCTCCGCGTCCTTCATCTTCATCACCGCCGGCGCCTTGCGGTGGGAATTGTAGTTTTCCGGCGACATGCTCTCTGAATAGGCCCCGGTCCCGCCGATGACCACGTAATCGCCGATCTCCGCCTCGGCCACCTGCACCGGAACGATGGTTCCCTCGTTGTCCAGGCGCACCGAGTCGCCGCTCTCGCAGCAGCGCCCCACGATGCCATAGGGTGTGGCAGTGCCGACGGAGTAGCTGTCATACTCGCTGGAGCGCAGGGTCCCGTCCTGCCCCACGATGGAGATGGGATGCTCGGAACCGTACAGGAGCGGCCGGGACAAGAGTTCCATGCCGCCGTCCACCAACAGGAAGTTCATCTCGTTGGTCAGTTTCTTGTCCATGACCCGGGTGATGATATAGCCGGAATTGGCCACCACGAAGGTCCCGGGCTCGATCTCCATCCTGAGCGCCCGGCCGGTCTGCTCCTTGAACTCCTTCAGCCTGGCCGCGGCGTAGGTTCCCAGCTCGTTGATATCGGCCTGTTTTTCCCCCGGCATCCTGGCAACCTTCAGGCCGCCGCCGAAGCTTACCGTACCCGCATCGGGGAAGTAGGAGCGCACGAAGCCCAGCTCGCGGTCGATATTCTCCCGCCACTTCTCGGGATCGCCGCCCGAGCCGATGTGCACGTGCACCTGGGTGAAGCGCAGCCCCTTATCCCGGGCCATCTCCACCACCGTGGGAATGTCGTTCAGGTGCACGCCGAAGCAGGAGTATTCGCTCCCCGTATCCCTGGTCTGGCTCTCCCCACCGCCGGAGGCGCCGGGGTGCACACGGATGGAGAGATCGATGCCAGCCTGTTTGGCGAAGTCGGCGATCAGCCGGTACTGGGTCAGGGAACAGACGTTGTATTTTAGGCCGTTGCGGATCATTCCTTCCAGTTCCTCCCGCTCCTGGCCAAGAGGGACCTCCTGGGTGGTCAGCATCATGCGGTCATAGGGGATGCCGGCGCTATGGGCCCGGGCAGCCTCGTCCACGGACGAGCAGTCCAGGTCAAGCCCCTTGCCGGTCACCACGCGCAGGACGGTCCGGTCGGAATTGGCCTTCATGGCATAGCGCACGTGCAGGCCAAAGGCGTTGGGCATGTTCAGCAGCTGGTCGCAGCTCTGTTCGATGAATGCCCGGTCGTGCAGATACACCGGCGTACCCCATTTTTGGGCAATCAGCGGAACAAGCGCTGCGTCGAGTCTGGTTGGTCCAAAGTGATTCTGTGTCATTGGTGATCACTACCTCTCTCGTGTGATATAAAAAAAACGGTTTCGAACCTGGATGCGGCAGGTGGAGCCGTACTGCGTTCGCCCCGGATCATTCTCCCCAGGTTTCCCAGACAATGCCGATCCACTCCTCCAGGTACAGATCCAGATACTCGCGGCTGATGGCGCTGGCGTGGGGCGTGATCAGCACATTGGGAAGCCTCCAGAGCGGCGAGGAAGGGGGGAGCGGTTCCTCGCGGAACACGTCCAACCCGGCTCCCGCCAGGGGGCCGTCCCGCAGGGCGCTGATCAGATGCTCCTCGCGATAGCAGCTGCCCCGGCCGAGATTGTACAGATACGAGCCCGGTTTCATCAACTGGAAATGACGCTGGGTGAACAGATCCTCGGTCCGGGGGCCGCCGGGGAGCATCAGCACCACGTGGTCCGCCAGGGGGAGCTCATCTTCCAGGCTGTCGAAGGTCACCACCCGCTGGGCAAAGGGATCGTTCTCGAATCCCTCCCTGCTGCGCTTGACCCCGGTGATGCGTGCACCAAAGGCCCGGATCAGCTCCGCCATCTGGCGGCCGATGGCGCCGTAGCCTATGATCAGTATCTGCTGGCTGAAGAGCGAAGAGCTGCCATCCAGGGCGTTGCGGTCCCAGAGCCGGTTATTCTGGTTCTCACGGCAGTGCCCCAGGCGGCGGTTGAAATAGAGCATCATGGCCAGCAGGCTCTCGCGCATGATGCGGCCGTGGAACCTGCCGTAAAAGTTCCTGACCCTGCCGGATGGATCGGCGGGGACCCAGTCTCTCCCGGCTGCCGGGGTGAATACCGCCTCCAGTCGGGGCAGCAGTTCATAGCGGTCGGCCCTGAACTGCCAGGTCAAGAGCCAGTCCGCCTCGCCCAGCAGATGGCGCAGTTCATCCCTCCCGCCGGCCTCCAGCAGGTTGACACCGGGAAAGGCCTGGCGTATGCGCTCCAGGTGGCGCGCCTGTATGGAGAAAGAGGCCACATCGCTCTTCAGGTGTACCAGGAGATTCTTCTGTAGCATGAGTACCCCCATGGAAGCCGATTTCTGCGTAGGTATACCATCCTGAGATTCGGGGCATCAACCAAATAGTTGCGCGAGCCGGAAACGATTTCTCGTCAGGAGCCGCTTCCGAAGCGTTTTTCCGTTTCAGCTCCCCTCCGGTTTCCTGTATCATTGCGTCATTTCAGGAGGTATGAACCATGATCGAACTGCTCCGCAAACGCCGCAGCATCCGCTGCTATACCGATGAACCCATAGACCGCGCAACCGTCGACCTGCTGATCGAGGCGCTGCTGCGCGCGCCCTCCTCGCGAAACATCAACCCCTGGGAATTCATCGTGGTTGACGATCGCGACCAGCTGGTACAACTCTCCCGGGCCAAGGAGCACGGCTCCGACTTTCTGAAACAGGCCCAGTTGGGCATCGTGGTCTGCGCCGACGCCAGGAAGAGCGACGTGTGGGTGGAGGACTGCTCCATCGCCTCCATACTCGTGCAGATGACCGCCCAGTCACGGGGGCTGGGGAGCTGCTGGATCCAGATCCGCAAGCGTCCCCATGACACCACCGCCACGGCGGAAGAGTACATCCGGAAGATCCTGGGCCTGCCGGAGCATCTCAGGGTCCTGTCCATGGTCAGCATCGGCCTTCCCGCCGAACAGCGCAAACCGCTGGGGGCGGACGAACTCCCCTGCCACAAGGTCAGGCACAACCGCTACGACGAGCCGTGGCAGCCGTCGGGCAGGCCCTGACGGGGGAGCGGCAATGGCCGATTCCCCATTCGATTTCGACAGCATCGTCGACCGGAGCAACAGCGGCAGCGAGAAGTGGGACAGGTACAAGGGGCGCGACATCATCCCGCTCTGGGTGGCGGATATGGACTTCCGCTCCCCCCCGGCAATCATCCGGGCCCTGCACGAGCGGGTGGACCACGGTCTCTTCGGCTACACCCGCCCCTGGCAGGGGGTGACCGATGCGGTCATGGAGCACCTGGAGCGCGACTTCCACTGGAGGATCGAGGCGGAGTGGATTGTTTGGCTCCCCGGCTTGGTCTGCGGCCTGAACGTGCTCTGCCGGGCCGTGGGAGAGATTGGTGACGACGTGGTCACCCTCACCCCGGTCTACCCCCCCTTCCTGTCGGCCCCATCCCTCTCCCGCCGCAACCTGGTCACGGTTCCGCTGGTTCTCCGGGGCACGCGCTGGGAGGCTGACAGGGATGAGCTGGAGCGGGCCATCACCCCCCGCAGCCGACTGCTGCTGCTCTGCTCCCCCCACAACCCGGTGGGGCGCTGCTGGACGAGGGAGGAGCTGCTCGGCTTCGCGGATCTGGCCAAACGCCACAATCTGGTCATCGGCTCCGACGAGATCCACGCCGGCCTGGTCCTTGATCAAGAGAAATGCCACCTCCCCCTGGCCACCCTCTCCCCGGACGCGGCCAGACGCACCATCACCCTGATGGCCCCCAGCAAGACCTTCAACATCCCCGGCCTGGGCTGTTCCTTCGCCATCATCCCGGACCAGGGGTTGCGCGACAGCTTCAGGAAGGCCAAAGCGGGGATCGTTCCCCACGTGAACAGCCTCGGCTACACCGCAACCGAGGCTGCCTACCGCCATGGTGGGGAATGGCGCCTGGCGCTGATCGACTACCTGCGGGACAACCGGGACCTGGTGATCCGGGCGGTGGGGCGCATGCCCGGCCTGTCAGTCACGCCGGTGGAGGCCACCTACCTGGCCTGGATCGATGCCCGCAAAAGCGGGATCGACCATCCGGCACGCTTCTTCGAGCAGGCCGGGGTGGGGCTCTCCGACGGAGCCCCCTTTGGAGCCCCCGGCTTCGTGCGCCTGAACTTCGGCTGCCCCCGCCCCCTGCTGGAGGAGGCGCTGGGGCGTATGGAGCGTGCTTTGGCGCGTCCCTGACAGCCTCACCCCCCTGCAACAATCAGAAACAGTGCAATTTAAGTATGATACAAACTGTTTTTTACAGCAGTGACAGAAGGGATACCGGGGATAATCTACAAGAAACGAGGGGGGTTCGATGTCAAGGGGTACGCCCGATTCCGACCTGTTTCATCCGCTGGTTGTCAGGTAGATGCCGGAGAAGATCAGCGCCATGCCGGACAGATGGAAGAGGTGGAACGACTCGCCCAGAAACAGGACCGAGAGGATCGTGCCGAACAGCGGCATGAGGTGCACGAACAGGCCGGCCCTGTTAGCGCCCACCTGCACCACCGCCCGGTTCCACATGATGAACGCCAGCACCGAGGCGAACAGCCCCACATAGGCCAGACCGACCACTACCGGGGCGGTCAGCAGCACCCTCCCCCCCTGCCCCAGTTCCCAGAAATAGAATGGAGCCAACCCCAAAAGACCGACCATGACCATGACGGTCAGGACGCCCAAGGGATGGGCGCCGTCCGGCAATCGCCGCAGCAGCACCGTGTAGAGCGCCCAGCAGACGACCGCCAGCAGCACCCACAGATCGCCCCGGTTGGCCTGGAACGACACAAGCGAGCGCACATCGGCCCGGCAGATGATGGTAATGACCCCTGCCAGGGAGACCAGCACCCCCAGCAGCTGGCGCCGGGTCAGGGCGCCCTCGCCGAAGAGCCATGAGAGCAATGCAATGAAAACCGGGATGGTGGAGTCAATCAGGAGCGCATTGGTTGCGGTTGTCGACTGGAGGGCGATGTAGAGCAGGGTGTTGAAGCCGGCCACCCCCAAAAGCCCGTTCAGGGCGAGGAGCCTCCAGTTGCGCCGAAGAAGCGGCCATTGCCGGCGCAGGATGGGCCAGGAAAGGGGGAGCAGGATGGCAAGCGCCACGGCCCAGCGCCAGAATGCCAGTGAAATGGGGGGAACGGCGCCCCGCAGTCCTCTCCCCACCACGAAATTTCCGGACCAGATCAGGGAGCTCAGCACCAGCAGAATATAGGGGGAGCGGGAAAGTCGCATCACGCACCAACGTCAAAGAAGATTATTGCCAAGCATGGTAGACGTTCTTCGCCATGGATTCAACGCTAACATCATGCAGGGGAACAATTTTCCCTTCCCCTTCAGGGGCGTGGAACACTCACTATCAAGCGCGTGGCGCGAAGGATCAAGGAAGACGCATAACCCGTTAACCCTGAAGGTGTGCCCGTAGTCGGAACGCCGCAGAAAAGCCCCCGGTTCCCGCTCCATGAACCGATCAGGGAGTCCGAACGCATGAGCATCCGGAGAAACAGCAACAGAATCTGATGTGAATTTGAGCGACGACAGCCGCCCCTTTCTGGCGGAGTGACATCACCAGGAGCCGGGACGCAGGACGGAAACCTACATCACCTTCCCCTGAATCGGTCAAATCTGTTTCACAGAGCGACAGCCGGAGGTCAAAAGAAGTATGCCCAACGGGCGCCAAAGGTATTGGTGCCCGGCCCGTTCCTTACCGAGAAGTCATCACGGTATTCAACCATCAGCTGGTTGTTGCTTCCGATCATCCAGAACAGCGAGAGACCGAGGCCGTGGCTGTTGACCTTGTTGTTCTGCCACTCGCCGTTTTGCTTCGTCTCGCCGCCATAACTGTAGAAATAGTCCACCGAGGCGTACCACTGCTTGGTGATGTCGTAGCTCAGATGAACCTCAGCCCCGAAGACCGGATCCTGCTTGAGATTGATCTTCTCGTTTTCCGTATAGAACTCGCCATTGACGATCATGTCCAGGTAGGTCCTCTCCCCGAAACCCTTGACGACGCCCAGTTCCGGCTTGATCGCCCAGCGGTTGTTCCCCAGGTTGAGCGCCTTGTGCCGGTCGTAATCGCCCAGGGGCATGGTTATGTAGGGGCTGAAGCCGGCCCACAACTTGTTCTTGGGATCGTTGACGAACCAGAAGGTCGCGAAAACGGTCGGATCGGCGAATCCCGTCGTGGAAATATCCGCGTTGCCCACGGCCGCGCCATCCAGGTTGGCTTCGCCGAAGGGGATCAGCGCCTGGGGGTCGATGCGGAACCCGCCGTCGCCGTAGAGCGCCTTGCCGATATCCATGTAGTACACCGGCCTGAGAATGCCGAGATTTTCGGTGAGATTGAAATCATTGCTCACCTTCTTGCCGTTCGCATAGTACGAAGTTGCGGATATGTGTTTGAAATAGGTGCAAAAGAGGAACGTGTCGGGCGGTAGCGGAATGTAATCCCGCGAGTTCACTGCCAATGCGATCTGAGGCACGACCAGCAGCGCACACAGCAGCGCGGAAACGAACATCTTCTTCATGGATACACCTCCCCAGTAATCTCATCGTTATGTAATGGTAGTGACGCTGATGAATCCCCTTTTCATTCCATTGCAGGGGCGCGGGGCACTCCTGCGCGACTGTCATCTGCTCCCGCCATATCCCCTGCCCTTCCCCCTTTCCCCCATCCCGATGAGGGGAGGGAAAGGGGGAAGGGCCACCTGACGCGCGCCTTACATCGCCTCGGTGTACAGCCTGGTCAGGTCGTCCAGCTTTATGGTGCGGGGATTGAAGAGACAGCAGATGTCCTTGATGGCGTTTTCGGCCAGTGTGGGAATGTCGCTCGTCTTGACACCGATTTCCGAGAGACCGGCGGGGATACCCACCGCGGCGGAGAGTTTGCGGATGGCTTCCACGCCCCTCTCGGCAGCCTCCATGGGCATCAGTCCGGTGGTGTCCACCCCCATGGCCTGGGCGATATCGGCGTAGCGCTGGGGACAGGCGATCAGGTTGAAACTGCAACCGTGGGGGAGCAGGATAGCGTTGCAGACGCCGTGGGGCTTGTTGAGCAGGGCGCCCGGCTGATGCGCCATGGCATGAACGATGCCGATGCCGGCGTTGCTGAATGCCATGCCTGCCAGATATTCGGCGTACGCCATCTTGTCCCGGGCCTCAAGGTTGCTGCCGTTGGCAACGGCCTGGGGAAGATATTCCGCGATAAGCTTGATGGCCGCAATGGCGCAGGCATCGGTGACCGGGTTCGCGAGAGCCGCCACATACGCCTCCACCGCATGGGTGAGTGCGTCCATGCCGGTTGAGGCGGTCAATGGCGCAGGGAGGCCGACCATCAGGGCCGGATCGTTGATTGCGATGGTGGCGGTAATCCTGGGGCTGGCAAAGATCATCTTCACATGAATATCGCTGTTGGTAATGACGGCAAACGATGTCATCTCACTGGCGGTGCCGGCGGTGGTGTTGATGGCAATAAAGGGGGGCAGCGCATTCTTGAAGGTATCAACTCCGGCGAAATCACGGATATCACCGTCATTTGTGGCAACAATTCCGATCCCTTTGGCGCAGTCATGGGAACTGCCCCCACCAAGGCTCACGAGCATGTCACAGTTGTTTTCGCGATACACCTTGATCCCGGCCCGCACGTTCAGATCGGTGGGGTTTGGTTCCGCACCACTGAAAATGACACACTGGACACCGTCAACCTCGAGCAGTTGTTTCATCCGATCGGCAACGCCAAGATCCGCCATGCCCTTATCGGTAACGAGCAGCGCTTTGGTACCCTTGAGAAACTGAGCGCAAGGTCCCAGTTCCTTTACAGCGCCGATACCCATCTTCGTTATTGCGGGGATATAAAAGTTGTATACCTGTTCAGCCAATGCCATGGTCTGTTTCCTCCTCGTCGGTATGGTTCGTTATCCGGATTGTCGCGCCACGCTCACGGCTCATTTCCCACCGCTGACAGCACGTACATTCAAAGGAACCCATCCCCCCTTTCCTTCACAAATGTGATGCGGCCTGGCTGGTCGTACGGAGTGGCACGCCAAAGGTGACGCCCATGGATTGCAGAGATCATGCCGCAGGGCATAAATAAATTGTCAGGCAAAACAGTCAGTTAAAACGAGTTGTCGTCACATAAAACAGAGAGGGGTGAAAAAAAACTTACAGGATGGGAGGACAAAACGGCTCGAGCGGAGAGGAAAGCGGGCCAGGAGTGGAATGGGCGACGGTGTCGTCAATGGTGACAGGTGTAAAAAAAGTTTCATCCCCCCCGGCCATGGCAGGCGCAGAGAACCGAGATGATGCAACGGGGATATGACCGGTGGGTTCAGGGGAGGTTTTCCCTGTTCTTGCGCAGGCGCTTGTTCAGGGTCTGGCGGGTGAATCCCAGCAGTGAGGCGGCAATCCCCTGATTGCCGTTGGCAAGCTTCATGGCTTCGTCCACCAGGTACTCCTCCACCTCGCGCACCGTGGGAAGCCTGTCCAGCGCCTGCCGCAACCCGTCCACCACACCCTTTACCGGAAGGGAAGCGGAGGCCGGCGGTGCAGAGCGGATTCCAATGTGCTCCCTGAAGCGCTCCAGGGAGAGGACGCCGCTGCCGTGGCGGGCCACGGCGTCGAAGATGAGCGCCTTCATCTCGCGCACGTTGCCGGGAAAATCATACAGGGAGAGGAGGGTGACCAGTTCCGGGGGGTAGGACGGCTTCTTCTTTTTCAGCTCCTGTGCCGACTCCTCCAGAAAATGGTTCAAAAGCACCGAAATATCCTCCGCACGCTTCCGCAGGGGGGGAAGTTGAACCTGATGGGTGCAGAGCCTGAAGTAGAGGTCGTTGCGGAACTTCCCCGTCGCGGTCAGTTCCCGGAGATCCCTGTTGGTTGCCACGATGACGCGGGCATCGCTGACCAGCGGCATGTCGGAACCGACCTGGTAGTACTCCTGTTCCTGGAGCAGGCGCAGGAGCTTGACCTGGGATACCTCGTGCAGGTCACCGATCTCGTCCAGAAACAGGGTCCCGCCCGAGGCCTGGGCTATCAGGCCGGCCCGGGCCTGGTCCGCGCCGGTAAAGGCCCCCTTCTTGTGGCCGAAGAGGGTGTCGGAAAACATGTTGTCGTCCAGACCGGCAGCGTTGACCGGCACGAATTTCCCCTTGAGCCCACTTGCCGTGTGGATCGCCTTGGCGATCAGCTCCTTGCCGGTGCCGGTCTCGCCGTTGATGATCACCGGCTGCCGCGATCTGGCGATGACCTCGCAGTACTGGAAGATGGCCGACATCTTTGGACTAACCGAGACCAGGGCGGAAAAGGCGCCGGGATTCTCGATGCGGTTACTGAGCAGGTGCTCTCGCAGTTGGGACACTTGGTTCTTCAGACTGCTGATCTCCAGCGCCCTCTTCACACAGGAGACCAGGCGGGCATTCTCCACCGGCTTCACCAGGTAGTCGAAGGCACCCCCCTTCATGCAGTCGACGGCAATATCGACCTCGTCGGCCGCGGTCATGACAATCACCGGAATGTGGGGATAATCGCGGCTGAGCAGGGTCAGCAGCTCCCTGCCGGACACATACGGCATGAACAGGTCCAGGACGATCAGGTCGATCGTCTCCTTTTCCAGCAGCGACAGTACCCGTCGGCTGTCATCCAGGGTGCGTATCTCCCTGAAACCGGCAAAACGGAGCAGGGATTCGGAAGAAAACAGGATGTGCTGCTCGTCATCCACGATCAGGATGGTGAAGGTGGCGCCGTCGGTCATGGTAACCCGTTCTCCTCAGGTTCGAAACGCAGGGCCGGTATTCTGACATAAAACACGGTGCCCTTCCCCGGACTGGAATCGCACTCGATGATGCCGTTGTGCTCTTTGACAATGGTGAAGTTGATGGAAAGCCCCAGGCCGGTTCCGCCCCGGTCCAGCTTGGTGGTGAAAAAGGGATCGAAAATGGCCTTCTGCACCTCCTCGGTCATGCCGATCCCCTGATCCTCGACCCTGATGGTGATCTGTTCCAGGTACTGGGAATAGGAGGTCTGGATGGAAACCGCCCGGTCCCGGGAGGGAAGCGACTCAAGGGCGTTCATGGTCAGGTTGACAATCACCTGTTCCAGCTGGCGGAAACGCCCCCTGACCGGCGGAAGCGCCTTGTCCAGGCTGCAGCTGAAATTGTCGGTGTGCTGCTTGATCTTGTTGTGCAGCATGGAGAGCGCCGCCTCGATGACCTTGTTGATGTCCACCGGCTTGTCGAGACGGGTCTTTTCCTGACGCGCGAAATCCTTCAGACCGGTGACGATCCCCTTGATACGGTAGGCCCCTTCCGTAAGACCGGTGAGCATTTTGGGGATCATGGCCGCCGCCTCGCCGTAGCCCAGCTTGCCCAGGAAGAATTCGCCGTTCTCCTCGGCGTAGCGGGTGAGAACCCGGTTGATCTCGGGCCAAATGTCGCTCAGGAACTGGGCATTGGAGAGGATATAGTTGTTGGGATTGTTGATCTCGTGGGCGATTCCCGAGGCCAGGGTGCCGATCGCCGCCATCTTGTTGGCCTGGAGGAGGCGCTCCTGCATGATCCTGTTCTCCTCTTCGGCGGCCTTTCGCGCCGATATGTCACGCACCACCGCCAGGACCTTGTACTCCCCCCCGATCACGGCTCCTTTCATGTTCACCTCGACCCAGAAGAGGCGTCCGGACCTGTCCTTGGCCAGCCATTCGAACAGGTGGGACTGGTCTCTCTTGGTCTTCCAGATCAGTTTCATCAAATCCTGGAAAGTATAGGGGGGGAATCCGGCGCTCAACTGTTCCACGTTGAGCAGCAAAACCTCCTCGCGCAGGTAGCCGTACATCTGGCACATCTTCAGGTTGACATCCAGCATGGCGCCGGTTTCCACGTCGAACACGAAGGTGGCGTCATTGGCCGCATCGAAAATGGCGCGGTAATTGGCCTCGGATTCCCTGAGCGCCTGCTGCGCCTGCTTGCGCTCGCTGATATCGGCCATGATCGCCACGTACCCGATGGTGCCCCCCTCGCTGTTCAGCATGGGGGCCGTTGACAGGCTGACGTCGATGAAATGGCCATCCCGGTGCAGCCGCCTCGTCTCCATGGATTGACGCTCCTCCCCCCGGTTCAGGCGGCGGATATTCTCCTTGAGTTCCTCCATCAGTTCGATGGAGACGATGGGATAGGATTTGCCGAGCACCTCGTCTATCTTCCAGCCAAACATCCGCTCGGCAGCCGGGTTCCAGAGAGTCAGGTTCAGGTCCAGGTCCAGGGTGAGTATGGCAGGCGGCGATGCGTTGACCAGCGCTTCCAGCATCTGGTTTGCCCCGCGAAGGGCGTCTTCGGCATGCTTGCGGTCGGATATGTTGCGCAGGTATTCGCCGGCCATGACCACAGTGCCGGATGCATCGAAAATGGGGAAGGCGTGAATCTCCAGATAGCCGACCCTGGGATTGAATTTCTCGGCGACGATGCTCATGCCGGTTTCGAATACCTGCACCAGATGGCAGGGGTCGCAGCGGCCGTTCAGATCGGGATAATAGACCTCATAGCAGTGCCTGTTCTGCTTGCGCCGGTTGGGAGCGGCATACTCATGCCCTCCCCTCCAGTTGCTGTAGACGATCTTGAAATCAGTATCGACCACGGAGATCAGGTCGGGAATCGCCTGCAGGATGCTGTGCATCAGCTGTTTCGGCGATGAGCAGCCACTGTTCCGTGAAGCATCCACGCCATATCCTCCTCATTGGGGATTGAAGCAGTGTTCTACCCTAATCCGCGCAAGACGGAACCATACAGGGGTACTACCCAGCGCCTATGGCCGTAAGGCGACCGGTTCGTCCAGCACGATCAGGTACCCGTCCGGGTCGAAGCACCAGAGTTCCTTGACGCCGTACGGCTTGAGTTCCAGGGGGTAGAGGATCTCCAGATCCTCCTCCAGGATGGCGTCGTTGATTCCCTCGATATCCTTGACACTGAAATGCAGGGTCGCACCGATGCCGCGGGGGAACATGCCCAGGCGCTGCTCCAGCACCGGATGGGCCCTGATAACGTCGCTCTCGTCCACGAAGATGACGGTGATCTCCCCCATGTCCAGCATGAGGTGATCCGGCGCGCCGGGGGTGGTGAAGGAGCGCTGCACCGGGAGTTCCAGGATTCCGGCGTAGAACGCCTCGGTTACCGCCAGGTCAGCCACGGAGAACTGGATGGAATGACGGGAGCGATGCACGTTCATCTACACCCCCCCGAACAGGTATGAGGCATAGCCGGACAGGCGCGAGAGCCAGTTGGAGAAGAGCAGGATTCCGATCAGCATGAGAAAGACTCCGGTTATGATTTCAAACAGACGGATGAAACGCTTGAAGCGGTTGAAGAGGGAGAGGAACTGGTGCAGCGCCAGGGAAGAGAGCAGAAACGGGATGCCCAGCCCCAGGGAGTAGAGCAAGAGCAGGATGATCCCCTGGGCAACCCTCGCCTCGTTGGCCGCAACCATCAGGATGGATGCCAGGATCGGGCCGATGCAGGGGGTCCAGCCGGCGGCGAACACCAGGCCGACCAGGAAGCTCCCCGCGTAGCCTGCGGGCTTGTTGCGCACGCTGATGCGTTTCTCCCCCAGCAGCAGCCTGAGCGGCACCAGACCGGTGACATGGGCACCGAAAAGGAAGATCAGCAGGCCGCCGATCTTCCGGATGGCGGCGGCATGCTGCTGCAGCAGGGAACCGATCATGGTGGCCGAGGCGCCCAGGAGGACGAATACCGCGGTAAAGCCTATGATGAAGCAGATGGAGTGAAGAAAGGTTTTTCTGCGCACCAGGTGCGAGGGATGCTGCTCCTGGAGATCGGCGAAGGAGAGTCCGGTGATGTAGGTGATGTACGAGGGAATCAGTGGCAGGACGCAGGGGGAGAGAAAGGAGAGCAGGCCGGCGACGAACGCGCCGGCATAGGTTACGTCCTGGGTATGGATCATGGTCAGCGCACACCCCCCTACTTCTTCATCAGGTCCTCAAGAAAGGCAATTGTATCGGGAGCATCCCAGGCAAGGGGACCGATGATCTTTTTGACGACGATGCCGCTTTTGTCGATGACAAAGGTCTCCGGAACGCCGCTGACGCCGTAGACGCTGGCAGCCTTGCCCTGGGCGTCGGTGTAGGCCGGCAGCAGAAAGCCGTGAGCGCGAAAGAACTCCTCTATGGCCGTTTTGCCCCCCTCGTCCAGGGAGACGGCAACCATCTGGAACGGCTTGCCGGCCATGGAGGCGTTGAGCCTCATCATGGAGGGGATCTCTTCCCGGCAGGGGGGGCACCAGGTGGCCCAGAAGTTAAGCAGCACCACCTTCCCCTTCAGCTGGGAGAGCCGCAGGCTGCCGCCGTTTAAGTCGCTGACAACGATCTCCGGGGCGGGCCTGTTTTCGGCGGCCGTGAAAGCAGCTCCTTCGATCCCCTGTTCGTTCCGCTGGCAGGCCATGGTCAGCGCGGCCAGGATTGCCAGCGCCAGCAGACAGAGACGTTTCTTCATGCACCCTCCCCGTGGCGAACCGGGTTTCTCACTTGCTGCGGGTAACCACATACCCGGCCAGATCCAGCAGCGCATCCGCCACCGGGCCGGAAGCGAACAGGCTCAACGAGTCAGCGCAGCCCTGGATGTAGCGCCGCGCGGCATCCACGGTATAGTCGATGCCGCCGTAGCGCTGCACCAGCCCCGACACCTGGCGGAATTCGTCCAGGGTCATCTCGTCCTTTTCAACAACTGTCGCGATCTGGTCGCGCTCCGAGGGAGTGCAGTGACGCAGGACATGGATCAGGGGCATGGTGATCTTCCCCTCCTCCAGGTCGTGGCCGATGCTCTTGCCGAACTCCTCTTCGGTGGCGATGTAGTCCAGCGTGTCGTCCATGAGCTGGAAAGCGATGCCCAGATTCATGCCGAAATCGGAGAGTGCCTGGCGCCGCTCCGGCGCCGCTCCCCCCAGAATCGCCCCGGCCTCGCAGGCCGCGGACATGAGAATGGCGGTCTTGGAGCGTACCACATCGATGTAGCGCTCCTCGGTCAGCTCCAGTTCGCCGGTGCAGAGCAGCTGCATGACCTCGCCCTCGGCGATCACCGTGGTCGCGTCGGAGAGCACCTTGAGGATATCCAAGCTGCCGACCGCAACCATCAGGGAGAAGGATTTGGAGAAGAGGAAGTCGCCCACCAGCACGGAGGCTTCATTGCCCCAGAGGGTGTTGGCCGAGGCCAGGCCGCGCCGCAGGGTGGCGCTGTCCACAACGTCGTCGTGGAGCAGGGTGGCGGTGTGGATGAACTCTATGACGCTGGCCAGGGGAACGGCCTTGTCTCCCTGGTAGTCGCACAGGCGAGCAGCCAAAAGCAGCAGTGCCGGCCTGACGCGTTTGCCGCCGCTGGAGAGCACGTACTCGCCAACCTTGCGGATCAGGGGAACATCGGACTCCAGGTCCGTGCGGAATTGCTGTTCGACTCGCTTCAAATCGTCGCCGATGATATTCAGTGCAGCTTGCATCCGGTCGTCCTTGTGGGAAAAAGATTCGTCATAGTACTGGAATCAAAACGGTTTTGTCAAAGTATTTCTGGCAGTTACAGCGCCGTCAGCGGGGAGGCGGCCTATCGTACCGGTATGGGAGGACAAAATCAGCGTGTCGTACGGCCCCTGTGCTCCCCTTGGCAGAGATGGGCGATCATTTCAGCATCCATGCAGAGCGCGGCAGGAATCAGGGTGTCGATCTCGTTATGCGCTGTTCCCAGGATCCTGGTGGTCATTTCCCGGAACAGCAGCAGCTCTTGGGCAAACAGTTCCTTGAAGGGGTGGCGCAGGTCCGGCAGGCTGCGGGGGTCTTGGTCGATGAAATTCATCGTGCACCAGTCGTCGAAGAGTTCCTCACCCGAGCTGTCGATCAGGGGGATTCCGTTCAGGCGGCAGGTCATGGGACGGTGCTCGTAGACCAGGCAGACCCCCTGCTCGGAGAGCAGCACGCAGGGGGTCTCGTCATCTTCGGGCATGATGCCGTCCCACTCTTCCTCGGGGATCGGGTTGAGCAGCCAGGGTTCACTGAACCGGGGCCAGCGCTCTTCGATGCCGTGGAGGCGGGAGAGCGCCTTGCGGCGGATGTCGAGCTTCACCCTGTCCGGCAAAAGGTCGAAGCCTTGTCGCAGATAGAGGGCATCCAGCAGGGTGATGTCGAACAGGCCACGGCAGCAGGAGGAACAGCCCCTGTTGCAGGCGATCAGGTCGCCGTGCCTGTCCAGGCAGGCGGCGAACCAGCTGTCAACCTCCCGCAGCAGGATCCCGTATCGTTCCAGCAGATCATCCACGCCGATTCACCGCCCTTCCGCTTACATGTAGACCATGATCTTCAGATCTATGGTGCCTTCGGCGTTCCTGAAGGGGATGGTGACCCCCTTGCATTGGACGTTGATGCTGGTTACCTCGTTTTCCTCGGGTGGTTCCGAGATGGCGCGCAGCTGTCCCGAGATCACCAGGGGGAGCCCCAGGGCGACACTGCCGTACTGCTCGTGATACTTGGTCTTGAAGGCACCGGCAATGTTGTTGGCCAACTCTCCCACGGCATCGCGGATACACTCGTCTTCCGCCTCGTCAACCATCAGGAGTTCCTTGGCCACGATCTGGGCCGACTTCTTGTCCGTGGCGATGATGATGTAGCCGACCCGGTCACCGGCTATGCCGACGATACCGGTGACATCGGAATCAACCGGGTCGACGCGCCTCTCCACCTTGCCGGCCAGCAGGTCGATGTTCATGTAGCTCTTGAACGTGTCCTGGGTAGCCGACATGACCGTGAACATGATTTCTTCAAAGGTAATGGATGCCAAACCGATGCCCTCCTTGTGTGTGATACATGATCCGCCAATTCTAGCGTACGGCGCGTTTTTCACAGATCCGCGGCGCCATTCATAGATACAGTCAGCCCAATGGCGCTGGATACGCCCTGAATCACTCCCACTCGATGGTGGCGGGCGGCTTGCTGGAGATGTCGTACACCACCCGGTTGACCCCCTTGACCTCGTTGATGATCCTAGCACTGATGCGGGCCATGTCTTCGTAGGGGAGCGGGTACCAGCTGGCGGTCATGAAGTCTTTGGTTTCCACCGCCCGCAGGGCCACCACATACTCGTAGGTGCGGCCGTCGCCCATGACCCCCACGCTCTTCACCGGCAGGAACACGGCAAAAGCCTGGCTGATCTTGTGGTAATGGTCGGAGGAGTAGAGCTCCTCGATGAAGATGGCATCCGCCCTGCGAAGGATGTCGGCGTACTCCTTCTTCACCTCTCCCAGGATGCGCACGGCCAGTCCCGGCCCGGGGAAAGGGTGGCGCCAGACCATCTGATGGGGGAGCCCCAGCTCCTCGCCGATGGCGCGCACCTCGTCCTTGAACAGTTCGCGCAGCGGTTCCAGGAGCTTGAGCTTCATGTACTCCGGAAGCCCGCCCACGTTGTGGTGGCTCTTGATGTTGTGGGCCTTGCCGGTCTTGGCCCCGGCCGACTCGATAACGTCCGGGTAGATGGTCCCCTGGGCCAGCCAGCGGGCGTCCTCGATGCGGTTGGACTCCTCGTCGAAGATCTCCACGAACAGGCTGCCGATGATCTTGCGCTTTTTCTCCGGATCGCTCTCCCCGGCCAGGGCGCTTAGGAAACGCTCCTCGGCGTTGACCCGGATCACCTTGACCCCCAGGTTTTCGGCAAAGGTGCGCATCACCTGGTCACCCTCCTCCAGGCGCAGCAGGCCGTTGTCCACGAAGACGCAGGTCAGCTGGTCGCCAATGGCCCGATGGATCAATGCGGCAGCCACCGACGAGTCCACCCCGCCGGAAAGCCCCAGGATCACCCGTTCGCTGCCCACCTGTTCTTGGATGCGGGTAACGGCATCCTCGATGATCTGGCCGGGTGTCCAGTGACCGGTGCAGCCGCAGATGGCACGCACAAAGGTGTCGATCAGCTGGTCGCCGCGGGGGGTGTGGTTGACCTCGGGATGGAACTGCACCCCGTACAGGTTGCGGCTCACATCCTGGATGGCGCAGACCGGGGCGTTCTCCGTGTAGGCCACCACCTGGAATCCGTCCGGCACGCGGGAGACGTGGTCGCCATGACTCATCCAGACCGGGCTCGCCCCCCCCACGAAGAAGCCGTCGAACAGCTGGCCGGGCTGGCCGGAACAAAGCAACTCGGCGTGGCCGAACTCGCGCTTGCCGGCAGGCACCACTTCTCCGCCGAAGTGGCGGCTCATGAGCTGCATGCCGTAGCAGATCCCCAGCACCGGAACTCCCAGCTCGAACAGCTCCTCGGCAACTGCCGGCGCTCCCGGCTCGTAGACCGATTTGGGGCCGCCGGACAGGATGATGCCCGAGGGATTGAAGGCGCGGATGGCCGCCATCTCCATGTCAAAGGGGTGCAGTTCGCAGAACACGTGGGCCTCGCGCACCCGCCGGGCGATCAGCTGGGTGTACTGGGAGCCGAAATCGAGGATCAGGATCTTCTGGCTGTGGATGTCAGTTTTCATGGGTCAGTTTCCCACCCTGTAGTTGGGCGCTTCCTTGGTGATGGTGACGTCATGCACGTGGGATTCCTTGAGGCCGGCGCCGGTGATGCGTATGAAGCGCGCCTTCCGTTGCAGCTCGTCGATGCTGGCGCAACCGGTGTAGCCCATGCCGGAGCGGAGCCCCCCCAAGAGCTGGTGGATGTTGGCCGAGAGCGGTCCGCGCTGCGGCACCATCCCCTCGATCCCCTCGGGAACCAGCTTGACATCGTCCCCCACGTCGGACTGGAAGTAGCGATCCTTGCTGCCGTCCTGCATGGCGCCGATGGAGCCCATGCCGCGGTAGCTCTTGTAGGTGCGCCCCTGGTAAAGCACCGTATCGCCCGGCGATTCCTCGGTGCCGGCAAAGAGCGATCCGATCATGACGCAGTCGGCGCCGGCGGTGATCGCCTTGGGCAGGTCGCCGGAGTACTTGATGCCGCCGTCGGCGATGACCGGTACCCCATGCTTGTGGGCAACGCGGGAGCAGTCCATGATGGCGGTGATCTGCGGCACGCCCACGCCGGCCACCATGCGGGTCGTACAGATGGAGCCGGGCCCGATGCCGACCTTGATGCCGTCGGCGCCGGCCTTGATCAGCGCCTCGGCCGCCTCGGCGGTGGCGATGTTGCCGGCGATGATCTCCACGCCGGGGAAGGTGGACTTGGCACGCATGATGGCCTCGATCACCCCCTGGGAATGGCCGTGGGCCGTGTCGATGACGATCACGTCGGCCCCGGCCTTGAGCAGCGCATCCATGCGCGCTTCCATGTCATCGGTGGGGCCCACCGCGGCGCCCACACGCAGGCGCCCCAGGCTGTCCTTGCAGGAATTGGGGTACTTCTTGACTTTCTCGATATCCTTGATGGTGATCAGCCCCTTGAGGAAACGATCGTTGTCCACCACCAACAGCTTCTCCACCCGGGTGTGCTTGAGGTGCTCCTTGGCCTGCTCCAGGGTCGTCCCCACCGCTACCGTCACCAGGTTGCGCTTGGTCATGCGGGCAGAGATCGGCAGATCGTAATCGGTCTCGAAGCGCAGGTCCCGGTTGGTCAGGATGCCCACCAGCTTGCCGTTGGGCTTGGTGATCGGAACGCCGGAGATGCGGTAGCGCGACATTATCTCCAGCGCCTCGCTGATCTTCTGGTTGGGGCGCATGGTGATCGGGTCCACGATCATGCCCGATTCACTCTTCTTGACCTTGTCAACCTCGAAGGCCTGCTGGGCGATGGTGCTGTTCTTGTGGATGATGCCCAGCCCTCCTTCCCTCGCCATGCAGATGGCGGTGCGCGACTCGGTGACCGTGTCCATGGCCGCGCTGACCAGGGGGATGTTCAGCTGGATGTTACGGGAGAGCCGCGTGGAGAGATTGGCATCGCGGGGGAGAACCAGAGAGTGGGCTGGAATAAGGAGGACATCGTCAAAGGTGAGACCTTCGGTCAGTTTGTCGAGGGACATGGATCAGCTCCTGGCGCAAGAAAATTTTACAGAAGTTAGTACGGCGAACCGGGCAAGTCAAGGTAAAAGTTGTCGCAGCAGCGCCCACCCCAAAAAATAATATCGTTTTAAATCAATCAGTTGAAAAACGCAGCCTGGCCATAAGCCGCCCGCAGGTGTAGCCTTTCGGGGTTTACCTGTCCGCAACGCCCGGGCCAAGGCGTTTCAGGCCAGGCATTATTCCACCGGGCATGCTCGACGGGAACGGCGCTACTCTCCCCAGCGCCGGATATAGGCGTCGACGTCGAATTTGCGTCTGCACCCCCTGTCGTTCATGTACCGGATCTTGCCGAAGACCGGCCGTTCACCCCAGGCGCGGTCATGCACCCCCCCCATGCTCCAGGCGATGCCGGCATAGCCGTTGGGGTCGCGGCCATCCAGGCTGTAGCGGTCGTTCAACCGGATGGCGACCGCCAGCGCCTCTTCCGGCGAGGCGCTCCACTCCAGGATCTTTTTGGCCCAGTACATGCGCAGGTAGCCGTGCATCTTCCCGCCCAGCAGCAGGGAACGCTGGGCCGCATTCCAGAGCGGATCATGGGTCTCGGCGTCCTGGAACTGTTCCTGCGTATAAAGGTACTCGCGCCGGTCGTGGCGATGTTCCCCGAGGGTCTTCAGCGCCCAGGCGGGAAATCCCTCCAGACGGTCATAGGCCTGGTTATGGAGACAGAAATTGTCCGACAGCTCCCTTCTCACGATCAGTTCATCCAGAAACGCCTCGCTGGATGGCGAGCCGGAGAGAGTGCGCACTGTTTCCAGGGCCACCCGCTGGGGAGCGAGCTGGCCGAAGTGCAGCCAGGGGGAGAGCTCCGACTGGCCGTCGCAACAGGGATCGTTACGCCGGAGACCATAGTCTTCAAGACCCTGGGCGATGAAGCTCCGCAGCCGTTCACCGGCGGCCCTTGTTCCCGGCAGGGGATTGCTCAGCTCTGACACGCTCCTGTCCATGTACAGATCGGAGAGAATGCCTTGGGGATCGAGGGGTTGAAACGGGACGGGCCAGGCATGGGGATGGGGGATGAGGGGGGGAAACTCATGCAGGAAGTCGGCGAGCAGGCGCCGAAGCTTCGGTCGCAGGGTGTGGGCACCATACTCCTGTTTATCGGAGACGAAACGGCAGGGGACGATGTTGTGGCTATCCACCTCGAAAAAGGGAACCCCGCACAAGCGGGCCGCCCCTTCGCGCCAGACCCGCTTGACACGCAGGGGATCGAAGTCGGTGACAACGGTGCCGACCCGATTCCGTTCCACGAACGAACAGAGCTGTCCCACCGGCTCCCCCCGCAGCAGGTAGAAGGGAATGTTCATCTTTGCCAGCAGTTGAGCAGTCTCCGCCAACCCCCTCAGCATGAAGCCATACTGCCGGAGCGTCGCTCCCAGGAAGGAAGGGGCCAGAGTGAAGAGCACCACCAGCGGCGCCCGCCGTTCCAAGGCCAGTTCCTGGGCATGGAGCAGGGCCCAGTTGTCCATTGCCCTCTGGTCTCGGCTCATCCAGTAAACCACCGGGCCGTCCTGCCCTTCCCGCCTGTTCAGGGGGTGTATGCGCCGGATGTCCACGGCTGTCAACGGTTCACCCGGGGATCGAAGGCGTCCCTGATCCCCTCCCCCAGCAGGTTGTAGGCCAGTACCGTCACCAGGATGGCCAGACCGGGGAAGAAGGAGAGCCACCAGGCAAATTCGATGTAGTCCTTGCCCGAGGTGAGGATGTTGCCCCAGCTGGGGGTGGGGGGCTGGACGCCGATGCCCAGGAACGAGAGGGCCGACTCGGTCAGGATGGCGCCGGCCACCCCCAGGGTGGCGGAAACCAGCACCGGCGACAGGGTGTTGGGCAGGATGTGGCGGAAGATGATCCGCAGGTCGGAGCAGCCGATGCAGCGGGCCGCCGTGATGTAGTCCATCTCGCGGATGGAGAGGGTCTCGGCCCGCACCATGCGCGCCACCCCCATCCAGCCGGTCAGACCGATGACCATCATGATGTACCAGATGGAAGGCTCCAGAAAGGTGATCACCGCCAGGATCAGGAAGAAGGCGGGAAAGCAGAGCATGATGTCCACCATGCGCATCAGGCAGCTGTCAACCAGGCCACGGTAGTAGCCGGAGACCAGTCCCACCAGGGTGCCGATGGAGACGGCGATGCCCACGGCGACAAAGCCGACCTTGAGGGAGATGCGGCTGCCATAGATCATGCGACTGAGTACGTCGCGCCCCAGTTCGTCGGTGCCGAACCAGTGCTGCCAGGAGGGGGGGGAGAGCACATGCCAGGCATCGATGGCGTTGGGGTCGGAGGGGACGATCAACGGGGCCAGCAGGGAGACGACGAAGAGCAGCAGCACCACGCAGCCGCCGGCCAGGGCCAGGCGGTTGCGTTTCAGGCGTTGCCAGACAACGGCGTACAGGTATGAACTGGTCAGGTCGGTCATGGGCGCCCCTATGCCCCGTGCCGGATGCGCGGATCGGCCAGGGCGTAGCTGACATCGGCCACCAGGTTACCGATCAGGGTCAAAAAGGCGCCGATCACCAGGATACCCATGACCACCGGATAGTCGCGGGACATGACCCCCTGGTAGAAGAGCTGCCCCATGCCGGGGATGGCGAAGATGGTCTCGAAGATGACGCTGCCGCCGATCAGGCCGGGAATGGAGAAACCGGCCAGGGTGATCAACGGAAGCAGGGCGTTGCGTAGGGCATGGCGGTAGATCACCACCCGCTCGGAGAGCCCCTTGGCACGGGCGGTGGTGATGTAATCCTGGCCGACGACCCCCAGCATGGAGGAGCGCATGTAGCGCGACAGTCCGGCCAGGCTGCCGAAGGATGCCACCATGATCGGCATGACCAGGTGCTTGGCCATGTCCCACAGGTAGAAGGCGGTGCCGTACGCCTCGCTCCCCAGGGTATGCAGTCCGGATATGGGCAGCCAGTTCAGCCTCACCCCGAAGAAGTACATCAACAGCAGCGCCAGCCAGAAGGACGGTACGGCAAAGCCAACAAAGACGAAGACCGTTATTCCCCGGTCCAGCAGGGTATCACGATGGGTGGCGGCCAGGATACCGATGGGGATGGCCAGCCCGAACTCCAGCAGCAGGGCGATGATGTTCAGGGAGATGGTAACCGGCAGGCGCTCCCTGATCTTTTCGATAACCGGGCGGCTGTCGGAGGAGAACGAGCGTCCCAGGTCCAGGCGGGCCAGCTTGCCGACCCAACTGAAATACTGCACGTGCAGCGGCTGGTCCAGGCCGTAGAAAGCCCTCAGACGCTCACGGGCCTCCTTGCCCACCTTGGGGTTCATTGCCATCTGCATCTCCACCGGTTCTCCCGGCGCAAGATGGATCACGGAGAAGGTGATCAGGGTTATGCCCACCATGAGCGGTATCAGCAGCAGAACGCGTTTTGTCAGATAGGTCAGCATGGTTCCATCCTTGCGCCACCGGCACGCGCGGCACCTATGTGATGCGCTTCACCCGGCCGGCCGGTGGCCAGCGCGGGAAAATACTGCGTACGTACGAGTCATTACATGGGGTTGAGCATCAATGGCTCATGTATCGGTTCAGTGCCCCACAACTCCTGACCGCTCTTGGTCGGAGAGAAAACGATGCATGCCCCACACGCTCCCCAACCCGCGGCAGGACATTATCCGGGAAGACGGCACGCGCCCATGTATACCACTTACACCAGCTGCGCGGCAACATAACAAAGGGCGGCACGGGGCCGCCCTCTCTGGATACTGGTTTGCGGTGGTGACCGGCTAGGCCTGTGCCTTGAGAAATTCCCGACCGAAGGGGGACATCTGCCGCAAGCGTTCGATGATGGGGGGCAGTTCACGGATCACGCCGTCGATCTCGGCTTCTGTGGTATAGCGAGAGAGCGAGAAGCGGATTGAGCCGTGGGCGCAGGTAAAGGGCACGCCCATGGCGCGCAGCACATGGGACGGTTCCAGCGAACCGGAGGTGCAGGCGCTGCCCGACGAGGCGCAGATGCCCAGTTCGGAGAGCAGCATCAGGATGGACTCCCCTTCCACGAACTCGAAGGCGATGGAAAGCGTGTTGGGTAAGCGCTCCGCGCCCCCCCCGTTGATACGGGAGTGGGGAATGGCAGCCAGGAGCGACTCCTGCAGACGGTCACGCATGGCCTTGACCTGGTTGTTCTCGAACGGCATGTGCGCTGCCGCCAGCTCGCAGGCCTTGCCCAGGGCGATGATGGCGGCGGCATTCTCGGTGCCGGCGCGGCGGCTCTTCTCCTGATGCCCCCCCACGAGAAAGGGGCGGAACGGCGTGCCGCGGCGCACGTACAGCACACCGATCCCCTTGGGTGCATGCAGCTTATGCCCCGAGATGGAGAGCATGTCCACCACGGAAGAGGACATGTCGATGGGGATCTTGCCCACGGCCTGGACCGCGTCGGTATGGAAGAGCGCCCCCTTGTCCCTGGCCAGGGCGGCGGCCTCCTCCACCGGGAAGATCACCCCGGTTTCGTTGTTGGCCCACATAAGCGACACGATGGCGGTGTCGTCGTCCACGGCGGCCCGATACTCATCCATGTTCAGACGCCCCTCGCCGTCCACGCCGATTTCCGTAACGCGGTACCCCTTCTGGATCAGGTTGCGGCACTGGGTCAGCACCGCCGGGTGCTCCACGCGTGAGGTGATCACGTGACGACGATTGGGAAGAACCTCCAGGGTCGAGCGGATGGCGGTATTGTCGCTCTCGGTTCCGCAGGCTGTGAAGATGATCTCCTCGGGAGAGGCACCCAGCAGGCCGGCAACGCGGTTTCTGGCCTCAACCACCTTCCCCTGTACCTGGCCGCCGAAGAAGTGCATGGAACTGGGGTTGCCGTACAGTTCGCAGAAATAGGGGCGCATCTCCTCGAAGACCGCTTCGTCAACCTTGGTGGTGGCATTGTTGTCCAGATAGATCTCCCTCATGCGGACACCTCCTCGACAACGATATCCTCGGCCACCAGGTCGCGCAGCTTGTGCTCGACCATGCGCGCCGTGTTGCCGGAAGATGCGCAGCCGGCACACGCCTTGCGGAAGGCCACCTGAACCTTTGGTCCGTCGATATCGATCAGCTCCAGATCGCCGCCATCGGCCCACAGCAGCGGCCGAATGTCGCGCTCCAGCACCTCCTGGATCATCTGCATCCGCTTCATGTTGGAGAGCTTCTCGGGGCGCTTGCGCGGTTGGGCTTCTGCCCCGCCCAGCACTTGGGCAATCAGCTCCTTGATACTGGAAATGCAGCCGCCGCAGGCTCCACCAGCCTTGGTAAAATTAGTCACCTGCTCAACAGTGGTCAGCTTGTTTGTTTCAATGACTTTTTTGAGATAGGCATCGGTTATGCCGAAACACTTGCAGACCAGCTCCCCCTCATAATCGGGGTAGGCATGGCCATGGTCATGTTCGCTGTCATGGGCGGGGATCGGCTCGCCGCGGTACTTTGCTATGGCAACCTCCAGAGCCTCCTGCCCCATGACCGAACAGTGCATCTTCTCTTCCGGCAACCCGCCCAGAAACTCGGCGATATCCTGATTACTGATAGCCAGGGCCTCGTCCAGGGTCTTGCCCTTGAGCATCTCGGTCAGGGCAGACGAGGATGCGATGGCGCTGGCGCAGCCAAAAGTCTGGAACCTGGCGTCCACGATCCGTTCCTTGTGTTCGTCCAGCTTGAGATACAGCTTGAGCGCGTCGCCGCATGCCAGACTGCCCACTTCACCTATGGCGTCGGCGTCGGGTATGTCCCCAACGTTGCGCGGGTTCAGAAAATGATCTTTAACGATCGGTGTGTAATCCCACATCGGTGTTTCCTCCGAACAACTCGAATAAAATTAACTACCTATAAAGGCGCGGCCAGCGGTCATGACTTCCGCCAGACGGGCATCCGACGACGCCTCTCCATAGAGACGCACCACCGGCTCCGTTCCCGACTTGCGGAACAGCATCCAGCAGCCATCATCCAGCAGCAGTTTGGTCCCGTCGATCCTGATCACATCCCGGATCCCCGTCCCGGCGATCCGGGCGGGAAGTGAGGCGATCCGGGCGGCATAGCTCTTTTCCAGCTCGGGAGACAGGCGCAGGTTCTCCCGGCGGGTAACGAAGCGCCCCACCTCTCCGTAGAGGCGTTCAAGCAGTTCCCGCACTGTTTTCCCCTCACGGGCCACCATTTCCGCCACCAGGAAGCAGGCAAGGATGCCGTCCTTTTCGGGCACATGCCCCCTGATGGAAAGGCCGGCGCTCTCCTCGCCGCCGATGACGATCCTGTCCTGGCTGATCAACTCGCCGACATACTTGAAGCCCACCGGCGTCTCGTGCAGCTCGACGCCATGTTTCCTGGCAACGGCATCCACCAGATGGGATGTGGCCACGCTGCGGGCAGCGCCTCCCTCAATGCCGCGGACGCGGATCAGGTAATCCAGCAAAAGCGCGATGATGTAGTTGGGCTCTATGTAGCTGCCGTCCGCATCCAGGATGCCGAAGCGGTCGGCATCGCCATCCGTTGCCAGGCCCAGACGGATCTCGGGATCGTTCTTCACCAGGTCGATGAAGTCCGGAATGTGACTTTCCGACGGTTCAGGGGGTTGACCGCCAAAATAGGGGTCGGGGCGATCGTTGATCATCCGGAACGCTACGCCGTGGCGGAGCAGGGGGGCGTCAAGATAGCCACGGGCGGTGCCGTAGAGCGGGTTCAGCGCCACCTTTCCCAGCTTCCTGATGGCGTCGAAATCGACCTTGTTCTCCAGTTCCCGCAGGTACTCCTCCCGTGGATCGATGGAGACCAGTAGACCGCGCTGCCGGGCGTCCTCCAACGAAGGTAACGGACGGCAGAGACTGCCCATCACGTCGTTGGCGCGCCTTTCTATGTCCCCGGTGGTTTCGGGAAGAGCAGGTCCCCCCCATGAAGGGGAAAACTTGACGCCATTGTATTCGGGAGGGTTGTGGCTTGCCGTAAAATTAATCCCGCCAGCGGTTTTGCGGCGCAGGATCTCTAAGGAGATGACCGGGGTAGGCGTATCCCTTTCGCAGACAAAGGCCGTGATGCCCGCCCCCGCCATGACCCGTGCCGCTTCATGGACAAAGCGCTGGCCCATGAAACGGGTGTCGCAACTGATCACCACCCCACCCTGCTGCTCGCCTGCGGCGGCAATATGGTCCGCAATCGCCTGCACGACAACCCGCACATTGTCAAAGGTGAAATCCTCGCCGAGAATACCACGCCAACCAGACGTTCCGAAGGAAATACGTGTCATGGCTCACCATCCTTGAGTAAGAAGACAGCTTTAGTCGTGTTAAAGTAATACAGCCTTGAGTTTCCGTCAAGTCAAAGAGCCGTATATACAAAGGATTTTTACTATTGACTTTGTAAGCTTATACTTGTTACATTGATTATCTCATTACGCAAACAACTCAGGAGGAAGAAGAATGCAGTGTCAGACCGTACTTTCAGGTACCGAGTGTACCTTTTGGGGAAAACAGGGCTGTGTATTTCAGGAAGGCTCATGCCAGACAATCGTTGAAAACTGCGAGGGATGTGACCGGATCGTGGAAGGCACCATCGGCAATGTCTGCTCTGTCTACCCTGCCCCTGCGAAGAAATGGCAGAACGGAATCTGCAATTTCGCCACCCACGTCAAGGTCGAGATCAAGGTTGACGACCTGAAGGTCAACCCGCTGAAGGCTTCCAAGAAGGCGTCCGGCGGCGGCAAGAAGAAATAAGACGCTGTACTCCTGTTACGACTGGGGGGAATTCGCTGAGAATTCCCCCTTTGTTTTACCTGCTCGGCTCGACCACCCCAGCGCCCAGCCATGATCAGCCCGAGATGGTCACGGCACGGGAATCAATCCAGGGGCAGAAAGGCGAGATCCCGCACCGGCGCGATCAGGCCGATCTCCGCCGCGAAACGGAAGTAGCGTTTCAATCCTGACAGGTGCAGATCCGTCAGATCGTAGGATATATTGTTCCTCCAGTAGTCCAAAAGCAACTCAGGCCCCATCCAATCCCGCTCCGGCGATACGCGAACGATTTCCTCCAGATGTTCTTCCGCATACTGTTTGGCATGGCCCAACTGTCGCGCAAGTCTCATCAGCTCATCCCCCCGTCTGCCCGCCACCTCCCGAGTGGTCAGCCAGAGGGCAAAGACAAAGGGGGTGCCGGTCCACCGGTACCAGAGTTCTCCCAGATCGTAGACAAACATGTCGTGCCTGCTCATGGTCGCGCGCAGAGCCGCGTCACCGATCAGAAGGATCGCCTCGTTCCCGCCCATGGCACCAGGGGTGCTCTGATCGGTTATCTGGAAGGTACATTGGCAGTTGTAACGGATACGGAGCAGGATTTTCAGCAGGTTGACGGAGGTGGCTGACTCCGAACTGAGCAGCACCTGTGCGCCATCCAGATCCTCAATGGGCGTTTTTGAAAAGAGCAGCACACTCAGCACCGGACCGCTGCTGCTGATGGAGATATCGGGAATGATCAGGTACTGGTCGGAATGGGTGGCAAAGGTGATCGATGAAGAGGGGCAGACATCGATCCCTCCCGACGCCAGCATTCCGTTCAGGTATGCCGGGACCCCGCCGACGTAACGGTAGTCGTTCTCCGGAAAAAGCGCATTCAGGGCATGAAAGAGCGGGGTGCAGTTGGCGTATTCTATACGTCCGATTCGCAGCATCAGTAGATATTCAGGTAGAGGCGGTCAGCGTCGCCCTCGACGAAACGGACCCCCTCCTGGTCGAGTAGTTGGCCCGTCGCCTGCAGGAAACGAGTAATGGCATTGTCATGGGCAACGGCTGCCGCAATCTGGCTGTTCTTGGCATCGGCCAGGTCATGTTCCACTTCGAGCACGTCCTTTGTGGTAGCCAGTCCGACGCTGTTCTTGCGCATAAATGCGCGAAGACGCTCTTCGGCAAAGGCCCTGCCCCGGTCAGCGACCTCGATCTGCTTGAACGCGCTATCGATGGCGCGGATGAAGCTGAGCACCTCGTTCTTCGCGCTCTCCTCCAGACTGCGGATCTGCAGGGCGGTCTGGGCATTTTTGAGACGACTCTTGCGATAGTCGTTTTCCGCAGCATTGTTTCCCAAGGGGTATTTGAAGACCAGACCGATGCTCCAGGCGGGGTAATCAAAGCTTCCCAGATCCCCAATATCGCGGCCGTAGCTGTGGCCCTGCCCGACCAGCGAACCGGAGAGGCTCAAATTGAGATCGGGCTTGATATTGTTGCCAAAGACGCGGGACTGGAGTTCGCTGATGTCCAGGCTCCGTTGCAGTTCCCTGATATCTGGACGGCCCATAGCCTGTCGCAGGGCCTGATCCTGGTCCAGCGGATACGGCGCGCGGCGCGGCGTGTCGCTGATGACAATCTCCCCTTTGCCGGAAATCTGCAGGAGCAGTCGCAGAACATCCACCTGATCGTTAACCTCTTTCTCGGCGGCAATCAGCTCCCTTTCCCGTGTCGTCACGCCGTATTCGGCATTTAATATTTCCATGGCCGGCAGGACACCGGCGGAAACCCTGGCCCTGGTTTCGTCGAGAATCCTGCGGGCCAACGCCAGAGATACCCGCTTGACCTCCCGCACCTCCTGCAAGCCGTAGAGCTTGAAATACTCCGTTCTGGCCTGACTGACGGTATTCAGCAGGAGATTTCGGAAATGCTCCATGGATGCGTATTTGGAGAATCGTGAAATGGAAATGCCGAGATCGGTAGCATCGCGCCCCATATTCTTGAGCAGCGGCTGGCTGAGCGTGACGCCGAGACTGGACTGCCAGTAGTTATTCAGGGAGGAGAACTGGTTGGTCTTGGTGTGGCTGTTGTTGAATCCCAGTGTCGCGGTAGCTCCGGTCCAGAACAGCTGGCTGAGGGAGGAGTCCAGCACAAAGGAGTGCCCCTTGTTGGAGGCGCTGCCATAGGAACCGGATACAGGGTTGGTGAAATCACTGTAGTGCGTCTCAATGTTCAGTTGCGGATCGTAGATTGCCCTGTTGCGATTGATGTCGGCCTGGTACTGGGCCGGCGTGTACAGTTCGGCCCGCACGTCCAGGTTTTTCTCCGCCGCCATCCGGACCGCCTCACCCAGGGAGAGCCGTATCGGCTGGCCTGAAGCCCAGGCGCAGGCCGTCCAGCAGAAGAGCAGTGCTATCACAACCATCACCGATCTCACGCCAGCATCCCTGTATGAAAACGGCGGGGAGGGATACCGCGCACCCCTGCCCCGCCATGTAGCAGGTCGATCAATCCCTGTTCTCCACATACTCGGCATAGTCATCGGCCGTCATCAACCCCTTCAGCTCATCGGGGTCGTCCAGCGTCACCTCCAGCAACCAGCCACCATCGTACGGGTCATCGTTGAGCAGCCCCGGGTTGTCCAGAACCTCCGCATTGACCGACTCAATGGTGCCACTGAAGGGGGCATACAACTCGGCAACGGTCTTCCTCCCCTCGATGGAGCCGAACGAATCGTCCTGCTCGACGTCATCCCCCTCATCGGGCAACTCCAGCGCCAAGATGATGCCCAACTCATTCTGGGCAAAATCCGTGATGCCGATGACCGCCGTTCCATTCTCGATCCGAACCCAGACATGCTCACGGGAATACTTGAGCTCTTCAGGAAAGTCCATAGTCTACTCCAGCACGATTCTCTCAAGAAATGATGTATCTATGTTTCCTTCGATAAAATCCTTGTTGGTCATGATCCTCTTCTGGAAGAAGATGGTGGTCTTGATACCCTCGATAATATACTCGTCCAGCGCCCGGGACATGCGTTTGATGGCATCCTGCCGCGTTTCGGCATGGACGATCAGCTTGGCCACCATGGAGTCGTAATAGGGCAAGACGGTATACTGGTCATAGACGAAGGAATCCACCCGCACCCCCAGCCCTCCCGGCGGGTGGTAGGCGGTTATCTTGCCGGGACAGGGGGTGAACTTGTGGGGATCCTCGGCATTGATGCGGCACTCGATGGCATGGCCGCTGATCTTGATGTCCTCCTGCCTATAGCGCAGAGGACAGCCGGCTGCCGAGCGGATCTGTTCGCGGACGATGTCGACGCCGGTTATCATCTCGGTTACCGGGTGCTCCACCTGAACGCGGGTATTCATCTCCATGAAATAGAAGTTGTTCTCTTTGTCCACCAGGAACTCAACGGTTCCCACGCTGTTGTATCCAACCGATGCGGCCGCCCTGACCGCTGCCTCCCCCATGGCTGCGCGCAGCTCCGGGGTACTGATGGTGGAGGGGGCCTCCTCGATCAGCTTCTGGTGGCGCCGCTGGATGGAGCAGTCACGCTCCCCCAGGTGAATCACGTTGCCATGCTTGTCGGCCAGGATCTGGATCTCCACATGACGCGGGTGCTCGCAATACTTTTCTATGTACACTTCAGGGTTGCCAAAGCCTGACTGGGCCTCGGCACGGGCGGTGGCAAAGGCATTGGGGAGCGCCGCCTGGGAGTGAACGATCTTCATGCCGCGACCGCCCCCCCCTGCCGTAGCCTTGATAATCACCGGGAAGCCGATCTCCTTGGCAATGGTTATGGCCTCATCCACCGAAGCGACCCCCTCCTTGGTGCCGGGCAGGATCGGCACTCCCTGGGCAGTGACCGCCTGACGGGCGCTGATCTTGTCGCCCATGATGCGCATGCTCTCCGGGCTGGGGCCGATGAAGGTGATGCCGCACTTTTCGCAGATTTCAGCGAAATCGGCGTTTTCCGACAAAAACCCGTAGCCGGGGTGGATGGCCTCGGCATCGGTCAGTTCAGCGGCACTGATGATGGCATTGATATTCAGGTAACTCTGGGCGCTGGCGGCGGGGCCGATGCAGACGCTCTCGTCGGCCAGCTTGACGTGCAGTGAGTTGATATCGGGTTGGGAGTAAACCGCCACCGTCTTGATGCCCAGTTCCTTGCAGGCCCGGATGATGCGCAGGGCAATCTCGCCCCGGTTGGCGATCAGAATCTTATGAAACATGAAAAGGTAACCTCTTGTATTCTCCAGACGGATAAAAGTCAGCCGGGGGACTGGCCGTGGGCGGGAGATCCCCGCAATCAACGTTCACACAACCATCCCCGTGCGCAGGCACCTACATTTTTTCGATGACAAACAGCGGATCGCCGAATTCGACGGCCTGGCCGTTTTCCTTGCACACCTTGAGGATTCTGCAACGGAACTCGGCCTCTATCTCGTTCATCAGCTTCATGGCTTCCACGATGCAAAGCATCTGCCCCTTCTCAACCACCTGGCCGGGTTCCACATAGGAGGCGGCACCCGGTTCGGGAGCGCAGTAGAACGTGCCGACGATGGGCGAATTGATCGTGTCCCCCTGGGCGGCGGTAGGAGCCGCCGCGGAAGCGGGAGCCTCGGCCGGAGCGGACGCGCACTGTACCGCGGCCTGCGGCGCGGGTACGGGAACCATGGACAGCTGCTCTACCCGTGCTCCCCGACGGATAACGATCTTTTCATCGGAGTTTTCCATCTCAAACTCGGTAATATCCGTCTCGGTGATCATATCAAACAGTACCTGCAGGTCTTTAACATCCATTTTTGTCTCCTTTGAAATACGGCCGTGCTTTTACCCGGTTGGCACCGGATCCCCGGCAATAGGCGGGGTACTCCTCTATACGTACATCAGCTCTTTTGAAACCCGCGTCAGCGCACGGCAGCCATCAGGCAGGACCACCACCGTGTCCTCGATCCTCACCCCGCCAAAGCCGGGAATATAGATACCAGGTTCGATGGTGAACACCATCCCCTCCTGGAGGGTCATATCGTTGCGGGGGGAGATGGCCGGCTTCTCGTGAACCTCAAGACCGACCCCGTGCCCCAGGCCATGGCCGAAATAGTCGCCAAAGCCGCGACCGCGGATATGATCGCGGGCAACGGCATCCAGGTCGCGGCAGGAGATGCCCGGTCTGACCGCTGCAATGGCCAGGTCGTGGGCCTCCTTGACAACGGCGTAAACATCAACACCGCGCCGGTCAGGCGTGCCGATGGCAATGGTTACGGTCTCGTCGGAAACGTATCCGTCCATGCAGGCGCCGAAGTCGATGGTAACCAGTTCGCCGGAGCGGAGCAGTTTTTCCGACGCCCGGCCATGGGGCATGGCGCCCCGTTCTCCCGAGGCAACGATGAAATCAAAGGCCCTGCCCTCGGCGCCGCGGTTTCGCATCTCCTTTTCGAGTTCCCAGGCAAAAGAGGCCTCGCTGACACCGGGACCCAATTTTCCCAGACAGGCAACAAGGGCATCCGAGGCCAAACCGGCCACGCGGGAGAGCCGCTCCAGCTCATCCTGGTCTTTGCAGGAACGGATCTGGTCCAGGTCGCCCCCCAGGGAGACCAGTTCATGCCCTTTCAAGCTTGAAGAGAGTTCGCTGAACGCGGCGAAGGTGGTGTGGGCCGCCTCGAAACCGATGCGCGACAACCCCAGATCGTCGACCAATTCCCGTAGCAAAGCATTTCTATCGCTGTACTGGAGCACCTCGCCGTCCAGTACCTCGGCAGCTGCCTGTGTCGTATAGCGCGAATCGCACAGCAAACGGCACTCCTCCCGGGTGAGCAGCAGTGCGCCGTCAGAGCCGGTAAAGCCTGACAGGTAGCGAATATTCGCAAGGCTTAAGAACAGGATCGCATCCAGGTCATGGGCAGTGAAAAAGCGCTCCAGTCTGGCGCGCCTGATGTGTAGCATAGGTAAATCCATTAGCACAAATTGTTTTTTCCAGGGATGATTACATTATCGGAATCGCATCGTCCGCGCTGTCTCGTTGAAGGCATGGTGAATCCCGTGGTGCAGGGGGCCGCAAAACAGCAGGCTAGAGCAGCATCCTGGCCAACTCATACGATTTGAGCCTCAGCAGGTAGCGCCCCTTGCCCAGGCTGGCGTCACGATCCATCACCAGAATGACGAACAGTTCCTGACTCAGAACCCGTAAAACAACACACATGTCGCCGCTGGTGGTGGAGACTTCCTCCATCTCGCCCACCTTGAGCAGCTCCACTGCCCGCCTGATGTCACCCAGCAGCGTGGCGTATTCAACCGAGAGAAGCTGCAGATCAAAGCTTCCCTCATCCACAACCACCTGATCGATGGGAATACCGTCGCTGGCCATGATGACGACTGCCCGGCCACCGGCTACATTTTCCACTATTTCCGTCAGTGTACCCTTTAGCGACATGCCTTGATCCTCCTGATCGAGTCGAGCCAACCCTCAAGCGTGGCGACCACCGCATCGGACTGCCCCTGAACCGGGATTCCGGAAGGAAGCGTCGGTACTTCCTGAACAGTCAGCAGAGAAACTGCTTCAGGAAGAGGAGGCGGAACCGCGCCAGCCGCCGCACGCTCCATCTGTTGGGCCTCAATCTCGGCGATACGGGACAGGGCATCGCTGTTCCCCGGATCATCAACCGCCAGGGAGCGGTAGATATCCAGCGCCTTGGAGAGAAACCCCTGCTGGACGTACAGTTCCGCCAAGGTAGCGGTGGAGAGCGGGTCAAGGCGGGGAGCCGCAGCGGGAACGGGAGGTTCCTCTTCCACCACTTCCTCCAGCAGGATATCGCCATCATCGAGATCGATGACATCTTCTTCCTGCTCGGAAAACGCCAGTGAAGGAAGATCAGGAACAGATGTCTGCTCCACTGACTGCTGGACGCCCACCGCAACCTCGGCAAGGGAAGGCTGTTCCAGCAGCCTCAGTTCCTCGCGGCACTCCTCGTCATCGGGGTGGAAATCCAGCAGAACCCGATAGAGCCGTTGTGCCCCCTCAGGATCTCCCGCGGCAACCAGAAGCCTCCCCAGAATTCTCTGACTCTCGGCATCCTCAGGTACGGCCGCAACGACAGCCTCAAGGGCCTGGCGGCTCTCGTCCATGAGTCCCTTGGCGTAACAGGCCAGGGCCAGGGAGCGCTGACCGGCAACATAGGCGGGAAATTTCTCCACCCCCCGCCGCGCGGTGTGCAGAGCGTCATCCACCAGATTGAGCTTAAGGTAAGCGTCCGACAACCGGGAGAAGAGATAGGAATCGGGGTTCTGCGCCAGATGCTCCTCGTAGTTCTTGATATCAGCCCAGAATGATGCACGTTCATGTTGCATGATTCAGACCTCCAGTCCACTCAGGGTGAGCAGTTGCTCCGCGGTCAAGTTAACCACGACACAGTCGCCGATGCCGCGATTGCAGATAAATCTGATGATGCCGCTGCGACTCTTCTTGTCCGTCAGCAAGGTCTCCGCCAAACGGCCTTGGTCGATCCGGGGAGGGATGCACGGGAGACCAAAACGCCCCAGGAGAGCGACGATCCGGGAAACATCCCCCTCGCTGCAGTATCCGCCGGCCAGACTGATCCGGGCGGCAAGCACCATGCCGATGGCAACCGCCTCGCCATGCACCAGGGTGCCGTAACCGGCCAGGGTTTCAATGGCATGGCCCAGGGTATGGCCGTAGTTGAGGATGGCGCGTAGTCCGCTCTCCTTCTCGTCTTGCTCCACAACCCGCGCCTTCAGTTCACAGCAGCGCAACACGATGCGCTCCAGGCAGTCGGCATCCATCTCCAGAATCCTGCCGCTGTCCCGTTCCAGGAGTTCATAGAAGGCCAGGTCCATGGCTACGCCGTATTTGATCACCTCGGCCAGGCCGGCGCGAAACTCGCGCTGCGGAAGCGTGGTAAGCGTCTCCACGTCGATCAGTACGAGGCGCGGCTGATAGAAGGCGCCGATCAGATTCTTGCCCCGCGGATGGTCGATGGCTGTCTTGCCGCCAACGCTGCTGTCGACCTGCGCCAGCAGGGTTGTGGGAACCTGCACAAAGGGGATGCCGCGCAGGAAGGTCGCGGCGGCGAAACCGGCCAGGTCTCCCACGACACCGCCCCCGAGGGCCACGATGTAGGAGTTGCGATCCAGACCCGCCTGGATCAGCTGATCATAGACGAGGTTCAAGGTCGCCGCGTTCTTGTGTTCCTCTCCTTCGGGAATCAGGATCAGGGTAACCTGATTGCCTGACTCGACAAGCGATGCCCGCACCTGCTCGGCGTACAACTCCGCCACGGCAGGGTTGCTGATCACCGCCACGCGCCCGGAAAGCCCCCGTTCGAGGCAGTGTCGCCCCAGCGACGGGAGCGTACCGCCGTCGATCAGAATATCGTAACTGTTTTCTCCCAGGTTGACGGTCAGCACACTCACGCAGGCAACCCCTTTAAAACCTTCATAATCTTTGGCGCAACATCTTCCACGGAAACGTTGTCCATGTCAATTCCAATAATTCCCTCTGAACATAAAGTGCACCCCGACTCCCCTCGCTGCGGTCACCATAGCATACCGCCTGGCGGGCGCGGCCACAAACCTGGGCTCACGGCTGCCGGGGAGCTCAGAGGGTGCGAATCCGTTCGCAATACCCCTGGTAATTGCGCCTGATTTCCTGGACGGAATCGCCGCCGAACTTCTCGAGAAAGGCATTGGCGATCTCAACGGCAACAACCGCCTCGGCCACCACCAGCGCGGCAGGAACGGCACAGGTATCGGAGCGCTCAACCGCCGCCTGGAACGGCTCATGGGTCAGCATGTCAACCGAGCGGAGCGGCTTATAGAGGGTGGGGATCGGTTTCATGGCAGCCCTGAGGATGATCGCCTCGCCGTTGGACATGCCCCCCTCGATGCCGCCGGCATTGTTGGACGTGCGGTAATAGGCGCCGCCTGAATCGGCTCCGGTGCGTGCGGCATCGCGGAATATCTCATCGTGCACCTGGGAACCGGGGCGTCGGGCCGTCTCAAAACCGATGCCCACCTCGACCCCCTTGATGGCCTGAATGCTCATCAGCGCCATGGCCAGTCGCGCATCCAGCTTGCGGTCCCACTGGACATGGCTCCCCAGGCCGGGCGGAACGCCGATCACCTGCACCTCCACCACCCCACCCAGGGTATCGCCGCTCCCCTTGGCGTCATCGATCAGTCGTTTCATCTCCTGCTCGGCAGCCCCGTCACAGCAGAACAATGGCGACTGTCCGGCGCTGGCCCAGATGTATTCAAAGGAGGCAGCGGGGTCGGTGGCTACGACACCACCCACTTCGCGGACAACCCCACCCACCCTGATGCCGAAGAGCCGCAGCAGGGCCTTGGCAGCAGCTCCCACGGCAACACGCACGGCAGTCTCGCGGGCACTGGAGCGTTCCAGGATGTTGCGCAGGTCCCGGTGACCGTACTTGAGGGCGCCGCCCAGGTCGGCATGGCCTGGACGGGGACGTGTGACAGCCTGTGATTCGTCGCGAAACTCCGGAAGCGACGACATCTTCGTACTCCAGTTTTCCCAGTCGCGGTTTTTCACCACCAGGGTTAACGGTGATGCCAGCGTCTCTCCCCAACGCACCCCGGAGAGTATCTCCACCTGGTCTTTCTCGATCTTCATCCGGTCGCCACGGCCGTAGCCCTGCTGGCGCCGGGCCAGCTCGCGGTTGATATCCTCGGCCAGAAGCGGAACGCCGGCCGGCATCCCCTCGATAATCGCGGTCAACTGTGGTCCGTGGGATTCCCCTGCTGTCAGATAACGAAGCATAGAAATAAAAAAACCTCCATGAATATGAAGAATCCCGGCCAAAATAGCATTTATGCCGGGCGCTCGGCAAGGCAAAAGACTTTTGCCGTTTCACGACAGGCGGACGCCGGGGGACGAGGTAATGAGATGCGGCCGTGCTCCAGGGCACTTAAGCTCCACCACCTGCTTGCCGTTGCAGGCCGCCCGCACCAGGACGCCGATGATGCGTCCCTTGCTGGAGGTGCGGTAAAGGGTCATCTTGACGCCGCGCACCCTGGGGTCATCGGCAGCCG
Organism: Pelobacter propionicus DSM 2379; assembly: GCF_000015045.1. Lineage (GTDB taxonomy): Bacteria > Desulfobacterota > Desulfuromonadia > Geobacterales > Pseudopelobacteraceae > Pseudopelobacter > Pseudopelobacter propionicus. The sequence continues at coordinate 2,178,527 of NC_008609.1, forward strand.
CGCACAGGTAACGCTCCACCGTGGTGGAAAAGGATGGCTTAGATACAAAACCCGCTATGGAAATCAATCGCATTTCTCGGTCTATGGGTGTGGAGAGTCGCCGCTAAAATAATCTGATAAAATGTCATGGCCCAGCCTCAATTCCGGCAAAAACGGGCCATCGGGGCCAGAAAAAAGCCCGCCACGGCTGCCAAATAAACACTTGCCGATTGACAACTTTTGTATAAGAATCATCACGCATACACACAAAGCGCAGTCATTCCCGTACACAGCCCCGCACCCCCCATCCACCAGGCAATGACCGGATCAGGGGCCATCACCACAGTCAATCCCGAACAACGAGAGGAACGTCACGCATGTCCTTTGCAGGTGACCTGGAGCACTTACCCATAGTCGATGTGATTCAGCTGCTCCACTCCACGAGAAAAACAGGGACGCTCTGCCTCAAAAGCCAGAAGGGGGAGAGTCAACTGGTTTTTAATGACGGCTATATCGTCAGTGCAAACCACGTCCAGAACAACGTCCGTATCGGCCAGATCCTGGTGGAGATGTCCGCCATCACCCCCGAACACCTGGAGGAAGCGCTTCAACGCCAGGAACGTGACGGAACCGGACGTAAGCCGCTGATCGCCACGCTCATCGAGGGTGGCCAGATCGACCGCCAAGTCGCCTTTGCCGGCCTGGAAACACTGATCGAGATGACCATCGTAGAGGTATTGACCTGGAACAGCGGCACATTCGCTCTGGATGTGGACGCAACGGTGACAAGCGATGAATACCGTTATTTCCCCGAGATTCTCAAACAGGAAATCCAGCTCAATACGCAGAACATCCTTATGGATGCCCTGCGCATATACGACGAAAAGATGCGTGACGGCACGCTGGGTGAGGGAGCCTTCCTGGCAACCCATGACTTCGAGGCAACGGAACAGAACGGCATCATTACCGCGGATGTGCTCGGCCTCGACGACCTCGACAAGCTTGACAAAAAGATCCCGGATGTGTTCCTGGGACTGAAGGAGTACGACGTCTCTGAAATCCATCGCCAGAGAATCAGGGAGGCTGTGCCAGACCTGCCCCCGGACGACCAGAACCGGCTTTTCACCCTGCTACGGGAATACTCCGACGAGACGCCTTCCGCCTCCCCGGCGACAGACTCCCCTGCCCCGCCCCTGGCGGTGATCGTCTTCAGCAACGACCCCTTCATTACCCACATTGTCTCCACCGTGTGCAGACATGAAGGACTATTCGTCTTCTCCACCGACGATGCGACAAACCTGGACCCGATCGTTGACCAGTCCCTTGCCAAGGAACTGGTGCCACTCCTGGTCATTGACGCGCCGCTTGAGGCGGATGGCCCCTTTTCCCCCGGCGAAATCCAGGATCTGCTGCTGCGAAAGCGGGAAAAGTATCCCCACATCGTTATCCTGCAACTGGTCGCGCCCCGCGACTGCGAGTTTCCCCTGCTGGCTCTGCAGGCCGGCGTGCGCAGCGTCCTGGCCAGGCCCGTCAGGGGGAAACAGCACGCGCTTTTCGTGGAAAACAGCGCCAAGTTTCTGAAAACATTCCAGCTTACGCTGCAAAAAAACTATGTAAGCTCCGACCAAAGGATACTGCGCTGCTTCAAGGATTGCATCTGTGAACTGGACAGCCAGCGCAGCCTGCCGGAAATGGCCTTTGTGGTGCTCACATTCGCCTCCGCCATGTTCGAGCGAACGCTGACGCTGGTCGTGAGAGAAAACCAGCTGATCGCCGAAAAGGGATTCGGGATCAGGGGCGACAAAAGCAGCGGGGCAACGGAAGCCATGCTTTTCAACGTGCCACTGGGAGAGCCGTCGGTATTTCAGGACGTGCTCAAAAGCGGCCGCTACTTCTACGGCCAGTGCAACGACGCGGTCCTGAGTACCCATCTCCATGCGCGGATCGGAACGCCCCACAGCCCCAAGATGATGCTCATGCCCATCAAGGCCCTGGGACGGGTCATCGCCCTGATCTACGGCGATTTTGGCGACATGGCCGGTTCGCCGCTCCAGATCGACCTTCTGGATATCGCTGCACGCCATGCCGGACTGCTGCTGGACAACAGCCTGTACCGGAAGAGATATCTCGCCTCGGCCCAGAAGAGCAACCAGAACACCCCGCAGTCATAACAAGGAGAATCCATGGACATCAACATACTGCACCAGATCCTGGAAATCGCCTTTCAGAAACGGGTTTCCGACCTCCATTTCGAGGTCGACAATCCCCCCTTTTTCCGGGGACGCGGGCAACTGATCCGCTCCAAGATGCAGAATCTGACCCCCGGGGACACGGAGTTCATAGCAGCACGCGTCCTGGAGCAGAACAATCGCCAGATCAATAGTGATTTCAAGGAACTTGACGCGTCATACGCTTTACCCAGCGGAGGGCGCTTCCGTGCCAGCGTCTTCAAGCAGCGCGGACACTTCGGCATCGTCATGCGTGTCATCCCTCCCCACGTCAGTACCTTCCAGGAGCTGAACCTGCCGCCGGTGCTGGAGGAGATTGCCAAGGCGCCCAACGGCCTGATCCTGGTCACCGGCCCCACCGGTAACGGCAAATCCACCACCCTGGCAGCCATGATCAGATGCATCAACGAACACAACAACTACAACATCATAACCATAGAAGATCCCATTGAATTCCTCTTCACCTCCCAGAGGAGTTGCATCATCCAGAGGGAGGTCGGCATCGACACCGCCAGCTTCAACAGCGCCCTGAAGGCGGCTCTGCGCATGGATCCGGATGTAATCATGGTGGGAGAAATGCGCGACACGGAAACCATCGACGCCTGCATCAAGGCGGCGGAGACCGGCCATCTGGTCCTGACCACCCTGCACACCCAGGGTGCCGTCTCCACCATAAACCGCATCGTGGGCAACTTCCCGCCCGACACGCAGGAGATCATCCGCCAGCGGTTGGCCGATATCCTCGTGGCCACCATCTCGCTGCGACTGGTAAAGGACAAAACCGGCGAGAGCATCCTGCCGGTGGTGGAGATCATGCGCGCCACCACGACCATCCAGGCCTGCATCCGCGAGGGGCGGCTGAGCGAACTGGAAAAGCATATCGAAAACGGCAGTTCCCAGTACCAGATGCAGTCTTTGGACCAACACCTGCTGCAGCTCTACAAACAGGGGCAGATCACCATCGAGGATGCCAAGCGTCTGACCCACTCCATGGACCTGGAACGGAAGCTTATGTTCGATTCATAGGGAAGCAGGGCCTAAACGGGGAAGGAGTTTTATCTGCTAGCCGCGTGCTGCGGGCAGGTACTCGCCGTTGATCACATTGACCGGCGCAGCGGCCAGAAACGAGGCCACGTTGGCGGCTGCCATCCCCACCAGCCTTGTGCGCGCCGCCAGCGAGGCCCAGGCAAGGTGGGGGGTGATGATGCAGTTGGGGGCCGAGAGCAGCGGGTTGTCGCCACGGGGCGGTTCGTGGGCAAGCACATCCAGTCCCGCTCCGGCGATGATACCGTCACGCAACGCCCGGTCCAGGTCGGCCTCGTTTATCAGGCCTCCCCTGGACGTATTGATCAGAAGGGAGCTCGGTTTCATTCTCGCCAGGAGCCCGGCATTGACAAATCCGCTGTTTTCCCTGGTCTGCGGACAGTTGAGGCTGATCACGTCTGCGGTCTCGAAAAGCTCCTCCAGGGGAACCAAACGCACCGGCAATTGTCCCAGGTGACGCGGAATGCGCTGGGCATGGACGAGGACTCGCATGCCGAACGCGTTGGCGATGCGCGCGACAGCCTGCCCGGTCGAGCCGTAGCCCACGACCCCCAGGGTCAGGCCATTCAACTCCAGGATGGTTTTCCGGTAGAAACAGAAATCGGGACAGTCCACCCACTCCCCCCCCCTTACCGCGGCAGCATGGGCGCCAACAGCCGAGGTCAACTCCAGCAGCAGGGCAAATACAGCCTGGGCAACCGTTTCCGTTGCATAGGCCGGAACGTTGGAGACCGGAATGCCCCGCCGCCCCGCAGCAACAATGTCGACGTTGTTGTAGCCGGTGGCCAGGACCGATAAATATTCGAGCTTCGGCAATGCCGCCAGAACAGCGGCGCTCAAAGTGCACTTGCTGGTCAGGATCACGCGCGCCTCCCGGGCACGTTCGACGATCAACTCCGGCGGAGTACGCCCATGGATCACACACTCCCCCAGTGCCTCCAGCGGTTCCCAGCTGGCATCGCCGGGGTTGATGGTATGGCCGTCCAGAATCACGATTCTGCTCTTCTCGCTCATGGCAGCACGATCCTTCCTCCGAAAATATAGTGCCAGATTGTAGGGTTATCTCCCGGAAAGTCAAGCGTCACGACCAGTTCTCACGCTATTTCCCCCCGGCCGACCACGCTTGACACCTCTTCCGTTTAAGGCTATGGTTAAAAATCTAATTTCAAACACTTACGCGTGACATGCACCCCCTAACCGAATACATTATGTTTCGCCACTGACAGGATATGCCGTACCAACTCGGTAACAACCAGGAACAACATACGCTGACCTACCTGAGCAAACTGGGGACGAACCTGATCGACTCCATCGTCAGGAGGTTTTCCAACCCGCTGACGGCTCGGCGCAACCGGTTCATCCTCCTTGTTCTGACCGCACTGTTGCTGGCCCTGATCATCCTGCCCAAACAGCACTTCTTCTCCTTTGATTTCAGGCCGGGCGACATAGCCACTTCCGATATCCGCGCCCCCCAGGATTACCTGGTCGAGGACCATGTTCTCACCGAACAGCGCCGCAGGGAGATCAGCAACAGCGCCCCGATCATCTACAACCTGAGCGACAGGGTCCCCTCCTATCTGACGGAGAAACTGGAGCAGGCCCTGGCGGTCATCCGAGAAAAGCGCACCTCTCTTCCGCACAGCGACATGGAAACCTGGCGCAGGCTGCTTGCTTCGTCGCTGGACACCGAACTGAGCGCCGCGGAACTGAAGGCACTGATACGCATTGAGTCGGACAAAAATTTCCTGGCCGATGCCGCCCGCCTGCTCGACGAACTGTACCAGCGCAAGATCGTGCTGGACGGCAGGGTCTTCCAGACAAACAGCAGGCGGGGAATCGAGATCCTGGACAACGACGGCCACCTGATCGGCGCTGGCAACCAGTCCATGGAGTACACGGAGATCACCGAAGCGCGCGGCATTGTTGCCGGCTGGCGTTTCTCCGGCCTGGGCAAACCGGGTGACACCAGACACATCTCGGCGGTTATTTCCCGTATCCTGCTGCCCAACCTCTTCTACAACCGCGAGGCATCGGAGATCCGCAGCGCCGCTGCCAGAGAGGCGGTCAGCCCGGTTCTCTTCAAGGTCCAGAAGGGTGAGATGATCGTCCGCATCGGGGACCGGATCACTGCCGAACAGTCCCAGAAGTTGCGCACCATCTTCCAGGAGAGCCGCAGCGAAAACCGCCTCTTCGCGGCAATCGGAACCTTCGCCACCATCCTGGTGCTGCTCTATTTTCCCTACCGTTTCGCCTGCAAGAACATCCGCAAGTTCGACCCGACCAACAAGGACATCCTGCTTATCTCGCTTCTGATGACCGGCAGTTTTCTGTTCTTCAAGACTGCCCTCTTGATTACCCATAACATTGGACCGGTGTTCCCGCACATAGAAACAAACAACTACTACTATCTGTTCCCCTTTGCCGCCGGGGCAATGATCGTGCGCATCTTCCTCAATTCCGAGGTCGCCCTGGTCTACTGCGCCATCCTGGCGCCGCTTCTGGGGATCATGTTTGAAAACAGCATGTTCGTGGTGATCTACGCCCTGCTGGGCAGCATCGTCGGCGCCCACGGCATACGACATTGCACCAGCCGGAGCACCGTCTACGCCGCCGGCCTGAAGGTATCGGTGGTCAACCTGGCCCTGGCCCTCTCCTTTCAGACCTTCAGCAACACCCTCTTCAGCATGCAGACCATCTATACGGCAATTTTCGCCGTGCTGAGCGGCATCATTTGCGCCGGTCTGGTTTCCGGTTTCATTCCGATCATTGAAACGCTCTTCAACTACACAACCGACATCAAGCTGCTGGAACTGGCCAACCTCAACTCCCCCCTGCTGCGGGACCTGATGGTGCGGGCTCCGGGAACCTACCATCACAGCGTGGTGGTGGGAAATCTGGTGGAGGCGGCGGCCGAGGCGGTCAACGCCAACCCCCTGCTGGCACGGGTGTCAGCCTACTACCATGACGTGGGTAAGGCTTCCAAGCCGCTCTATTTCATAGAAAACCAGGGAAACGAGTATAACCGTCACGACAAGCTCTCGCCCAGCATGAGCGCGCTGATCCTGATCTCCCACATCAAGGAGGGAGCGGAACTGGCCCGCGAAAACCGTCTGGGCCAGCCGATCATCAATATTATCCGCCAGCACCACGGCACGGCTCTGATAAAATTTTTCTACGACAAGGCCAAAACCCAGGCAGCGGCCAACGGCCAGAACGTGGAGGAGAAGGACTTCCGCTACCCCGGCCCCAAGCCGCAGACCCGCGAGGCTGGCATCGTCATGCTGGCCGACTGTGTCGAGGCCGCGTCACGGACCCTGGTCAACCCGACCCCGGACCGCATCCAGGGCATGGTGCAGAAGCTGATCAACAACATCTTCATCGACGGCCAGCTGGATGAATGCGAACTGACGCTCAAGAACCTGCATGAAATTGCCAGGAGCTTCAATCGTATCCTCAATGGAATATTCCATCACCGCATCGATTACCCCGACCCGGTGTACAAGGGGAGCAGCGGCAAAAAAATAGGGTTCCCAGCCAGGCAAAAGACCCAGGCCCAGCAGGAGCAGGGAGGCAGCGCACGTGCAGATACTGTTGAGCAACCGCCAGAGGAGGCACCGGATCAGGAGCGGCCAACTGAAAAAGGTGGCGGCGAGGATCTTAAGCGACTTGGGATGTCCTGAGGGGACGGAGCTGTCGATCTCCATCGTGGGAGACCGGGCTATCCGCCGCATCAACCGCGACTATCTGAACAGGGATCGTCCCACCAACGTGATCTCATTCTCCCTCCAGGAAGGGGAATGCGGCGCCATACCCTCCCTTGCACTGGGCGATGTGGTCATCTCGGCCGACACTGCTCTGCGAGAGGCTGAAGAAGGGGGGATGGAATTCTTCGAGCGTCTCTGTTTCCTGCTGCTGCACGGCACCCTGCACCTGTGCGGTTACGACCATGAGCGGAGCGGTGAGGAAGAAGCGGCCAGGATGGAGGCCAGGGAGGTGGAGTTATTCAGCGTCCTGAAGAACGAGGGGTTGTTAAGCCAGACAGGTTCATAGACTCGGCCAACTGCGCCATCGCAGGCATCCTGCATGCCGTGCGGGCTGAAAAGCACATGCGCAACCACTTTGCCTTTGCGCTGCTAGTGCTGCTGGCCGCCCTGTTTCTGCGGGTGACGCCGGTGGAATTTGCCCTGCTGTCACTGTCGGTCTTGTTCGTGCTTTCCGCCGAACTGCTCAACACCGCCGTGGAAGCAGTGGTGGACCTGATATCACCGGAATACCACCCGCTTGCCAAAATCGCCAAGGATACCGCGGCAGGGGCGGTCCTGGTGGCTTGCATGGGCGCCGCCATTATCGGCTACATGATTCTGTCGCGACACGTGTTTCCCCTCTACGCAAAGGCCCTAGCCATGTACGGTTCATCCGCCGATATGGGGACGATGGTATCAGTGCTGATCGTCATCATCGTCGTCATCATGATCAAAAGCCTGACCCACAAGGGGACCGCACTGGAAGGTGGCATACCCAGCGGCCATGCGGCCGTTGCCTTTTCCATTGCAACCGCTGTGTCGCTCAACACCCAGGACCCGCTCATCTCGCTGCTCTGCGTCACCCTGGCGGCAATGGTCAGCCATTCACGCCTGCTGATGCGGATCCACACCATGCGCGAAATCACAATCGGCTCCCTGGTCGGTGCCGGCATAACGGCCATTGTGCTGCTTCTTTTCAAACAGTTCGCATAGACTGTGATAGGGCACGGCTTCGTCCACGGACTACCACAAATGCAAGGTAATATTTTTCACATCATCGGGAGGAAAGACACGTTGGAAGAGGGGAGCACCATAACATCCGGAATTTTCAAGCTGTTCGAACGCTTCGTCCACGGACGGAAGAAAATGACCGCCTATGAGATCCAGGACCTCATCAAGGCAAGCGAGGACGAGGGTGTGGTCAACGAGGAGGAGAGCGAGATGATTCGCTCCATATTCTCGCTCCGCTCAACCGTGGTGCGCGAGGTCATGGTACCGCGCATCGACATGGCCTGCATTTCCGTGGATGCGACCGTCCGGGAAATTCTGGAGACCATCCTGGCCTGCGGCCATTCGCGCATACCGGTCTTTGAAAACAGCGTCGACAACGTCATCGGACTACTCTATGCCAAGGACATGCTCAAATACTGGGGACTGTCCGAGGATCTGATCAGGGTCCGCTCCATCATGCGGCCCCCCTACTTTATCCCCGAAACCAAGAATCTGGAGCAACTGCTCCAGGAGTTCAAGAATAAGCACGTTCACCTGGCCATCGTCATCGACGAATACGGCGGCACATCGGGCCTGATCACCATCGAGGACCTGCTGGAGCAGATCGTAGGCGACATCCAGGACGAGCACGACCGGGAAGAGGCGCTCTTCACGACTAATGACGACGGATCGCTCACCGCCGATGCCCGTCTGCCCATCGAGGAACTGGAGCAACTCTTTGACATGGAGATCGAACATGACAAGTTCGATACGGTTGGCGGCCTGATCTTCCACCTGACCGGAAAGATCTCCGCACCCGGCGATACCGTCGAAAATGAACAGCTTGTCATCGCCGTCCTTGACTCCGATGAACGCAAGATCAAGCGGGTCTGCATAACCCGCAAGAACAACATGGAAACGGACAACGAGTGAACGCGGGATCCCTGTACACACACGCGGCCGCGATCTTCGATCGCCCCGGCCGTCTCGCCATCGCCTCCGGCGTTCTGATCGCCCTCTCCTTTCCCAGCACCGGTTTCTCGTTTCTGGCCTGGCTGGCTCTGATTCCCCTGCTGATAGCGCTTGAGGGCGCGTCGCTGGGCACCGCCTTCCGCGTCGGCTTCACCTGCGGGTTCAGCGCCTATGTAATCATCCTGTACTGGATCAACATCGTCATCACCCGCTACGGGCACCTCCCCTGGGTGACCAGCATCCCGCTCTACCTCATGCTGGCGGCCTGGCTGGCACTGTTCTACGGTTTCGCCACCCTGGTGGCCCGCCATGGTGAGCTGGGAGGATTCAAGAGCGCCTTTACCCTGCCGGTCGCCTGGGTGGCCGGCGACTTTGTCCGCTCCTTTCTGCTGACCGGTTTTCCCTGGGCCATGCTGGGACACTCCCAGTACCGCACCCTGCCGCTGATCCAGATCGCCGACATCACCGGAGTCTACGGCATCACCCTGCTGATAGTTCTGGCCAACGTGGTATTCTACCGCGTGCTGCGGGCAGTCTGGGGGAAGGCAGCTCCCTATCCGGTGAAAAGCGCTTTGGTGCTGTTCATCACCCTGATCGCCGCGCTATATTACGGCTTTGAGCGACTGAACGTGGCCGAGGAACAGACAGACCGGACGATCAAGGTTGCCCTGATCCAGGGTAATATCCCCCAAGACGTAAAATGGAGTCCGGCTTTCCGGGACAGTACGCTCGCGGCCTACGAACGACTGACCAGGGAAGCTGCACGGGAATCTCTCGATCTGGTGGTCTGGCCGGAAAGCGCGGTTCCCTTTTTCTTCCAGGACCATCCCCAGGAGGCCGAGCGCATCAGGGAACTGGCGCGGGAACTGGGAAGTCATCTGCTGCTGGGCAGCCCGGCCCACGAAACACGCAACGACCGCATAACCTTCCTGAACAGCGCCTTTGTCGTCTCGCCCAGGGGAGAGACTATCGCCAGGGGTGACAAGCTGCACCTGGTGCCATTCGGAGAGTACGTGCCCCTGGGGGGCATCTTTCCCTTCATTAACAAGATCGTGGTCGGCATCGGCGATTTCTCGGCCGGAGAACATGCCACTCCGCTGCCTGTCGGCTCTACGCGGGCGGGGCTTTTGGTCTGCTACGAGGCAATCTTTCCCGAACTTGCCCGGGAGTACGTGCGCAACGGGGCGCGCATCCTGGTGAACATTACCAATGACGCCTGGTTCGGAAACTCTTCAGCTCCCTATCAGCACCTCTCCATCGCCGCCTTCAGGGCGGTGGAGACCCGCACCCCCCTGATCAGGGCGGCAAATACCGGCATAACCGCCATCATCGACCGCAACGGCCATATCCGCACCATGACTCCGCTGTTCCGCGAGGCTTTCAGTAGTGGAGAAATCACCCCGGGAAAGGGTGATTCGATCCTTGTGCGAATCGGAGACGCGGCTGCATGGCTCTGTACCATCCTGACGGCCGGCATCCTGCTGATCTCATGGAGACGGCGCACATAATTCACCAGCTGAGGCCAAACGGGCGGGGAGCACATCAGTGTCCGCCCGCCGCCGCTGGCTCAGCACACCACCAGAGAAGGAGCACACCATGTTTCGTGAAGAAGTAGCCCGTTTGAACAACTTTGAGGAGCGTATCGCCAAGCTCCGGGGGTCTCTTTGACGTAGATGGCAAACGGGAATCGATCCAGGAGATCGAATCCAAGATCGCCGCCCCCGGTTTCTGGGACAACGCGGACTCATCCCAGGGAATCCTCAAGGAGCGAACCAGCCTGGAAAAGATCGTGCAGCTGTGGGACTCCCTCGTCCGTCAGCAGGAGGATGTGCGGGTGATGATCGAACTGGGCGAGGAGGAGGCTGACGAGGAAACACTGAAAGAAGTAGGGGAGATGAACAACCGCCTGCAGCAGGGTGTGGAGGCGGCGGAGTTCCAACGTATGCTCTCCGGCGAACATGACCGCAACTCCTGCTTCATCTCCATCAACCCGGGAGCCGGCGGCACCGAATCCCAGGATTGGGCCGAAATGCTGCTGCGCATGTACCTGCGTTACTGCGAAAAGAAGGGGTGGAAGACCAGCATCACCGACTACCAGTCCGGAGACGAGGCCGGCATCAAGTCGGCCACCTTCAGCGTCAGCGGCGAGTATGCCTACGGCTACCTCAAGGCCGAGGCGGGCATTCACCGCCTGGTGCGCATCTCCCCCTTTGACAGCAACGCCCGCCGCCACACCTCCTTTGCCTCGGTCTACGCATTCCCGGAGATAGAGGAGGAGGACATCGACATCAAGATCGCCGATTCCGACCTGCGGGTGGACACCTTTCGCTCGGGCGGCGCCGGTGGGCAGCATGTGAACACCACCGACTCGGCCGTTCGCATCACCCACCTTCCCACGAACATCGTCGTGGCCTGCCAGAGTGAACGGAGCCAGATCCTTAACCGCGCAACAGCCATGAAGGTGCTGCGGGCGAAACTGTACGAGAAAGAGGTGCAGGAGCGGACGGCCAGGGCATCGGAGATCGCCAGCGAGAAAAAGGAGATCGGTTGGGGAAGCCAAATCCGCTCCTATGTGCTGCACCCCTACAAGATGGTCAAGGACCTGCGCACCGGAGTGGAGTCGGGCAACCCGGATGCGGTGCTGGACGGCGCCCTGGAGGAGTTCGTGGTAGCGTATCTGATGGGAGTCAGGCGACAGGCCGGAGATGCGGAGTAAGGCCTGTCGCTGAAAAAGATCAGGCCGTATGACTCTTGGTCATACGGCCTGATGGAAACCATCATCGTGTGGGGCCGTCCTGTTTCAAACTGTCGTGTCCAGCGCCATTGTGTTGTTCATCATATCGGACAGACGCGAGAAGATTTCGGGGGGAGTCTGGTAAACCAGGTTGCTGAAGCTGTCCATGAACTTGATGCTCAGATCGCCCTTGAAATCATAGACGAAAACGACGCCGTCCGTATTCCGGGGAATCTCCCTCAGGCTGAATGGAGTCGTTGTAACAGTCTGACGGGTGGATGCGGAATCCTCGACCCGCCTTCCCTGCAGCAGGCGAACCGTATCGTCGGTTTTTGTCCGTGACTTGCCGACCACCGACAGGCTGTCAACAGGCCAAAGCGGTGAATGCGACGTCCCGAAGGATGGTGCCGATGCGATTTTCGAACCGAGCGTGTAAACAAACATGCCTGTGGAAGAAACACTGGAAGCAGTCATGATCCCTCTCCTGGCGAGGAAACTGATACCATACTGTATTACAACGAACCATACTGGATTAACCTATTTTATGCAATCCATTTTCACCCTGTTTCGAACCGGCGCCGTGGAAGGGCCATTCCAGGCCGGCATTCCCCCTCTCCGAACCCAAAAAGTTCTTTACTCGTCGGGCCATAATATGGATACTAACCCGACACGCCAATGTCCACTCCACGAATGATCACCCTTTGAGAGAATGTATCGTTTTATTCGACCAGCCATACTGGCGCTCTGCTGCGTCATCGTCCTGTATTCCCCCATGCTTGCCGCCGCCGCGGCGCTTTCCGGAGTGCGAAGCCTGGGCTACGCCATCCAGATGGGCGCATTCTCCGACGTAAAAAACGCAGAGCGATTCACGGCCACGCTCCAGGCCAAGGGGATCGAGGCCTTCTATTTCCGCAAGGACAACGGCATCTACGCCGTCCGTTTCGGTGACTTCGCCACCAAGGCCAAGGCCCGCACCGCGGCCGACCGCCTGGTGGCGGACAAACTGATCGACGGCTACTACATCGCCCCCCCCCATCAGGCCGTCTTCTCGGCCGCCAAGGGACCGGGATGGCAGAAGCAACCCGCTGCCGAGATCCATGCGGCACGGGACAAGAAGCGCGACGACAGCACAGCAATGCGGAGCGTCGATGGCTCAAAACAGAATAATAGATCAAGCCGCTCGGAGCGCGACATGGGCTTTATCGCGGCCCGCACCGCCGAACGTTTCGTGGGCATACCCTACCGCTGGGGCGGGGACAACGTAGTCGAAGGAATGGATTGCAGCGGATTCGTCAGGGCCGTCTACAACCTGTGCGGCGTGAGCATCCCGCGCACGTCGCGGGATCAGTTCAAGGCCGGTGAGTCCGTCAGCCGGGGGACACTACTGGATGGCGACCTGGTCTTCTTCGGCTCGGACGAGGACAAAATCAATCATGTGGGCATCTATGTGGGTAAGGGCAAATTCGTCCACGCCCCCCGCAGGGGCGAGGAGATTCGCATAACCTCAATCGATGACACCTATTTCGACAAGCGCTTCGTCGGCGCACGCAGATATTTTCAATAAAACGGGGAACACATGGCCATCATCAGACCATTCCGGGCTCTTCGCCCTCCAAAGAATCTTGCCGAACAGGTTGCCGCCCTGCCCTACGACGTCATGAACGTTGAGGAGGCGCGCGCCATGGCATCGGGGAATACCTACAGTTTTTTACACGTTTCCCGTCCTGAAATCGATCTGGCTCCGGAAATAGATCCCCATGACGACCAGGTCCACCTGCAGGGAAAACTGAATCTGGACCGGTTTATCCATCAGGGCACACTGGTCAGCGACAGCGGGGAGTTTTTCTACGTCTACCGCCAGCGCATGGGTGAGATAACCCAGACAGGCTTGGTCGCCTGCGCCGGGGTGGATGACTACCACGCCGGTGTGATCAAGAAGCACGAGCATACCCGTCCGGACAAAGAGGACGACCGGGTCAGACACATCGACACCTTGAACGCCAACGACGAACCGGTCTTCTACATCTCCCGCTCCTGCAGCGAGATAGAGGAGATCATCGCCAACGTGGTTAGCGGGCCGGCGGAGTACGATTTCGTCACCGACGACAACGTGGCCCACACCCTCTGGGTCATCAACGACCAAAGCCTGGTGGAGCGTCTGACCGCCCTGTTCGCCATTCTTCCCAATCTGTACGTTGCCGACGGTCACCACCGCAGCGCGGCGGCCGAACGGGTCCGCGACCTGCGGCGCGGGGCAAATCATAACCACACCGGAAACGAAGAATACAACTTCTTCCTGACCGTCATATTTCCCGAGAATCAGCTGAACATCATGCCCTACAACAGGGTGGTGAAGGACCTGAACGGTCAGAGCAGCGCCGAGTTCATGGAGCGTGTTGCCCGGATCTTCGAGGTAAGCGAATCTCCCGATCCGGTCCTGCCCGAGGCGCGTCATTGCTTCGGCATGTACCTGGACAGCCGCTGGTACCGACTCCGGCTCCAGCCGGGGACTGTGGACGAATCGGACAGCGTCGCCCATCTGGACGTCTCCATCCTCCAGGACCGGCTGCTGAATCCGCTGCTGGGCATCCACAACCCCCGCACCGACACCCGTATCCATTTCGTGGGCGGGATACGTGGCAACGAGGAACTGGTCCGCCTGGTGGACAGCGGCGACTACCGGGTGGCATTCTCACTTTTCCCCACCTCCGTGGGTGAGCTTATGGAACTGGCCGACCAGGACCAGATCATGCCCCCCAAGTCAACCTGGTTTGAACCAAAGCTGCGCAGCGGGCTGTTCGTCCACCTGCTGGAGTGAGACAGGACATGTTCCAGGCCGCGGCCGACGCCATACGCCAGGCACAGGCCTTCATCATTACCGCCGGCGCGGGCATGGGAGTAGATTCCGGCCTGCCGGATTTTCGCGGCACCAGCGGATTCTGGCAGGCCTACCCCCCTTACGCCAAACGTGGCCTCTCCTTCGCCGAGGCAGCCAATCCGCTGCACTTCCAGCGCGACCCCTCCTTCGGGTGGGGCTTTTACGGCCATCGCTGCAATCTCTACCGCTCCACCATCCCCCACGAGGGATTTCACATCCTGCAACACTGGATCCGACGCACCGGGGCCGGCCACTTCATTGTCACCTCCAACGTGGACGGCCAGTTCCAGAAGGCCGGCTTCGACGAAGCGAATATCCTGGAGGTACACGGTTCCATCCACCACCTGCAGTGCCTGGAACCGTGCTGCGATTCCATCTGGCCCAATGACGAGACATTCGACATCGACACGCAGGCCATGCGTTCCCGCTCCATCCCCCGATGCCCCCGCTGTGGCAGCGTCAGCCGCCCCAACATCCTCATGTTCGGCGACTGGTCCTGGCTTTCCGGGCGCACGGACTGCCAGCAGGCCCGCTTCCAGGGATTCCTGGACATGATGCAGGGGAAACGCTGGGTGGTGATCGAACTGGGCGCAGGAACGACCATTCCCACCATCCGGGCCACATCGGAGCGACTGGGGCAACGCCTTGACAGTGTCAGGGTGATCCGCATCAACCCGCGCGAAGCAGATATCAGGCATCCCCACCTTTCCCTCCCCTGCAACGCCCTGGAGGGGCTGCGACACATCGACCGCGTCGTCGGCGACTGAACCATTGCAAGGTGCGTGTTTTCTCATTTTTCCTTGCCATCGGTCGAACGGTTATGCTACAAAACTATGCTTAACAAATTCGCACGCCCCGCAACAGACCGGCGGTGTCCCTTGTGACGTGCAGGGATTCAACGGGGCGGAAGACAAACCAAAGGAGAACACCCATGTCAAGCATCAGCATGAAAGAACTGCTGGAGGCCGGCGTCCACTTCGGCCATCAGACCAAGCGCTGGAATCCCAAGATGAAACCGTACATCTTCGGGGCTCGTAACGGCATCTACATCATCGACCTGCAGAAAACCGTCCGCTACTTCAAATCCGCCTACAATTTCGTCAAGGAATCAGTTCTCAACGGAGATACCGTCCTGTTCGTGGGTACCAAAAAGCAGGCCCAGGACTCCGTGTGCGAAGAGGCCCAGCGCTGCGGCATGCACTACGTCAACCAGCGCTGGCTGGGGGGGATGCTGACCAACTTCACCACCGTCAAGCAGAGCATCGATCGCCTGAAGCGCATCGACGCCATGTTCGAGGATGGCACCATCGAGGCATACCCCAAGAAGGAGGCTCTCCAGTTCGAGAAGGAGCGCGTGAAGCTGCAGAAGATCCTGGGCGGCATCAAAGGCATGAACAGGCTTCCCGGCCTGATGTTCGTGATCGACCCCAAGAACGAGGAGATCGCCATCCAGGAAGCCAAGAAGCTGGGCATCCCGGTCGTAGCAATCGTTGACACCAACTGTGACCCCGACCCCATCGACTACGTCATTCCGGGCAACGATGATGCCATCCGTGCCATCCGCCTGCTATCCTCCAAGATGGCCGACGCGGTCATCGAAGGAGCCCAGGCCCGCAACGCCGCCCTGCAGGCTGAAAAAGAGGGTGCCGCCGATGCGGAGACCGCCGGCGAACAGGTGGTTGAGGAAGAAGTGGCCCAGGCCTAGGAATCCGGGCGCGGTCGGGAACGGTCCAGCGGACCGTCTCTCGCCGCGCCTTCCACGGCGTCGTCACAGGAATCAGATACAGCACATTTCGGAAGGAGCTCCCCACCCATGGCAATTACAGCTGCCCAAATCAATGAACTGAGAAAAGCTACCGGAGCCGGTATGCTCGACTGCAAGAAAGCCCTGGAACAGAACGACGGCGATTTCGAGAAATCCGTCGACTACCTGCGTACCAAGGGACTGGCCGCGGCAGCCAAGAAATCCAGCCGCGCCGCCACCGAGGGAATGGTGGCAGCCTTCGTGTCCGACGACCTGAAGAGCGGCGTGCTGCTGGAAATCAACAGCGAAACCGATTTTGTCGCCAAAAACGATCTCTTCAAGGCTTTTGTGAACAATATCGGCCAGCACATCCTGTCCACCTCCCCCGCCGACCGCGACGCCATGCTGGCGCAGCCCTACAGCGGTGATCCCTCCAAGACCGTACAGAGCTACCTGAACGAATCCATTTCGGTCATTGGCGAGAACATCCAGATCCGCCGCTTCTCCCGCTTCGATGTCCAGGGCGATGGCTGCATCGGTGCCTACATCCACGCCGGCGGCAAGATTGGCGTCATGGTGCAGGTGGAGAGCCCGGCTGTCACCTCCGCCAACCAGGAGACCATCACCACCCTGGTGAAGGATGTCGCCATGCACTCGGCGGCAGCCGCGCCCCGTTACGTCACCCGCGAGCAGGTACCTGCCGACGTCCTGGAGCGCGAGAAGGACATCTACCGCGCCAAGGCACGGGAGACCGGCAAACCGGATAACATCATCGAAAAGATCATTGTCGGCCAGATCAATAAGTTCTACGGTGACATCTGCCTCAACGAGCAGGTCTACGTAAAGGATACCGACAAGACCATTCCCCAGGTACTCAAGGAAGCCTCAGCCGCGGCGGGCGGAACCATCGGCATCAGTCGATTCGAGCGCTTCGTGCTTGGCGAGGGTCTGGAGAAGAAGGAATCGGATTTTGCCGCCGAGGTGGCGGCAGCGGCCGGCCTCAAATAGCAGCCACAGCCGGCCGGAAATGGCCGGCTTTTTTTTATTCAGTACACACGGAACGGGAGAGAGCATGAGCAGGCCGAAATTCACCAGGGTATTGCTGAAGCTGTCGGGCGAGTCCCTTGCCGGCAGCCAGGGATATGGTATCGACCCAAAAACAATCACCACCATCGCCAGGGAAATCAAGGAAGTGGTTCAGCAGGGGGTGCAGCTTGCCCTGGTCATCGGCGGCGGCAACATCTTCCGCGGCCTGGCGGCATCCTCCCAGGGAATGGACCGCGCCGGCGCCGACAACATGGGCATGCTGGCCACCATGATCAACTCCCTGGCCATGCAGGATGCCCTGGAGAAAATTGGCGTCGCCACCCGCGTCCAGTCGGCCATCGTCATGCAGCAGGTCGCCGAACCGTACATCCGCCGCCGGGCCATCCGCCACCTGGAGAAGGGGCGCGTGGTCATCTTCGGCGCCGGCACCGGCAACCCCTACTTCACCACCGATACCGCCGCCAGCCTGCGGGCCATGGAGATCAGCGCCCAGGCCATCCTCAAGGGGACCAAGGTGGACGGCGTCTATACGGCCGATCCGAAAAAAGACGCCACCGCCACCAAACTGCCCCGGCTTGCCTACATCGATGTCCTCAAACGGGGACTGCAGGTGATGGACGCCACCGCCACATCGCTCTGCATGGACAACAACCTGCCGATCATCGTCTTCGATCTGACAACCGAGGGCAACATCATCAAGGTTATCAACGGCGAAGAGATCGGCACCATCGTACAAGGAGAATGACCCCATGCCCAAAACCGTACTCAGCGACATGAAAACCCATATGGAAAAGACCGTCGCGGTTCTCAAGGCCGAATTCCAGAAGGTCCGCACCGGCCGCGCCTCCACCGCCATCCTGGACAGCGTCAAGATGGACTACTACGGCAACCCCACCCCCATCAGCCAGATAGCCACCCTGGCCATTCCCGAGCCGCGCATGATTACCATCACCCCCTGGGAGGCCAAACAGATTTCAGTCATTGAAAAGGCCATCTTCAACGCCAACATCGGCCTTACCCCCTCCAACGACGGCAAGAGCATCCGCCTCAGTCTCCCCCCCCTGACCGAAGAGCGGCGCCGGGAGATCGTCAAGGATTTGAAGAAGATGGCCGAGGACAACAGGGTCGCCCTGCGCAATATCCGCCGCGACGCCATCGACCGCCTGAAAAAGCTGGAAAAGGATAAGAGCATCACCGAGGACGAGCTGAAGAAGTATGAAAAAGAGGTTCAGGACAACACCAAGAGCTTCGAGATCAAAATCGACGAGGCAATGACCAACAAGGAAAAAGAGGTCATGGAGGTTTGATGCGCGAGCTCGACCCTGAACGGCTCCCCGTCCATCTGGCAATCATCATGGATGGCAACGGACGCTGGGCCCAGCAGCGCATGCTCAAACGCATCGTCGGCCACCAGCGGGGCGCCGAGACGGTCAACATGGTTGTGGAACATGCCTGGCGCCTGGGCATACAATACCTGACCCTGTTCGCCTTCTCCTCCGAGAACTGGTCCCGGCCGGCAATCGAGGTGCGCGCCCTCATGTCCCTGCTGAAGAAGTACATCCGCAAGGAGACGGCGCGCATGATGCGCAAGAACATCCGCTACAATGTCATCGGCAACCGCAGCGACCTTCCCGTCGATGTCAACGAGACACTGGATGAGGCCATCAAGCAGACCTCGGTCAATACCGGCATGACGCTCACCCTGGCGCTCTCCTACGGCGGGCGCCAGGAACTGAGCATGGCTGCCCGCCGCCTCGCATGCGACGTCCGTGACGGGAAAATAACCCCCGATGACATTTCGGTGGAAAACTTCGGCACCTATCTGGATACGGGCGGCCTGCCGGACCCGGATTTTCTGATCCGCACCAGCGGCGAGATGCGCATCAGCAATTTCCTGCTCTGGCAACTGGCCTATACCGAGCTCTACTTTACCGAAACGAACTGGCCCGACTTCACCATCAACGAGTTCAACAAGGCCCTGATCGATTTTCAGTCCCGTGAACGCCGCTTCGGCAAGACCAGCGACCAGATCTCCCCGAGGAACAAGCCATCAAACGCCTGATTACCGCCTTCATTCTCCTGCCGGTGGTCATCCTGACCATTACCCACGGAGGGCCGCTGCTCTTTACCGGACTGATCGGCATCGTAGCCGCCATCGCCATGCTGGAGTTCTACCGCATGGCACTGCCCGAACGCCTGATGGAATCGCGCCTGGCTGCCCTCTGCGGTGGCCTGATGGTCTTTGTCCCGCTGGTCGGAGACGGAGGAGCGGCCCTGCCCAGCCTCGTGGCAGCGCTTCTGCTCTTCTTCCTGCTGTTCCTCTTCCGCATCCAGAACATCGCCGATGCGGCCCGGGACGTGTCCTACGCCGCCCTGGCCTTCGCCTACATCCCGCTCCTGCTGATGCATCTGGTCATGCTGCGCCAGACGACCTACGGGGTGCAGTGGCTGGTGGTGGTGATGCTGATCGTCATGAGCAACGACTCCCTGGCCTACTACAGCGGCAGAGCTTTGGGAAGGCACCGTCTCTACAAGCTGGTGAGCCCCAACAAGAGCATCGAGGGGGCGATCGGTGGTGTAGTGGGGAGCATCCTGGGCACCCTGCTGGCACGCTTCACCTTTTTCCCGCAACTCTCCCTGACTGACGCCTTGCTGACCGCGGTGTTCATCGGCATCCTGGGCCAGACCGGTGACCTGTTCGAATCACTGCTCAAGCGAAGTTTCGGCGTCAAGGATTCCGGGACCATCTTCCCCGGCCACGGCGGAATCCTGGACCGCCTGGACAGCATCATCTTCGCCGCGCCTGCCACCTACTACTACGCAACCTACTTTTTCAAGGGATAGTCTTATGAAACAGCTTTCAATACTTGGTTCCACCGGTTCCATCGGCGTCAGCACCCTGGAGATCGTTGCCGCCCACCCGGACCGGTTCCGGGTCAGCGCCCTGACCGCCGGAAAAAACCTGGAACTTTTGGCCCGCCAGATCAGACAGTTCTCTCCCCGCATCGCCGCCGTCGCAGCCAAGGAGGATGTTCCCCGCCTGGCCCAGCTCTGCGACGGCCTGGAGGTGAAGATCGTCGGAGGGGTGGAAGGGCTGATCGAGGCCGCAACAGCCGATGAAACGGACATGGTGGTGGCGGCCATTGTTGGCGCGGCCGGACTGGTTCCCACGGCAGCCGCCATCCGCGCCGGCAAGGATATCGCCCTGGCCAACAAGGAGACCCTGGTCACCGCCGGGCACCTGTTCATGGAGATGGTCAGCAGCCACGGCGTCAAGCTCTACCCGGTGGACAGCGAGCACAGCGCCATCTTCCAGTCCCTGGAGGGGCATCGCAGCGATGACATCAGCAAGATCATCCTCACCGCCTCGGGCGGACCGTTTTTAAACACATCCCTGGAGCAGCTGGCCGGCGTCACGGTGGGCGATGCCCTCAACCATCCCAACTGGAGCATGGGGAGAAAGATCACCATCGACTCGGCAACCATGATGAACAAGGGCCTGGAGGTCATCGAGGCCCGCTGGCTCTTCGACGCGCCGATGGAGAAAATCCATATCAACATCCATCCCCAAAGCATCATCCACTCCATGGTGGAGTACATCGACGGCTGCGTCATCGCCCAGCTGGGCATGCCGGACATGAAAGCGCCCATCGCCTACGCCCTCTCCTACCCCGAGCGGGTCGCCACCGGCATCAAGCCGCTGGACCTGACCACCCTCACGGGACTCACCTTCTTCAAACCGGACCTGGAGAAATTCCGCTGCCTGGGGCTGGCCTACCGCGCCATGGCCGACGGAGAGAGCATGCCGGCGGTCATGAACGCGGCCAACGAGATCGCCGTGGATGCCTTCCTGGAGGGGCGCATCGCTTTCCTGCAGATCGCCCGGGTGATCGAGGAGACCATGGACAGCCACATTCCTCACGATCTGAAGTCCATAGCAGAGGTGCTTCAGGCCGATCAGTGGGGCCGCGACACGGCCCGTGACATCTGCAGGAGGCTCTCGAACTGACATGACGGTCATCTATGCCATAATCGCACTCGGTGTCCTAATTTTCGTCCACGAGTTGGGACATTTCATCTTCGCCAAGCTGTTCAACGTCAAGGTGGAGAAGTTTTCTCTTGGCTTCGGCCCCAAGCTGTTCGGCAGACAGATCGGCGAGACAGAGTATCTGCTCTCGGCGTTCCCCCTGGGCGGCTACGTCAAGATGTTCGGCGAAGGGGGCTTCATCGAGGGGGGGGAGACCCACCACCAGCAGGACCCGGAAGAGTCGCCCGCGCAACGGGAATATACCGACGAGGAGAAGCGGCGTTCCTTTGCCCATAAACCGCCCCTGGCACGCATCGCCATCGTCTTGGCCGGCCCGATCTTCAACCTGCTCTTCGCCTGGCTGGCGTTCATGCTGCTCTGCACGCTGGGGGTTCCCACCATCACCACCAGGATCGGCGAGGTGCTCAAGGACAAGCCGGCGGCCAGGGCCGGCATCATGAAGGACGACCTGATCACCGCCGTAGATGGGCAGGCGGTTTACCGCTGGGAGGAGTTCGCCTCCAGCATCGCGGAGAGCAAGGGCAAACCGATCAACCTGTCGGTGAAGCGCAAGGACAAGGAGCTGAGCTTCACCATCACCCCGGCGCCACGGGTGGCCAAGAACGTCTTCGGCGAGAATGTCAACGGCTATGCCATCGGCGTGGCGTCGGCGGGCGAGATCGTCACCGAGTACTACGACCCGCTTCAGGCGGTGGTCAAGGGAACCAAGCAGACCTTTGTGGTCATCGACCTGACCATCACCTCGCTGATCAAGCTTGCCCAGCGCATCGTGCCGCTGGATACGGTGGGAGGGCCGATCATGATCGCCAAGATGGCCGGCGAGCAGGCCTCGGCCGGCGGCGCCAGCTTCCTGGCTTTCATGGCCCTGCTCTCCATCAACCTGGGCATTCTCAACCTGCTGCCGGTTCCGGTCCTGGACGGCGGCCACCTGATCTTCTACATCTGGGAACTGGTCTTCCGCAGGCCGGTCAGGCAGCAGGTTCGGGAATACGCCCAGCAGATCGGCATGGCGCTCCTGCTCGGCCTGATGCTCTTGGCCTTCTACAACGACATCGTCCGTTATTTCGTCGGCCAGGGGTAAGCACTACGCACCGACAATCGAAAGCGCCGCGTCGCAGCAGGCCTAAAGCCGCCACGGGACGCGGCGTTTGGTTGTACGCTCTGTTGTGCCTCTTTCCCCTCCGCTACCCGGGGCGCCACCGGCGCCCTGAGCGTGTGTCCCCATGTCAACTCTCGCCTTCAGCCTGATCGTCGCCTCGGCGGTGATGCACGCCCTCTGGAACCTGCTGGTGAAGCGTTGCCGCCACAAGACCGTCTTCATCTGGTGGATGTTCGTGGCCTCCGGTACGCTCTTCACCCTGACCCTCCCCTTCGTACCGGAGCAATTCACCTGGCCAAGCCGGCACACCCTGCTGATGGCATCCATAGGAGCGGTCTGTTTCGTGCTCTACCACCTGCTGAACGGCCGCGCCTACCGGGACGGCGACCTGTCGGTGGTCTACCCCCTCTCCCAGACCTCCATCATCTACGTGCCGATCTGGGGTATGACCCTTTTGGGCGAGCGGCTTACCCTGACCGGTTTATGTGGTATCCTGCTGGTTATCCTGGGCACCTACTCGGTGCAATTGCGGCGCTTGTCCCTGTCGGACATGCTGCGCCCCTTCCGTGATCTGAAGAGCGTCTCGGTCAGGGCCTCGCTAGGGGCCGGTTTCATCTACTCCATCGGCTCCATCGCCGAAAAAAACGGGGTCAAGTACTGCCCCCCGCTCCTTTTTACCTATGTTCTGGTCATGATGATGCTACTGCTCATGTCGCTCAACCTGTGCCGCTCCAGGTACCGCCTGCTGATCGGAGAGGAGCTGCGCGAAAACTGGCGGCTGATCCTCTGCAGCGGACCGGTGGTGATGGCATCATTTCTCACCTTCCGCTACGGACTCAACCTGGCGCCGGTGAGCTACGCGGTTCCAGTGCGACAGGTCAGTATCATGGTGGGGGTGTTGATCGGCATCTTCTTCCTGGGAGAATCCTGCGCCAAGATCAGGATCATGGCTGCCGCCCTGATCCTCTGCGGTGCGATTCTGATACGACTGGGATAGGCGTTGGAAGTGAGGGGTGGGGGGTGATGAGTCAGGAGTGAGGAGAAAAACAGGCTCGAAAAACTCCTTACGCTTTACTCCTTACCCCTGGCGTCTTTCCTGTCAGCTCTTCCTGAACCCGATGATGCCGCCCAGCCCGGCCAGCAGCCCGCCCCAGGCGAGGAGCAGTTCCTTGGGAGTGTACTGCCCTTTCATGTCCGGAACATTGTCTACCATCCATTCACCCAGCATCTCGGTTGCGGTGACCGTGAACGCCGAGTAGAAGAACGCCGCCCCGACGAGAAACAGTATGATCCCAACGCTTTTTTTCATTTCCATGCTAACCTCCCTATCTACGTTAAACTGTCCTGCTTTCTACATGAGCGCACCCTCCCTGTCAACCATGGCGCGGGGTGAGGGACTGGCACTGATACCCACACGGGGGGAGCATCTGCCATGAACGAAGTGCGATCGCAACTGGCTGAGTTGTTCCCACCGGCATGCCATGGCCGGGTCTTTCTGGTGGGAGGATGTGTACGGGACCACCTGCTGGGCCGCGGGTGCCGTGACATCGACCTGGTGGCGGCGCTCAGCGGGGATGAGCTCGGCAGGTGCGGGTTCCGGCTGGTGGCCGGCAGGAGCACCGCGCCGATCTGGTTCAGGCACGATGATGCATTCGGCACCATCGAACTGACGCCGCTGACCTGCCCGGAGGCTTTGGACGCCGACCTGCGGCGCCGCGACTTCACCATCAATAGCCTGGCCATGGATCTTCGGGGGAACCTGCACGACCCGTTTGACGGTCGCGGCGACATCATGGGGCGTTTTTTGCGCCCCTGCTCCCCAGACACCTTCAGGGACGACCCCCTGCGCATCTTCCGGGCATTCCGCTTCGAATCCGACGGATGGAGCATGACCGGCGAGTGCCAGTATTTGATCGGGCAGCACCAGTGGTCGGAAGAGCTGTCCCGCATCCCCATGGAGCGTTTCAGCCGCGAGATGCTCAAGGCCTGCTCTGCCGCCCGACCGGAACGTTTCTTCCTGGCCATGCTGAAATTCGGCGTGGGCGCCGGATATCTGCCGGAACTCTTCCGCATGGCCCGTATTCCTGCCGGCCCCCTCCGTTACCATCCCGAGGGGGATCTTTTGACCCACTCCATCCAGGTGATGCAACGGGTGGCAGAGCGCTCCACCGATCCCTTGGCCCGCTTCTGCGCCCTGTTCCACGACATCGGCAAGCTGTCCACCGACCCTGCCCGCTACCCCAGCCACCATGGCCATGACCGGTCCGGTGTCGAACTGGCCCGCCAGCTCTGCTCCCGCCTGCGCCTGTCGGCCAGGTACCGTAACGCCTTGGCCGCTATCTGCCGGCTGCATATGACATTCAACAACTGGGAAGAGTTACGGGACGGGACACGGCTGAGAGCTGCCGAGCAGGCGGTCAAATCGGGCATTACCGGAATCCTGCCCCTGGTTTCCGCGGCGGACAGGGCAAGATCCGAAGAACCGGCCGGATGGTCGCGGGCGGTACAGGTTGTCCGCATGTCAACAATCGAACTGGGCATGGATCAGCAACAGCTGGAAAAGATGCCAGCCGACCTTCGCAGCGATCTCATCCTGCAGCTTCGCATAGAGAGATTTCGTCAGGCAACGGGCTGTTCGGCGAACTGAGACGCCAGCGGAGAGAACCCCGAGCGCATTCCCCGTTGAGCGTCGGTTACGGGGAGTTTCTGCGCCAGCAGAGAACGACTCCGCCGACACAACACCCCTGTCCGGGAGAGCCCTTCCCGCCGCCATAGGGCAGCAACGCAGAGGAAGTCACCGTTGTGCCGGAGCAAATATTATGTCTTTTTTTAAATAGCGTTGACATTAAAGCATTTATACACTAATCATAAAAAATACATCAACCTGATGACGGGAGGTTCACATGAACTCGAATGGGCTGCATCTCAGAGGCCGCCAGCTTCTGGTCGACGCGCTTGTGGCGATAGCCGAACAGGGAAACCTGACCGACGCGGATATAGCACTGATCAAGGCCCATGAACTGGACGACATGGTCAAGGACAAACTGTTTCGACGCGCGGCAAGCAGCAGCGACATTGACAGGCTGTTTGACGCGATACCGCTTGCGTGGGAAGCACGGGATAACTGATCCGCCGATACGTTCGAAACCTCGCACAGCCCTCACCCCTCAGTCACACCTACTCCGCCATCCTGTTCCTGAAGATCACCACCGCCGCGACAAAGGCGATCAGAGCCGCGGCAAGCACCTGCAGCGCGAAAACGGTTGAGAAATCGCCGCCGACCAGGGCATGACGAGCGCCCTCGAACAGGGCGGTGGTGGGAAACAACCGCACCCAGGGAATCAGCCGTTCGGGATAGGAGGAGAGCGGAAAGAACAGGCCGGACATGAAGATCAGCGGCATGACCAGCACCGCCTCCACCTTGCCGATGGTCTCCGGCTTGTCCATGACGGTCCCGCTGATCACCCCGGCGCAGGAAAAGAGCGCCGAACCGGGGAGCAGGAAGGCCAGATAGGCCAGCAGGTTGGCAGGATCGAAACGGAAGGGTGTGATGGCGAAGATGACCAGGGCCACAGCCAGCCCCTTAATCAGGCCATGGCTGAAGCCGGAGAGGATCTTGGCCACCACGATTTCCCAGACGCCGATGGGAGTGACCCGGTAGGACTCCACCGTGAACTGCACCCTCCGGTGGAACCAGAGGCTCCAGACGCTTTCGTTGTAAGCGGCGTTGACAGCGGTCATGGTGATGAGCCCCGGCGCTATGAACAGGCTGTAGGGCACCCCCTCCACCAGTCCGATGTACCCCTTCATGCCGATGCCAAAGGCCAGGTACATGGTCAGTGGGTAGGCAACAATCGCCACCAGTTCCGACCAGATACTGCGCCTGAGCACCAGCATGTCCCGCCGCCAGATTGCCAGATATCCCCGCGGCATCAATTGCGCACCCCCGCACCGGTCAGGCTGATGAACACGTCTTCCAGGGTCCGCTCCTTAAGCGAGATGCGCCGCACCGCCGCGCCGCGCAGGGCCGAGACCAGCTCGGAGAGACATTCCCAACTCTCCAGCCGCACATCAACCACCCTTCCCGTCACCACCATCTCCAGCACGCATGCCATGCTTCCCAGGATTTGGGCATGACGTTCCGCCTGCTCCTCGAATTCGATCTCGTAGACCGTGCCGCCGGAGAGACGTTCCTTCAGCTCGCTGGTGGTCCCCTGGGCGATCATCCTGCCGTGGTCCATGATGGCGATGCGGTCGCAGAGGTGCTCGGTCTCCTCCAGGTAGTGGGTGGTGAGGAAGATGGTCATGCTCCCCGCCAGGGAGCGCACATACTCCCACACGGCGCGGCGGGACTGGGGATCCAGGCCGGTGGTCGGTTCGTCCAGGAAGAGCAGGCGGGGCTCGTTCAGCAGTGCCCGTGCCACCACCAGTCTGCGCTGCATCCCGCCGGAAAAGGTGTCGGGAAAGTCCCCCTGCCGCCCGGTCAGCCCCATCAGCTCCAGCAGTTCGTCGATCCGGGGACGGAAACGGCTGGCCGGCATTCCGTGCAGACGGGCATGCAGCTCCAGGTTTTCCCGCGCGGTAAGGTAGCGGTCCAGGCTGTTCTCCTGGGAAACCACGCCGATCAGGGCGCGGATTTCCCGGCCATGGCTGCGGGTATCCATTCCCTGGACAAATGCCTCGCCGCTGCTCTGACCCATGAGGGTGGTCAGGATGCGGATCAGGGTGGTCTTGCCGGCGCCGTTGGGTCCCAGCAAGCCGAAGATGGTTCCCTGTTCCACCTGCAGGTCGAAGCTGTCCAGGGCGGTCAGCCTGCCGTAGCTCTTGGTCAGTCCATGGGTGCGAAGGGCGATGGTCATGGAAAGCCTATAGCACACAACGACGGGAAAAGGCACCCCTTCCCTGCCGCGGCAAAAAATGGTTGACGCCACATTCCTCGGCTGGGTATGCTTTTGCGTCAATCTGCCAGGGAAACGGGACGAAATCATGTCACTCATGGAATGGGACGGCACCTACAGCATCGGCATCAAGGAACTGGACGACCACCATCAGCACCTGTTCATGCTGATCAATCGGGCATTCGACGGCTACAACCGGGGAATGGGCGATGCAGCAGTCAAGAAGCTGCTGGATGAATTGCTGGAGTACGCCACCTACCATTTTTCGGCGGAAGAGATGCGCATGGGTGAGGACGCCTACCCCGGAATAGAGGAGCATTACAGGCAACACAAGCTTTTTGTGAACAAGGTGGCCGAACTGATGGAACTGTACAAGGCGGTGGGAAGCAGCATCCTGACCAGCACTCTCATGTTCATGAACACCTGGCTAACCAGACATATCCTGCAGCACGACAGGGAGTACGCCCGCTACTGCCTGGAACAACCCACAGCACCAAAGAGACCCACGGCAACGGCCTGACACGCCGGATCATCTTGTACCCGCTCCGAGCAACGGATCAGGACGATATATCCCGGTGGAGCCCCCCACCTCCGACATCAGCGGTGTGGGGACCGATGACAGCGTTCTTATCAATGCCGGACTGGCAATGGCCGCAGGTCCCTCAGGCGTGGCACAATCGACCTGGCCGGCAGATTCCTTGACAGATGCCCCGCCTTTTCCTATACCTTGTCTTCATGAAGAAAATCCTGATACTGTTCGCCCATCCACGCTACGAGATCTCAAGAGCCAACCGCGCCCTGCTGGAGCCGCTCCATGACCTGGAGCAGGTCACCATCCACGACCTGTACGAACAGTACCCAAGCTTCAACATCAACAGCGCCCGGGAGCAGCAACTGCTGCTGGCACACCAGATCATCGTCTGGCAGTTTCCCTTCTACATGTACAGCGCACCGTCCATGATCAAGCAGTGGATCGATCTGGTGCTGGAGCACGGCTGGGCCCACGGCGCCGGCACCAGGGCGCTGGAAAACCGAACCATCTTCGCCACCGTCACCACCGGCGGCAGCCGCGAAAGCTACGCCCCCGACGGCTTCAACCGCCATACCATGGGAGAGTTCCTCGTCCCCTTTCAGCAGACGGCCCTTCTCTGCGGCATGCACTACCTGCCCCCCTTTCTGGTGCAGGGAACCTACCGGCTTACCGACCCGCAACTGGCGCGCTTCGTCGACCAGTACCGCGACTTGCTGATCCGCCTCTCCCAGGCACCGCCTACCCCGGGTGAGTTGTCAGGCATGGAGCGGCTCTACGACTTGAGCGCTCCCCTCCCCCCCACGCCCCATGACTGACGGCATTCTGGGACAGGCCATCGTCTACCTGGCCGCCGCTCTTCTCTGCGTGCCCCTGGCGAAACGAATCGGCATGGGCTCGGTGCTCGGCTACCTGCTGGCCGGCGTACTGATCGGCCCCTTCTGCCTCGGCTTCATCGGACATGAGGGTGAAGATATCATGCACTTCGCCGAGTTCGGCGTGGTGATGATGCTCTTCCTGATCGGTTTGGAACTGGAGCCGGCCCATTTCTGGAGAATGCGCGGCACCATCCTGGGGCTGGGAACGCTCCAGATCGTGCTGACCACCCTCGCCATGGCCCTGCCGCTCTCCCTGCTCGGTTTCAGCTGGCAGTCGGCCCTTGCCTCCGGCGTGGCGCTCTCCATGTCATCCACGGCCATCGTACTGCAGACGATGAAGGAAAAGGGGTTGACCCAGACCAGGGCCGGAACCGGAGCGTTCGCCGTGCTCCTCTTCCAGGACATTGCCGTCATCCCGATCCTCGCCCTGCTCCCCTTCCTGGCCATGGGGGGCAGCACTGCCGACGGCATGGAAAGCACGCTCCTCCAGGGACTGCCCGGCTGGATCAGGGCCAGTTCGGTCCTGGTGGCGGTGGTAGGGGTGATCATCCTCGGCCGCTACGTGATCGTCCCCTTTCTGCGCATCATCACCCGCACCAGCGTGCGGGAACTGTGCATCGCCGCGGCACTGCTGATCATCGTCGGCATCGCCTTCCTGATGAAACAGGTGGGGCTGAGCCCGGCCCTGGGCGCCTTTCTGGCCGGGGTGCTCCTGGCCAACAGCGAGTTCCGCCACGAACTGGAAAGCGATATCGAACCGTTCAAGGGGTTGCTCCTGGGGCTGTTCTTCATCGCCGTGGGGGCGTCGATCAACTTCGGGCTATTGCTGGACGACCCGGCCAGGCTGTTCCTGATGGTGCTGGCGGTCTTGCTGATCAAGGCCTGCGTGCTTCTGGCTGCGGGGAAGATCTTCCGTTTCTCCTTTGACCAGAACAGCATCTTCGCCCTGGGGCTCTCCCAGGTGGGCGAATTCGCCTTTGTGCTTTTCAGCTTCATTAACCGCCTGGGGATACTGGACTCCCCCAGGACCGACCTGTTCATGGCCGTCACCGCCATCAGCATGACCCTGACCCCGCTCCTCCTGCTGCTCAACGAGCGCTTGGTGCTCCCCCGTTTCGGGACCCTGGAGCAGGAACGGCGCCAGCCGGACCAGATCGAAAGTGTCCACCAGGTCATCATCGCCGGTTTCAACTCCTTCGGCAGCACCTTGGGGCGTTTCCTGCGGGCCAACGGCGTGGAAGCCACCATCCTGGACAACGACTCCGACCAGGTGGACCTGCTGCGCAGAATGGGTTTCAAGGTCTTCTACGGGGATGTCAGCCGCCTGGACATCCTGCGCTCGGCGGGCGCCGAACAGGCCCGTATTCTGGTTGTAGCCATCGACAACCCCTCCATGACCCTCGATCTGATCGAAAACGTGAAGAAACAGTTCCCCAACCTGACCATCATGGCCCGCGCCGGAAACAATCTGGATGCCCACGAGTTGCTGGACCTGGATGTACGCCACATCTACCGCGACTTCCTCGACACTGCCGTGCGGGCCGGGGTGGATGTGTTGGCCGCCCTGGGGCAGCGGCGCTTCAGCGCCACCCGCTCGGCCCAGGACTTCATCAGGTACGATGAGGATGCAATGGTCAGGCTGGCTCCCCACCGCCATGATCAGTCCTCCTACATCTCCAACACCAGGGAACAGATCCGGCTGCAGGAGCAACTCCTGGCAAACGACCGCGAACGCAACCGCCTGCGGCACGACCATGCCTGGGACAACACCAGCCGCGAAATGCCCGACTGAGTCTCCCCGTCCTCCCGACACCTCGGCCACACACCCCCGTGCCCCCATTGAGAGTCCACACTCCAGGCTGTTACATGAGGCATGTTCGGGACGATTTGTAATGTGGCGGCTCGGTAGTACACTTGTAGCGTTCGTTCTCATGAGACGCCGCCGGAGAGTCACCATGGATACTTGCCACACACTTCACGACATGCGCACGGCGCTGACCGAACTGGAAGAGGCGCTGTCAGGCCTCGACACCCCGGACGTGACCATTCGACAACTGGAAGAGGCGCTGCAACTGATGCGCAGGGCTCGGGCAGAGCTCCAGCCCACAGTAACCTGCACGGAAGCGCCTTTCAGGGCGCCGAAGGATGGCGGTATGGAGCGGTGCTCCACATACGACCGGGAATACCGCACCCTGCTGCCGGATGGCAAGGTGCGTTGGATCAACACCCAGGGTACGACCATCCCCAATCCCCAGGGGCATGGGCAGCCCATGACCGGCATCAGCATCGATGTCTCCGACCGCCAGCGGGCGGATGATTCGCTGCGCCGCAGCGAAGAACGCTACCGTTCCCTGGTGGAGCTTTCCCCCGACGCCGTCTTCATCAACCTCAAAAACCGCATCGTGTTCGTCAACCCGGCGGCGGTGCGCCTCTTCGGCGCCGCATCGGCCCAGCAGCTCCTGGGCAAGAGCCCCTTCGACCTGATGCACCCCGACTGCCACGACGTGATCCGTGCGCGCATTGAACAGCAACGCGCGGGCCAGATCGCACAGCTGATAGAGGAAAAGGTCCTGCGCCTGGACAGCAGCGTTATTGATGTGGAGGTTTCCGCGGCCCCGCTCAACACGGAAGAGGGAACCGCGTTCCAGGTCATCCTGCGCGATATCAGCGACCGCAAAAGAGCTGAGCAGGCCCTGGCTACGGCCAAGGAGCAGGCCGAGGCGGCCAGCCGCGCCAAGAGCGAATTTCTGGCCAACATGAGCCATGAAATCCGCAGTCCCATGAACGGCATCATGGGCATGGCACAGCTCATGGAGTACACCGAACTCACCGACGAGCAGCGGGAATACCTGAATGTGATCAGGTCATCCTCCCATGGCCTGCTCTCCCTGATCAACAACATACTCGATCTCTCCAAGATAGAAGCGGGCAAAATCGAACTAGAACGGAGTGATTTCAGCCTGCGGGCCAGCATCGACGACATCGTCAAAGCCCACCTCTCCCAGATTCACGACAAAGGGCTCACCATACGCACCGACATCCCGGCCGCCGCGCCGGACACCCTGATCGGCGACCAACTGCGCCTGAAACAGATCCTGCTCAACCTTCTGGGCAATGCCATCAAGTTCACCTGCCGGGGAGGCATCGGCATCTCGGTCGCTGTCAGCGAGCGCCGCGACGAAAGAGTCCGGCTGAGAATCGACGTAACGGACACCGGCATCGGCATCCCCACCGATGCCATGGAGAGAATCTTCAAGCCGTTTACCCAGGCCGACTCTTCCACCACGCGGCAGTACGGCGGAACCGGTCTCGGCCTCTCCATCTGCAGCCGCCTGGCGGAGTTGATGGATGGCAAGATCACAGTGGAAAGCAGGGAGGGCAGCGGCAGCACCTTCTCGGTCCATCTCCCCTTCGCGGTCAGTGGAACCGCCATGGAGCGCCGAAGTGGCGGCAGCAGCCAACGGGCGCGCGCCAGCTGGGATGGTCCGGCGTTGCACATACTGCTGGTGGATGATTATGAGATGAATCTGCTGGCTGTCACACGGCTGCTGCAGCGCCACGGTCACACCGTGGTTCCGGCTCGCGATGGCGCGGAGGCCGTGCAAAAATGGGAGCAGGAAGCATTCGACGCGATCCTGATGGATATACAGATGCCGGTCATGGACGGCATGGAGGCTACGCGGACCATCCGGCGCAGGGAAGCGGGGACCGGCAGGCACACGCCGGTTATCGCGCTTACCGGGCGTGCCCTCCAGGAGGAGCAGGACGAGATCATGGGCCAGGGTTTCGACGGTCATATCTCCAAGCCGATCCAGTTGGGCATGCTGTTCCAGGAGCTGCGCAGGTGCCTGCCGCATGCAACCAAGGAGGAGGAAACGATCCTTCCGTCAAAGGAGACTCCCTCGACCGTTGTCGACAGGCAACTACTGGCAAGGCTGCTGGGCAAGATGGAGCTCCTGCTGTCCAGCCACAATCTGGCGACCATCGATTTGCTCTCCGATATTATGAAAACAGCGCCGCCTACCGCTGCGCTGAAGATCTTCCGGGACCATCTCAAACGCTTCAATTTTGACGGGGCATTGGGCTGCCTGGACGAGCTGTACCGCGAGTTCGATATTACACGTGAGACGGGAAACTTCCATGGAGAGACAGAGAATCCTGATCGTCGATGACACCCCGGAGAACCTCCAGTTGCTCTACCGCACTCTCAGGGACGAGTATGACCTCTACGGAGCCACCAATGGCAGGGAAGCGCTCATGATCGCAGCGGCGCAGCAGCCCGACCTGATACTCCTCGATATCATGATGCCAGAGATGGATGGCTATGAAGTCTGCCGCCGACTGAAGAGCAGCGAAGAGCTCAGGGATGTGCCGGTACTGTTCCTGACGGCCCTGTCCGAGGACAGCGATGAACTGCGCGGCCTGGAGATCGGGGCGGTGGATTACATCACCAAACCGTTCAAGACCGCCGTCGTCAAACGGAGAATCGACACCCACCTCGCCCTGAAGCGCAAGACGGACCAGCTGGCCCGGAGCAATGCGGAATTGCGCGAGGCCCTTGAAAACGTAAGGGCACTGTCCGGCCTGCTGCCGATCTGTTCGAGATGCAAGAAAATCCGCGACGACCAGGGGTACTGGAAACATGTGGAAACCTATATCAGCCTGCATTCCGATGTGCTCTTCAGCCACGGCTACTGCCCGGAATGCGCCGAAAAGGCCATGGATGACCTGAAGGTCCAGATGGAGCGCTACCCTCCCCGATCCCCGTCCACGGATGAGACAGACAGGTGGTAACACCCTGTCCGTGTCCCACCCCGCACGTTCGACTGCTGTTCACGGCTAGAGGCCGTTGATACAGACAGTTCCCGTTTTTTTCTCACCGCTGTCCCCGATCTTCTGCTACATTCGCCGGACCCCATTCCCCTGTCTGGCCCTGGGCATATCCACCGCAAGCAGGGGAATACCCAGGAGAGTGACCCCTGTACCGAACGTGGAGGCGACCATGAAGCGCTCCGGATTGACTATCACCTGCATGCTGCTGTTACTGCTGCTCGTTTCGGGCCGGGTGTCGGCCGAGACCCACCAGGAGCTGGTGGAGAACTATATCGACCTGTCCGGCATGGGGGAGATGCTGCGATCGCTCCCCACCGAGATGGACGCCCTTGCCTCCCAGAGGAGCCTGACCTCCCGGCATCCCGATGTCGAGTCACGTGTCTACCGGATGGTCAGGGAGAGCTTCGACGTCCGGAAAGCCAAGCAGAGCCTCTCCGCCTACCTTCTGCACCACACGGACACATCCTATGTCGAGGACATCCTACGCTGGCTGAACACCCCCCTGGCCAGAAAAATAACCCGTGAAGAACTCAGCGCCTCGGCATCGGGGCAACAGGCAAATATGCTGCACTATCTGGCCGACCTGCAAGCAACCCCGCCACCGCAACGGAGAATCGCCCTGGTGCAGGAAGTGGAACGGGTGACGCACCTCTCCGAACTCACCACCCGTATCGTCATGGAGGTCACCAGGGGGATGATGGAGTCGATCAACCTGGCGCTTCCGGAGGGTGACCGCGAACCGCTGGACGACAACCTAGAAGAGATGGAGACCATGGGACCGGTGATCCGGGAGGGGTTCCGCCAGCAGATGATACTGACCTCGTTCTATGCCTACCGGAATATCAGCGACAAGGAGCTGGCCGACTACATCGGCTTCTACGACTCCGACCTGGGCCGCAGGGAAATCAGAATCACCGGGGACGCGCTGGGCCATGTGCTGAGGGAATGGTTCGCAGAGTTCGGCAGGAGGCTCGCCGCTGCCGCGAAAGACGAGTCCGGGAAAACCGGGCAGACACCACAGGATCCCACGCCCAAGGAGAGCACCCCATTTTGAGACTCGTCACCATTTCATGCCTGATCATGGCCAGCATCGCCGCTGGCTGCGCCCTGAAGACGCTACCAGCGGTCACCGTCAAAATACCAACCAGAACGATAGAGTACTCAAGCGAAGTCAAACCGATACTGGACAAGCGCTGCACGGTCTGCCACTCCTGCTACAATTCCCCCTGCCAGCTGAAGCTGGACTCCTTCGAGGGAGCTGACCGGGGCGCCAGCAAGCGGGCCATCTACAACGCCGCGCGCCTCACCACCATGGATCCCACCCGCCTGTTCATCGACGCCCGTACAACCGAGGAGTGGCGCAAAAAACAGTTCTTCAGCATCACCGACAGCAGCGTGGGAAATGGTCTCAATGATTCGATCATGATCCAGCTGCTCTCCCACAAGATGAAGAACCCCGCAAGCAGTGGCGAGTACCATGCCGAGGCCGATGACCTGACCTGCTCGGAAAACCGGAACGAGCTGGCAGGCTATCTGGATAAACACCCCAACAACGGCATGCCCTTCGGCTTTCCCCCCCTGAAACAGGACGAGTTCGACATCATAGCCGGTTGGCTGGTGCAGGGAGCCAGGGGACCCACCCCTGACCAGCAAGCGCAACTGGTCACCCCCAAACCAGAGGATGCCCGGGCCATCCTGCGCTGGGAATCGTTCCTCAACCAGACCGACCCAAAGCACGCCATGACCGCCCGCTACCTGTACGAGCATCTGTTCCTGGCCCACATCAACTTCGCCACCGGCAGCAACGAATTCTTCGAACTGGTCCGCTCCCGAACCGCTCCCGGACAGCCGGTGGAGGTGATACCCACGGTGCGCCCCTATGACGACCCCGGCCCGGAACCTTTCTTTTACCGCTTCCGCAAAATTCACTCCACCATCGTCCACAAGACCCACATGGTCTTCGATCTGGACGATGCCCAGTTTCAGCGGATCAACGAGCTGTTCATCCAGCCAGAGTGGTTGCAGACGCCCCACACCATGGGCTATGAGCCGGTCATGAGCGCCAACCCCTTCACGGCCTTCGAGCAGATTCCCCCCCGATCGCGCTACCAGTTCCTGCTGGACAACGCCCACTACATCATCATGACCTTCATCCACGGCCCGGTCTGCAAGGGTCAGATCGCCCTGAACGTTATCGACGACCACTTCTGGGTCATGTTCATGGACCCGGACCACGACCTGAGTGTCGCCTATCCCGGTTTCCTCAGGCTGCACGCCGGCAAGCTGCGCATGCCGATCGAAAAGGGGAGCAACCAGCACATCTTCTCGGCGCTGACCGACGAGCACCGCAAAGCGGTGATTGAATTCTACCGGGCCAGGCAGGACTACTACGCCGCCCACTACTATGCCGGGTTGGACTACGATTTCATCTGGAAGGGGAATCGGCCTGCCGATGCGCCGCTTCTGACCGTGTACCGGCATTTCAACAGCGCCTCGGTGCACCGGGGCATACTGGGCAGCCTGCCCAAGACCATGTGGGTCATCGATTACCCCCTGCTGGAGCGCATCTACTACGCCCTGGTGGCCGGCTTCGACGTGTACGGCACCGCCGGACATCAGCTTGCCATCCGGCTCTATATGGACGCGCTGCGCGTGGAAGGGGAGAGCAACTTCCTGGATTTCCTGCCCCCCGCCAAGCGCAAGGCGATCATGAAATCCTGGTACAAGGGGGTCGAGCTGAAGAAGGTGAACTACTACCCCTCGCTCCTGCCGGCCGGGATAGTGTTTACCAGCGACGACCCCAAACGGGAGTTCATCGAGCAGCTGGTGAACCGGCACCTGCTCCCCGCCAGCGGGATTGCCTTCGACCCGATCAACTATCTCCCCGCCGGGACAGCCTATCCGCAACTGCCGCACAACTACGAAAAGCGGGAGGACTATTTGCGGGCCTTCACCGCCCTCTCCCGCCCCGGAACCCCCTTCTTCTCCCTGATCAAGGAGACCGACGCCAACCTGGCCTACGTGAGAATACGGCTCAAAAACGGCAGGGATATCGCCGGATCCATCGTCATCAACCGCTGGCACGACAACGTGGCCTTCATGCTGGGGGAAGACGACAGGCTCGATGCGTCAAAGGACAGCGCCGACTTCATACCGGGGCTGATCGGTTCCTATCCCAACTATTTCGTGGATGTGCGCGAGGAGGAGCTGCCCGACTTCTTCGACCTGCTGGCCAATTTCAGCGGAAGCCGACGGGACCTGGAGCGGGTGGCACGCTACGGCGTAAACCGGGCCGACGACCGTCTCTGGGAAGCATACGACTGGTTCCAGATGCGCTTCATGAAGGATGAACCGGTCAAGGGGGGACTGTTCGACCTGAACCGCTACTTCCACCGGGCGCGCTGAACAGCCATAGTAGAGATAATGGGGAGACTTCAGACCCGGATGGAGAAGGCCTGCATCAGGGCCTGCCTCTCCTCCGAGGTTACCGGCTGGGAGAGTGTCCGTGCGTCCTGGGCTCTGTTCTCCCCCGGCTGGACGGACGAGATGGTCACGCTGTCTTCGACTTCCGTCGCGGTCGGTTGAGCCGCCGCCAGTTTCTTGGCGCGTTCGCCATCCCTTGCGGCCCACCGCTTCATCCGCTGGTACTCCGCCGATAGCGGCGAAGAAATGATCTTCAGTTTTGTTGGTGACATGATCTCCCCAAGGCATTGCATGCGTCCCGTTTCGGGCGGCGCAGAGCATGCTCCATGAATATGCAGGCAATGTGGAGATAAAGAGGAAATCGGCGCCCGGTGGCGGAGCAGCCGATACCAGTTGGAATTTCAGGGCGCTTGACACCCCCTCCTGGTTTTACGACTTCCATACCAGTCTGATTGCGGCGGCGCAGAAACAGGCCAGCGACAACCAGCCAGCAACGGGATGGGCCATCCCCCGCAGGTAGAAGGCCAGGGCCACCAGCAGGGCGACCCAGGCCAGCTGTCGCAGCCAGACCTGCACGGGGCGCACCAGGGCGCGGCGGTCCTCGTCGGTCAGGCGTACGATCAATTCACCCTGCTGCAGGGTGTCCACCAGATGACGGGCCCTGACCATGGTCAGCGGCAACTGGGCCAGTTCGTGCACCACCACCCCCCACAGGCTGTCGCGCTCGCCCAGGGCGCGGGTCAGGTTGGCCTTGAGGATAGGCAGTACATCCTTGATGCCATTGAAGTTCTCGATATAACGGGTGCCCAGCCCCTCGATGATAGAGCTTGCCCGCATGACATAGATGATCTCCTGGGGCAGTTTAAAGGGGTACTCTTTCAGGGTTTCCATCACGCCGAAGGCCAGCTCCTGCATGGAGGTGGCCTTCAGGTGCTCGTTGTCGAAGATGCTGAAGAGATCTTCCGTCAATCCGGTCAACTCCTCACGGGGGGCGTTGTCGGTAATGATTCCCAGCTTGCGGGCCGCATGTACCAGCATTTCAAAATCCCGCTCGCCGGCGGCCTTGACCACATTGATCATGGCCAGACGGGTGGCGTTGGAGATCCTGCTGACCATGCCGAAATCAAGCAGCACCAGTTCCCCCCCCGGGGTAACCAGCAGATTGCCCGGATGCGGGTCGGCATGGAAGAGCCCCTTGACCAGCATCTGCTCGGTGTAGAACAGCACCAGCTTTTCCATCAGCCCCTCGAAGGGGATATTCAGGCGGCTCAACCCTTCCCGGTCGTCGAAGCGCACCCCCTCCTCGAAACTCATCACCAACGCATCGCGCGAGCAGTAGTCGGGCCAGGGAACGGGCAGTCGAACAGACGAAGCGGCATAGATCTGACGGAACCGCTCCAGGTTGGAAAGTTCGACCCGCATGTCCACCTCCTGCAGGATGGTACGACGGAACGCCGCCAGCACCGCTTCGATGGAGTTGCGGGTGTATTCAGAAAACAATGGCTGCAGCAGGGCCAGAACCCACCCCAGCAGGCGAATGTCCTCGCGCACCACCAGTTCGATCCGGTTGCGCAACAGCTTGACCGCCACCAGTTCGCCATTGTGCAGTCGGGCGCGGTGAACCTGGCCGATGGAGGCGCATGCCAAGGGTTCCTGGTCGAAGCTGCCGAAAC
This sequence comes from Pelobacter propionicus DSM 2379, assembly GCF_000015045.1. GTDB lineage: Bacteria > Desulfobacterota > Desulfuromonadia > Geobacterales > Pseudopelobacteraceae > Pseudopelobacter > Pseudopelobacter propionicus. Next base: position 2,217,267 of record NC_008609.1, read on the forward strand.
AGTCCCCCTTGCCGAAAGCCCGGCCAAAGACCTCCTGAAAATCCTGGCGCGGCATGGGCGAGAGCTGGTCATGCAGCTGCTGCAGGGCCCGCAGGTAGCTTGCGTCGAAGAAATCCGCCCTGGTGGCCAGCACCTGGGCCAGCTTGATGAAGCTGGCTCCCAGCCCTTCGATGGCCGCCACCAGCACTCCCGGCGCCAGGGGCCCCATCCCCAGCCAGTCGGGCCGTCTGCGGATCAGGAGAAATATGGTCAGCAGCACCCGGAAGACGGTGTAGATTCTGGCCGGGTGGTAGAGCCGGATAAGCAGGAGCAGTCTGGACACCGGATCAGGACTGCCCCTGACGGAGTTTTTCCAGCTCTTCCCGCAGGGCCTCGACTTCGGCGCGGGTTGCCAGCCCCAGTTCATCGATGGTCTCTTTGAGCAGTTCCCTGAGAGTTCCCTTTACCTGCTCACGCCCCTCGCTTCCCCGTGCCACTGCCTGGTCGAAAAACTCCCGCGCCTTGCGATCGTTTTCCTCGCAGTAGCTGCGCGCCGATTCTCCGGCCTGTTCGATCTTCTCCTTGGCCATCAGCGCACTGCCCAGTCCGAAAAAAAACAGCTGCTCCAGTTTGTCTTTCATGATGAGTTCCTCCCCTCTCCTTTCGTGCAGATATCGCATACGCTCCGTACATGAATGTTCAGCTGTATTATCTCACAGTTTCATAAAAACGGGAGACGGGACACCAACTTCGTTCCCACTACGCAGGTACCCGACGCCTTAAGCATTCGCCCGTAAAAGCGGCCGCCCAGCTCCACACCTGCCCGAATCCGATGCCCCATTCCCGGACTATTCCAACAATGAATGCGTCTCTCCCACGCACTCCGCGCACCTGATTGAACAGTTCCCTGCCGCCTATTCACTCTCCACACCTCCCCAGCCCCCTCTCCACGCGCTGGCGCGGCACGTTTTTCATAACCACCACTAATTACGAATAAAATACCGTTACACCCCCTTTCCTTGACACTGTATCTTGGCATGATGCATAATCCCCGACGCATCGATTCAGCGGGAGGCAGTACCCATGGAACCATCCGAAACCAGCCAGCACCCCCCTCAAGCCCCCTTCGTCCATCTTCATGTTCACACCCAGTACTCGCTGCTGGACGGCGCCATCCGCCTGGAGGACCTGATCGCCAAGGCCAAGGCCCACAACATGCCGGCCCTGGCCATCACCGACCACGGCAACATGTTCGGCGCCGTGGAATTCTACCTGAAATGCAAGAAGGCCGGCATCAAGCCGCTGATCGGTTGCGAGGTGTACATCGCCCCCGACTCCCGCTTCTCCCGCGAGAGCACCAGGGGCATCTCCGAAGCTGCCTACCACCTGATTCTTTTATGCGAAAACATGCAGGGTTACCGGAACCTCTCCTACCTGACCTCAGCCGGCTACAAGGAGGGATTCTACTACCGTCCCCGCATCGACCGCGAGCTGCTGCAGGAGCATAGCGAGGGGCTGATCGCCCTGTCGGCCTGTCTCAAAGGTGAGGTTGCCATGCAGTGCTTCCGGGACCGTATGGACGACGCCCTGGAGACCGCCCGCTGGTACAGTCAGCTCTTCCCGGATCGTTACTACATCGAGCTGCAGGAGAACACCCTTCCCGAGCAGGACGTCGTCAACAAGCGCCTGATGGAGGTGGCCGCGACGCTTCAGCTGCCGCTGGTTGCCACCAACGACTGCCACTACCTGAACCGCGAGGATGCCCGCGCCCACGAGGTGCTGCTCTGCATCCAGACCGGCAAGACCATGAGCGATCCCAGCCACATGAAGTTCTCGGCGGAGGAGTTCTATGTCAAGAGCCCGGAGGAGATGGTCGCCGCCTTCGGCTACGCCCCCGAGGCGGTGTCCAACACCCTGAAAATCGCCGATCGCTGCGACCTGAAGCTCCCCCTGGACACCGGTGAGTACCACTTCCCCCACTTCGACCCGCCAGCCGGCAAGAACCACGACGATATGCTGGAGGAGCTGGCCGTGCAGGGGTTGAAGGAACGCATGGTCACCATCCTGGCCAAATACCCGGACATGAGCCTGGAGCGCCGGCAGGCCTACTTTGAACGTCTGCAGATCGAACTGAAGTGCATCCGCGAGATGCAGTTCCCGGCCTACTTCCTGATTGTGTCCGACTTCATCACCTGGGCCAAGAACAAGGGCATCCCGGTGGGACCGGGCAGGGGTTCGGCCGCGGGATCGCTCGTGGCCTACGCCATCCGCATCACCGACCTGGACCCACTGCCCTACAACCTGCTGTTCGAGCGCTTCCTCAACCCGGAACGCATCACCATGCCCGATATAGACGTGGACTTCTGCCAGGACCGCCGCGAAGAGGTGATCCAGTACGTGATTGAGAAGTACGGCCGGGAGCGGGTCTGCCAAATCATCACCTTCGGGACCATGAAGGCCAAGGCGGTGGTGCGCGACGTTGGCCGTGCCCTGAACATGACCTACGGCGACGTGGACAGGATCGCCAAGCTGATCCCGGACGACCTGAAGATGACCCTGGCCAAGGCGCTCAAGCAGGAGCCGCAACTGAATGAGATGGCGGAACGCGATCCCCAGGTCAGGGACCTGCTGGACACGGCCCTCTGTCTGGAGGGACTGACCCGCCACGCATCCACCCACGCCGCCGGCGTGGTGGTGGCCCCCCGCCAGCTGGAGGAATTCTTGCCGGTGTACAAGGACCAGAAGACCGGCTCCATCAACACCCAGTACTCCATGAAGTACGTGGAGATGGTAGGCCTGGTGAAGTTCGACTTCCTGGGCTTAAAGAACCTGACCGTGATCGAAAACGCGGTCCATCTTGTGCGGGCCGGCAAGGATCCGGATTTCGACATCACCCGCCTCAGGGACGACGACAGTGAGAGCTATGACCTGATCTCCAGCGGCAACACCACCGGCATCTTCCAGCTGGAATCCAGCGGCATGAAGGAGATGCTGGTCAAGTTGAAACCTTCCTGCTTCGAGGACGTGATCGCCGCCTGCGCCCTCTACCGCCCCGGCCCCCTGGGGTGCGGCATGGTGGACGAGTTCATCGAGCGCAAGCATGGCCGCCAGAAGGTTGTCTACGACCTGCCACAGTTGGAGCCGATCCTGAAAGACACCTATGGGGTCATCGTCTATCAGGAACAGGTCATGCAGATCTCGCGCACCCTGGCCGGCTACTCCCTGGGCCGCGCCGACCTCTTGCGCCGCGCCATGGGCAAGAAGGATCCCGCGGTCATGGCCAAGGAGAAGGAACCGTTCCTGGAGGGGGCCAAGGCCCAGGGGATCGACCCCAAGAAAGCCGAGGCGATTTTCGACCAGATGGCCAAGTTCGCCGAATATGGCTTCAACAAGTCCCACTCGGCAGCCTATGCCCTGATCGCCTACCAGACAGCCTGGCTCAAGTCCCACTACCCGGTGGAGTTCCTGGCTGCGCTCCTGACCTGCGACATGGACAGCACCGACAAGGTGATCAAGAACATCAACGACTGCCGCGAACAGGGGATCGAGGTGCTGCCGCCGGATGTGAACAAGTCCGGACTCACCTTCACCGTGGTGGGCAACTCCATGCGCTTCGGTCTTGGGGCGGTCAAGGGGGTCGGCACCGGCGCGGTGGAGGCCATCCTGGAGGCCCGCCAGGATGGCCCCTTCAAGGATGTCTACGACTTCTGCGAGCGGGTTGACATGCGCCGCTCTAACAAGAAGGTTCTGGAGGCGCTGATCAAGTGCGGCGCCTTCGACTCCACCAACGCCCCCCGGGCGGCTATGATGGAGGGGCTGGAAACGGCCATGAACTTCGGCCAGCGCATCCAGCAGGAGCGTGCCAGCGCCCAGGTTTCACTGTTCGGCGACGACGAGGTGGCGCGGAGCGGCGGTAACGGCCACAGGCTCCCCGACGTACCGGAATGGCACGACAAGGAGAAGCTGGCCCTGGAGAAGGAGGCCCTGGGCTTCCTGATCACCGGCCATCCCCTGGACCGCTACGTGGACGACATCAAGCGGCTGAACTGCGTGGAGATTTCCCGCCTGACGGAACAGGCCGACGGCGGCGAGATACGGGTCTGCGGAATCGTTTCCTCTCTTAAGGAGATCACCACCAAGAAGGGTGACCGCATGGGTTTCGTTACCATCGAGGATCTGACCGGTTCCGTGGAGGTGACGGTCTTTTCGGACATCTACACAAGCGCCGTCTCCCTGCTGAAAGGGGACGACCCCCTGCTGATCGACGGCAAGCTGGAGCGGGGAGAGAAAGGAGCCAAGATACTGGTGCGCGGCCAGAGCGAAGGAGCCAGCGAATGGCAGCTGAAACAGCGCGGCCCGGCCGGCGACATCCGCCACCTGCTGGACGTGCGTGCCCAGAGCACCAAACGGGTCGTATTCACCCTGCTCACGGACGAGACCCCGCCGGAGCACCTGGAGGTTCTGAAAGGGATCATTGAGCGCCACCAGGGGAGCGTGCCGACGGAAATCCAGTTCCTGATTCCCCAGCGCAGCCGGTCCACCCTGGCGCTGCCGGAAAGCATGAATGTGGCGGCCAGCGATGATTTAAGGCTGGAAGTGGAACGGTTGTTCGGCTATAATGCCGCTTCTTTCGAGTGATTTTTCTTATGAATCCGCCACGGAGCGGGAACGGGGCGCTGCCGGAAACGGCATGCAGGTCCTTTTTTTGCGTTTCCCGCTGCTGCGGCCACACACGAGGTACAACTCCTATGGCAGTTCAGCATAATCTGGAATTCGAAAAACCGATCGTCGAACTGGAACAGAAGATCGAGGAGCTCAACCAGTTGTCACGCGAGGGACTGGATATCGGCGCCGACGTTGCGGCCCTGGAGAGCCGCGTGGAAGCAATGCGGAAGGAGATCTTCTCCGGCCTCTCCCGCTGGCAAACCGCCCAGGTGGCGCGCCACATCAACCGCCCCTTCACGTTGGACTATATCAGGGAGATCTTCACCGATTTCACCGAACTGCACGGCGACCGCACCTTTGGCGACGACACCGCCATCGTGGGCGGCCTGGCCCGACTGGACGGCCGGCCGGTGATGGTCATGGGGCACCAGAAAGGTCGCGACACCAAGGAAAAGGTCTTCCGCAACTTCGGCATGCCCAACCCGGAGGGATACCGCAAGGCGCTGCGCCTGATGAAGATGGCCGAGCAGTTCAGGCTCCCGGTGATCACCTTCGTGGACACACCCGGCGCCTACCCCGGTATCGGCGCCGAGGAGCGCGGCCAGGCCGAGGCCATTGCCCGCAACCTGCGCGACATGGCCAGCCTGAAGACACCGGTCGTTGTCTGCATCACCGGCGAAGGCGGTTCGGGCGGTGCCCTGGCCATCGCTGTCGGCAACCGGGTGCTGATGCTGGAACACTCGGTCTACTCGGTCATCTCGCCCGAGGGGTGCGCAGCCATCCTCTGGTCCGACGGCAGCAAGGGCGCCCAGGCCGCCGATGCCCTCAAGCTGACCGCCCAGGATATCATCAGCCTGGGAGTCATCGACGAGATCGTACCGGAGCCGGTGGGAGGCGCCCACCGCGACCACGCGACAACAACGGCCAACCTGAAGCAGGCCATTCTACGCAACCTGGCCAGCCTGGCCAATCTCTCCGACGACGCACTGCTGGAGGACCGTTACCGGAAGTTCCGGGCCATGTCACAGTTCGTGGAGTGACCGAACATTCACCGGAATCACTCGTTGGAACGGGGGCACAGCCCCCGTTTTGATTTTTCAGACCGATAGAACGCGGATTTGGCTGATGAGCGCGGATCATTCCAAATGTCACATTGCGGCTGGTGATTGTCACCGGTCTTCAGGCTTTTGGTTTATCCGCGTTAATCCGTTTTTTTCGATTTTTCCGCGTTCCATTTTATAAGGAGCGGCAATGCAGGAACGCTTACAGAAACTCATTTCCCAGGCCGGCATCGCCTCGCGCCGGGCAGCGGAAGAGATGATCCTGGCCGGCCGGGTAACGGTGAACGGCCTGGTTGTCACCGAACTGGGCAGCAAGGCCGACCCGACCGTGGACAGCATAGCCGTGGACGGCAGGCCGGTCAAACCGGCAAGCCAGCACCTGTACATCCTGCTCAACAAGCCGGCCGGCTTCATGACCACCCTGGACGATCCTGAGGGACGCCAGGTGGTGACCGACCTGCTGCCGGAGATCAAGGAGCGGGTCTACCCGGTGGGGCGGCTGGATTACAACACCGAAGGGCTGCTGCTTTTGACCAACGACGGCGACTGGGCCAACAAACTGATGCACCCGCGCCACGAGATCGAAAAGGAGTACCACGTCAGAGTGCGGGGCAAGGTGCACCAGAGTCAGATCGACCAGTTGAAGAACGGCGTTGATCTGGACGGCAGGCCCACAGCACCGGCCCAGGTGCGGCTGATCAAGGATGGCGAGCAGAACGACTGGCTCTCCATCACCATCCACGAGGGGCGCAACCGCCAGGTTCGGCGCATGTGCGAGGCGGTCAGCCTGTCGGTGGTGCGGTTGAAGCGGGTACGCTACGGTGCCCTGGAGATGCGCGGCCTCAAGCCGGGCCAGCACCGGCTGCTGACCGAGGCCGAGGCCAGGGCGCTGCTGACTCCGGGAGCAGGGTTACGGTCGGCGGAGGCGCCGAGGGAGAAGAGAGCCAGAAACGCCGGCCAGCCCCCCCGGGAGACGCGGGGACGCGGAAAGAAGCCGACAACCTGAATTACGGTTGCACAAAAAACGCCAGGGGTTTCCCTGGCGTTTTTTATCACGGTGCACGTCAATTCCAGCCAAATAAGGCTCTATTAAAAGTCGATCCGCCATATGCCGGAGGCGACATCGGCCAGGCGGGTCTGACGGGATTCAATTTTTCTCTCATCCCATTCGTCATAGTGCTCGGCAACCGCCCTGGTGATCTGGAAGTCACTTGTTGAATAAACGGCTCTTTTACTCTCGTACGCGCCGTTGCCAAGCTGCCGATTGCACGTGGCCTCCAAAGGCGTCATGTTTCCAAGACGATAGATCAGGCGCTCCTGTTTGGTTTCTTCGATATGCGACCATGCCTCGGAAGGACTTTCAGGTAGAACGTGCTCAAGGTTGTAGGTTGCGCTTTCAAAATCGAAGTTGTGCCCTGATTGCTGCTTTTCAATCTGGAATAGAATGTAACGGACGACCTTGCGGTTCCTGGAGTTGGTGGTGCGCAGCTCTTTTTCGGCAAAAGCCGCCTTGAACTGTCTGTCATCGGGATAAACGTCCTTCAAGACGTCAAGTACCGCCTGAGTTATGGAAAGGGAACCATCCGCCACCTTCCAGGCCACTTCGTTGTAGGTGCGCTCCTGCTCATGGGTTTGAAGATTACAAATGACGTTGTATCTGAATGAAATAACGGCGACTGCCCGTACTATGCGGGTAAAAATGCCTCGATCCGTTTCCGCAAAACGCTCATAGCATGCCAGCAGCATGGCAAGCGGCTGGCGCACATTGAACATGATCAGCTGCTGCAAGGCCAGGTATTCATCTTCATTCCAGAAGGCTTTCTGTGGATCTCGCAGCGCCGCATACACTTCCGCGCTTCTGTCAAGCCCCCGTAGCAGTTCAAATGTCTGGTCGCGTGTCGTAATCCTGCGGCGAATGGTCTTGAACAGGTCGGCCTTACGTACCAGCCGATTCTTGCTGTTCCAGTAAACCCTCAAAAATTCTGGAAAGCTCTCGCTCCCCAACAATCCCACGATACGCTCCCAGCGTTCCTCCAGCGACTTCAACTCCATTTCGTGCGAATCACCGGCACTGACAATCGAAAAAAGGTAGTTTTTCAGCAGATCCGTAGCGGAGAGACGAACCCCGCGAGCATTCAGTGTTTCAAATACTTTAAAGGCATTCAGTTCATCGGTAACCGTGATTACGGTAAAAAAGAGCTTGTCCACAAGTGTGTCAATGAATGCAGCCAGCGTTTCTCCGCTCTCGGCCCGTTGCCCGGCATATGTTTTGATTTTTTCCTTGAACCAAATAAATGCCTTTCTCAACTGATGTTCCGACGCATTCAGTCCCCGTTGCGGCAGTGATTCCAAGGGAACCAGATAGGTTTGATAAAAGCGGTTGTTATGGCGATTCAGTTCCAGCTTGGAGCGCGGCACAAGTGAAACAGGGTCAACATAACCGATATAACTATTCTGCAGGTTGTCCCTACGTCTCCGGTTCTTGTCCGCATCAATCCCGGCGCCCACAAGATCCTTCAGGTGTCCGAGAGCGGCCAGGATCATCACGCTGATGGTAGTAAGGCGCTGTTGGCCATCAATGATATCAAAGCGTTTGCTATCGGGTGATTGTAGTACCAGATAGCCCATGTAATGGGCCGGATCCCCATCTTCTTCCAGTAAGGCGACCATGTCCTGCCACAGGTCGTCCCATTCATCCTCTCCCCATGAATAATCCCGCTGAAAGGGAGGCACACGATAGACGAGGCCGTTTCCCAATAACTGACGAAACGTCTGGTTTGCCGTGTTAAAGTTCATCGCCGACATTTATTCCTCCCCGCCATTCCCTCAAGACAATGATGACATGAACTCGACTATATCACCGTCCACCATGACATCCCCTGGATCAAGATTGAAAAACTTGGTTTTGAGCTTGGTCCCCGCGAAGGAGCGGCAGCGGCTGAGGGCAATGTACGCCTGTCCGGGGGGGAATGCCGCGTCCGAGAGATCGATGTGCACCTGATCCAGGGTCACCCCCTGGGCTTTGTGGATGCTGAGCGCCCAGGCATGACGCAGCGGAATCTGTTCGATGGTTCCGGTAACCGTCGACTCTATCTTCCCCGTTTCCCGACTGTAGGAATACGTGATCAGCTCCCATACCGCAGGGAGTACCCGCAGACTCCTGCCGTCGTCGGCTCGAATCAAGACCGCCTCATCTTCCAGTTCCACGACCGTTCCCATGGTTCCGTTCAGAAGCTCTGCACTGATGTCCCGGCAGCAGATGACGCGAGCCCCCACCCGCAGCAGGAGGTTTTCCTCGCAGGGGAAATTGTACTCAGGGTTGTTGATGTTGAGCGCCGAGCCAGTGCGTTTCGCCCGGTACTCCTGCCGGGGGCCGGGAAGCCGGTAGAACTCCCTGTTGTTGTAATATCCGGCTTCATCACCGCGCCAAGTCAGCATGGTATGGAACGGACGGAAAAAGGGGTCGAAATCAGTGTCTGCCATGCACTGCTGCAGGAGGTCGAGTTTTCCGGTGTGGACATCGTTTGTGCGGATGCAACCCAGCAGATCGAGAAAGTCCTGCTCGGCCTGGCGGAACCGTGTTTTCAACTCCAGCCTGCGCGGGTTGATTTCCCCGTAGACGCTGGAGTTCCAGAAATAAAAGGGGCCCGGGTATCCGGCCCGCTCCAGGGATTGTCGTTCCCCATCGCTCACCACTGGAGGGAGCTGGCAGGGGTCACCCACCAGGATGACCTGAACGCCTCCGAATGGCAACTCTTTGTCCCTGCCGTTTCTGCGCATGAAATGGTCCAGGCCGTCCAGCAGGTCGCAGCGAACCTGGCTTACCTCGTCAACGATGATGGTATCTATTGCCCGTATCAGATGCTTTTCGGTGATTTCCCCGACGCTGTCCCTCGTTATCACCGTCGGCGGGAACCGGGTCAGTGAATGGATGGTAACGCCCTGGGCGGTGATGGCGGCGAGTCCGGTGGGAGCCACCACGACGACATTTTTCCCCGTCAGGCGGCGGAACAGTCCGATCAGGGTCGATTTCCCGGTTCCTGCCTGGCCGGTGACAAAGAAGTGCCCGCTGCTCTGCTCCATTTCAGTCAGCAGCGGCCGCCACTCCTCGGGGACCGGGAGATCTGCCTCAGGCCCGGCAACACCGGTCTGTTGAGCTGAGTCATGGGACGAATGGTCCTGGGGTTCCCGGGGCATCGGTGGCGACTGTTCGAACGACGGTTCTTTTCCCAATAACTTCCGTATCCATGTGATCATAGGTTTCCCGCCATCCGCGTGGAGGTGCTGTTTCTTGGCTCGGCTTCCCATCTGAATCCTCTGGGCCGTAGCCAATCTACACAAGGCGAAAGAAGGGGTCAATTTTTTATTGGGCGCCATCCCCTCCCCATCGTGCACCAGAACCCCTTGCCGTGCACGATTGCGCCAGACCCAACGAAAAACGGCTGCATACTTACACGCGGATTCCCAGAAATGTCAATTATTGTCCAGTTAGATCGTACCACTGGCGAGGGATGTGCAAAAGCCCGCACCGGAGTCCGCCGGACAGGGCAACAAAGAGGTCAACCAGGCAATGAATCCGTTGTTTTTCCGTAACAATCTGTGGCATACTTCATCAGTGCTTTACACCATCGCAAGTTCAGGTATACTGCACGAGTTTTTTTCATTATACTGCCTCACTCCCACGAGAAGCATGGATGCGCCCAAGAAGCGGATCCGCTTCCTCCGGCACATACCCACGAAGCCCGCGTCAGCACGGCGCGGGCTTTCTTTGTCGTTAGTCACGCGGTTTTTGCACGCTCCCGTTTGTACCCCACGGGAGCGGATTTTTCACGGAACAGGATACATATATCTATGAGCAACAAGAAGTTATCGGCTGGAGACATTATCGATGCCCGCTGCACACGCTGCCGCGACGTTCTCAATCACAGGATCGTCGCCATGGTCGAAGACAAGGTGGTGCGGGTGGAGTGCAACACCTGCGGCGGCACGCACAACTACTACCCGCCACCAACGCCAAAGACAGCCAGGACCGCGGGAACCGGCACCACGGCGAAAAAGACGTCCGCAACCGCCCCGCGCGCGCCGAAGAGGGATCCCCAGCAGTCGGATCGCGAAGAATGGCAGGCGCTCCGCACCAGCATGCGCATCGACCGGGCCATCGCCTACACCATGAACGGGAAATACCGTACGGACGACCTGCTGGACCATCCCGTCTTCGGTCTCGGCGTGGTGAAAGTGGTCATCCCTCCCAACAAGATGCAGGTACTGTTCGAAGATGGCACCAAACTGCTGCGTTGCCAGTGACGCGCCCGGTTCCAGGGCGTTTCCCCGGAATCAGAGGATCTGATGTGGTGAAGAGCGACTCCAACGTTACTACCCGTCATAGCGAAATTCCGTCATCCCCGGCTGGAAACGGCCGCATCGTGGCCCATCACGGCATCTCCGTGGAGGTTCTCTTCCAGGGCGAACAGCGCCGCATGGTGCGCGTCAAGCGCAACTCGGGGCATGTGGTGGGCGACGAGGTGTCAGTCAACGGCGAACTGCTGACGCGTCTCCCCCGGGCAACGGAATTGCGACGCCGCGACGCCCGGGGCGGCGTCCATCTGGTGGCGGCCAACCTGGACGCGCTGGGCATCGTGATGGCGCCGCTCTCCCCCGGCAGGTTCATCGACCGGGCCATCGTCACCTCCCGCACGGCCCGGCTGACCCCTTTCCTGGTCATCAACAAGTGCGACCTCGGCGAGGCTCATCAACTGGCCGCACGCCTCCGGGAGACCTATGCCGCTTCCCTGCCGCTCTTTCCCTTGAGCGCGACCACGGGCGAAGGACTCCTCCCCCTGCGTGAATATCTGGCAACCGGGCGGTGCGGCGTCTTTATCGGCAGCACCGGAGTAGGCAAGAGTTCGCTCATGAACGCCCTCTGCCCCCATATCAAGCTGGCAGTGGGCAGCGTGGGTGATTACCGGAGCATGGGGAGACACACCACCACCGTCTCCACCCTGCACAGCCTTGACGGCGGCGGAGAACTGGTGGATACCCCCGGCTTCCGCGATTTCGGCCTGGTGGACATCTCGCCCCAGGATTTGGCGGCCCATTTTCCCGGATTCGAAGAGGCCGGCTCGGAATCCTGCCGCTTCAGCAACTGCCGCCACCGCTCGGAACCGGGCTGTAGCGTACTCCGCTCGCTGCAGCAGGGACGGATCACCCGGGAGCGCTACGCCAGCTTCCTGGAACTGCTGGACGAAGTGGAGGCCGAAGAGGAGAAGAAACGCGTCAGGGGGTGGCGCTCGTGAGCGGCATGACCGGCGCCCCCACGGGGCAAACGCGCAAACAACGGATCCTGGACCAGATCATCCAGCAACTCTCCCGCGACCTGGAGCTGCTGCTGTCGGCAGCCAGGACAGCCCACGAGGCCTCGATCCACGAGGACAACGTCCCCGAGAACAAGTACGACACGATGGGGCTGGAGGCTTCCTACGTGGCCCAGGGCCAGGCCAATCGCGGCCAGGAGATCAGGCAGGCGGTGCAGGAATACCGGTTCCTGACCCTGCACCCCTTTGACGACGACAGCCCCATCCGCCTGACCGCCCTGGTTACCCTGCGAGCGGGAGACGACGGCACCGCCAAGAACGTCTTCATCGGTCCCCGCGAAGGGGGCCTGAAGGTCATGGATCAGGGTGAAGAGGTCATGGTGATCACCCCCGCCTCCCCCCTGGGGAGGAGCCTGATCGGCCGGCAACAGGGCGACTGCATCGAAACGGGGAGCGGCGCCGGCATAAGGGAATACGAGATCGTCCAGGTCGGCTGAGGCTCGAGCCCCTATCGTTCCTGGTACATTCGGCAGAACATGAGAGGCGGGAGGAAGACATGGCGCTACCCTGGAAAACAATCGAGAGTGTTGCCACGGACGAGGGCATTCTGGAACTGCGCCAACGCGGCGAAAGGGACTTCCTGATCATGATCGGCACCCAGGTGCTGATGAACAGCCTCTCCAACCGTTCCGAGCTGGAACTGGGCCGACTGGCCTGCCAACAGCTGAAACCCCATCCCTGTCCACGGGTGCTGGTGGGAGGACTGGGCATGGGGTTCACCCTCAGGGCGGTGCTGGACTCACTGCCGGACAGTGCCGGCGTGGTGGTGGCCGAACTGAATCCGATTGTCCATGACTGGTGCCGTGCCCCCCTGGCCGGACTCACCGACAGCGCCGTCTCCGACCCGCGGGTAAGCGTACGGATAACCGACGTGGCCGAACTGATCCGCGCCAGTTCCGGCGATGAACAGCGCTTCGACGCCATCGTGCTCGACCTGTACCGGGGCCCCCACGCCAAAACCGACCCGGTCAACGACCCACTCTACGGCAGCCGGGCCATTGCCAGCGCCAGGGCGGCGCTCAATCCGGGCGGCATGCTGGCCGTGTGGGGCGAAGCCTACGACGAGGGTTTTCACAAGCGACTGCAGAAGGCAGGCTTCACGGTCACCACCCGCCGCCCCGGCCGGGGCGGACTGCGCCATGCGGTTTTTCTGGCAGAGCTGCGGACACAATGAGAGACTGAGCCCGCTCTCCATACATTATCCCAAAAGCAAACTATTTCTTTAAAGACAGCAGCAAAACCAGCTGGTATACATACCTATTCCACCCCATGCCCACTCCTTCCGCTGCACCCACGTTCCTCCCCCATCACGCCAGGCCTGCCCGGAGTATCCCGGACACAAAACCATTGCACCAAATTTGATTACGTGCTACACACCCATTTCGTAGCACGATTAACACAACCGTATACCCATGCATCCAACACAAACAGGATGCATGGGCAGGAGCGGGCTTTCAATGGGAGCCCGTTTTTTTGGACCACTCAATAGCACGTTTTTTCAATTTATAACAACAGGGCTGTTGTACGCGGAAGAAAGCCGCACACGAACAAACAGCAGGCCGCCTGTTTCTTCCCTCGCCACAGATTTCCGATACCACACAGTACAAGTGCGTATGACAGAAATAAGCGAAGAGCATCAATATAACGAGCTCTTATACTCTGACATGACAACAGATGTGATGCAATTTCATTGCAAGGAGAGAGGGATGAGACGACGTATCGCAGTGATACTGGCGCTGGTGACAACCGCAGCGCCGCTGCAAGCGCGGGGAGATGGACAGGATAACAGCAAGGAAACAAGCCTGGACGAGGTGGTGGTCACCGCCACCCGCACGGAGAAGTCCATCGCCGATGCCCCCGGTTCGGTGAGCGTGGTAACCGCAGCGGAGATGAAGAAACGGAACATCCAGTCGGTGGACGAGGCGCTGAACATGCTGCCCGGCGTCTTTGACAGCCGCCGCAAGGGGTTGATGGGAACCACCTCCAGCGTCACCTTCCGCGGCCTGTCCGGCGCCGGTCGATCCCTGCTGCTGCTGGACGGCATGCCGCTCAACGACGCCTACTCTGCCAGCCAACCATGGGGTGGCCTGAATGCCCAGAATTTTTCACAAATAGAGGTTGTGCGCGGACCGTCGTCCAGCCTCTACGGCGGCAACGCCATGGGTGGGGTGATCAACTTCCTGAGCCACATGCCGGAAAAACGAGAGTTCACCCTCTCCAGCGGCTACGGCGGCGGCCTTGAGACCGACGCGGCCATGGACCGCCTCTGGAGCAGCTACACCTCCTATGGAGACAGGATCGGCAAACTGCGGCTGTATGCCGCCCTATCCTACCGCAGCACCGACGGCTACCCCAGCGGGCTGGTCACCACGACCACCAACCCCTCGGCCTCGGGGATCAGCGGCGCGCACCCCACAACGGACACCACGGGAAAAGCGACAAAATACATCACGGGCGACAGCGGGGACAACGGCTGGTGGGACTACTCGGCGGCCATCAGGGCTCACTACGATTTTTCAGATACCGCCAACATCAGGATCTCCTGGCTCAGGACCGCCAACAAGTATTCCTACGACCCTCCCCACACCTATCTGAGAGACGCCTCCGGGGCAGAGGCATACAGGCCCGGCCAAAGCAGCTACCTGAACGGAGACGGCGCCAATGTCCAGGACATGTACACCATTCACGCCGAAGCGCTGCTGGGTCAGGTGAAGGGCAAATTCCTCTTCGGCATCAACGACCAGCATGAAAACTGGTATACCACCCCCGGCAGTTCGGCGACTGTGGCCAACGGCGGAACCGGCACAAAAAGCGACTCTCCCAGCAGGACCTATTTCACCGACCTGCAACTGTCCGTCCCGGTCCTGGAAAAACACATCCTCACCGGCGGTTTCTCTTTCCGCTACGACGTAGCCGACAGCGATAACCTCCCCTTGAGCGATTACGAGGACGAAGACTCTGTTTCCGGCCCCAGCACCCAGTGGGGGGGGGGCACAACCCAGACCTACTCCACCTACCTGCAGGCCGAAATAGCCCTGCTGGACAACCTGACCTTCTACGCTGGCGTGCGGGACGATTACTGGGTCTCCAACAACGGCTACGCCGGATTCAGCGGCACCGGAGCCAGCGATCAGAAGTATCCCGAGAAATCCAAGAACTCCATCAACCCCAAGGGCGCGCTGGTCTGGAAGCCCCTGGACGGAACCACGGTGAGGATTTCGGGCGGCAGGGCCTTCCGCGCACCGCAGTTGAACCAGATGTACAAGACCTGGTCATCGTCCAGCACCTCCAAGCTGTACCTAGCCAATCCCGACCTGAATCCCGAAACCGTTCTGGCCTGGGATTTCGGCATCGAACAGAAACTGTGGAAGGGCGCCAAGATCAAGGCAACCTACTTCGAGAACTACATCGACGACATGATCTACACCGTCACCCTTTCCAGCACGACCAGCATCGGCGGCAAGAACTACACCAACGTGAAATATTCCAATCTTGGGGCAGGTGAGACCAGGGGGGTGGAACTGGAAGCGGAGCAGAGCCTGGGCAAAAATCTGCGCCTGTTTGCCGGCTACACCTACACCAGCTCCACTATCACCGAGTACGATGAGAACAAAAGCCTGGAGGGCAAGGATCTGCAGCATGCGCCCCGCCACATGATCAACGCGGGGCTGGACGCCAGCTACGGCCCGCTGTCGTTCTTTCTGTCCGGAAGATACGTGGCCAAGCAGTACGGTTCGGATAACAACAGCGACAAGGCCAACGGGGTCTACGGCTCCTACGATCCCTTCTTCGTCATGGACCTGAAGGCCGGATACCGGGTTACTGACTGGGCTACGCTCTCCTTGAGCGTGAACAACCTGCTGGACCGCACCTATTACACCTACTACGTCGCACCGGGCCGCTCCTGGTTCGCCAATCTCGACCTTAGGTTCTGAGCCATGAAAAGCCGTCTTTGTCATGCGCTCCTTTCTCTGTTGATCCTGTTGCCGGCGTTCGCCACGCCGGCTGCGGCATTCACCTACCGCGACAAGATGGGGCGAACCGTTACGGTCACGACCCCGGTGAAACGGGCGGTGCTGTACGAAACCTATGAACTGCTGCCGGTCACCGGCGCCTGGAACCAGATGGCGGGATTAAGCCGCTATGCATACAGCAATGATCTGCTGCTGGCCATCAACGCCAACAGACTGCGGAGGATTCCCGACGCGGGCAGCGCCATGGACACCAATGCGGAGGTGCTGCTGAAACTGAAGCCTGACGTAGTGTTGACCTGGACCGTCAATCCCGCCGCTGTTCGTTTTCTGGAGCACAAGGGGTTGACGGTGATCTCGGTCTATCCCGAAAGCATCAACGAACTGTACGGGGTGATGCGCATGCAGGGCCAGCTCTTCGGACAAGAGAAACGTATTGAGAGTGCAATCGCCAGGATGGAGGGACTCTTCTCGCTGATCCGCAAACGGGTGGCCGCAATCCCCCCCTCGCAGCGCAAAACAGCGCTCTACCTGACCGGCAAGCAGACCAGAGCAAATGGCCGCATCGGGGTTACCAACGACCTTTTCAACCTGATGGGATTGAAAAACGCCGGAAACGAGATCAACGAACGCTCCTGCGACGTCCCACTGGAGCGGATCATATCCTGGAACCCGGACCTGGTCTTCATCTGGGGCAGCGCCCGCTATTCAGCCGCTGACCTGAAAGGCAACCCCCAGTGGCGCCACATCAGGGCAGTCAAGAACGGAGCGGTTTTCAAAGAGCCGAAATGGGGCACCTGGTCCCCCCGTTTGGCACCCATCGCCCTCTGGATGGCATCGCGCGCCTATCCGGAGCGGTTCCGGGACATCGATATCGACAAGACCATCGACCGCTTCTACCGCGACGTGTACGGCATTCCCTATGCCAGGGCCAAACAGATCGAGAACTAAAAACCAGCTATAAAGGAACAGGTATGGCAAGAACGAGAGATTTTGACGATTTCCTTAACGAATGGCTCAAAGACCCGGAAAATGCTGCAACCTTTCTCAATGCGATGATCGAGGAGGAAAAGCGTATTTTTTTCCTTCCAGCTCTGCGGCAAGTGGCCAAGGCCTGGGGAGGCCTGTCACTCCTTGCCGACCTGTCGGATATCAGTAAATCGACCATGTACCGGGCGCTTTCCAAGCAGGGCAATCCGGACTTCAGACAGATAACATCCATGCTGGACAGCATGGGATTCAGATTGACGGTGGAACCGGTTGCCACGACTCGATGACACGTGGATGGGCAGCACGCGTTGAGCCGGATGGGGAGAGTCGTTGATGGAAGAGATAGGTTCCCGCCTCTGCGAGGGGGATGCACCGGCAGTCCAGGAGCAGGAAGAGCACCGGGCAATCATCCAGAAGAGTCGCAGTACAAGAATGTCCGGAAATAGCGCTCAAACCGGACTGGTGACAACGCTGATCATGCTCTCGCCCCTGCTGGCGGCCTGTATCGCCCTATTCCTGGGGGCCTACGGCGTGACTCCACTGCAGGTGGTTCAGATCCTGGCCAATGCCACAAGCGGCATAGACTCACCCGAGTCGGCCATCGTGCTGGACATCCGCCTGCCGCGCATCATCCTGGCCGGCCTGGTGGGCATGTCCCTGGCCACCTCCGGAGCAACCCTGCAGGCGGTGCTGCGCAACCCTCTGGTTGACCCGTTCATCCTGGGCATCTCCGCCGGGGCCGCCTTCGGCTGCGCCGTTTCCGTCGGTTTCCTGCCCGGGGTTTCACTGCAACTCATGTCATTTGTCTTCGGCAGCCTAGCCGTAATCATGGCCTGCACCATGGCCCGCTCCAGCGGCGAACTCTCCCGACTCTCGCTGGTGCTGTCCGGGGTGATCGTCTCGGCCCTGTTCACGGCACTCCTCTCCATCATCAAGTTCCTGGTTGACCCGATGAAACTGCAGAGCATCGTCTACTGGTTGATGGGGAGCTTCAGCCTGGCCGACTGGCCCCAGGTAAAAAGCGCGGGGTTCGGCATCATGCTGGGCTGCCTGCCGGTGCTGCTCCTGCGCTGGCGCCTGAACCTGATCAGCATGGGGGACGAGGAGGCCCGCTCCCTGGGGGTCAATGTCAGCCGCAAGCGGGTCATCTTCATCGCCAGCGCCACCCTGGCGGTCACCAGCGCCGTGGCGGTCAGCGGCATCATCGGCTGGATCGGGCTGATGGTGCCCCATCTGGTGCGCATGCTGGTCGGGCCGGACCACCGGCGCCTGATACCGCTCTCCATGGCCGGCGGCGCCGCCTTCATGATCGCTGCCGACACGGTGGCGCGCACCATGAGCAACGCAGATATACCGGTGGGGATCATCACCGCCCTGGCCGGCGCCCCCTTCTTCATCTACCTCATGCGCCGCGGCGGTGCGGAGAGTTGGGGGAGATGACATGATCCGTATCGAAAATCTCACCTTCCAGCATCCCCACACAGACAGGCCGGTGGTGAACAACGCCTCCTTCCGGGTGGCGGAAGGAACCTTGGCGGTGCTGCTGGGCCCCAACGGCTCCGGCAAGACCACCCTGTTCAAGTGCATCGCCGGCCTGTGGCGTCCAGCCTCGGGCACGGTCATGTTCGCCGGCCGCGACATCATGGGGATGAACTTCAGGGAACGGGCAAGCATGCTGGCGGTGGTGCCCCAGGATCACACACCTCCCTTCCCCTATTCGGTGTTCGAGGCGGTGCTCATGGGGCGCGCGCCCCACGTGGGGGTGTACGCATCACCCTCTCCCCATGATGAGGACGCGGCGTATAACGCCCTCGTGGCGGTCGGCGTACATCACTTGGCCGATCGCTGCTACACCCGCATCAGCGGCGGCGAACGCCAGCTGGTGCTGATCGCCCGCGCTCTGGCCCAGGATGCTCCGTTGCTGCTGCTGGATGAACCGACCTCTCATCTGGACTTCCGCAACCAGCACCTGGTGCTGGAGACGGTTCAGCGGGTGGCTGCGGAGAAGAACCTGACCGTGTTAATGACCCTGCACGACCCCAACCTGACCGCCTTCTTCGCCCACCAGGTGATCATGCTCAAGGAAGGGAAAATCGTGGCTGACGGCGAACCGTCCCAGGTAGTGACCGAGGCTAACCTGGGGCAGCTTTACGACATCGGCATCGGCATTTTCGACAGCGGCGAACGGCGGCTGATCTATCCGAGGCTATCATGATTCAGACCAACGACCTCGAGAGGTAACACTATGAAACTCTTCACCATCATGTGGTCAAACTATATTCCGCCCCTCAAGCAGGCCTGCGCCGACAACGGGGTAGTGCTGAGCGCTTGGTCCACCAAGCAGCTCAACCAGCACCCTGAGCTGCTGGACGACCTGCGCCAGGCCATGGACAAAGCCGACTGCATCCTGCTGTACCGCACCAGCGACCCGGTCTGGGACGAGCTTGAGGACGATATCCGTCAGGCGGGCGAGCAGCGACCGGTCGTGGTGGTGGGGAGTGACCCTGCCCTCTGGGGGCTCTCCACGGTCGGCCTGGAGGTGGCGGCACAAGCCTACAACTACATCCTCTACAACGGTGACGAGAATCTGGCCAACCTGCTCAACTACCTGCGGCACGCGGTCCTGGGTGAGGAAGTAACCTGCGCCGGGCCCAAAGCGGTCCCCTGGGAGGGGATTCACCACCCGGCCCTGGAAGGGGTCTTTAGCTCCACCACCGATTACCTGACGGTCTACCGGAAGACGCGGACCACCCCCGTTACCGGCTGGGTTGGCCTGCTCTACTCCCGTTCCAACTGGGTCAACCGCAACCTGGAGGTGGAAAAGGCGCTGATCGCGGAACTGGAAGAGCGCGGTCTGGGGGTGATACCGGTCTTCTTCTACTCCATCAAGGACGCCTGCATGGGGAACCTGAGCGGCGCCGAGTGCATCGAGACCTATTTTCTGAACGGGGGGATGGCGCTGGTACAGGGGATCGTCAAATTGACCTCCTTCTTCCTGGCCAGCCATGGCGGCGGGGTCAGGGAATCGGACGCGCCGCCGGGGGTGGAGTTGATGAAGCGGCTCAATATCCCGCTCTTCTCACCCTTGATCTCCTATTACAAAAACGAGGAGCAGTGGCTGGCCGATCCGGAAGGACTGGGCACCCAGGTGGGATGGAGCATGGCCATGCCCGAGTTCGAGGGGGTGATCGAACAGATGGTGGTGGGCGCCTCCAGCGGCACGGACAACCCGGAGGAGGAGCGCAATCTGCCGCTCACCGACCGCATGGAGCGCTTCGCCTCGCGGGTGGCCAGCTGGCTGGCCCTGGGGAGCAAGCCGGTGGCCCAGCGCAAGGTGGCCTTCATCCTGCACAACAACCCCTGCGTCTCGGTGGAGGCCAGCGTAGGGGGAGGCGCCCACCTGGACACCCTGGAGAGCGTGGCCCTGATCATGGGGCGCATGCGGGAAGCGGGCTACGCCATCACCCCGCCGAAGAGCGGCAAGGAACTGATCGACACCATCATGGAGCGCAAGGCCGTCTCCGAATTCCGCTGGACAACGGTGGAGGAGATCGTAACCAAGGGGGGGACCCTGGACCTGCTGGATCAGGAACGCTACCTCCCCTGGTTCCGGGAGCTTCCACCGCATACGCAAGAGCGCATGGCCGAGGCCTGGGGCAACCCTCCCGGCCAGGAGAAGGATGGCGTCCCGGCCGCCATGGTCCATGAGGGCAAAATCCTGATCACCGGTGTACGATACGGCAATGCCGTAGTCTGTGCCCAGCCCAAGAGGGGCTGCGCCGGTCCCACATGCGACGGCCAGGTCTGCAAGATCCTGCACGACCCGGACATCCCGCCGCCCCACCAGTACGTGGCCACCTACAAGTGGCTGGCCCGCGAATTCGGGGTGGATGTCATCATCCATGTGGGCACCCACGGCAACCTGGAGTTCCTCCCCGGCAAGGCCACCGGCCTCTCTTCCGGTTGTTTTCCGGACATCGGTATCGACAGCATGCCGCACCTGTACATCTACAACGCCGACAACCCGCCCGAGGGGACCATCGCCAAGCGCAGAAGCTTGGCCACCCTGGTAAACCATCTGCAGACGGTGATGGCACCGGGTGAGCTGTACGGCGACCTTGAAGCCATCGAACGGCTGCTGGAGGATTACCGGCGCTTCAGGACGGTTGAGCCGGCCAAGGCCCACACGGTCTCCCACATGCTGGCCGAGAAGGTCAAGGGGTTGCAGCTGATCGAGGGAGAGATCACCCACAACACTGTGGAGCAGAAGGTGGACGAGATCCACAACGCGCTGGCCACGCTCAGGGGGACCCGCATCCCCACGGGGATGCATATCTTCGGGCGATTGCCGGAGGCGGAGCGGTTGTCGGAGTTCGTCTATGCCATCGTGCGCTACGAGAATACGCCCGACTCATTGCGGGGGTTGACGGCCCGGGCCCTGGAACGGCGCGAGGGTGAAGAGGATGATCTGTACCGGGAACGGGTCGATGTCGCCGCCCGCAGGATCTGCAAGGGGTATCTGGAAGAGGGAATATCTTTGGCGGAGGGGTTGGGCCATCTCCGTAGGGGCGGCCCCATGTGGCCGCCCTGCCCCGCAACGCCAACAGATTCCCGACATATGGAGAATAGCGACAGGGAGCATGGCACCGCCGACGTGGGCAACCACATGGGGTTGCCCCTACGGGAAACCGTCGCCAAGGTCCAAGCCTTCATCGACTCCGTGCGTGACAACGTCCTGGCCTCGGACGAGATCGGCGCGCTGTTCAATGGCTTCAACGCCGGCTCTATCGAACCGGGGCCGTCCGGTCTCATGACCCGCGGCCGCCCCGACATCCTCCCCACCGGACGCAACTCCTACTCCCTGGATCCCCATAAACTCCCCTCCCCGCTGGCCTGGGAGACCGGGAAACAGCTGGCCGAGAAGAGCCTGGACAAATACCTGGAGGAGGAAGGGACCTTCCCGGAGAACATCGCCTTTCACTGGCAGGCTACTGACATCATGTGGACCGACGGCGAGGGGATGGCCCAGATGCTCCACCTGCTGGGGACATGCCCGGTATGGCAGCCCAACGGCAGGGTGCGCAGCTTCACCATTATTCCGCTGGAGGAGTTGGGGCGGCCGCGCATCGACATCACCGTGCGGGTCTCGGGCATCACCCGCGACAACTTCCCCTCCTGCATCGACCTCCTGGACGAGGCGGTGCAGGCGGTTTCAGCTCTGGACGAGCCGGCGGAAATGAACTTCGTGCGCAAACACACTCTGGAGAGGCTGGGCTCCGAACCGGAGGAGAATGACGAGGCGTTGCGCACGGCCACCTACCGCATCTTCGCCAGCCAGCCCGGCACCTACCAGGCCGGAACCCAGCTTGCGGTGTACGCCTCTGCCTGGGAAACGGAGAAGGACCTCTCCGACGTGTTTCTCTACTGGAACGGCTACGCCTACGGCAAGGGAACCTTCGGCGCTGTCGCCCACGACAGCCTGAAGCAGAGCCTGAAAACCGTCTCACTGACCTTCAACAAGACCGCCAGCGACGAGTACGACCTGACCGGCTGCTGCTGTTACTTCGGCACCCACGGCGGCATGATCAACGCCGCCCGGGTCATATCGGGCAACGAAATCAAAAACTATTACGGTGACACCCGTGAGCAGGGCCAGGTGAGGGTTCGCACCCTGGAGGAGGAGATGCGCCGCGTGGCCAGGGGCAAGATCCTCAACCCGGCCTGGATCCAGGGAATGAAGGAGCACGGCTACAAGGGGGCCGGCGAGATCAGCAAGCGGGTCGGCCGCCTCTACGGCTGGCAGGCCACCGCCAAGGCAGTGGATGACGCGGTCTTCGACGATGTTGCCCGCACCTTCATGATGGACGAGCAGAACCGTGAGTTCTTCGAGCAGGAGAACCCCTGGGCTCTGGAGGAGATCGGCAGGAGGCTTCTGGAGGCGGCCCAGCGGGGCTTGTGGAACCCGGCCGATGACGTGAAGGAAGAGCTCAGGGATATCTACCTGGAGATCGAGGGATGGATGGAGGAGCGCATGGGGGATGTGCGCGGCGAATTCCAGGGGGGCAGCATCGACATCATCACCGCGTCCGATGTGGAGGGGTGGAAAACCAGGATGGCAGCGGTGGGGATCGGCCCGTAGGAGCGGCCCTGCAAAAAAGCAAAGCATGGAACAGGGTAAAATGTGAAGAAGCTGAAAAAACAGGTCATTTTTAGAGTTGTTGTGTTTGGACTGTCTTTATCCGCTTATCCCGCATTTTCTGCGTTCCATTGTCTTTGGCTTTCAATTCCCGTGGCATCCGCCTCATACGCGTCCTACTCAAAAACATCTACGTAAATCCAATCGAGGTATGTATATGCATTTTCCATTTACGGCCATTGTCGGCCAGGAACAACTGAAGACGGCCCTGATCCTGAACGTGATCGATCCGGGCGTCGGCGGGCTACTGGTGATGGGGGAAAAGGGAACCGCCAAGAGCACCGCCGTGCGCGCCCTGGCGGAACTGCTTCCCCAGCTGACGGTTGTGCGGGAGTGCCGCTTTCACTGCCAGCCGGACGCTGAGCTGTGCAGTTTCTGCCAAGAGCGAAAAAAAGAAGCTCCGCTTACGCTGGGGCAAAGGAAGATGCGGGTGGTGGAACTTCCCCTGGGGATCACCGAGGACCGCCTGATCGGCACCCTGGACATCGAACACGCCATCAAACAGGGGGAGAAGCGTTTCGAGCCGGGGCTTTTGGCCGATGCCAACCGCAACTTCCTCTACGTGGACGAGGTCAACCTGCTGGAGGACCACATCATCGACCTGCTGCTGGACTCGGCCGCCATGGGGGTCAACAGCGTGGAGCGGGAGGGGATCTCCTTCAGCCACCCTGCCCGTTTCATCCTGGTGGGAACCATGAACCCTGAAGAAGGTGATCTGCGACCCCAGCTGCTTGACCGATTCGGGCTCTGCGTACAGGTGAGCGGTCTGCACGGAAAGGAGCAGCGCATGGATATCCTGCGCCGCAAGGCAGCCTTCGACAGTGACGCCACAGCCTTTGGCGTCCAATGGCGGGAACAGCAGGAGGAACTGGCACAGCGCATCGTCGATGCCCGCGAACGTCTGAACAGTGTTGAGTTGACCGACAGCGCCCTGGAAAAGATCGTCACCATCACCTCGGCCCTGCAACTGGACGGCCACCGGGCCGACATCGTGATCATGAAGAGCGCCCGTGCCCTGGCAGCCTACCGCGGACTCCCGGACGTGGGGAGCGCGGAGATCCGTGATGGGGCACTGCTGGCCCTGCCCCACCGACAGAAACGGCTCCCCTTCGAGGAATTGGGGAGTGAACGGGGCAGGCTGGAAAGAGTTCTGGAAGAGAGCCTGCCGTGAAATTCAGCCAGTTCATCGGCCAGGAGGATGCCGGGCTGGGGCTGCTGCTGAACGCCGTCGATCCGCGCTGCGGCGGGCTTTTGCTGGTGGGAGGCAGGGGGAGCGGCAAATCCACCCTGGCCCGCCTGGCACGGGGCATCATCCCGGCCCACCTCCCCTTCGTCGAGCTGCCGCTGAATGTCACCGAAGAGTCGCTTTTGGGGGGCATCGACCTGGAACAGACCCTGGCCAGCGGCCGACCTGTCCTACAACCGGGCATCATCTCGCGGGCGAATGGTGGCGTTGTCTTTGTGGACGACATCAACCTGCTCTCCCGGGAACTGCTGGCGCTCTTGATGGAACCCCAGTCACGGGGTATGGAGATCATCCAGCGGGAGGGTCTGACCGAACAGAGAGAGAGCAGCTTTGTCATCCTGGCCACCATGAACCCTGAAGAGGGAGACCTGTCGCCGCACCTGGCCGACCGCATCGGCCTCTGCGCCGTCATGGAGGAGCAGAACGGCCGCGATGAGCGTCTGGCCATCATGCGCCTGGCCAAAGAGACTCCCTTTTTTACCGTCGAGCATGACCGGGAAGCCATGGACCTTATCAGTGTCGCCCGGGGTCTGCTGCCGGAGGTCAGGTTTTCAGCCCAGGCCCTGGAGCAT
The DNA here is from genome assembly GCF_000015045.1 of Pelobacter propionicus DSM 2379. GTDB lineage: Bacteria > Desulfobacterota > Desulfuromonadia > Geobacterales > Pseudopelobacteraceae > Pseudopelobacter > Pseudopelobacter propionicus. Next base: position 2,242,318 of record NC_008609.1, read on the forward strand.
CTTCAACAGGTCGTGCAACGGAACATCAGCCCCGGCCACCGGGGCGACCTGTTTCTCTACCATGCGGCCCGAGCCTGTGCCGCATTGCAGGGCGCAGCCGATGTGGAAAAGGAGCACATCGACCGGGTCGCCAACCTGGTCTTCAGCCACCGTCGCCTGCAACTCCGTGAAGAGGAGCAGAACTCCACCGAGCCGGAGCAGCCGCACGACCAGGACCAGCAGCAGAACAACGAACAGCGCGACGACCAGGGCGAACAGCCGCCTCCACCGGAGAACGGACAGGATGAAAACGACCGGCACCCCTCCGGTGAGGGAGAGCATGAGTCCACCGTCTCAATGGGCGAATCTGCCCAGCGGGAAGAGATCATGGGGGTGGGGGCTCCTTTCAAGCTGCGCCGCCTCAGTTTTCGCAAGGATCGCCGAAAACGCCAGGCCAACGGCCGTCGCACCAGGACCCGCATCAAGGGGCGCGGCGGGCGCTACGTCAAGAGCCTGCTCAGCTCGACCGAGCACGACATCGCCATCGACGCCACCCTGCGTGCCTGCGCCCCCTTTCAGAAGGCGCGCAATCGCCAGGGGATGCTGAAGATCGAGCAGGACGACCTGCGTTTCCGTCAGCGGGAGCGCAGGATGGGGCACCTGGTGCTGTTCGTGGTGGATGGATCCGGTTCCATGGGGGCTCGGCAGCGGATGATGGAAACCAAGGGCGCAGTCCAGTCGCTGCTCTTGGACTGTTACCAGAAACGGGACAAGGTGGCCATGATCGTCTTTCGCAAGGACCGGGCCGAACTGGTGCTGCCCCCCACGGCCAGCGTGGAGTTGGCTGCCAGGCGTCTGGCAGAGTTGCCGGTGGGGGGCAAGACCCCCCTGGCGTCCGGCCTGCTGAAAACCCACCGCCTGGTCAGGCGCACCTCTATGCACCACCCCGAACAGCGCATCCTGGTGGTACTGATCACCGATGGGAGAGGCAACCAGCACCTGACGCCGGAAACTAGGAAGGAAGAGGTATCCAACCTGGCCGGCCTGCTGATGGAGGAGCCCCAGTGCGACTTCATCGTCATCGATACCGAGCATAAGGGCAATTTCCTGCGAAGCGATCTGGCAATGGACCTGGCCCGCCAACTGGAGGCGGAGTACTACACCATCGAGGCGCTTAAGTCCGAGTACCTGGCCGGGATGGTCCAGGCCAGGATGCCCGGCTAATGCCTGGAGAAACATCTTTGGGGCGTGGAAACGCGCGTCCGGCCACCACTGTGCTACGGTCCGGAAAGGCGACGACTAGAAGCGGTACTCCAGCGAGACGGAGACGCTCGCCTGTTGCGACCAGACCTTGACCCCGTGGGACCAGGTATAATCAAGACCTATGTCATCGTTGACAATCCGGTGTGAACCGGTGGTTTTCAGCCTGAGATATTCCGCCTCCACTGCCAGAGACAGGGAGTCATAGAGGCTCTTTCTCAGTCCCAGGGAGGCGTGCCAGGCATCCCCATGGGTATTTTCGTAGGTGTAGCGCTTTCCTGTCCTGAGGAGATGGTGGTCGCTGTTGTCCCCCTCCACATAGGCCCAATCCAGCTGCATGAGCAGGTTCAGGCCACCCACATCCAAGAGCCGCCCCAGGTCGATGTCAGAGCGCAAACCGATGAAATACTGCCAGTAGGTCTGCCAGAAACTGATCCCGTCTCCCGGCAAGGCAATCGAGCCCCCCTCTTCGTACTGCACCCCGTCATGGGTAACGAGATGGAAACTCTGCCAGCGAAAACCGATCAGAGGGCGGAGGCTGACCCACAGGGGAAGACCGATCCTGTCCGCCACCTCCAGGTCCATGTCCCCCCTGACCATGTAACTGGGCTCCATGCGACATTTCGACTCGCTGTAGATGGTGCGCACATCCGGCCTGAGATCATCATCCCAGTCCGAGTCCTTCATCATCCCATCCACATCCCCGTTAAGGTTTCTGAGCGCTTCCACGCCGATGGACAACCGGCGGTAGTTCGCCCTGAGCTCCGCCCCGCCCCACCAGGAATCGAGGGGAAACTCCAAACGACTGAACGGTTTCTGATGGGGGGGCAGAGGGTTGCCGAATTCGTACGAAGTGTGACTGTTGAAGAGGCGTTTCGTCTTCGCACCCAGGGAAAGGTACGGGGTCAGGGAGGTCAGTCCATCGCTTTCTGCCGCACACAGGGGTGACGCGGCCAAAACCGCCAGGAGGAACAGGCTATGCACAAGGAGAGGGGCAGCGAGGGAGATCCCCAGTCGGTCGTTATCGGGAGTTTTTATCATGGGCGACTACTACATTTCCTGCGAGCCTGTCCATCGACAACACCCAGGGAGATGGAAAGTGCTGCACGCCCCGTCTCCCGTCCCCGGTTTTTCATTTATATTCCGCACTCTCCAGAGGCTGATCGATCAGGAGACATACCCCCACCCAAAAGAGAAACATCGTTTGACCGATCCGGGCACGAATGTTATACATGTGGCTCATTACCCACTACCCATGTACCAGGAGGACCTATGAAACAAAGCTTCAGCCGCTCACCCCATCTGTCGTTGCTCGTATCCCTCGTCGTTCTGCTGCTTCTGCCCTTTTCGGCGATTGCGGAGACAGGGGCTAACCTGATGCAGCCCCTGTCGGTAGCGAAAAGTTCGGCATCACCGGCAGGTGGTGCAGCGGACCTGATCGTATCCAACATAAACATGTCACCGGGCAAACCGAACTCCAACGACCAAATCACCGTCTGGACCTTCGTCAAGAACGTCGGTCCGGTAACCGCTCCCGCCTCTTCCCTGCAACTGCAGGTGGGGGGAAAACTCTATCCACCAATCACCGTCCCCCCCCTGAAAGTCAATCAGGATTGGTGCTTTACCACCCAAACAGGACCGCTGCGCGCCTGGAATTACCAGATCACCGCCACGGTGAATCCCCAAAACCTGGTGGCGGAGACCAACTACGACAACAACAAGCGCATACGGAAGTTCACCGTCGCTCAGGGGCCGCAGGTGTTCATCAGGGACATAACCTGGAACAGGTCGACCAAAGTTTGGGTCGCTGAGGTGAAGAACACATCCTCGGCACGTGTGGAGATAGGAGTAACCGGCTTTCCCCTGGAGAACGGCGGCAGCGGCATGACCAAATGGGCCAATACATCCCTTGCCGGCTATGCAACGTTCGAACTCAGGGGCGACTACTCCTCGTTCAACGTGCCTGCCGGAACCAGGCTGAAGGTGCGCGTGATCAAGAAAGGCACGAATACCGTGCTGGATGAAAAGGTGCGCATACTGGATTAGTTGAACATGCTGTCCGCTTGTTCCGGCAACGATTCAGGGAAGCGATAACAGCGTAACTATTGACTCTTTATAATCTCTTTTACCTTGACAGCCGACCTGACTCTTTTTTAATCAATCCAAAAGTAATGTGGATTTTTCAAAAGGTTGCGGCGCACCGTTCACAGCTTTTCAAGTGCAATTGTGGAAAAGACCAGACTGATCAAGGGGCATTTCTGCCCCCCGGTCAACCTGGTTAACCGGCACGCACGCCGTACGGGTTAACCCTGTTTTGCCTTCGGGGAACTCGGAGTTGAATCCACGGAGAGAATTAAAAGAACACCAGGCAAAGGCGGGGGCTCCGTGCCCCCGCCTTTGCCTGGTGTCAGTGCTGATGGTCGTGCGCTTCCTGGTCATGGCCGGGATGGTCGTGACCATGCTCGCTGTCGGGATGGCTTTCGTGGCTGTGGTCATGGCCCGTCTTCCCGCCATGGACATGGGGATGCTCGTGGCTGTGGTCATGGCCCGTCTTCCCGCCATGGACATGGGGATGCTCGTGGCTGTGGTGGTGGGGATGGACATGGTCATGCTCGTGGGGATGAACGTGCACCAGGTCCCCATGGCTGTGGGCATGCTCGTGGGTATGGTGGTGCGGATGCTGATGATCGTGGGTATGACTATGCTTTCCTTCCATGGCGCTCTCCTTTTCCGGTTATGAACAAAATCGGTTATAGCCTGGTCTGATTCTTCAACAGCTTGATTTCATTGTCAATACCGTGCTACGGATACTTTTTTGCGGTGCGGCGAAGGCGCCGAATTATGAAAAAACGGTGCCGTCATCCCTCTGCGCGCCCTGACAGTCCCCAGTGTCATGGCGAATAGCGGAAGATGGCCAGACCATCGCTGATCCCTGTTGAAATACTCACCCAAAACCCGTACCATTTGCCGGCTGCCGCCATCGGCGAAGAACCTGACACGGATACCGAAACTGGCTGCGATGGAACATGATGACACGAAAACAGGAGTGAACAGCATGGATATGACGGAATGGGAAAGGTGCGTCGCCTTTCACGGCCATGAGTGCCCCGGCCTTGCCATCGGCATCAAGGTCTGCCAGGCGGCACAGAAACATCTGGGGATAGGATTTTCAGCGGACGAGCAGGTGGTCTGCGTCACCGAGAACGACGCCTGCTGCGTGGACGGGATCCAGTTCATCGCCGGCTGCAGCGTGGGCAAGGGAAACCTGATCTTCCGCAACCGGGGCAAGATGGCCTTCACCTTCTTCCGGCGGGACACCGGCCAGGGGGCGCGTTTCGTCCTCAAGAGTTCGGTCTCGCGGGGGGATATGGAGCGCCCCGCCTATCAGCGGGCGCTTCTGGAGATAGACCCGGATGAGCTCTTCGACGTCAAGGAGCCCCCCTTTGCCCTGCCGGAAACGGCGCGCCTGTTTCCGGGGGTGATCTGCGAGCAGTGCGGCGAGACCACAGCCGAGCCGATGATCCGGCTTAAGGAGGGGCGCAGGCTCTGCCTTGACTGCTGTGAGGGCTACACACGGGGATGGTGAAACCGAAATCGGCCGCGGCCTGAGGGCATGGAGCTCAGCTGGCCAGAAGTTGATCCAGCACGCTTTTCAGCTCCGCCACCCGGTACGGCTTGATGATCACGCCGCTAAAGCCATAGGCACGGTAGTCGGCCATGATCGGATCGGTGGAGTAGCCGCTGGAGACCACCGCCAGCACCGATTCGTCCATCTGGCGCAGACGGGTGATGGCCTCCCTCCCCCCCATGCCGCCCGGAATGGTGAGATCCATGAGCACGACGCTAAATGGCTGCCCCCTTTCCCGCGCCTGGCGGTACAGCTCCACCGCTTCGGCGCCGTCACAGGCAACGGTCGCGTCGTATCCCAGATAGGAGAGCATCTCTCCGGCGATCTCCCGGATACTCTCCTCGTCATCCATGACCAGCACCGTCCCCCTTCCCGAATCTACCACCGTCTCCTCGGGCGCCACCGGCACCTCCCCCTCCACCAGGGCGGGAAGATGGATGGTGAAGGTTGAGCCTCCACCCTGGCGTGAGGTCGCGGCTATGTGGCCGTCATGGTTCCTGATGATGGAATAGACCGTTGCCAGGCCGAGTCCTGTGCCGTTCCGCTTGGTGGTGAAGTAGGGGTCGAAGATACGGGTAATGGCTTCCTGGGGGATGCCCTGGCCCCGGTCGCTGACCGCGATGCGCACATGGGCGCCGGCCGGCAACGGAAGTTGCGATTTCGCGTCAATGACCACATTGGCGCAGCTGATCTCGACCTCCCCCCCGCCTGGCATGGCCTGATCGGCGTTAAGCACCAGATTGTTGATCACCTGACTGATCTGCCCTTCGTCCGCCTCCACCGGCCAGAGATCTTCGGGCAGAATAAAACGGCAGGTTGTTCCGGAACCGGACAGGGTGAAGGCCGCCGATTCCCTGATGATGGCGGCCAGAGACAGGGTCCTGCGCACCGGCGCGCCGCCGCGGGAGAAGGTCAAAAGCTGCTGGGTCAGCCCCTTGGCCCGCAGGGAGGCCTTCTCCGCTTCATCCAGGTTCCTGAACATCCTGTCCCCCTCGGAGACGAGCATCTTGGCCAGAGAGATATTTCCCAGGATGGCGGTCAGCAGGTTGTTGAAGTCGTGGGCGATGCCGCCGGCCAGGACGCCGATGGATTCCAGCCGGTGGGCATTGAACAGCTCCTGCTCGATCCTCTTCTTTTCGGTGATGTCGCGGAACACCAGCACCACCCCCACCAACCGACTCTCCCGGTCCCGGATCGGCGCCACGCTGTCGGCGATCAACCGCTCCCGGCCGTCCCTGGCCACCAGTACGGTGTTGTGGGCAAGCTCGGAACCGCTACCGTTCTTCAGCACATGGGCCACCGGACTGGAGCGCTGCTGGCGCGTTCTCTCATCGATGATGCGGAAGACCTCATCAAACGCCTTTCCCCGCGCCTCTTCCTGCTTCCAGCCGGTCAGTTCCTCGGCCACCTTGTTGAGCAGGATCACCCTACCCTCCATATCGGCGGTGATCACCCCGTCACCGATGGAACGCAACGTCACTGCCAGGCGTTCCTTTTCCATGGCAAGTTCATCGGCGGCATGCCTCCGTTCGGTGATATCCATGGCGATACCCTGGTAATGGGTGATCCTCCCCTCTCCGTCACGCTCCACCGTGGTGCGGTCATCAACCCAGCGCACCTCACCGCTTTTGGTGACGAGACGGTACTCCTGGGAAAGCGTATCGGAAACATCCTCGCCGTTCCCGCCCACCTCGGCCACCACCCGCTCCAGGTCGGCGGGGTGGATCAGACTGGCAAAGGAAACATTCCCGGACAGGAGTTCTTCCGGCGCATACCCGAACTGGACCACATTCTCAGAAACGAACTCCACCGGCCATCCCGCGGCCGCCTTCCAGCGAAAGAGCGTCACCGGGCTATTTTCCACCACCAGACTGGCCTGGCGGGCATTTTTGCTGGCCAGCCCCATCCTGCCGATCATCTCGGCCAGACGGCAGAGAAACTCCATGACCAGGCGCACCCGCTCCTCGCTGACAACCGGAACCCTGGCCAGCGCCTCCAGATAGGAAGCCTCGTCGAAACCGAATTCAGCCCCCTGGCGCCGGAAAAAATCCGTATCGGGCGGCGCAAACAGGAACTGCCCCGAGTACAGCTTGCCCACCTGCATCCCCGCCACCACGATGGGTACCGCCACATCCACCAGACCGTTTCTGCACGCATACAGGGTGTAGGTTTCCCCCTGTAGCAACTTCCCGGCCAGATAGACGTCACTCTCCCGGCAGCGGGCGGCGGAAGCGGGGGTGGCGCGGTGAAAGCGGGTGCAGATATCCTGCCAGCCGGTGGCAATGAGGATATTCCCCTCCATGTCGAGAATGGCGGTTACGAAGCCGGTCATGCGCGTGAATAGTTCACACAGCGACCGGAGTTCATCGATATCGATGAGTTCGCTAATCGTATAGGTCATCCGTATCTCCACCGCAAAAAGTGTGCTGGAAACAAGCCAGAAACAGAGTGCACACTCTACCCCGCGGCTACGGCCAAAGCAAGACTCTCTCTCGTAGTACAACCCGATTCGTCAGAAGGATATGCCCTCAAATCCCTGCTCGAGCCAGAACAAAGCATTCACCGCCGGGTGCTGGACGGAAGTTAGCCTGGACAGACAACAGCTGAAACACTTGAACGCAGGCACGCTTTGACATATATATGGCGGTAGATGAATTCAATTGATTCGGGGAGGTATCATGGGCGAGACCATTCGCTTCGGAATTTCCATTGACGATAAACTACTGGAAAGCTTTGACCAACTGATTGAGCACAAGGGGTATGCCAACCGCTCAGAGGCGCTGCGGGATCTTATCCGAGCCTCGCTGATCGATGTGAAGTGGGAAAACGGGGAGGAGGAGATGGTCGGCACCGTGACCCTGGTGTTCAACCACCACGTGCGCGACCTGTCCGACAAGCTGACCGAGCACCAGCACGCCTATCACCACCAGATCATCTCGGCGCTGCATGTGCATCTGGATGCCCACAACTGCCTGGAAGTGTTGGTGGTGCGGGGAAAGGCGCGGGAGATCAAGAAGATCGCCGACGAGCTGATCGGCGTCAAGGGGGTCAAGCATGGCAAGCTGGTCATGACCGCCACCGGCCATGACCTGCACTGACGGCTCCGTTCAGGGGATATCGTCGCTCTTGCGGGCGACGATGTACATCACCTCATAGGTGGCCGGGATCATGCCGTCCCTCTGGAAACGGGAACGGTAGGTATCGGCCATGGCGGTCAACAACCCCCGCCATCCCAGCCCGCCACCGGTACCTGTGCGTGCGGGAGTGGTTGCGCCGATCCCCTTGATGGAGCGCAAGAGAGCGGGGACATCGGGATGATACTCCATCTCGATCTCGGTCGCCACCATCACCTGGTCGAAACCCAGCCCCTCCAGGGCCTGACGCACATCCGTGGCACTGCGGAAGCGCTGCAAGCGCCCTCCACGGCAGTCGTCGCGGGAAAAGCGATCCGCCAGGGCCTCCCGGTAGCTCTCCTGCAGCTCCCACAATGTTTTCCCTCCGAAGAAGGCCGCGCAGAGCAGTCCGCCCGGCGCCAGCACACGCTGACATTCCCGGAAGCAACTGTCAAGCCGCTGAACCCACTGCAGCGTGGAGGCGGAGACCACCAGATCGAAGCATGCGCTCCCGAAGGGGAGGGATTCGGCATCGCCATTGACCAGCATGGCAGCGGGGCCGAGACGCTGGGCCGAGCGCAGCGCCATGTTGAAGGCCAGGTCGAGACCGCAGAGCCGGGCAGTGGGATAGAGCCCGGCGAGTGCGGAGAGCATGGCCCCGGTGCCGCAGCCGATATCCAGCGCGCTTCCCGGCGCCGCGTCGCAGTGCGACTGCACCAGACGAGTCAGGTTGGTCACCACCCGCTTCTGCACCACCGCATGTCGGTCATACTCGCCGGCCTGGCGGTGGAATCCCCTGCCGATCCTCGTTCTGTCATCTACCCTGTTCAAAAATCCTCCTGCTGAAACGCGTGATTGCATCGTTGAATTCAGTGCAGCGGGTCAAGAAGGGCGCATGTCCGCAGCCGGCGAAAACGACCTGCCGGCATTCCGGAATCCTGCGCGCCATGTAGTCTGAAGCCAGGGGCAGGCAGATGGCGTCCCGGTCCCCGCCCATGATCAGTGTCGGCAGATCCACGGCCGGGAGCAGGGAGCGCAGGTCGGTCTCCCCGAGAAGCCTGAGCCCCTGCAGCGCCACCTCCCCCTCCGGCAGCGGGATCGAAGCCAGCATTCGCTGGATACGTCCGTCAGGGAAGCAGACATCGCGCTCGGCCTCGGCGAACATGCGCGAGACAAAATCCCGCAGCGTGATTAAGGGGTTGCGGCGCATCCTGGCCTGCATGCCGCGCAGTTCCCTGGCCTCCAGGGCATGGGGGAAGTCGTCGTCCGCAATGAAACGGGGGGTACCGGAAACCAGCACCAGCCCGGACAAGCGCTCCCGCAGCGTTCCCCAGGCCTGCAGGGCCAGCTGCGCCCCCAGGGACCACCCCGCCAGGAGCGCGCTCCTGAGATCCAGATGTCGGAACAGCTCATCCAGATCAGCGCACAGGGCGGAAAGAGTGAAGCCGTCGGGGGAGAGGTCGGATCGCCCATGGCCGGCCAGGTCGGGCGCGATCAGGCGAAAATCACGCTGAAGGGTCTCCAGCTGGAAGCGCCACACCTGCGACGACATGCACCAGCCGTGCAGCAGCACCAGCGGAATCCCCTCCCCCTGATCCTCGTACCAGAGGCGCCGTCCGCTCCCGAGCCTGAGCCAAGGCATCAAACCACTCCCAGACGCCTGCCGATATGGGTGATCCGTTCCGCGGCCCAGGTCAGGTCCTGGGGCGAATGGGTTGCCATGACCGTGCAGCGCAACCGGCAGGCGCCGGCAGGCACGGTGGGGGGGCGTATCCCCTGGACGAACATTCCCTCCTCCAGCAGTTGCCGGGAGAAGTCCATGGTCTCTTCGGCGCCGCCGGTGAGGATCGGCACGATCTGGGTGTTTCCCTCCCCCAGGAAAAAACCGGCATCCCGCAGCAGCCCCCGGAACAGGGATGTGTTGTCGCGGAGCCGCTTCCTCAGTTCGTCCCCCTCGGCCGCCTGAACCAGTTCCAGGGCTGCCGTGGAAACCGCCAGCACCGCCGGCGGCAGGGAGGTGGAGAAGATGAAGCTGCGGGCGCGGTTGACAAGGAGATCGCGCAGTTCCCGGGAGAGGGCGGCATAGGCGCCAAAGCTCCCCAACGCCTTGCCGAAGGTCCCCACGTGGATATCGATATGGGAGAGAACCCCCAGCAGTTCAGCGCTTCCCCTCCCCTGTTCGCCCAGCACGCCGCAGCCGTGGGCATCGTCCACCATCAGCAAGGCATCGTGGCGCCGACGGAGTTCCGCAAGCTCCGCCAGCGGCGCCAGGTCGCCGTCCATGCTGAAGACGCCGTCGCTGACGATCAGGCAGCGCCCCGTGCCGCGCTGCTTTTCCATCAGCCCGGCCAGGGCAACGGCATCGTTGTGGGGATAGCGCACCAACCGGGCGCCGGAGAGCAGGGCGCCGTCGATGATGCTGGCATGGTTGAGGCGGTCGCAGAAGATCACGTCCCCCCTGCCCACCAGGGCCTGGATGATACCGGTGTTGGCGGCATAGCCGCTGTTGAAGGCCAGGGCGCTCTCGGTGCGCTTGAATGCCGCCACCGCCGTTTCCAGGGCCTCGTGCGGCTCCATGCTGCCGGAAACCAGGCGCGAGGCGCCGCTGGAACTGCCGAACTGTTCGGCGGCTGCCATGGAGGCCGCGATGAGGGCCGGGTGCTCGGCCAATCCCAGATAGTTGTTGGAGCAGAGCAAGAGCAGCTGGCGCCCCTCCATGGTCACCCGCGCAGACTGCCGTCCCTGGATCAGGCGCGTGGAGCGGAACAGCCCCTTAGCGCGGATCTGCTCCAACTCATCCTGTACTGTACGACCCATGCCCCCTCCCTGGTCAACCATCACTAAAAAGAAAGTTGACAATAGCGGCAAATAAAAACGCCGTCAACAAAATCCGACAGCGCTGGCCGCAATCAGGCGGCCCTCAACCAGCATTTCCGGTTTTTCTGATCAGCGCCCCGGACACCTTCCGCGTCAGCGGTCGGTACGGGGCGCACAGACAAAGGGCTGGCTACAGGAGCGTCTCCATCCCCCTGGCGGAGAGTTCCGCCACCACCTTCTTCACCTCCTGGGCCCGCTCCCGGTGGCAGACCAGCAAGGCATCGGGGGTGGAGACGACGATCAGGTTGCTGACCCCGACGGTGGCGACCAAACGACCGTCGCCGTAGATCAGGCAATCCCTGGAGTCGATGGCGATGTGTCCGGCGGTGTTGACGCTGACCGTGCCGTCCCCATCCGGTTCGATCACCTCAGGCAGGGCGCTCCAACTCCCCACGTCGCTCCAGCCCATCTCCACCGGTAGAACCTGCACCCGGTCCGAGCGCTCCATGATGCCGTAATCGATGGAGATGCTGGCGGCCCTGGGGAAGAGCTCCCCGATCTGGCTCTGCAGGTCGGACAGTTCCCACACGTCGCCAGTGAAGCTGATCTCCGTAAGCAGGGAGGAGAGGTCGGGCATATGCGTGGCGATCTCCTCCAGGATCGTGTCGCAGCGCCAGATGAACATGCCGCTGTTCCAGAAATAGCTGCCCTCATCCAGGTAGCGCAGGGCGTCCTCCAGGGGCGGCTTTTCCACGAAGCGCCGCACCGGAAAGGGTCCCTGGCCGCGCAGCTCAGTGTCGGCCTCGATGTAGCCGTAGCCGGTCTCAGGGCGGGAGGGCACGATTCCCAGGGTCACCAGATAGCCGTTCCTGGCCGTGTGGCCGGCGGCAACGAGTGTAGTCCGCAGGGCATCCTCATCCCTGATGAAGTGGTCGGCCGGCAGCACCACCATCACTCCCCTCGGATCATGGGCGGCGATGATGGTGGCGGCCAGTCCTATGGCCGGTGCGGTGTTGCGGGCAACCGGTTCGGCCACCACGTCGATGGGAACGCCGTGGTAGCCAGAGACCTGATGCCTGGTCTCCTCGGCCTGGAGCACGTTGGTGACGATCATGATCCGCTTCGGCTTGAGCGGCAGGACCCGCTCCACGGTGCGCTGGAGCATGGTCCGGTCTCCGCAGATGGAGATGAGCTGTTTGGGTCGCGAGGTCCGCGACAGTGGCCAGAACCTGGTTCCGGAACCGCCGGCAAGTATGACGATATACACGTTGTCCCCCCTATTTGTACTGGATACGGTCGAGGAAATTGGCCACTTCGCGACCCAGGCGGCCTACGGCTTCGCTGGTGTCAAGCACATCCCAGAGGGTCTGGCGGAAATAGGCCACCTCCTGGCCCGAGGCCCCGTCCAGAAGAAGCGCCTCGATGGTGATGCGGAAGCGCCCCATCCTGATAAACTTCCCCTGCAGGATCAGGGTTTTGGGCGTGAGCTCCGTAGTGCGCGACACGCTTTCATACACGCGCCGCGCCTTGACATAGCGCTGGATCTGTTCGGTCAGCTGGGCAGGAATCCGTTCGTAACGCTGTTCCCGTTCACCCATGCGTTCGTCGCCGTCATCGTAGAGTTCGCGCTTCAACTCGAAATCGCGCAAAAGCAGGGATGTGTAGGTCGCCATCGGCTTCTGGTTGGTGACGATCTCCTCGTCGGTTACCACATTTGACGTTGCGGCGCATGCGGTCATGAGCAGCGCGACACTACAGAGCATGAAGAGCCAGCACCAGCGCCCGATCGGCGCCGGTCTCCCGGCGATGCTCCGGCCGACGTCAACGCTCATCAGGCTGCTTGCAGCGATCGTAGTCGTCATCGAAGCGGACGATATCGTCCTCCCCCAGGTATTCACCGCTCTGTACTTCGATGATCACCAGCGGGATCTTGCCCGGGTTCTCCAGGCGGTGCTTCTCGCCGATGGGGATAAAGGTGGATTCGTTGATGTTGACGTAGAACTCCCGTTCAGCGCAGGTGACCCTGGCGCTGCCCGACACTACGATCCAGTGCTCGCTGCGATGGTGGTGCTTCTGCAACGACAGCCGTTCCCCCGGCGCAACCTCGATGCGTTTGATCTTGTAGCCGTTATTCTCATCCAGCACGGAATACGAGCCCCAGGGGCGTTCTCCCCGTTCCATGTTTCACCCCCTGTTGGAATGTGTTCTCAGTTTCATGTAGTCGGTCAGCGCATCACCCCAGGACTGGAGACGGAAACCGGTGTCCCGCTCCAGTTTGGAGCAATCCAGCGTGGAATAGAGCGGCCGCTTGGCCGGACGGTTCAGCTGCTCCGTGGTCATGGGCTCGACCCTCACTCCCAGACCGGCCTCCCGGAAGATGGCGCGGGCAAACTCGTTCCAGGAGCAAAAGCCGGCGTTGGCGGCGTGATAGGTGCCGCGGCAGCCCCTGGCCAGAAGCGCCAGGATGGCACGGGAGAGGTCCACAGTCCAGGTGGGAGAGCCGATCTGGTCGTCCACCACCGTCAGGCACTCCCTCTCCGTTCCTAGACGCAGCATGGTTTCGACGAAGTTATTTCCCTGCAGGCCATAGAGCCACTGGGTGCGCACGATCAGGTGATCCGGGTTGGTGGCGGCGTTTCTCTCCCCCAGCAGCTTGGACTGGCCATACACGCTTAAGGGAGCGGTCTGGTCGTCCTCCAGGTACGGGCTTCCCTTGGCGCCGTCGAAGACATAGTCGGTGCTGATCTGCACCAGCCTGGCCCCGATGCCGCGGGTCACCCTGGCCAGGTTGGCAACACCCTCTGCGTTGACCAGCATGGCGGTCTCCCGGTTGCTCTCGCAGCCGTCCACATCCGTATAGGCGGCACAGTTGATCACCACGGAAGGTTTCAGAGAGGTCAGCAACCGTTCGGTGGATTCCAGAGAGGTGATATCCAGATCCCGGACATCCACGCCACGCCCCCTCCCCTCCAGCAGCGTCATCAGGTCGCTGCCCAGCATGCCGTTGCATCCAATGACAAGAATCATTGCGCGCCTCCGTACTGTTTGGCGTAGTAGTCGCGATAGGAGCCGGAGGTGACCTGGGCCACCCACTCCTGATTGGCCAGGTACCAGTCGACGGTCTCGGCGATGCCCCGTTCAAAGGTATAGGCCGGTTCCCACCCCAGGTCGCGCTTCAATCTGGAGGCGTCGATGGCATAGCGCCGGTCATGGCCGGGGCGGTCCTTGACATAGCTGATCAACCCCCGGCTCTCGCCGGAACCCCTCCCCAGCCGCTGGTCCATCAGGTCGCACACCAGGTTGACGATAGCGATGTTGAACCACTCGTTGTTGCCGCCGATGTTGTAGACCGCACCGGGCTCTGCCCCCTTCAGCACCACCTCCACTGCCCGGGCATGATCGCTGACGTGCAGCCAGTCGCGCACGTTTCTGCCATCACCGTACACCGGCAACGGCCTGCGCTCGATGATGTTGTGGATCAGAAGCGGGATCAGCTTCTCGGGAAAGTGGAACGGGCCGTAGTTATTGGAGCAGCGCGTGTTCAGGGTCGGAAGCCCAAAGGTTTCGTGGTAGGCGCGCACCAGCAGGTCAGCACCGGCCTTGCTGGCCGAATAGGGTGAATTAGGCGCCAGGGGGGTCTCTTCGGTGAAGAAGCCGCTCTCCCCCAGGGAGCCGTAGACCTCGTCGGTGGAAATCTGCAGGAAGCGGAAATCACCGACCTCCCCCGCGTTCCAGTGCTTGCGGCTCTCCTCCAGCAGCACCTGGGTTCCCAGCACATTGGTGCGTACGAAGATCTCCGGGCCGCTGATGGAGCGGTCCACGTGGGATTCGGCGGCGAAATGCACCACCGCGTCTATCTTCTGAACCGCCAGGATATTGGCCACCAGTACGCTGTCGCCGATGTCGCCCCTGACGAAATGGTAGCCGGGGTGATGCTCCAGACTCTTCAGGTTGGCCAGATTCCCGGCATAGGTCAGGCTATCCAGGTTGGTCACCCGGCAGTCGGAGTTGTTGGCGAGAAATGAATGAATGAAATTTGATCCGATAAAGCCGGCGCCGCCGGTCACAAGAAGCGAACGGGGAGTACATGGCATGGCAGTTCCTTTCTGGGTGGAGCAAGCACTTCTTTCTAGCATATTTTCGCCAACGATGTGAACTCATTTACCTTCAAGAAGCGGAAAGCAGGGCATCTCGCGTCCATGCTGGCGGATCCGCCACCTGAAACGGAGAATTGCGTTGCATGTTGACGTCGGCGCCTCTTCGTTCTACCATCGGAGCGTTTTCGCCCATCAGGCCAGACGTTGCAACCGGAGCCGGAAGCGCTGAAAACATCACTCTGTTACCCTTGGGAACCTGGACATGCCTAACAACGCCTTGAGACCGCTCTTTTGCCTGCTGGTTGCAGTGCTGCTGGCTTTGCCCGCCGGCCATGCTCGCGCCTTCTGCTTTCAGGAAGCCGGCCATATGTACGGCATCAATCCCCTGGTGCTGCGTTCCATAGCCAACGTGGAATCCAGCACGAATCCCAGCGCACTCAACCGGAACAAAAACGGCACCTTCGATGTGGGGCTGATGCAGATCAACAGCATCTGGAAGCCGCTGATGGGGGAGGAACGCTGGAAACTCCTGGGAGACGCCTGCTACAACACCAAGACCGGCGCCTGGATCCTGGCCATGTGCATCAACGACTACGGCTACAACTGGAAGGCGCTGGGCTGCTACCACAGCAGGACGCCGGGACTGAGCGAGGAGTACGCCAAGAGGGTCTTCATCCAGCTGAAACGGCTGGAGCGCGGCCAGGAACCGCAACCGATGGACAGGGATGTGCAGGTGGCGGTGCTGGGAGACATCGACGAGCTGGTGGAGTCGGCCCGCCTGGGAAAGGCTACCCGGAAGAAAAAGGTGATCACGTTCGTCCCCTACGTGCGCCTCTCCCCCCGGCAGACGCGTCAGCCGCCGCCTTTGCCAGGCGAATCTTCACCCGGTTCGTGAAACCCCATCTGCTCACGCAATAAGGTCAGTCTCACGCAAAGCCGCCAAGGCGCAAAGAAGGCAACAAGAAAAAAAACGTTGAAACAGTAACGGGATTGATGAGGTTGCTTTCAGTTTGTTACAGTCTGTCTTCCGTTATGTTTTTCTTTGCGTCTTCGCATCTTGAGCGAGCATAGCGAGCGGGCGTGACATAAAATCGTTCTCCCGCAAAGACGCAAAGAGAACCGGAAAACGGAACTACTTGAGAGAAACCATAATGTCTTGTTTTACCGTTGGTTACGATTTGTTATTTGTTTTCCTTTGCGCCTTGGCGTCTTGAGCGAGCATGGCGAGCGGGCGTGAGGAAGGCGTTTATCTGGTGCAGCACCTGCTCAACCGTGATCTCCCGCATGCAGCGCGCACCGCTGGGGCATGGCGGCGTGGTGCCGAAGGTGGTGCAGGGTGAACAGGCCAGGTTCCGGTTGAGTACCACGTGCCCCCCTCCCCGTGGCGCCCATTTCAGCGCCCTCCCCGGCCCGAACAGGGAGACGGTCCGCACCCCCAACCCCACGGCCAGATGCAGCACCCCGGAATCGCCGCTCACCAGCAGACTGCTCCTGGCGAGAACCGCGGCGGTTTCGGCCAGGGACGTCCGGCCGGCCAGGTTCAGCCCCCTTCCAGCGGCAACGATCAGCTCACCCTGCTCCCTGTCGCCATTTCCGCCCACCACCACGACAGGATAGCCCTCGTCGTTCAGCGCTTCTGCCACCCGACTGTACCGCTCAGCCCCCCAGCGCCGTTCGGGAATGCTGGCACCGGGAAAGATGACCACGAATGGCTGTCCGCCGAGGGGGGCCAGCAGGGCATCCGCCTCCTCCATTGCCGCTGCCGGTACGGTCAGAAATGGTGCCTCGACCTTTCCCCCAGTGATCCCCAGCGGTTCCAGCAACCTGAGAAAACTGGTCACCTCGTAGTCGTCGTGGGAGTAGGAGACGCCATGGCTGAAGAGACGCCGCCGCTCGTTGGTAGCGAAGCCGATCAGCAGCTTCGGCCGGCAGAGACGGGCCACCACCGCCGAGAGGCGATGCCACTGTTCACTGTCGATCACCAGGTCATAGCGTCCGCGAATCGCGGAGAGTAGTTCCGAGGGCATATCGTAGTGCAGGACACGGTCAACCTCCGGGCAGAGGGCAAAGGTGGCGGCGTTGCGCCGTTCGGCCAGGACGGTGATACTTGCTTGGGGGAATTTCTGCTTGAGCGCGATTATGGCGGGCATCAGCAGCACGGCATCGCCGATGCCGCCGGGGCGGATGAGGAGGATGGAGACGATCGATCCCGGCTGTGATGTTGAAATCGGCATACGTGAGGCAACGCAGGCAACCGCGCGCCCCACGACAGCATCAATCCCCTTGAGCAGCCGAACCCGGTTCACCCGCGGGTACTTCCATTGAGTGTCGGTTCGGCTCCACCATTCAGCAACCGCTCCACCACCTCCACCCCCTGCATGAAGGAATGATCCATGTTGCCCACCTCGTACTTCCAGGCACCGAAGCGACCACGGGAATAGACTCCCCTGTTTTCAAGCCAGGGCTGAATCACGGCCAGCGCCCGGTCCCGCCCCAGGGTCGGCACCGGGTAGGAGTAGGGAATGTCCATCAGGTAGCTGCTGACGATCCGGCCCCGATCCTCTTCGGCTATCA
The DNA here is from genome assembly GCF_000015045.1 of Pelobacter propionicus DSM 2379. GTDB lineage: Bacteria > Desulfobacterota > Desulfuromonadia > Geobacterales > Pseudopelobacteraceae > Pseudopelobacter > Pseudopelobacter propionicus. Next base: position 2,259,786 of record NC_008609.1, read on the forward strand.
TGCCGCTGTTGATCAGCCCCTGGATCGTCTCCTCGATGATCGTCTCCTTGTCCACCGGCTTGTGGGGCGAGTAGGTGGTCTCGCACATCAGGGAGAAATAGTTGTCAATGTCGCCATTGGGGACGTTATGTGGTGAATAGTTGAAGAAGTTTGTCACACGGTAGAAGGGAGAATCGGATTCGGGGAAGTACATCCAGCACTTGGAATCGACCCGCTTGCCCCTAAAGCCGAGACCGACGATCAGTCCGCCGCTGTGCACCAGTTTTTGGGTGGCGTCGCGCACCGCCTCTGGAACTGAAACGCACTTCCCGATAAAGGCGTCCAGGGGAGTGGTGTTGATCAGGATGTCATAGCGCTCCGTTAGGCCGTTGGTAAAGGTGACCATCTTCGCCTCCAGGTCGACGACCGCAACCTCATGCTCGCATGAAATGCGCTCCCGTAACGGTTTCGCGATCCCTTCGAATATGGCGCCGGTCCCTCCGTACCTGGGGAACTTGAAGCGGTTGTTCGGCCCCCAGTTCACATCGTCCCGCTGTTCCGCGATATTCTTCTCGATCCGGGCCAGATCGACAACACTGACCCGCTCGCCCAGCCACTCCCTCCCCATGTTCTCCAGCGGTACTCCCCAGACCTTTTTATTATACGGTTCCATGAAGTAGCGGACGATTCCCTCACCGAAGACCGCGTCCATCCATTCCCTGAAATTGTTGGTATCGGCGGGATTCAAACGCATGGCCCGGAGGCCGTCGAGGCATGCCCGCAGGGCATCGGGGGGGAGATGACGGATGTTGTTCTGGAAGGGGTACGGCACCCAGCCATTCAGGATGCGTATGCGGCACTCCCGCAGATGGCTGTAGTAGTCGTCCCCCAGCGCCTTCTCCACCGCCCGGTCGAAGTAGTCGTAATGGGAGAAGAGCACATGACCGCCGATGTCCCAAGTGAAACCAGTGCCATCTTGAAACGAGGCGGAGAGACCGCCGACGTGAGTGTTGCGCTCGAAAATGCGCCAGTCGGTCCGGCCGAGTTTGTTGAGGTGGTATGCGGCGCCGAGGCCGCAGGGCCCGGCGCCAAGGATAAGGATGGTCATTCAGAACTTCCTGTCAACACTGGTAATTGGCACGTTGCATTGTTGTCTAAAAAGGAAAACTCCCACACCCCAGAAGAATGGCAAGATAATAACGGTTACTAGATAGCTCGAAAGTATAGATAAGATCAACAAAGGCAGCTTCCCTCTGCTGATAGGTACTTTTCTGAATGCTCTTGACGAAAAATCGAAAAAATAGGTTCTTGAAGCGGCAAACGCGAAAGGTGACATACTTCTGTGCGTTGTAACGACCGTGTCGAATCGTTCAGTAACAATTTTCAAGAAGACCCTTATATATTCGAGAAACAGATTATTGACCCGGTCATCAAGAATCATAATATTAGCATGATAATCTGAATATAAATCTGAACGCGAATACGGTATGAGAATAGTTATTCTCTGTTTCGTATTCTTCGGGAGTAGTTCAAATGCAAGCTTCATAGCATCAGCTGATCCTTCGAAAGTTATAAGATAGCTGCTTCCTTTCAGATCATTATTCGACAGCAGAGATTGCAAAAAATCTTCAGTATATGGTGATGCACCAGGAACATATTTTCCAAATCTTAGACATACAAAATCAGTGAGTCCTCGAAAAAGGACTGATGCACCTTTAGCATCCCCAATAAGTCGGGCAAACAGCAAGTTTTTTATAAACCTGTTCAATATATTAATAAACGAGAGTATTTGCGGTATAGGCTTCACATGTTTTGCAAAGAATAAAAAAGTATTCCTTATGAGGTAATAGCTGTAATCGCGACTCTTTTCTGTAAAAGAAGGGTGATATACTATCGAATTTGTGGCTACTACTGTTTTATAACCATGTCTTTTCGAGCGAAGACAATAATCGGTATCATCCCAGTACAAAAAAAAGCGTTCATCAAGTCGTCCTGTTGCCTGAAAACAACTGCGCCGGATTAATGCTGAACAAAACGGTACATAGTCAACATCATTTAATTCACTAGCACTTTCAAAATTCCTGACATTCTGACTTTTCGAACGTACAAGTCCCCTTGGCCAATCGATTGTAGCGCCAAGCTTAACAATATACGCCGGTTCTTCAGCATTGAGAATCTTCGAGCCAACCACTCCAATCGTCGGATCTCCTTCTGCAACTCTGACCAAATGAATAAGGGCATCCGGGGTAATTCTCGCATCGTTGTCCAACAACCACATATAATCAAAGCCTTGCACTCGACAGTAATCAAGGCCTGTATTGAAACCACCTGTCCCGCCAAGATTGGTTTCATTAACAATTAGAGTCACTTTTGGGTGTCTACTCTTTACCTCATCTGCAGAACCATCATCGGAAGCATTATCGACAACTACCACCGCTGCAGCAGAATAATTAAGGGATTCGATCTGATCAAGTAACTTCAGCAAATCCACTTTCTTGTTCCAACTCACGATGACGATGCCGACACTCGGCAACAGATCCAAAGACCGTATATTGTCAGGATTTAATTGACAGTTCATCGATAATTTCCAGATACCGCATAAATATGGTGCGGTAGTCGTATTTTTTTGCTAGAGAGCGAGCGCCGCTTTCAAGCTGATTTCGCTGGGTAGAATTTCTTGTCAATTGGCTAATCTGTCTAGGAAACTCACTTATTTCATCGCAGAGCATTCCGTGTACACCATGTTCAAACGCCAAACCGCGGACCCCTACAGGAGTAGTGATAATGACCTTCCCATACGCCATTGCCTCAACGGTCTTTAATGACGAACCAGTGCCCCATGTAACGGGAATCAAAGCAAACGTGATCATTCGATACAGTATTGAAAGTTCCTCTGCAGAAAGTACGCCCAGTAGCCGCACATTGCTAGGGGCGTTCTTCACCCATGTGGAACATTCACCAGCTATAAAAAAAGTCACATATGGGCAATCAAGAGCAATTGTAGTGGCAATGGCTTGGGCTGCCTCGCGATTTGGAAACCAGCCACTTCCCACGAATAGAGCTCCGATATGGAATTCAAATCCTCGAAAACTATAATTCAATTGTGGAGCACAGCTACACTTAATAGTATCAAACGATACTTTAATTGGATTCGTAATCACCGCTGTATGTTCTGACTTCAATCCTTGATCAACAAAAAATTTCCTGTCACTTTCAGCAACAAAAACCACCCGCCCGGCTGACTCGAATGACGAAAGTTCCTTGTTTAGAAGTATCTTATACAGAAAATTATTCAGCCATCTGCATCCACACTTAGTCCATGATTCAGCAATAATGTCGTGGTCGGTCAAAATGGTTCGTATTTTAAAGTCATGAATCAATTTTGCCCAGAAGGGATACTCGAGTAAGATTATTCCAGCTTTAGCCATCTCCTCTTTCATCAAACGGGCAAAGCGTCTATCATATTGAAAAAAGGTATAGTAAATCCAAGCATGAAGCCCTTGCCATCCCAGGCACCGGGTAAAAAGAATCAATGCCGCATATAAGGTTAAGAGGACAAAAGTAGACGGGAATCGAAACTCACGAAAATGTATACCATTTCGCTCAAATTCCCTTTCCGTTCGGCCTACACTCGCCACCGTTATCCTGAAACCGTTTTCCTGTAAGAAATCGGCTAGAAGACCGACACGTAATCCGGCGCCAATATTCTTTTCTATAACCGAATCAACACCCCAGGGATAGATTATAAGCAATGACCTATCATTACCCGTCAAACTAAGGCACCCCGCCGTTTGATGAGATAGTGATATATTCCTTTCGTACGGGACCAAGCCAAGCGTATGCTCCGGTCATGTATAAGACCACGTATAAGCATGCAAACCCTCTCACAAATAGGACTTCGTGTAGACAAACCTAGTTTTTCCACAAACAGCAAAGAGTTACGATAAATATAATATTCATATCGTAAGGAATTATTGCCTATACTTCGAGACACCTTATGCCACAACTTGGATTCTGGTACGTATCGTGTGAAATACCCTGCCATCTGCACCCTGGAACAGAAGTCAGTATCCTCGAACAACAGAAAAAAGTCCTCGTCCAGCATTCCAACTGTTGTGAGTATCTCCCGACTTATTAATAAGCTACAACCAGTTATATATCCGACATCTTTCATGACATCGTGTTGGCCAATATCACGTTCATTCTGACCGGTATGTCCCGCAAGACCTCGCGCCCGGTCTACAAAGCCACCGGCGAACCAGAGAATATCTGGCCGGTCGAAATAGTAAATCTTTGAACCGACGCAACCAACATTATCGGACGCATAAAGTTCATGAACCAGCGCCCCCAAGGTACTCGATTCCACAACAGTGTCGTTGTTGAGAAGCCAGACTGAATCAGCCCCCTGATTCAAAGCATGACGGATTCCGGCATTATTGCCACCTGCATACCCCAGGTTGGAATCAAGTTTAATCAGCTCAATATCGGAGAAACGGGCTGCCAGTTCATCTGCTTCGTTACCATTTGATGCGTTGTCGACAACAACGATCCGAAAATTTGAGTATGTAAGTTCCCGGCATGACTTCAGGCATTCCGACGTATCTTCTAAACCATTCCAGTTAAGAATAACAATATAGACCAGATAATTTTCTCCAGCAGTTAATGTGGACCTGGACATGTTCAGTTACACCGATTAATTGCTTGTCTGGTCTTTTCGAGATATTGTTTACCCCAACGAAGATCAGGTTCCAGATGATTTCCCTCTCCCCATTCGTTCCAGGCATTTACAAATACCAATCGTTCTTCGGGCGAATGGTTGCAGGATGTCCATTCAACAACCTCATTAAGCCACCGGAAATAGAGTTCAGGTGTTGAATTGTGAAAAACCACTGAATCAGTCTTGCGACGGGGGCTGTTGTCAAATGAAGGGCAGACACATCGGTAGAATGGGTAGGTAGGAAGTTCCTTGCCAAGCATGGCATCAACAAGCGAACTATATTCATAAATTTGGTGTTTCAGGCAATTCATTGATTTGAGCCCTAGGTAAGTCATTAATTTACTAAAAAGCCCCCGTTGCGTGATATTCCCTTTATTATGCCAGTCGGGTGCAAACTCAACGGCGGCGTCAAATCCAATTGAAGCGGGTTCCATCCCACTCGTAAAACTTTCAACCCTTACCAGATACAAATCTCCAGCCCCCGCCTTACATGCCTCGGAGCGCCAGATGTCAACGGTTCGTTTCGGATCGGGTAGTATTTCAGTGCGATAAACGAGTATCAGCGCTTTTCCTTTGATGCGTATGTAGCGGGAATCTCTCAGAGCGGGCAAGAGAGAATGTATATGTGCGAGATCATCTTCGTCGCTGTATCGCTGACGGAGCAGGATGTTATCGGCCCCGCCATCCCAGGTCCGTGTCCAGTTTTCGTTGGCCCAGCAGAGACAGAAGGGAAAATCAGGATTGCCTGAAGCAAGCACCTCGGTAAATGGCCTTTCAAGAATCCTCCGACCATTAAACCAGTAGTGGTAGTAACAGAAACCGTGAATGCCATATTCTCGGGCCAGTTCAGCTTGGGCTATTCTGGCCTCCGGGAGACGCAGATCATAAAAGCCCAGATCAGCCGGCAAATGCGGTTGGTAATGTCCCTTGAACAACGGGCGCGCTTTGCTGACATTTGTCCATTCGGTGAAACCGGTTCCCCACCATGCATTATTTTCTGGGATCGGATGAAATTGGGGTAGGTAAAAAGCTATCAGCCTCGCTTTTGTTGACACGCAACTACCCTCTCGCTGACAAGCAAAACCAGTTGCTAATTTTTTGAATCAGCAGATGGAAATATGAATCAATTTTCTTCATAACCGAAATGTCTTCTTGACGAGAAAAATCTGGAGCTTTTTCGAGGTAAACCAATTTCGAGATAATATCGTTTACTCTCCTGTAATCCATATAAATCCTGTCATTAAAGGGAATCCCGAGATAGTGTAACAATCTGCCACAAGGGCGTTCTTGCCCCCTTATGTGCTTATTGATGAATGCAGCATTGCTTTCCCGGTCGAGATACCGCAAAAGCAGAGTCGTCAATGAAAAGTCAGCCATAAAACGCCACTCTCTGTCAATATAGACGAGGCCTTCGGGTGATGTGATCAGGTTAATCGGTATGCAGTCGATAAATTCAGGCAATAGCAGGGAACTGTAAATATCTTCACTGTTTGCGCTTTTAATACCGTCGCTGATGACAAACTCAATCCATTGCTGAATTTTTTTAATATAGCCGTCCAAGTCATCTTCGTATATGACCTTGCGTATTTCAGCATCAAGGTGCCTTCCAGGATAGTAGCAGTCCTCAATACACTGATGAATAATAACCTGGTCCGCTCCAGGCTTTTCAATGATAGGAGCCTTTCTGACAAGGATGTTTTCAGCGCCGTCTTCGACAAACTCGGTCCTGACATTATATTCTGCAGCCCTGTCAACGGTATAATAGATTGCAAGTATATTTGAAGTTGCAGGCTTTTCATTTTCAGTACCTGCAAAGACAAGAAATGAATTGGAAAAATCCGGGATCAGCTTATTTGCTTCTAAAACCGGCCAGACCAGGTTTTCAGAAAATTGGTGTGTCGTTTTTTTAGAATAAGCTCTAGAGTTAAGCTGCCGTATAATCTCGGCAGGCCTGAATAGGGGGTTTTTGAAAGCACTTTCCATGAAGACCACTTTCGGAATCTTGTAGTCTGGAAATGGATATTGGTACTCAATGGAGCAAAAACCGTTATCTGAAAGGAGATTAGAGAGCTCAACCTTTCCGTAAGTTGCCACGGTATTAGGCTTATAGAAATCTTGTATGCCGTAATATGGTATTCCCACATGGTCTTCTTCGATGCCCGCGAAATATTTGAGTCCGAGCCGGTTCTCTATTGCGAGAATGAGTTTTCCGCCAGGTTTAAGCGCGGACTTTACTATATCAAGGCACTGTGGGACGGGATCATCACCTTTGAAATACATCGAGCAATACTCAAAAACTCCGATCATGGTGACATAGTCATATTGTTTTTGAAAAGCTATATCCTGAAAGTTGGAACAAAACACCTCTACATTGTTTAAATCTTCGCAACGTGCTGCAGCACACTTTGCCCTGTCGAAATTACCCTCCACCGCTGTTACGTTTGCGCCACTTTCGCCTAATTGCCTTGTAATGGCGCCACAACCACACCCTAACTCCAGTACATTATCAGAAGAAGTAAATGTAACGTGACGAAGCAGATTATGACGCAATGAAGAAAAATGATATTCACTGGGCCAATCGATTATTTGTGATGCCAATTCTCTCGAAAAGCAGGTCCGATCAGTCGCTTGGACCAATACTTCATAAATTCTCTTCTCCACATCCGCCCCATCAGAATAAAGAAATGCATCTCTTTGGGGTAGAGCGGAAACATTGAATTTTGCATCATTATTAAAATCTTTGAGCTTAAATTTCATTTTCGTCTGCTGTTTCGCAATGAGGTCTAATCGCAGCCCACCTCTTTGCCTCGACTTGCTTCGTCATCAATCTTTTTAACTACCCACTCGTGTGGAACTAACACCTCACATAGGCGAAAATCTGGAAGTTTTCCGTTCCCGAAGTAATCTGAAACGTACACATCAAAATAAAGTGCATTGGGGATATATTCCAGCACTTCACTACCGCGCAAGAAGCAGATGTTAACTTTGTAGCGACCTGGAACGAGCCTGATGCTATTGCATTGGCATGTAATTACGCCATATGCTGGCAACTCCTCAAAAACTGAAGATTCGAAGCGGAGGACTCCGGTTTCAACACTGTTGTAAACTCCCAAGTGCACAATCAACCCTCTTATGGCAGTTTTGAACTGATAACGAAGGCAAATTTTCAAGGGATCAGACAGTGATATAGCCTTTACAGAGTTATCATTCTTATCGAGCAGATAGGCATCTTCAAGTCTAAGACTGGGGTCAGGCCTGCCAGGAATACTGTCGCGTTTGGTTGCAACACTGACCTCTTCCATCCGAGTATGGTAGAGCTTGACACAATCCTCTACATACCCCTGCGTCAAGATTGTTCCCCTTTCCAATAATACTCCACTGCTGCACAATGAGCTTATCGCCGCCATATTATGACTGACAAACAACACCGTCCGCCCTTCATTCGCCGACACATCCTCCATCTTCCCCAGACATTTCTTCTGAAACTGTGCATCCCCCACTGCCAACACTTCATCAACAACCAGTATCTCCGGTTCCAGATGCGCCGCTACGGCGAAGGCTAAGCGAACGTACATCCCGGATGAATAACGTTTCACCGGGGTATCCAGAAACTTCTCTATTTCGGCAAAATCCACGATCTCATCGAACTTTTTCTTGATCTCGGCCCGATGCATCCCGAGTATCGCGCCATTAAGAAAGATATTTTCCCGCCCGGTGAGTTCAGGATGAAAACCGGTCCCGACCTCCAGCAGGCTGGCCACACGCCCCTTGATCCGCACACTGCCGGAGGTCGGCTCGATGATGCGGCTGAGAATCTTGAGCAGAGTTGATTTTCCGGCGCCATTGCGGCCGATGATTCCGATGCGGTCCCCCTGCTTGACCTCGAAGGAGACGTCTTTGAGAGCCCAAAAATCTTCTGAAGTCGGGGACTGGGGACCAGGGACCGGGGATCGGAAAAAGAGAGAGGAAAACTTACGGCCGGCATTTTTGACGCTATCAGTCAAAACATCACGCAGCGCAACATACGGTTGCTGGCTGGACTGGTGCCGCAGGGTGTACTTCTTGCCGAGATTTTCAACGGTAATGACAGTTGACATACTTTTATCTCACGCCCGCTCGCGCCGCTCGCTCAAGACGCTAAGGCGCAAAGAGAATCAAACAGCAAATGGTAGCAAACTGGAAAACAAGACATCTTTATTTGTTCACAAATATTTCAGTTTTACGGTTCCCTTTGCGGCTTTGCGGGAGATTGTTTTTCATGACGGCATACCATTGGCTATGCGGGTAATTCCATCCTTGATGAGATTGGCGCCGAAGTTGACCAGCAAACCAAGCCTCTTCCCCGATAATTTCAGATAGGTATTCAACTGTTTCTTATGGACCGGCGCAATCGTTTCAACTGATTTCAGTTCAACTATCACGAGGTCTTCAACCACCAGATCAGCCCTGAACCCTTCGTCAAGCACCATGCCATCGTATATAATTGGCAACGCCTTCTGCCGTGCAACGAACAAACCTCGCTGTTGCAGTTCGTGGGTCAAAACAGATTCATAGACTGATTCCAGAAGGCCTGGGCCGAGCGTGGTGTGAATCTTGTAACAGGAATCTACAATGATTTCAGCAATCTTATTTTCGTTCATCATAAACACGTCTGTCCAAACAACTTTATCTTCTCGGCTTTACGGAAAAATACAAATAATCTCACGCCCGCTCGCGCCGCTCGCCTAAGACGCTAAGGCGCAAAGAAGAACAAACAACAGACCGTAACCAACCGAAAAATAAGACTCTTTCTCTCAAACATTTTGGCTTCTCGGTTCCCTTTGCGCCTTCGCGGCTTTGCGGGAGGCGGGTTTTGCCCTTATACCACATCGGCAAAGGAGCGTTCCATATTCCTGAAGTACCACAGTCCTCCCGCAAACATGAGAAGCGTCAACGCGGCGGAGAGGCACAGGCCGGGCCAGTTCACCGGGAAGGCGTCCCCAAGAAGTACCCAGCGGAAGCCGTCGATCACCCCCACCATGGGGTTGAGGAAGTAGAAGAAGCGCCACTCTTCCGGCACGATGGAGCTGGAGAAGCCCACCGGCGAGATGTAGAGGCCGAACTGCACCAGAAAGGGGACAACGTAGCGGAAGTCCCGGTACTGCACGTTCAGGGCGGAAAGCCATAGTCCGGCGCCGAAGGATGCCAGGAAGGCCATGGCCAGGAACAGCGGCAGCAGCAACAGCTTCAGATCGGGGATGACGCGGTACCACGCCATCAGACAGCAGAGGATAACGAAAGAGATCAGAAAGTCCACCAGGCTGACGATCACCGAACCGGCCGGCACGATCAGGCGGGGGAAATAGACCTTTGTCAACAGATTTGCATTGTCGATCAGTGAATTGCTGCTCTCGGTCAGGGAGTTGGCGAAGAACTGCCAGGGGAGCATGGCGCTGAAAACCATCACCGGGTAGGGAACGCCGTTGGAGGGGAGTTTGGCCAGTTTTCCAAAGACGATGGTGAAGACCAGCATGGTTGCCAGGGGGCGCAACACGCTCCAGGCAATGCCGATGGCGGTCTGCTTGTAGCGCACAAGAATATCCCGCCAGGCCAGGAAATAGAACAGTTCCCGGTAGCGCCAGATGTCGCGCCAATAGTGCAGCGCTCCCATGCCCGGCCTGATGACGATCTCGTCACGCCCAATCATCTCAGCCATAGCGATATCCATCCCTTTTAAACGGCGACATGACAACTCCCATCAGAAATCCCAGGCCGAAGCGTCCCATCTCACGGAAACGCCTGACCGGAAGCAGGTAGAGCGGCGCATGGCGACAACAATTGAGGATCACCAGCAACCAGATCGCCAGGGGATAGCGATTCCTGAGACCGTAGAATGAGTTTCCCACCGCCTGGGGCTTGCGCAGATTGGGAACCAGCAGCGGCGGATGGAAGTACTCCAGTTGCGGAGCATTGAGAGAGTGTTTCCCCGAAAGCAAAAACCTGATCACGAACTCCACATCCTCCTGCCCCACGAAATCAGACATGAATCCAGCCAGTTCCGACAGGACGGAACGGCGATAGGCGCAGCAGCGGCTGGTCATGAAAAAGGGATCGTGGAAGGCGTAACGGTCGCGGACAAGCGAAAATGCGGCCCTGCCGCGGGGGACGATGGCATCGGTCATTCTGTTCTCTTCGAACACCAGCTCCAGTTTCTTGAGGAAATCCTCCTGCATGATCACCGTATCGTCATCCAGGAAGAGAACATACCGTCCTCGTGAACGGGTAAGGGCGAAGTTACGCGAATAGCCCATCCTGCCGAAATTGCGGTCCAGAGAGACATAGTTGATGTTCATCTCCCGGCTGAATGAATCGGCCAGACGCCTCCCCTCGTCCGTCCCACCCCGGTCCTCCACCAGAACCACCTCGAAGCGCTCCCGTGGAAAGGTCTGCTGGGCCAGTGAATACAGTATTCCGGCCAGCAGGTCCAGGCGGCCATAAAAATTGATGATGCAGGAGATCCTGATTCCGTCCCGCTCCGGAGGAACGGCGCAGTCGCCCCGCTTGTCAAAGGGGAACAACGCATCCAGCTTTTTCAGTAGCGCCCTTCTCATGCTCCGTAGATCCCCCACCCCACCATGGCCAGCCAGAGCAGTCCCACCACAAACAGTGGCAGATCCCTGGTCAGCGATTCCGTCGGGTCGCCATCGGCGCCGGACTGGATTCTGAGCATGTGGCGCAAAAGTCCGAAACAGCAGAGCGGCACGGTATGGAGCACGAGACCCGATGAGCGGGTAAGAGCGTACAGGGTATAGGTCACCAGGACCGAGCCGCCGGTCATGTACATGGCCCCCTCCAGAAATCCCTTTGGATAGGCCACCAGGACCTTGCGGTGCTGCTCGGCCAGAGCACCCAGGTGCCGTTTCTCACCCAGCCGCTTGCCGGTACTGAGGAAGATGGAGAGGAGGAAGACACTCAGGAAGAGCCATTCGGAGATTGCAACGCCGAACACCGCGCCGCCGGCCAGAAGTCGGAACAAAAAACCGGCCGAGATGCAGAAGATGTCCACCAGCGCGATGTCCTTGAGAAACAGGCTGTAGGCGGTGGAGACAACGAAATAGGCCACCAGGTAGTAGAGAAAGACGGCGGAAGAGCCCCAGGCGGCAAGGGCTGAGCCCATGACGCAGGCAACGGAAAGCAGCGAGGCCGTTCGTGACGACACCCGGCCCGAGGGGAGTGGGCGCAGACGCTTCTTGGGATGCTGACCGTCGTTTACCCTGTCGCACAGGTCGTTGAGGATATAGATGGCGCTGGATGCCAGACAGAATGCCGCGAAGGGGCGCAGGCCCCTGAGCGCCATGCCCGACTGGAGCAGCACTCCTCCCAGAAAGGGGGGGAAGAACAGCATCAGGTTCTTCAGCCATTGCCGTGGACGCAGCAACTGGCAGGAGGAGGAAAAACTTACCACGGATTCATCCGTTTCTCCCGATCAGGAAGTGTTTTTCGTTCACGGACAGTCCTCGCCTTCCGCCGTCCTGACAGTATCCAGGAACACCAGCAGTTCAGCGATCCGCGATTCTTCCAGATCCAGGATTTCCGCCTCCTCCGTTGCCATGAGATCCAGGTCCGGCTCATGCCTGAGCCCCAACCCCACCCGGTGGCAGGCCAGATTGACGAGACGCACGACCGCCAGCATCTTGTTGATCCCGTCCCACTCCGCCGCGTGGTGAAAGCGGATGACATCGCAATACATGGCCGGAAAGTTCCAGTGCTGCACCAGACGCAGCCCCTGTTCCACATGCATTTCATCGAAAATTAGGCAGATCAGCTCATCATCCAGCGACTGAATGACGCCGGCGCCCCTCAGGCGCTCGATGGCCTTCAAAAGGTACAGCTTGCCGATGTCGTGCAGCAGGGCGGCCAGGTAACTCTCGTCCACCGCACCGCGCATCCCGCAGCTCTGGGTCAACCAGCGCGCCCCCAGGGCGGCTCCATGGCTGTGCTGCCAGAGCGACTTCATGAAGCGGTTCAGCAGCGGATCGGCGGAAACATGGGCGGCTGCCTGGGAGACGGCGATGGCGATGTTGATTACCTGCTGCGCGCCCAGGCGGATAACGACCTCCCTGATGGTCGCCACCCTGGTTCGTCCCATGTACATGGGGGAGTTGGCCATCTTGAGCATCTGACTGGCCAGGGCCGGATCCTCGTTGGCCACGGCAGCCACGCCGTCCACCGTGAAATCGCTGTCCGTGAGCATGCTCTGGAGCTTGAGCGCAACGGGATGAAAGACCGGCAACTCGATCGGCTGGGAAGCCAGCAGCTTTCTCATGTTTTCGGAAATCAGCGCCGTTGTCATGGGGTATGCTCTCCTCCACTGGCTTCATTAACCGACAGCCGCAGGCGACCTTCTAGGTCATCGATGAACTGCCGCGCCGAACGCCCGCTTCTTTTTGCCGTATACATGCACCATTTCAGCGCTTTATCGCACAACACCTCATCCGACAGCTGAATGTCGCGCAGGGCGGCGTAGCGTCGCACCACGGCCAGATACTCGTTCTGGTCAAAGCTGTAGAAGCCGAAGGAGAGTCCGAAGCGGTCAGCCAGCGCCAGTCGCTCACCCACGGCCTCTTCGGGGTGAATCTCGTCGTCCCACCTGGTGTCGCGCACCTTCTCCGGCATCAGGTGGCGCCGGTTGGAGGTGGCATAGATCAGGACGTTGGATGGACGTTCCTCGATATCGCCGTCCAGCAGGGTCTTGAGAGCGCGAAAATCCCCCTCCCCCTCGTCAAAGGAGAGGTCGTCGCAGAAGAGGATAAAACGGAAGCGCGCATCACGTAACAGGGAGACGATGCGCGGCAGGGACATGATATCCCAGCGTTTCAACTCCACGATGCGCAGCCCCCGCGGTGCGAAGGGTTTGAGCAGCCCCTTGACCAGCGATGACTTACCGCATCCACGCTCACCCCACAAGAGGACATTGTTGGCGGGAAGCCCCGACACGAACTGGTTCGTGTTGCGCAGCACATCGTCACGGATAGAGTCGATGCCCACCAGTTCATCCAGGTCAAAGAGGTGGGGATTGCTCAACGGTGCCAGGCTGCCCCCCTCGCCGCTCCGTTCCCAGCGGAAGGCGAGATAGCGCTCGAAATCAGGGGCACCAACCGGTTCAGGAGCCAGACGGTCCACAAGCCGCTCGATCTTTTCGAGCAGCACCTCAACTCTATCCACAGAACTATTCGTCATAACGATCCATTCATTCCTTGAGCGGACACTCGGCCTCCCACTCCTCATAGCCGTCCCCCCTGAGGGCCAGGAAGCTCTCCAGGCGGTGGCGATAGTACTCCGTCCGGGAGGCTTCCTCTTCCAGCCAGGCCAATTCTTCCCGGGAGATGAAGTGCTGCTGGCGCAGAAAGCCGTACAGTTCGCAAATTGCCTTCAGGTGGCGCTCCAGAACGACCATCTCCGGCTCCAGGGTGCGGGTGATGAACCAGGTGGCCGCAAAGCGCCTGACCACTCCCGGAACAGGACGCACCACGTTCTGGCGGCCAAAATCAATCAGATAATCGCGCAGATAGTGGTCGGCGCAGTAGGCCAGATCGGAGGCAGCCTGCGGGTCGTCCCCCCTGGCAAGCAGGTAGTGATAAAAGCTCTCCAGCAGTGACTGGCAGCGTTCGTTCACCCGCAGTTCCTGGTCCATGGTGTCAAAGTCGAAGTCTTCATGTTCGAATTCGACTTCGGGAAAGGTCGGTTCCATCATGGTGCCCCCCTGTCAGGCCGGGTTCAGTTCCAGCAGCGCGTCAAGAACGAACAGCCCGTTCTTCTGAATCAGTACATCATCAAACCAGATTTCACCGCCGTCGGTCAGTACCTTGACCAGGTCCCAGTGCACGGCGGAACGGTTGCCGTTGTCGCACTCGTCGTAGGCCTGCCCCGGGGTGAGATGGATCGAGCCGAAGATCTTCTCGTCAAAGAGGATGTTGCGCATGGGGGTACGGATACCAGGGTTGATCCCCAGGGCAAACTCGCCGATGTAGCGGGCGCCATCGTCCGTATCCAGGATTTTGTTCAAGGCGTCACTCATTCCTCCAGCGGCGGATGCCGCCACGATTCTTCCCCTGGAGAACTCGAAGCGCACGGCATTGAACTCCTTGCCCTGATAGATGCTGGGGCAGTTGTAGGTTATGTGACCTTCAACCGATTCCCTGACCGGGGCCGTGAAGACCTCGCCGTCGGGCATATTGAAACGTCCATCGCATTTGACCCCCGGCATCCCGCCGATGCTGAAGCTGAGATCCGTATCCGGGGCAGTGATGCGCACCCGCGAGGTTCCGTCCATCAGCTTCTTGAGCTTCTCCTGCTTGCGGGACTCCTGCTCCCAGTCGATGCAGCAGGCGGAGAAGAGATACTCCTCGTACTCCTCCAGACTCATCCTGGCCTCCTGGGCCGCGGCATGGGTCGGGTAGCGGGTCACCACCCAGCGGGTGTGCTTGACGCGCTGATCGATGAGCGGTTTGGTGACCTTCTGGTAGGTCACGATTGCCTCCTGGCGGGCATTGGCCATGACCATGGAGTTCTCGCCGGCTGCGATGCCGATGTAGACCGTCAGGGTCTTGTAGAAGTCCAGCTTGTGCTGGGGGAAGTGCGCCAACTGCTGCTGGTTTGCCAGGTTGTAGAAGGTGCGGTCGATCTCCGGCACGCTGAAGCCGTATTCCACATAGCTGGCGCCGCGCTCCAGGCAGAGTTGGTAGATCTCCTTGACCAGCGGGGTCGCCTCCAGGCCGGCGGCGTTGATCAGCACCACATCTCCCTTCCCCACTCTGGTGGAATAATCCACCAGTATTTCCGCAAACCGTTGTACACGGGGATCCTTCATACATTGCACCCTTTCCGCGACAGGGAGGCGTACCGGCGAAGCAAAGGAACACCACCCTCCGCTTCCGGCCCGCTCTTTTTTTGTCGCGCGATTTGTGATTTGTTTTTCTTTGCGCCTTGGCGTCTTAAGCGAGCAGCGCGAGCGGGCGTGACACAAAATCATTCTCCCGCAAAGCGGCGAAGACGCAAAGGGAACCGTAAAACGGAACTACTTGAGAGCAATCAAAGATGTCTTGTTTTCGGATAACTTTTCAGCATAGTGCACATTACTGCATATTACAGGGACAAAACAGCTACAGGGGATACCATCAAAACGCACGGGGAGCGCAAGGGCCTGCTGAAAACCAGACGAACCGCATTGGGTATACCTCCAGCCCCGTAACAGCTGAAGAAATGGTTCTCGGTTGGAGCCTTGCCGAATGGTTGTGCTGTTTCAGCGCAAGATTCCGGTTTCCGGACAGGCACTTCTCTGCTACCATGGCGGTCCAATCCAACCTGTAAGCATTGGAATTTACATGAACAGACACAAAATTGAAACCAAAATCATGAATCCCCTGATGGGCTCGAAGATACCGCTCCCCTGCTACGCCACCGATGGCGCGGCTGCCATGGACCTGCGCGCCTGCCTGGAGGGGCCGCGTACCGTTCAACCGGGAGAAACAGCCCTAATCCCCAGCGGCATAGCCATCGCCATCCACGACCCCGGCCTGGTGGCGCTGATCGTGCCCCGTTCAGGCCTGGGGATCAAACATGGCATCGTGCTGGCAAATACGGTGGGCGTCATCGATTCCGACTACCAGGGGGAGATAGGGATCGGCATCCACAACCGGGGAGAGGCGCCCTACACCATCGAACCGGGTGAGCGCATCTGCCAGATGATGTTCATGCCGGTGGTCCAGGTCACCCTGAACCTGGTCGAGTCGTTCAGCAGGGAGAGTGAACGGGGAGCAGGGGGATTCGGCCATACGGGAAAAATCTGAGGGGATAGCCACAGGGGGATGCTGTCGTGAAAGGTGCGCCAGGCGCCGGGATCAGAGCCGCAGCAGATCCTCCGTCAGCCCGGTATGCCACGTTTTCCCCATCACTTCCAGGTGGATGCGGCTTCCGTCGAAGAGCTGGTTGCCCAACCGCAGGATATCTTCTCCGGTCACGGCATCAAAGGCGGCCAGCACCTCCTCAACGGTCTGGTTGCGATGCAGATAAATATCGTTCTTGGCCAGCCGGGTCATCAGGTTGTCGCTGCTCTCCAGAGACATCAGCAGGTTGCCCTTGAGCTGCTCCCGGGCTGAATCGAGCTCATCCTGGGGGACCATTTCCCGCTTGAGTTGCCCCATCTGCCGCAGCGCGATCTCAATCACCTCCCGGCACTGCTCCTGCTCCGTACCG
The DNA here is from genome assembly GCF_000015045.1 of Pelobacter propionicus DSM 2379. Lineage (GTDB taxonomy): Bacteria > Desulfobacterota > Desulfuromonadia > Geobacterales > Pseudopelobacteraceae > Pseudopelobacter > Pseudopelobacter propionicus. Next base: position 2,276,716 of record NC_008609.1, read on the forward strand.
GCATGGATCACCAGGGCACCGCAATCGGCATGGGAGATGACATAGGAATAGATCGAATAGGCCAGCCCCCGATTTTCACGCACCTCCTGGAACAGGCGCGAACTCATGCCTCCCCCCAGGACCGTGTTCAGCAGATGCAGGGCAAAGCGGTCGGGATGGTCCTGGGAGAGCCCGTTGGTCCCCATGCAGAGCAGGGTCTGCTCCAGGTCGCGCTCGCACTGGTTTATCCGCGGTCCGACGTGTGCAACCGGCGCTTCCGTCCGGGAGCGCTGATCAGAGGTCATGCCGGAAAAGGCGCCTTCCATCAATGAGAGCAGCTCTTCATGCCTGACATTTCCGGCGGCGGAGATGACGATGTCCCGCGGTCGGTAACGACTCTGCTTGTAGTCGATGATCTGTTCACGGGAAAGGGAGCTCACCGTCTCGTGGGAGCCGGGGATGGTCAACCCCAGGGAGTCCCCCTGCCAGAAGTTCTGGTGAAACTGATCGTGGATGAACACGTCCGGCGTATCGTCGCGCATCTTGATTTCCTGCAGGATGACCCTGCGTTCGCGCTCGATCTCTTCACTGGGGAAGGAAGAACAGAGAAAGATGTCACACAGCAGGTCGGTTATGCGCGGCAGGAACTTCGCCAGAACCTTGGCGTAGTAGCAGACGTACTCGTGGCTGGTGAAGGCGTTGAGAATCCCTCCCATGGAGTCGATCTCCATGGCTATCTGGCGGGCCGAGCGCCGGGCGGTCCCCTTGAAGAGCAGATGCTCGATAAAGTGGGCGATGCCGTTAAGGTGCGGAGCCTCATGCCGTGTTCCGTTGGCCACCCAGATGCCCATGGATACGGTGTGCATGTACTTCACGCGCTGGGTGACAACCCGGATGCCGTTGTCGAGGGTGGTTGAGCAGATCATGGATTTCACTATACCCTGCTTTTTACCCATGTCCAACCCACTGAATATTATTTGGTTTTAAACAAACGCTTGCAGGAAGCGCCGATATTTTGCTACTTACATGCAAGCATCTCCGAATAAAAACAGCAGGATTTCACACCATGACCATTATTCCCACCAGCATCCCCGATGTGCTGATCGTCGAACCGAAGGTGTTCGGAGACGAGCGCGGCTTTTTCTTCGAGAGTTTCAACCAGCGCATCTGGCGCGAACTGACCGGTCTGGACGGCTGCTTTGTCCAGCACAACCACTCCCGATCAACAGCCGGAGTCCTGCGCGGTCTCCACTACCAGATCCACAATCCCCAGGGGAAGCTGGTGCGGGTCGTCAGCGGAGAGGTCTTTGACGTGGCCGTGGATATCCGTCGAAGTTCCGCCACCTTCGGCCGCTGGTTCGGCGCCGCGCTTTCGGCGGATAACAAGCGCCAACTGTGGGTACCGCCCGGTTTTGCCCACGGTTTCTACGTTACCTCCCCGGTTGCCGAATTCCTCTACCTGACCACCGACTTCTGGGCGCCGGAGCATGAACGCTGCATAGCCTGGAACGATCCGGACCTGGCCATCCAGTGGCCGCTTGCGGGAGAACCGTCCCTGTCGGACAAAGACCGAGCAGCCCCCCCCTTCAGGAAAGCGGAACTCTTTCCCTGATCCGGACGACATCACGCAGCGGGATTACCCTGAGCAGCTCTGAAAAATAGACATTGCACCACGAACGAAACGTTTTTTGAGGGATACACTCATTCCAGGGAGGGAACGGATATGCCACGAGCACTGATTCCGCTGGCGGACGGATTTGAAGAGATAGAAGCCATGACCGTTGTCGATGTGCTGCGAAGGGCCGGATTCGAGGTGGTACTGGCGGGCCTGCACGGCGGACCGGTGGAAAGCGTGCGCAGGGTCAGCGTCATCCCTGACGCAACCATCGACGCCGCACGTTCAGACCAGTTCGACATGGTCATCCTCCCGGGAGGGCAGCCGGGAGCCGCCAACCTGAGCGCCGATGTCCGCGTCATCCGCCTGCTGAACGACTTCAGCAAGGACAACAAACTTATCGGCGCCATTTGCGCCGCCACCACGGTGCTGTCGGAGGCGGGGTTGATCAGGGGAAAACGGGTCACCGCCTACCCTGACTACCGTGACAGGCTGCCCGGCGCACAGTACGAGGACAGCGCGGTAGTCATCGACGGCAAGATCATCACCAGCCAGGGACCGGGCACTGCCATGGCGTTTGCCCTGGCCATCGTATCCCGCTTTGCCGGTAAACACACTGCCGATGAAATCGCCGGCAAGATGCTGGTGCAGACCGATGACCGGCAGCACACCATCTGGGACAGGTACCTGTTCAACACCACGGTGCAATCCCTGGTGGAGGCGCTGGAACTGAAGGACAGCTTTACCCAGGGACACGCCAAACGGGTCAGCGAGTACAGCCTGAGCATCGGGGCCAAGCTGAAACTGCCCCCCCTCGAGATGCGGAACCTCTACCTGGGGGCCATGCTCCACGACATCGGCAAGATCGCCACCGAGTCCGATCTGCTCACCAAGCCCGACAGCCTCAACCTGCGGGAGGAGACCCTGATGCGCGAGCACCCCATCAAGGGAACACTCTTCATCGTCGGCTTCGACAACATGAGCAACATCGTCCCCACCATCCTGCACCACCACGAACGCTGGGACGGCAGCGGTTATCCTGCCCGTCTGAAGGAGGAGCAGATCCCCCTGCACGCCCGCATCGTCTGCCTTGCCGACGCCTTTGCCGCCATGCTCTTCCCGCGCTCTTTCCGGCCTGGCATGGAGAGGGAACAGGCCATCCAGGAGATCCTTAAGCAGAAGGGAGCGCAATTCGACCCACACCTGGTCGACCTGTTCCTGGAGTGCCTCACCGAATCACCCTTTGAAATGAATGATTTCAGTTTCTATTTCTAGAAGTATCTTATTTTGTTGAGTTTATTTTTTGTCACCTCGAAAAAGGTAGCACATAGGTAACATTGGAACACAAAAGCCGCCTCCCTAGGAGTCTGTCGGGCTTGACCTCAGGGGCGCCCTCTTTTGTGGCCAAGCCGATTAAAAAAGTTCCGTATGTGTTCGTCTTCCCACCGGCAACCTGGTTAATTCAGCCCTTTCAGCGATGACTGCGGTTATTACAGGCTGATTTTCGCTATTTCTCATTCTATCCGGCCAAGACATGCAGCCGTTTGATGTTGTAGGCCATGCAGACGAGGTTCCATTCGCCTTTTACTGCTTCAAAGCCACGAAGAAGAAAGCTTCTGAATCCCATGACCGCCTTGATGATGCCGAAGACCGGTTCCGAGGTGACTTTTCGCTGGGCGTAGATCGCCTTGCCGGAAGGTGTCTTCAGGCGATGCTTCATTCTGGCCACGGAATCGGCATCTTCGGGTAACGGCGGCGGTTCGGCAAAGCGCTCCATCAGTGGCACGTTGTGACTCTGCCGGTCTACGGCAATGTAGGGAGTTATCCCGTTCTCCTCACAGGCAGTTACATTGGTTTCGCTGAAGTAGCCACTGTCAGCTACCAGATCGGTTGCCTTGCCAAGCTTCTCAGGCAGCGCCGCCAGGTTCTCCAGGGTCGGTGTCAGCTCCTGTTTGTCATTGGGATTCTGGGTAACATGGGCCGAAACGATGAGCTTTGATGCTGTATCCACACCGGCCTGGGCGTTGTAAGTCTGCTCGAATCCGCCACCGGAGGTCGGCATGATCCGCGACTCTTCATCGGTCAGATTGACCTGATCTTTGGCAGTGGGGCCGGATTTGGGCGGTTTCGGCTCTTTCCCCTTGGCCTTCTTGCCCGTTGCCTGCTCCTTCTTGGCCCGTTCGGCGACTTTCTTCTCATAAGCGGCCTGTTCACGAGCATGGCGCTCAGCGGCTCGTTTTTCGATCTCGACCTTGGCTGCGGCAATGGCGGAAAGACGCTTTTCCCGACGTTCCAGTTCTTCGGGGATGTTCATGCCGTCCGGAATATCGGCACGGTCCGCTGCCTCGGCCTTTTTGAGCAGTTCGCCAACCTCAGCCTTGATCTGCTCTTCAAGCTTGCAGGCATGCTCATAGCTCAGCGCCTTGTGCTTGGAGGCGTTCGCCTTGATTTTGCTGCCATCCAAACTAACGTTGCCCAGTTTCAGCACCTCCATCTGATGAGCGATCAGCAGAATCTGGGCAAACAGCTTGTTCAGTTGCGGCAGAAAACGCCGGCGGAAGGTGGCAATGGTATCGTGGTCAGGATGACTGTTTGCCGCTATGAACCGGAATGCCACGGAGTCGTAGGTGCTGCGCTCAAGCTTCCGGCTGGAGAATACGCCTGTCGCATAACCGTAAAACAACAATGCTACCAGCATCTCAGGGTTATAGGGCTGCGAGCCTCGGCCGGCATAGGTAGCTTTCAAAGAGCGCAGGTCGAGCTGTTCGACAATTTCGACCACAAACCGGGCCAAGTGCTTTTCTGGTAGCCAATCCTGCAGCGATGGCGGGAGCAGATAGGGTGTTTCCCGGTCAACTTCAATAAACTTTGATTTCATAGTCAACCCCGATACCTAACCAGTTGATATTACCGGACAAATATACGGGATACACCAAGAAAACGCAAGCTAAAGCTGACGACTTATTCAATAAATACAGCAGGTTAACCAATTGAAAACGCCCTGGAGATGACGGCTGAATGCGTTAAGCCCGACAGACTCCTAGTACCCATTGATCACCCCACTGCCTCCAGCACGGACAGCACGAAAGGAGACCAAAAAGCAAAGGCCAGCTCCCAGGAGGGAACCGGCCTTTGATGTTGTTGAGGTAGGAACCTAGCCCCTCCCCGGCGCTAGAGATGTTGCGAGGGTGCAATTACCCGCATCCGACGCCCCCCGGGAAGGACCCGCGAGGGTACAAGCATGCAAGTTCATGCATTGAGAGCATGGGTCCTTCTGGGGAGGTCACAATATGCGGGTAATTGCACCCGCGACAAGTCTCTCCTCTCGATCATTTTTAATTTTTCAATTTTTCAGAGAAACGAGTCGAGGAGCATCGGACGACCTGATACAGCAACGCCAACCGGGGCGTGCCGGCTGGTGTCTGCTCATCTTCTATCGTTGAGCTTCTCTCTTTCCACTGTGAATCGTTTCCGCTTTTCTCCCTGTCTAACTACGACCACCGGCTTTGATTGTTTCCAGTCCGCTCTTACAATGGACAGGTTCTTTGCGAAGGCCATGTCCTCATCGCTCAATGGGTAGAGTAGCCCCCTTTGAACATTCTTCACGCGGTGCCTCCCATGATGCCGCCTTCTGCTGCAATGCCCGATGACGCCAAGAAGGCGAGTTCGTTGTTACTTCGTCGCAACTGGACATTCTCCGCGTGAAGCCGTTCGCAACTGGCAATCAATCTGCTGGAAAGGTTCACGTGGTCGTTGGCCTCTGTGACAGACTCAAGCAACACCCCCATGGATTCCCCCAGGATCGCCAGGGCGCGCTCCGCCTCGATCATCCCGGCTGAGGGTAGAGTTCCGATCTTGTCAGCTAATTCCCGCATTCTGGTAGATAACTCAATGCGCATGTTTGTTTGCTCCTCTGAATACTCCAGGGGGCGGACACTCGATGTCCACCCCCTTTCGCCACGTCTACAGTAGCCCGTTTTCCCTGGCCGCTCGGATACGTTCCTTTTGCTCGGCTTTCTTGCGCTCAAGAAGGTTATGCATCTTCTTGCTGTGCCCGGTCATTGACCGAATATCATTGTCCAAAATTCTCGTGCGCAGTTCTACTTCCCACAGTTCCCACGACTCGCTGAATTCAATTACTGCCATAGTGTTGCCTCCTTGGTTAGAGTGTGTATTCGAAACCATTTTGGAAAAAATGGCCCCTGTTGCCGCCGGTCTTCCACTCCTTGTAATCCTGCAGTTGATTTACCTCGGCTTGTAGTTCGTCAATCTTCCAGGCGCGTTGATGAGAGTAAACACGATAATCGAGGGAGGTTCAGACTTGCTAATTGAGGGATCATTGCAGGCCCTGACCTGACGATCATGGATGCTGGATGGGCGGCGGTTGAGCCCTGCATAACAGTAGGTTCATCCGCCGCCCCCAGGTTTTTCCTACCTCAGTTGCCGCATGAGCTCCCTTGCCTTCTTCCGGCTGTAACCGATGTCCTCCCTCGATACGTCATACAGATAGACCGGATAGTTAAACCCTGTCTTGATGAGCAGTCCTCCGTTCCAGTCAGTGATCATGGTGATGCTTCTAATATTCCGACGGTAGCGGAACCATGTCGTATTTTCCTCCGTGATCTCCACATCGAGCGTTTCCAGCCGTCTTTTCTGGGGGTTATACACAGTGCATTCCATATCCACCTCCCGGGCTATTTCAGGAACGGCGCGGCTGACGCACGGGAGGAGTGAATAGGTCGAAGTAGAGGGGTTCGTCGATGCGCGGGAGGTTGCGCTCGGCGGCGGCGGTGAGCAGTTCCGCCGCCATGTGTGTGAGCACCCGCAGGTTTCCGTGTGCATGGGTTGCCAGGGTTTGGATCAGCTCCGGTGCGATCAACTGGGGCGCCCCGGCTTTCTGCAGGACGTAGTCCAGGTAGGAAGCCAGCTCCTGCGGGGTGAGCGCGGAGAGTTCCAGGCGGGCGCGGATGCGACTGCCCAAGGGTAGGAGTTCCGGGGTGCGGAAGCGCTGGGGGAGCCGGGCGTCGCCGCACAGCACGGTGAAGAGCAGGCTCTGGGAGTCGAAGCTCGCGCTTTGCAGGAGCCTCAGTTCGGTCAGGCACTCGGAGCTGACCTCCTGAGCCTCATCGACCAGGAGCAGCGGGCGCAAGAGAGTCGCTGCACAGTGTGCGCGCCAGCGCTCACGCAGCGCCTTGAATCCGCCATACCGGTTGGCGGGATTGAGCTGAACGCCGAATAGCTCTCCAAGCTCGCGATAGAAATCGGCGACCTTGCTTTGGGGGCGCTCCATCACCCCCACTACGATGTCGGGCAGTTGTCCCAGGCGGGCGCCAAGCCACTGCAGGGTCTTCGATTTGCCGTAGCCCGGCTCACCGGTGATCAGGGAGAACCCGCCCTGGGAGACCAGGGACTCCAGGCGCCGGGCAAAGAGTTCGGCGCCCGGCAGCGGCCAGAGCGCCTCCACGGGAAGCGCCGGCACGAACGGGTTGTACTTGAGCCCGTAGAGGGCCAGGAGAGTCTTATCGTTCATCGGGACCCTCCTTCACGGCAAGATAGGCCGGTGGAAGCCCGGTGGCGGCGTAATCCGCCAGCCACTTGCGAAGCAGTGCGGGCATCTCCTCGGGTGAGGCGTTCGCCTGGGCCGACTGCGCCGCAACCGGTTCCAGAGTGCGGCGCTGACCGGAGGCGTTTTTCTCCTTGTCCTGGGGGAGCAGCCGGGCCAAGGGATTGCAGCTGTCGGGATCCACTAGAACCATCCGGCTTACGTCCCAACCGGCATGGCGTAACGTCAGGCGGGGGAGATGCCTGAACCGCGACGGGACCTCGAAGCGCACCCCCTCGACCGTCACGGTTGCATCGCTTTTGCGCTGGGTGCGCGTAACCTGGCGGGTGAAGGCGAGATTCAAGGAGTCCATGTCGGGAGCCGAGCGGGAGACCTCCGGTCCGGCGAGCAGGCGCTCGATCGGAGCGCAGCCGATCTCGCTGTGGGTACGGCGGTGATAGTCCTGTTCGACCCACGCCTGGGTGGTGCGGTTGAGGAACTCCAGCCGCAAGGGGCTCACCCCGCGCAAAAGCTCCATGAGACGTCCCTCAAGCTGCGCCCAGAACACCTCCTGTTTCCCGTTCATATAGGGCGAGTAAGGAAGGGTTGTGTCGTGGCTCACCCCGAGTCGGGCCAGCCCCTCCCGGGTTTCCTCCGCCAGCATCGCGCTTCCATTATCGGTCATCAGAGCCCTGGGAAGCCCACGTTTCAGCATCGCCTGCGTGAGAGCATGCGCGAGGTTCTGGGCGCTTTCCGCCAGATACCACTGCAGATGGCAGCAGAGCCTGCTCCGGTCGTCCAGAACCGCGCACACCAGGGGCGTCTGCCAGCCCCCCTCCTCGTCCAGCACCTTGAGGCTTCCCTGGTGGAAGTCGAGGTGCCACAGGGCGTGCACGTGGCTCGCCTCATAGCCGCGAATCTCACGGCTTTCGCGGCGCCGGACGGCGCGGCGTTGTCCTTCGGTCGGGTTCGCGGGCTCGCGCCTTTTCTGCCACCCCTTCTCCCGCATTCGGCGAAGCACGCTCTGGTAGCTCGGCAAGGCTCCCATCTGGGGCTTTTGGGCCACTTCGGCGGCGAGGTTGTCGTAGTGCAGTTGCACCGTCCAGCGAGGATACCTGGCATACTGCACTTCCAGGGCGCTCAAGAGCGCCTCGGACAGCGCAATCTGACACCCGGCGTCCGAACGCGCCTTGCGACTCAGCGCAGCGATCGGGTCCGCGGCGTCCTTCGCCTGGTAGTACCAGCGTTCGAGCGTGGAAAAACCAAGTCGTATAGACTTCTCCGGGAGCAGGGGATGCCGGTACACCCTCTCGCTCAATTCCCGGATCTTTCCCTGCAACTCCCCGCTCGCGGCAGGGCTCGCCAATAGCGGTCCGATCACCTGCAGCCGAAACCTGGCCCAGCGCTGCTTCGGGACTACATTCTTCTTCATTTAAGGCTCCTTTCCGGCCGCCATCCAGGCGTCTCCACTGTGGAGCACCTTCGGGTCAGCCAAGAGCCGCCTTATAAACCATTCCGAGCCCGATGCGAATCCGCCATCTTTTGCGCGGACCCTTACGACAGTCCAGCTCCCTCGCCGATCCTGTTCAAAAGCCGCATCCCGCAAGCAGTCGCAGACAGCGCACCAACGCCGTTTCCGGGCCGTCGCGGCCAAGCCCCAGGCGCTCCAGCACCCCCAACGGAATCGCTTCCGCCGCCACTGGAGGGATCAGGAGACCGCGCAATCTTTGCCAGGTTGAGGTATGCGGGAAGGTCGAGCGAAAAAACGCCAGCCAGCGTCTGAAAGTCGAGAGGGTGACGCCGAAGAGGTCCATGATCTTGCGGGCGCTGTAACCCTTTTCCCGCTGTTGGCGAAGGGCTGTGGCGACAACGATCACCCCGCCCCAATAAACACGCCGGCCCAGGAAGAGCACCGATGGCGGCAAGGTCCGTCGTCGGCAACCTTCACGACCGCAGCAAAGACTATGGCGTATGAAGAATGTTTCGAACAGGTTGGCGGGGCCGCCACGGGGTTTGCGCACATAGGCGCCTCGGTGCAGCGGTCCCGAACAGTAGGGCAACCAAGGGAGCGCACCCCCTCGGCAAGGTCGACGTCGATGTTATGAAGGAGGGAAAAAAGCTTCTGACGCTGAATAATTTCTGGTAGCATGACTCCTGCCTGATTCCTGCTGGGCAAGGAGGAGCCCCCGTCGATTCCGCCAAGAAAAGTGAGGGGGCTTCTCCATCTTTTCCTCACATTTCTCGTCTATTTCTCGCCTAATTTCCATCAATTTTTCTGATCAGCCTCAGCGTTGATTGATTTCCCAATCGATCTTCTCAACTGTCCAGCTTGAGTTCAGCAGCACGCTACACCCCCGTGGACAGATATTCACTGTCGATTTCAGACCTGATCGTTCTTTCCGCCTCGTCTGTCGACCGTGCTGCATCAGTGATAAATTCCGCAATGTGTTTGTGCCGATCAGCTCCAGGTAACAAAAGCGACGCACCATAGCAAACGCTCAAACGTAGCAAGGTGGGTCTGAACTCTTCGAGCAACTCCTGCGCAACAACCCCATAAAACACTTTTTTCCGCCTGTCTACATACGGACTGGTCTCGTGTAGTAGCTTATGACGCTTCGCATCCAGGGTTTCATGCGTCAGCCCCTGGATGTCCCTGTAATTCGATATCTGGCGCTCAGCTTTTGCCTGGTCCTCCGCCAGCTGATCCGTTGCGTCCATGGGAACCTTGCCCGCTACGATATCCGCATGGATAGTCTGCTTTCTGGTGTTCATGTTCTCGAGCATTGCGGCAAGCCGGTTTACCTGAAGACTGGCATCACTCAACCGTTCTTCAAGTTCCCTGATTTCCGCCTCGGCCTCGTTCTGCTGTTGCTGTGCTGCAAAGAACGCTTCACGGGCCGCCTGAACTCCTTCTGAAAACGCTTTCTCAACTTTTTTTGTCATAGAATGATTCCTTTCGGGCTGTTCGCCCACTGTGGGTTAGTTTTTGCGCCGTGCTCTGGTGGTCTGCAGTTGATGGAGGAGAAGCCAACAACAACATTTCCAGCCGGGAGGCGCGCCGACGAATGGCGGTGTCCATTGTCCCCTTTGCCCCGCCGGTGTTCAGGGCATTACCTCTGTTCCGCTCATTACCTCCTTGAGGTCCGATCTGGGGATGAAGCGTCTGCTGGTGAATCCGAATTGAAACGCCCTCAGCCTCCCCTCATCGATCATGAAATATATCTTCTGGCGAGACACCCCTAACAGGCGCGCCGACTGGGAGATCGTCAGCATCTGGTGTTTATCGAAAATCAATCATCGGCTCCCTGGTCATGTTCATGCTGCCAAGCAAATCAGGCTGTGTGATCGTCGCACCCTGGAGCGCCGCCAGAGCCTTTCCGAGTTCAAGCCTTGCCGCTGACATGTCCCCGGCTCTGCAAAGCTCCATGGCGGCTTCCTTGTGCTGTTTGTGCTGTTCCCATGAGTCCACCGCCTTCGGTGATAACCTGTAGACCCGGTCGGCTTCTAAGGTGAACCAGCGCCAAAGGGTGATGATTGTATCGGCCGTTGCCTGCCTCCTGGTCTGGTCCACTGGCAGAAGCGCAACCTTTCCCGCCAACCGCCGCAAGAGCGTCGGGCTGACCTCGATAACCTGACCGGCAGGTATGGTGCCCCTGGTGGTCGTGATCTCACAGATGGCTCGGACCTTCATGGGGTCACCCCCTCGAAATCTGATTCAGTGAAGGTGGGGATACCGGGGCCATGTGCGGGATATATATCCCCTATAACCCCTAGTGCGGCATTGCCCGCATGCCCGCACTTAGGGTTGCGGGTGATATGCTGTGAATGCTCATTTTCATCATTGCCCGCATGCCCGCAAGCCTTGTCTGTAGGCACTAAAACGCGCATCTTGTGGCGGTCGCTGCGGGTAATGGTGGACTCCTCAATAAAGCCCATTGCCCGCAGTTCTTCCATGTGACGCCAAAAACGCTTTTTTTCAGCCTTGCCAGCACGTAACGAGGAGGGAAAATTCGGTTGAACAGACAGTACGTGGAAGGCAGTACGTGGACCTGAAGATGCCGCTGGAATATGGCCATCCGGGCACGTCATGAACGCGGCAAGGATCCCCTCCCGCTCCTCTTGCTCGCGGAAATTTCGGTCCATTGGCCCCTCGCTGCGCTCAGTATGTCCCACGAACATGCCGGTGGAATCGTCCCACCTGAAGCGCATTGCTCCAGATGTCGGCCCCAGATTGGATTTTTGGAGCTCCAGGAGCAGCTCCCCGGTCTTCTCTGCGGCCTCTTCACCGAATTTAGTTTCGGGGTACAGATACCAGCGGGCGCGAACGCTATTGTGCCAGGAGGTAGAGCCCGAATAGCCTTCGGTGCTGGTTTTGGTGAAGGCGGTCAGCTTTGCAACATGTCCTATCAAAACCACCGCGCCGTCCAGGGGGATAGTTGCCAGGAGGCAGTTCACGAAGGCTTTCACCTCGGCGCGGGCGTTTTCGTTCCCGTTGTACGTGTCCGAAATACCATCCACGTAGACTACTTGATAACCTTCGCGCCGAATCCGTGCAGCCAAGTGGCGATAGGCGGCGGTGATGTGGGTTTCATCGCCATTCGCTGACTGAAAAAGGATAGTGTCGTGGCCCACGAGGTCCAGCAGCCCCAGCCAGCCGTCAAGGTCGGCTATCGAAACCCCCAGGTAGGTGCATGTTCTGGCAAGCCGCCAGTGCAATACATCGCCCCGATCTTCACAACTGAGATACTTCACCTTGCGACGTTCAACCGGCAATCCAAAGAAGTCGTGTCCCAGGGCGATACAAACAGCCTGGTGTAATGCGATGGTTGACTTCCCCGTGCCGCCATGCGCCGAAAGCAGTGTTGCGTATCCCTCCGGCAACCACCCGTCAATTATGTGCCTCGGTGGGGTGGGGGGCTTCTTGGATAGCTCCACTAGGTCAATTGCTGGCGGCCATTCATCAGGCGATATTTCCGAAGTGCTCGACGGGGCGCCCGTCACGGGTGCTGCTGCTTCAATGCAGGCCTTGACAGCTTCCGGCCCAGCAAATTGATGAAGGTCGTTAAGGTCGGTCGGCTTACTCATGACGTACCCCCTCAATAAAGGGTACTGCCAGCAAGCCGCCCACGGCCCGCGCCGCCTCGGTTGCCTTGGTCAATCCGGGGTTACCTTCGGTCCATTGGTCATTGTCGGCACAGATGATGATGTTCAGCTGCGGGACCTTCGCTCTGACGTTTTCGGCAACCGGCTTCAGATTTCCGGCGTCGAAAGCCGTAAGAACCGGGTAGCCGGTCGCCTGATGAATGCTTGCCGCCGTTGCGTAACCTTCAGCAATGCAAAGCGTGTTGCCTTTACCCTCTCCCATGCTGTAGAAATGTCCTCGTTTGGCGGTGCCGGTCTTGAATGTTTTGGAACCGTCCGGCCGGATGAACTGCATTCCGTAGATATTCCCCGCGATGTCCTGAATGGGAATCAACAGGCTACCTCTGAAACACTTCAGCCCGAAGGACTTGACTCCCTTGGCCTTGAGATACGGGTGATCGTTGGTGGCGTCTTCGGCCTTGCCCCATACATCGGCGCACCATGCCCGGCACTCAGCATGGATCCGCACCTGCTCTTCCTCCCGCTGCCGCTTTATGGTCTCCATTTTGGCGCTGTATGCGGCTTTCTCTGCCGGGTCCATGCTGTGGTATTCCTTGGCGCTCCATGTCTCGTTGAGCTGCCGTTTCCAGCAACCGAATGAGCCGGCCGCCGGGGTGTCAGCATGGAATACATACCAGCCGTTGAGGCTCCGCGGTTTGTCACCGGGAACAGTGAACCGGTTAAGGCTTCCGTTCGCTACGATCTCGCCAGGAGGTTCAAGCCCGGCGTTCCTCATGAACTGCCTGAATCCGTCAATGGGGTTGTTCATAGCGTCCCCTGCTTCAACATCCGGCATTCACCAAGCAAAGCGCCATGAGACTGCATGATTGCTTTCTGTGGAATTGGGAGCACTTTTTTCAATTCATAGTCGTCCAGAAGTCTGCGTGTTTCCGGGCCGTCCGAATACTCAAACGCGCAACGGGGTGAACATGGGAGTTTGATGGTCGCAACCTGGTAGCCAGCAGCCCGAAGGACTGCGGCACGCTTAATATCTCGATCTGTTATGGTTTTCAAATATTCGTGTCCTTCATAAATTGGATTGGGTTGTTGCACTCACTCCTTTCTTGGCAGCCCCCCTCGGCTGGACCTGGGGGGACGTTGTCGTTGTTAGGGGTTAGGCCGCTATAGGCCACCTCGCCCCAAGATGGTCGTATTCGTTGGCGAGATGTTTGAGGCTTTCCCACTCGCCCATGTGCTGGACACGGAACCCAGGATCGTCTCTCAAAAGACAAGCCATGTGGATCTTGAGCATTTCAACAAATACGTCCTGGTGTTTCTTTTCCGTTTTCTTAAAAAGATCGACCACGAGGTTAGCCTCTAAATCCATCACATGAGCTTCAAATTCATCGAGCGCTTTGACCCGCTCTGCGGGCGGTAATTTGTCAAGAAGTGCTTCAACTCTGCTAAGGAATGATTTGACTTTGCGAGTGTATTCCACGATCTCTCCCTCCAATATAAATTTCAGGTATGCCTGGAACCGCCAGGCGGCGGACCGAGTGGGGTTTTATCACTAGACCTGAATTGCAGCTTTTATTGCCGCTTCACCGTGATCCTGGATGCCACTCACCAAGCACAGACGAAAGACGGTATGCTGGATTTCAACAAGGTCAATCCAGGCCGGTTTCTATTGGCCGACCTCAAGAACATTCAGGACGTGATAGAAGGGACAGGCAGCAAAGAAACCCGCCGCGAAGTTATTGAGCAATATGTTTTCCCCAGCCTTCACCACACCTGGGAAATGTACCGGCGCGACTGGTCGGGACTGAGCGAAGACGAGCGGGCAGCAATCCGTGAGGCGTTCCCGATCATGATGAGCCTTGGTGTTCCGATCGAATGGATACCGCCAGGGGGAGAACCTCCCGCCGATCACGACGACAAACAAGAAAAGCCGGACTCTGAATGAATCCGGCTTTCACGGCCCTACTGCTTTCGATCCTCACACCGCCAGTTTCTGCAGCGCAATTAGGGTTACAGCAGCATCCTGTAATCCACATGCAGTGCCGCCGCAAGCTTCTTGGCCCGTTCCTTACCAATTACCCGTTTCCCACTCTCCATTTCGCTGATATGTCGCCGGGGAATGCCGGTGATCTCCGCAAGCTGTACCTGGGTAAGTTCCTCTCGGTAACGTGACCCCTTCAAGTAAATACCGGCTGGGTTGGTCAAAAGCTCCGGTGACACCTCGGTTGCGGGGATGCTGTCAGCAGTCTCAAGCGCTCCGATCCGTTGTGCATACTTCCTCAGACGATTGATGATTTCCGGTGCCCCTGTAAAGCGCGTGTTTTCAATAGGGTGCTTTTTCGTGGGTGCCAACATAGGTTATCTCCACTATCTTGATTTCTCCGGCCTCTTCTCGCCAAACAGCGACATAGGTCGGCTTGCCTCTTTTCAGGTGGCAATGGTGCAACCCGCCTGAAAGCTTGCCGTAATTTTGCCAATTACCACGGACCGGACCGCTCTTCATGATCTCGTAAACAAGGGTATCGAGCAGCACCCTGATTCTTTCCGGTAGCTTCTGCTGCTGTTTTTCAGCGGCCCGGCAGTAGTTGACTGTCCATGACATGGCTTATTGTACCTTTCTAGAGTACATTGTCAATTACTTGATTGACCTGGTCGTAATCCCCGCCAGACTCAAAATCTCCTTTGTCACGGCCTCGGTATGCGGCCTGAGTTGCCCCACGGAGGGGAACGTGTAATGCCTTCCCGTCACGTCTTGGGGGACATGGCCGGTCAGACAGTCCACCATCGCGCCGGGGATGAGTGACGCCGCTATGGTGGTGAAGGTCTTCCGCAGCAGGTGCGGGTATACCCTCACGCCAAGTGCGGCCAGCTCCCGACAGAACTGCTGATCGTTCGTCAGGTGCCCTACCCGGCTGTTGCTGGGGAACACCCATGGCGAGCTGATCCGCTCTTTACGCTTCTCCAGGATCGCCGCCAGGTGGCCAGAGATGGGGATGTTTAAGGGCGGTCCCGTTTTGGTCTCCTCGATGTGCAGCGACTTGTTTTCAAGGTCAATGTCGATCCAGCGTAGGCCCATGGCCTCACTTTTCCTCATGCCGGTGAACAGTAACACCCTGAACAGGTCAGAGCCGTTATCACCCTTCAGTTGATCCAGTGCTTTAAGGAATCCGGGGATCGCCTCCGGCGGCATCGCTTCCCGCCTGGGGGTCTCCTTGGCCCATGCCACGTCCGCGGCGGGATTGCCCTCCACCTTGGCGAACTTCATCAGTGCTCGCAGCAGCCCAATGGAATGATTGGCGGCATACCCGCCGCAATCCTTCACAATGCTTACATGGAGCTGTTCCACCATCTCAGACTCGATCTCATCAATCTTCAGCTCCTGCCACTTTTCAAGACGCCTGAAGGCCGAACGATACGCGGCCTTGGTCGATGCCTTTATGTCGCCATCCTTGCCGCCAGACGCAAGATATGAGTCAAACACAGCCGAAAGCAGACGACTCTTGTCTTTCTGTTGCGCCCGTTCTCGCTTCCGTTCTATATTTGGGTTGACACCTGCCGTCATCGACACCAACATCTCTGCGGCCATCTTGCGAGCGGTATCGACATTCATCTCCGGAAAGGTTCCCACGGTGGCGCGTACCAGCTTCCCCTTGACGCGGCGCATGACAAAGAAGGTCTTGCGGCCCCTCGGAGAGACGCGGACGGCAAAGCGCGGTTGTTCAGCATCCCAGACATCGAACTGCTTACCAGCCACCGGTTGAAGGTCTGCAACTCGTTTCTGCGTAAGCCTGATTTTCTCCGGCATAGCGCCCCCTTTTGTTACCTTGAAAACGATCAAAGCCATAAAAACACCGTCAAGGTAACAATAAGGTAACAACAAAGGAGGTAAACAGTCAATAACAAGGAATCGGCATTAAATTTAACAGTTTGTTTTTACTTGATTTATTGTTGATAAGGTAGGATATAAATTGACAAGAATTGAAATGAAGGATTTCAGTTATTACTTCTGACAACTTTGCCCGGTCGGGGAGGTCACCCGACAAGAGGAACTATCCATGCCAAACGAAATCGTAAAGTACATCGTTCAAATCCCTGGTTCAACTCCGATGAGCGAGCACAGCACGGAAGAGGACGCCAGGAAAGAATGCCTCAAAGCCAACAGGATCTGCTGCCCGGGCCACAAGGTCTTCGCTGAACACGCAGACGGCACGGTGAGCGGTCCCCATTAACCACTTCTTCCCTACTTGCCGTAAAACAGAAACGCCGGGCTGACAACCCGGCGTTTCCTTGCTCTATCTCTTCCCCGCCCCCCTATCATCCCCACCATTGCCCCGAATCCCGGTCAGACCCGGGGCGGTTTGATCAACCAGACGAGCAGCAGGATCAGGACGACCGCGCCGACCGCCACCGGCAGCAGCAGCTGATAATTGGAAGAAAGATACCCGAGTCCCCGTGCGATCATCCTTCCAAGGGACAGCGACAGAAACGTTGCGTATTCGACCATGCCCCCCTCCGTGCAACATGCAGGGAAAGTGTAGCAGAAAATGATCAGGCAGTAGCGGATGGATTGCGCAGGCGGCGCAGCAGGAAGGCACAACTGAAGAAGAGCAGGTTGATCAGCACGACCGTTGCACTGGCCGGAAGGTTGGTGACAAACGAGGTCAGGATGCCGGCCACTACCGAACAGCCCCCCTGGAACGCCGCCAGTACGACGCAGGCCCTGAAACTGCGCGCCAACTGCAGGGCCGAGGCGGCGGGCAGGATCAAGAGCGACGAGATCAGCATTATCCCCACCAGTTTCATGGCCAGAACGACCGAAAGGGCGGTCAACAGAACCAGCACCGCATTGATCAGGTTGGTGGCGACGCCGGAGACCCTGGCCAGTTCCTCGTTGAAGGTGATGGCCAAGAGTTCGTTGTAGTAGAGGACTAGCAGAGTCATCACCAGACAGAACAGGCCGGCCGATATCCAGACCTCTTCCGGGGTGATGGAGAGAATGTTTCCGAACAGGTAACTCAGCAGGTCGACGTTGTACCCTCCCCCCACGCTTGCCATGGTGATCCCCAGACAGATCCCCAGGGACGACACGATACCGATGGCCGCGTCACCGTTCAAGCGCGCCTTTTCCGTCAACTTGAGGATCCCCAGGGATGACAGCAGCACCACCGGCAAGGAGACCAAAAGCGAAGAGGCGGAGTACAGTTTCAGTGCCAGGGCGATGGCCGTGCTGCCGAAGGTGACATGGGCCAGGCCGTCGCCTATCAGCGACATGCGCCGCAGCACCAGGAAGACGCCCAGCACCGAGCAGAGCACCGCGATCAGCGTCCCCGCCAGCAATGCGCGCTGGATGAAGCCGTATGCAAGGATATCAATGAGATTCATGTCAATGCCTGTGGCACATCAGGTGCTGTGAATGCTCGCCGAAGAGAAGCGACATATCCGCTGAATGGCAGAATTCCTCGAAACTGCCGTAAAACAGGACCCGCTTATCCAGATAGAGCAGCTTGGAAGCGTACAGGCCGATGGTGCCCATGTCGTGGGTTACCAGCAGCACGGTCACCCGGCGATCCTGGTTGATGTCCCTGAGCAGACGGTAGAAACGTTCCCTGGTCTCGGGGTCGAGGGCAGCCGTCGGTTCGTCCAGGATCAGCAGTTCGGGATTGTTCACCAGTGCCCGCGCCAAAAGCACCCGCTGCTGCTGTCCGCCGGAAAGCTCGCCGATCAGTTTGCCCGCCAGATCGTGCACCCCCAGCTCATCCAGTATGCGCTCCACCCTATGGCGGTCATGACGCGTCATCCTGCGGGGGAAGCGTTTCAGCGACAAAAGCCCCAGGGCCACCGTCTCGGCCACCGTCGCCGGAAACACGGGGTTGAACAGCTTGACGTGCTGGGGGAGATAGCCGATCCTGCCCCACTGGCTGAAGCGCTCGCTGGGAACGCCGAACAACTCCGCGCTTCCGCTGCCGATGTCGTTCAATCCCATCAGTGCCCGTACCAGGGTGCTCTTCCCGGAGCCGTTGGGCCCCACGATGCCCACATAGTCGCCGGCCTGCACCGAGATGGAGACGTTCTCCAGCACCGGACCGCTGTAGTAGGAGCAGCCCAGGCGCTCCGTCCTGACTACTTCGGCCTGCATGCCAGCCCCTTTTGCAGATTGACCAGATTCCGATCCATCAGGCTGATGAAGGTCACCCCGGCCCGAAAATCGTCCAGCGCCAGATTATGCCCCCCGTGCAGCCTGAGCACCCGCACCCCTGCCTCGGCAGCCAGGGTTTCCGTCAGGCGGGGTGAGAGCAACTCCTCGGCGAACAGGTACTGGGCGCCGGACTCCCTGATGTGGCGCACCATGGCGGCCATGCGTGCGGCCGACGGCTCCGATTCCGACGAGACGCCGCTTAAGGAGCGGTAGGCCAGGTTGTAGCGTCGGGCCAGATACCCGAAGGCGTAGTGGCCGCCATGCAAAAACTCGCGACGTTCGCAGGATGCCAGTCCCCCGCGATAGCGCCTGTCCAGGTCAGCCAGCCTCGACTTCAGAGCGGAAGCATTGCCGCGGTAGTAGGCAGCATTAACCGGATCGGCGGCCGTGAAGCCGGACAGGATGTTGTCCACCATCAGCTGGGCGTTGTCCAGGTCGAGCCAGATATGGGGATCCAGGGCGCCGGCATGCTGGTGACCATGTTCATGGCCATCAGCATCGCCATCAGGGGTGACCGTCCGATAGCCTGCACCCTGGCCCGCGTTTATCACCCGCACCCGGTTCGGGTCCACTCCCTGGATGATCCTGGCTGCCCAGGGCTCCATAACCGGATTGGTGTAGACGAACAGGCCGGCACTGTTTATGCGCAGCATGTCATCAGGCCGGGGTTCGAAGCTGTGCGGCTCCATGCCGGGAGGCAGCAGCATGGACACCTGGGCACGCTCTCCGGCGATGGAACGGGCAAAGTCGTACAGCGGGAAGAGCGTGGTTACCACCCGCAACCTGCCATCCGCGGGGGGAGTAGTCCGGGGTCCGTCCGTACCGCCGCAGGCCGCCAAGAGAGCGATCAGGGCAAGGCAGAGCGCTGCCAGCGCCCGGCGAAAAGAGCAGGTGACGTTCTCCTGGTGTATGCTGTCATGGGTCATGCTGATTCTCCCGACTGGCCGCGCAGAGGCCGTTGATCCGCAGGATGGGGGAGGTTACGCGCACCCCGGAGCGTTGCGCGACCTCATCAAGCATTCCATCCAGGTCGCACCGTTCCCATCCTTCCAGCCTGCGGCAGAACTCGCAGACGAAGTGGTGGTGATCTGTATACCCCCCTCCCCCATGGCCCGTCAAGCGCCATCTGGACGAGAACAGCGGTGCCACGCGGCTCGACGTCACGACAATCACCCAAGCGAAGGCTGGACAAAACATTGAAAACAGGTAATGATACGCGGCGGATTCATACACACCACATACAGTAAATAAGGAGCAACTCAGATGAATCGCTACGACATGGAGTACCCGGCGACCACCGACCGGACCGTGGCAAGCCAGAACACTCTTGTCAGGCAGGTCTATGCCTGGATGGGGCTGGGCCTTACCCTCACCGCCCTGGTTGCGCTGGTCACCATCTCGTCCCCCGGACTTCTGGGGGCAGTCGCGGGCAACCGCCTAATCTTCTTCGGACTCATGATCGGTGAACTGGCCATGGTTGCCGTCCTCTCCGCCGCCATCAACCGTCTCAGCGGCAGCGCCGCGACACTGCTCTTCCTGGGGTATTCGGCGCTCAACGGCCTGACCCTCTCGGTCATCTTCCTGGTCTACACCGCCGATTCCATCGGCTCAACCTTCCTGATCAGCGCCGGCATGTTCGGCGCCATGAGCGTCTACGGCCACCTGACCAGCCGCGACCTGACCTCGTGGGGCAGTTTCCTCTTCATGGGGCTGATCGGCATAGTAATCGCATCCATCGTCAACATCTTCCTGGCCAGCGACGCGGTCTCCTGGATCACGTCGGGGATCGGCGTGCTCATCTTCACCGGCCTGACCGCCTACGACAGCTGGAAGATCAAGGCATTGGCAGCCCAGGGGCAGACGGGGAGGAAACCGGCCATTCTGGGCGCCCTGACCCTCTACCTGGATTTCATCAACCTCTTCCTGATGCTGCTCAGACTGTTGGGCGACCGTCGACGCTAGCAACGCATCGTCAGGGCTGAATGCACGGGCTGAACGCGCATTGTCGCGTTCAGCCCTTTTCGTATCAGCCCCCCCTTCGGACACGGAACAAGCGGCTGCCCACCCAGGGCGTTATAGGCTATGATAAAATGTACTGGAGATTGACTGGTGGATCTGTCCGCCGTTCGCTCCGGATCCCTGATCCTGTGGTTCAACGGTTCATTCCGCGGCAACCGGAAACTTGCCCCCCGGGCTCAAACAGTCCGGCTGCTTTTCGCTCCATTTCGCCGGGAACCACGACGGATCAAGGATAAGTCGCTCTCCACGGACAGATCCACCTGTCGGACAACAAGCACACCACGGAGGATGCCATGCCCGTACCTCCCCAGCTTCGCCAGATATCAGAAACAATATGGGAACTGCCCCGCTCCTTTCGCGACGGCATGCTGGTGCCGGCGCGCTTTATCACGTCGGAGAAGCTCCTGGCCGGACTGGAGAGCGGCGTGTTCGAGCAGACCGCCAACGTGGCCTGCCTGCCGGGCATCCTTAAGTACTCCTTCTGCATGCCGGACGGCCACTGGGGCTACGGTTTCCCCATCGGAGGGGTGGCTGCCATGGATTCAGACAGCGGAGTCATCTCTCCCGGCGGTATCGGCTTCGACATCAACTGCGGCATGCGCCTGCTGCTCACCAACCTCACCGAAGAGGAGGTCAGGCCAGTTATCAAGGAGCTGGTGGACAGCCTGTTCAGCCGCATCCCCACCGGCGTCGGCTGCAGCGGCTTCATCCACTGTTCCCGCAGCGAGTTCCGCAAGCTGCTTACGGAGGGGTCACGCTGGTGCCTTAAAAACGGCTTTGCCTGGCCCGAAGACCTGGAGTTGACCGAAGAGGGGGGCTGCTTCGAGGGCGCCGACCCTGGGGCCTGCAGCGACAAGGCCGTCGAGCGTGGCTACGACCAGGTCGGCACCCTGGGAAGCGGGAATCACTACTGCGAGATCCAGGTGGTGCGGCCGGAGAATGTTTTCGACAACAAGACGGCGGCTGCCTTCGGCCTGACCATACCCAACCAGGTGGTGATCAGCTTCCACAGCGGCAGCCGCGGATTCGGCCACCAGGTGGCCACCGACTATCTTGCGACGTTCCTGCGGGTGATGACCGGCACATACGGCATCAGGACCAACGACCGCGAACTGGCCTGTGCTCCTTTCCGTTCCCCCGATGGACAGGCCTACTTTGCTGCCATGAAGTGCGCCGTCAACATGGGATTTGCCAACCGCCAGATGATACTGCACCGCATCCGCGAGGTATTCTCCCGCGTCTTCAACCGCTCTCCCCAGGATCTAGGCATGGGCATGGTCTACGATGTGGCCCACAACACCGCCAAGCTGGAAACCCATGAGATAGACGGCGAAAAGCGGGAGGTGCTGGTGCACCGCAAGGGGGCCACGCGCTGCTACGGCCCCGCCATGGCCGGAATACCCGCGCGCTACCAAGAGACGGGGCAGCCGGTGATCATCGGCGGCAGCATGGAGACCGGCTCCTTTCTCCTGGCCGGAGAGTCAAGCGCGGCATCCACCTTTTTCACCACGGCCCACGGCAGCGGCAGGACCATGAGTCGCCACCAGGCTAAGAAAATGGTAAAGGGGCAAAAGCTTCTGGGTGAGATGGAGCAGCGCGGCATCC
Organism: Pelobacter propionicus DSM 2379; assembly: GCF_000015045.1. GTDB lineage: Bacteria > Desulfobacterota > Desulfuromonadia > Geobacterales > Pseudopelobacteraceae > Pseudopelobacter > Pseudopelobacter propionicus. Next base: position 2,298,772 of record NC_008609.1, read on the forward strand.
ACGTGCGCACCTCCACCTATGGAGGGCTGGCCGAGGAGGCAGGCTTCGCCTACAAGGATATGGACGAGGTTGCCTCGGCCACCGAGATGGCGGGGTTGAGCCGGAGAGTAGCCAAACTGCTCCCCATGGGGAACATCAAGGGGTAGCCATGCCGTTCCGTTTTCTGGAGCATATCGCCACGGCGGACGTGGCCTTCGAATCATGGGGAGAGACGCTGGAAGAGCTGTTCGTTTCCAGCGCCGCGGCCCTGTTGGCCACCATGGTTCATGAGCCGGAGCAGGTGCTGCGCAGCCGGGAGGTGCGCATCGACCTGGAGAACGAGGAACTGGACCTGCTGCTGTTCGCCTTCCTGAACGAATTGGTGTTTCTGAAGGACGCCCGGGGGATCCTGCTCCACGGGGAGCGTGTCATGATAACGGAGCAGGAAGGGCTCCTCCGCCTGGAGGCGCTGGTCAGGGGGGAGCGGATCGACCCCTCGCGCCACAGGTTTCTGGTGGAGGTGAAGGCGGTCACCCTGCATCGCTTGGCGGTCGTCAATGAAGGGGGGCAGTGGAGGGCAACCGTGGTGCTGGATGTGTAGCCCACGAACAGCCCCCCTCCCCCTCAGAGCATGAAATCGGTGGAGAGGAAGTGGGACTTGCGTTCCTTGACGATGTTGGTGATGATCTCCCGGTTGGCGTCGGTCTCACGGGCCGCCACCACGATGCGGATGGAGAAGATGCGCAGGGCGTCGGCCACGGACTGGGTCCCCTCGGCGGAGTTCTTGCGGCCGTTGAAGGGGAAGCTGTCCGGGCTGCGCTGGCACTGGCTGTTGATGTTGATGCGGCAGACCTGGTTGACCAGGGCATCCACCAGTTGGGCCAAAAGGTCGCTGCTGCGACCGAAGATGCTGGCCTGCTGTCCGTAGTTGGAGGCAACCACATAGTCGATGGGCTCGCGGATGTCGTCGAAGGGGACCACCGGGATTAGTGGACCGAACTGCTCCTCGTTGTGGATGCGCATGGCCGGGGTGACTGGATAGAGCAGCGCAGGATTGAAGAAGGAACCGCTGCTGATCCCGCCGCCCCTGTTGACGACCTGGGCTCCGTGGGAGCGGGCGTCCCGGACCAGGTCGTTCAGGTGCTCGGGTTTTTCCGGTTCGGGCAGGGGGGTGACGGTGACCCCCTCCTCCCAGGGCATGCCGCACTTGAGAAGCGCCATGGCGTCGGCCATGCGCCGGAGGAACTCATTGACGATGGAGCGGTGCACGAAGAGGATCTTCAGGGCGGTGCAGCGTTGGCCGTTGTAGGTCAGGCTCCCCTTGATGCATTCCGAGACCGCCAGCTCCAGATCGGCGTCCTGCAGGATGATGGCCGGATTCTTGGCATCCAGCCCCAGCACGCAGCGCAGGCGGTGGGGACGGGGGTGGATGGCGCGCAGGGCATCGGCCACCCGGTGGGTGCCGATGAAGCCGAGCACATCCACCCGTCCCGAGGCCAAAAGCGGCGGAACGACCGCCTGGCCGTCGCCGTAGACCGTATTGACCACGCCTGGGGGGAAGCAGTCGCGGAACGCCTCCAGGAGCGGCTGAAACAGCAGGATGCCGAACCGGGGCGGCTTGAGCAGGATGGTGTTGCCCATGACCAGGGCCGGTATCAGGGTGGTGAAGGTTTCATAGAGCGGGAAGTTGTACGGCCCCATGCAGAGCACCACCCCCAGGGGGGCGCGGCGGATCTGGCCGATGATCCCCTGCTGGATAACGAAGCGGGACGAGACCCGGTCCAGTTCCTTGAGCGCCTCGATGGTGTCGCGGATATAGGAGAGTGCCCGTTTGAACTCACGCTCCGCCTCATCCAGGGACTTGCCGATTTCCCACATGAGCAGCCTGACGATTTCGTCATGCTTTTCCCCCATGGCGCGGGTAAAGCGCTGGATGCACTGGATGCGCTCCCCCACCGACATGGTCGGCCAGACGCCGCGGCCGTTGGCGTAGGCCTTGACCGCCACATCCAGGATCTCCAGGGCCGCTTCTTCGGAGAGCAGGGGCGTTTCCCCCAGGGTGCGGGGAACCGGGCCGTCGGGGGTGCGCAGGCAAACCGGCGACAGCACCTGTTGCAGGGGGCCATCCCAGCGGCGCAACTCTCCGCCCACAAGATAGCGGTCCTGCAGGATCGGAGCAGGCATGCGGTGCTGGGGAGGAATCTGCTCCTCTTCGGGGAACAGGGATTCAACGACCTGCTGCATGAGATGGAGATCGACTACCATGACAACTCCTCTTTTCATGAAAACCAGACAGCCCCGGCCGAAGGCTACGGGGCAGCGGTTGAGATACAGAGAACGGTCGGGATTGGGGATTGCAGCGACATGCGGTTCTTATGACGGGTATCTTCCGGAGAAAACCGGCCTTTCTGTATGCTGACGTGACAGCATACGTGATATCGCAGGAGGTTTCAATTGTTCATACGCCGGGGAGCCACTCCCAAAGGCCGTTTTTCCCTTCCGGTCCGAGGCACAAATCTCCGTATCAGGCAAACAACGGAACGCTGGAGCCGAGACCATGGGCAACGCTGGTAAACGCGTTGCGCTGCTCCAGTTTTTCCTTGCCGAAGCGCTGGGCGAACAGGGACTGGATACGGGGAATGCGCGACGTGCCGCCGGTCAGAAACACCGTATCCATCTGCTCCGGGGCAAGCCCTGAACCGGAAACCACCTCGTCGACGCAGTCGGCTATGCGCTGGAAGTTCTCCCCGTTGATCGCCTCGAACCCGTCCCTGTCGATCTCTTCGTTGATACACAGGTCGCGCTCCGAAAAACGGATCATTGCCCGCTCCTGGCCGGAGAGCTCGCACTTGGCCTTCTCGATGGCCTGGAACAGGAAAAAGCCGTAGTTGTCGCTGATAATGTTCTCCAGATTTTCGATGGCCCGGCGATCATCGGTGCTTCCCTTGATGACCCTGATATGCTCCCTGGTGGCCCGTGCCCGCAGGAGCGGGATGCGATGCCACTGGCAGAGGGTGTGGGTGATGCTCCTGGGCACGGAGACCCACTCGTCCTTGCCCAAAGTCTTGTATCGGGCGTACCGTCCGAAATGCCGGGCCACCCGGTCCCACATGATCTGGGAATCGAAGGAGTCGCCGGCAATGTAGACCCCGCCCAGAGAGAGCACATCCCCGCGCCGGTCGGAGCGTCCGGAGTCGCCACCCCGCACACGGATGACCGAGAAGTCGGAGGTGCCTCCGCCGAAGTCGCCGATGAACACGACCCGTTCCTCCCCCGATCGCAGGGTCTCCTCGAAAGTCAGCGCCGCCGCCACCGGTTCGTACTGGAACCAGATCCTGGAGAAGCCGGCCTTGCGGGCCGCCTTTTCCAGGCGCCGCTGGGCCAGACTGTCCTTGGCCGGATCCGAGGAGAACAGAACCGGCCGCCCCAGCACCACGCTGTCCACGGACCGCCCCACATGGTTCTCCCCCTGGGCTTTGATCCTCTTGAGGATGATTGCCACCAGGTCCTCGATGGCATAGCGCCTGCCAAACACCTCGGTACCGTCAAAGCTGCTGTTGGGCAGAAAGGTCTTGATGGATTGCATGAAACGCCCCCCTGCCCCGTCGTCCACATACTGGCGAATGGCCTCCTGGCCGGCGAAAATCTCATTTTCCTCGTTGAAATAGAGCACCGAACGCATCAGCGCAGCGGCCGTTCCGGCGCCATCCAGGGCAACCATTTCCACCGCGCCGTTGCGATACACCGAGAGCGCCGAGTTGGTTGTCCCGAAATCGATGCCAAAAACAATCTGCATGTACAAAGCCTCCGTTTCCCACAGACGAAAAAATCCGCGACAGACAGCGCCACTACGGCGTGCGGACAGGGATCGATCCAGAGGGAATTGTGCTGTGGTGGTTTATCCAAAGTGGGGGAAACGGGACGGCACCATCCGATTCAGCTTTCCAGCGGGGAATGGTTCCATCCTCTGCGCCGCATCAGTCTGGCACAGAGGATGACGTCTGATCATAACGGCGGGAAGCGAGGGCCGCCTAGTCCGCCAGCGGTCATTACAGGAGTTTCTCTCCCTCATCTACAGCGGGTACGCCAGCGGAGGGCAGTTGGGGAGGCGAGGCGTCTTCGTCCGCCTGGGTAGCGGAGACGCACGGCTCCTCGAAGCTGATCCTGCCCAGCTTACCGGAGCGCAATTCCCGCAGAAACGCCTCCGCAGCGCGGTTGTGGTCAACAGTTCCACCACTGATCAGGCATCCCAGGCGACGGCCGACAGCATCGAGCAGCGTGGTGGGGTTATCCGGAAGCTCGGCCAGCTTGTAGCGTTCCCTTATGGTCTGGGGATAGCGCTGCATCATGTACTCGGCCGCGAAAAGAGCCACGGTAACCACATCGAAGGCGCCGGAGCCGATGGCGCCGCTGGCTGCAAGACGTTTGGCGGCCACCTGGTCATCCATCTCCGGCCAGAGCACCCCGGGAGTGTCGGAGAGGATGATACCGTTCTTCAGGTCGATCTGCTGGGCGCAGGTGGTGATGGCAGGCTTGTCGCCGACCCTGGCCAGGGATCTTCCCGCCAGGGTGTTGATCAGGGTCGATTTGCCCACATTGGGAATTCCGAACACCATCACCCGCAACGGCCAGCCCGGCTTGCCGCGATGGGGCACCAGCCGCTGGCAGAGCTTGATCAGCTTCTTGGCATCGGCCAGTTGCCGCGCCGACAGCGGCAGGGCCTTGACCCCGGCCTGCGCCTCGAAATGGCGGACCCAGGCCTTGGTGATAGCCGGATCGGCCAGGTCGTTTTTGTTCAGCACCTTAATGCACGGCTTTGTGCGGCGGATCCCCTCCAGCAGATGATTTGAACTGGACGAGGGGAGACGTGCGTCCAGCACTTCGATAATAACGTCGATCCTGCGGACCGTCTCGGCCATCTGCTCCAGGGCCTTATCCATATGGCCGGGATACCATCGTATTGTCATAACGGGTCTTTCATCCTTAAGCGTTGCGCGGGAATCGTTGTCTCGCGGGAAATGGTGCAAAACATTCTAGCGGAGAGTCAGAACTTGATCTCCAGACCCACGCCAACGGACTGGGGAGTCGACGAGCCACTGTCGTGTGACTCGTCCGATCCAAGATCGAGAAATTTGTAGTCGAAGGTGAGTGATGACTTATCGCCCAAGAGATATCTGAAGCCTGCCTGCCCCGCCACACCGGTCCTGACTCGCACCGAATCGTCCGTTTTGATGTCGGGCTGATAGCTGTAACCCAACCCGGTCGCCAGATACGGCCTGAAATTCCCCAGGGAGCTTACCTGGTATCTGGCCACAAGCTGGCCGAACTGCTCCGCACCGGGATCGGTCCGCTCCGCTGTCAGGCTGTTGAACCCCAGCGAGAAGCCGCTCCGCCCGTCCTCGGCGAAAACGGTGCATATCCCCGCAAGATGGGTGCACCCCAGTATGACCACGACTATGTAAAGCTGAAAGGTTCTCATGGTTGAACCAGTATATGCCCTGCCCCGTTGCCCGGCAACATGCGGCACGACAAAAAAAGCCGACAGGAAACACGCTGTCGGCCCACTACTGTCCTATGGTACCAGAGGTCGGATTCGAACCGACAAGCCCTTACGGGCGGCAGATTTTGAGTCTGCTGTGTATACCGTTCCACCACTCTGGCGTGGTCAAGGACTTTACTGCATAATCCATGAATCAGTCAAGAACAAAGCATAAAAACAATCACCCACAAAAAAAGATATTGACAACAGCGGAACGCTCCGGTATACACAGGACTCCTTTGTGGGGCTGTAGCTCAGCTGGGAGAGCGCTTGACTGGCAGTCAAGAGGTCGACAGTTCGATCCTGTTCAGCTCCACCAAACAATTCAAGGACTTGGCAACGACGCCAAGTCCTTTTTTTGTTTTCACCCGTATAATGTACCGAGAATCAACCTGCCACAGCCATCCCCCATTCCCGTCATTTCACTCCCCAGACAGAAGTTACTGCGACAACACAGATCCCGTCATACGAGACGCCGCCAATGGAAAGCGCATCCCAGCTTTGTTTCCAACGCCCCCTGGTTTCGGCATGACAAGAGGATCGTTGACAACTTTCTGATCTCGTCTTAATTTCGTATCGTCCGATCAGACGCCTTCACCTCACTGTCTGACCGGTTTTATGCACTCAGGTGTTGTCAGGTTTCGCGGAGCGCAGCAAAAAGAGACCTCAGCCGATCGGGCAGAGTTTTTTGCCCCGGCAATAACACTGATTGCGAACAGATAGTGCCGTACACCTGTGCCATACCCGGAAACGCTCGACAAACAGGACACTCCCATGCCCCTTACCATCTGCACCAGCAACAGGATGGAGAATCTCGTAGAGGCTCTTTGCGACGTTCTCAAGACGCCGCTCTCATCACCGTTCACCCCCGAGATCCTCGTTGTTCAGAGCAAGGGGATGCAACGCTGGCTTGCCATGAAACTGGCAGAAACGTTCGGCGTATGGGCCAACTGCACGTACCCCTTCCCCAACAAGGTGGTCTGGGAACTCTTTATGAAGGCTTTCCCCGAGCTGCCCGACACCTCGCGGTTCTCCCCCGAGGTAATGACCTGGAGAATCATGGGACTTCTCCCCGCTTTCCTCGGACGCCAGGAATTCACCCCGCTCAATCACTACCTGGACGGGGATGGGGACGGACTAAAAAAATTCCAGCTTGCGGGAAAGATCGCCGACACCTTTGACCAGTACACCCTGTTTCGACCCAACATGCTCCTTGACTGGGAAGGCGGCAAGGGGGGCGATTGGCAGGAACTCCTCTGGCGGGAGCTGGCAACCGCTGACAACGGGCAGCACCGAGGGCGAATCAAACAAGACTTCATCAAGCTGCTGGCCCAAGGCCACGCGGAAAAAGAGAGCCTACCTGAACGGATCATGGTCTTTGGCATCTCCTATCTCCCCAGCTATCATTTGGATATATTCACCGAGATCGCCAAACATACCACCGTCAGCCTCTTTCTCCTCAGCCCCTGTCGCCAGTATTGGGGGGACATCGTTTCAGCGAAGCAGATGTCCCGCCGCCCCCCCGAAGAGCGAGCCTACCTGGAGGAAGGAAATCCCCTGCTTGCCTCCCTGGGGAAACTGGCCAGAGACTTTTCCAATATGGTTGTCGAAGCAGGGAGCATCGCAACTGACGATGTGGATCTCTACCTGGATCCGGGCGAGGGGCTGCTTCTCGAGGCGATTCAGTCCGATATTCTCAACCTGCGCGGGACCGAAGGCGGCGACAGTAAACGACGAATATCCCCCCAGGACCGGTCGGTGCAGATCCACGCCTGCCACAGCCCCATGCGGGAGATCGAGGTCCTCCATGACAATCTGCTCTTCCTTTTGGAACAGGAGAAGGGGCTCACTCCCCGCGACATCATCGTGATGACACCCGACATTGAGACGTACTCACCCTATATCTCAATGGTTTTTGGAGGATGTCAGGACCCGCTGAAAAAGATCCCCTTTTCCATTGCCGACCGCACATTGGCCAAAGAGGGACAGATCGCCAGTGTCATCCTGAAACTGCTCGAGCTTCCGGGCAGCCGCCTTTCCGTTACCCGCGTGTTCGACATCCTCCAGTCCGCTCCGGTCAGTCGCCGCTTTGATCTGGATATACAGGAACTGGAGACGGTGCGCAGCTGGATTGAGGACACCCGGATCCGCTGGGGAGCGGATGAAAGCCACCGATCGAGCCTAGGCCTGCCACACTACCGCGAGAATTCATGGCGAGCCGGCCTGGACCGACTCATGCTCGGTTACGCCATGCCCGAGGAGGGGGATTTCCTTTTCCACGGAATACTGCCCTATGACGAGATGGAGGGGGACGCCACGCAGGCGCTTGGCAAGCTTGCCGAATTTGTCGCCAGGATCGAGCGTCTGGCCAGGGATCTCGCAGCCAAACGGACACTCACCGAGTGGCGCGATGCCATTACCACCATGCTCTCCGACTTCGCTGCCGCGGACGATGACCTGGCCCATGAACTGGCGAGCATAAACGGCGTCGTGCAGTCGCTTGAGGATCTGGGGGCAAAGGCCGGTTTCAGTGAAACAGTGGACCTGGTGGTGATCCGCTCCTGGCTTGCCTCCCGCCTTGGCGAGGAAGAGAAAGGGCTCGGCTTCCTGACCGGCGGGGTAACCTTCTGCGCCATGCTCCCCATGCGCAGCATCCCCTTTCGGGTGGTCTGCCTTATCGGCATGAACGACGCTGCATTCCCGCGCCAGAGCCGTCCGCCGGGGTTCGACCTGATTGCCCGCAACCCGCAGCCCGGCGACCGTTCGCTTCGTGACGAGGACCGCTATCTTTTCCTCGAGTGCCTGCTTTCTGCCCGTACACATTTCTACCTGAGCTACGTGGGACAGAGCGTCAAGGACAACAGCGCGATCCCTCCGTCGGTACTGGTCAGCGAATTTCTCGATGCCATCGGTGCCGGTTTCACGAGCGGGGAGATGACGCTGGAGCAGAGACTGGTGACAAGTCACCGCCTCCAGGCGTTCAGCAGGAGCTACTTTGACGCCACATCGGGCCTTTTCAGCTATTCAGCCGAGAACTGCGCGGCGCTCCTCGACGCCACCCAGCGGTCCGGGGAACCGGCGCTTTTCATTACCCACCCCCTGAAAGCCGCTCCCGAGGAAATGAGAGAGGTGACCCTTGCCCAGCTCGTGCGCTTCTACGCCAACCCGGCGAAGTACCTACTGGAAAACAGGTTGAAGATCAGGCTGGAAGAGGTGTCCACTCCACTGGATGATCGCGAGCCTTTCGCCGTCGAGGGACTGGAAGCCTACGGCATCAACCAGGAGTTGCTGGAAAAACGCCTGCAGGGAGGATCCGTCCATGGCCTCTACGCAACCACCCGTTGCCGTGGCATCCTGCCTCCGGCGCAGCACGGGGAGACGGTGTTTGCCGACGCTCTCGCGGAGGTGGACAACCTGGTCAAAAAGATTGGGGAGCGGACCGGCGGGCAACCGCGTCTGGAGGCTTTCTTTTTCCATGAGACGATAGGAGACTTCAAACTCTCCGGCAGCCTGGACGGCATCTGGAAGGAGCGGAAAATCTCCTACCGCTGCGCCAAACTGAAGGCCAAGGATGAAATCAGGGGCTGGATCGAGCATCTGCTTCTTAATGCATTCGCCCCGGAGGGATATCCCCGCGAGAGCCTTGTGATCATGAAAGACGGCAGCACGGGCTTTGGCCCGGTGGAGCATCCGACCGAGCAACTTGGCGCCCTCCTGGATTGCTACTGGCAGGGGCTGCACCTGCCGCTCAGGTTTTTCCCGGCTTCCTCACTGGAGTTTGCCTCAAGCGGCCTGCTGAAAAATGCACGCAAAAAATGGGAAAGCGGCTACATGCATACGGGCGAGGAAGCGGATCCCCATTTCCGGCTCTGTTTCGAGCAGGACGCAGATCCCCTCAACAAGGAGTTCGAGGCATTGGCGCTGAAACTGCTCGCCCCCCTGGTGCGGCACCGTCTATGAAGGAAGCGATATGAGAGAACTGGAACATCTGGGCATCGAGCTCTCCGGGAGAAACCTGATCGAGGCCAGCGCCGGCACTGGCAAGACCTATGCCATCGCCTGCCTCTATCTTCGCCTTGTCATCGAATCCGACCTGACTCCCGAGCAAATCCTGGTGGTGACCTACACCGAGGCGGCCACCGAGGAGCTGCGCGGCCGCATCCGCAGCCGTATCCGCCAGGCCCTGGATACCTTTAGCGGCACCGTTTCCAAGGACCCCTTTCTCCTGGGGCTCGTCCAGAAGGTGAACAAGGAAGGCCCCGGCGAGGATATTGCGCGAAACCGCCTCGACCGGGCGCTCAAATCCTTCGATCTGGCCTCCATTTTCACCATTCACGGATTCTGCCTGAGGGCGCTTCAGGACAATGCCTTCGAAAGCGGCTCTCTGTACGACACCGAACTTATCACCGACCAGGCCGACCTGCTTCAGGAGGTCGTGGACGATTTCTGGCGTCGGACCTTCTTTTCAGAGCCAGCCCCCCTGCTCGGCTACGCGCTGCGCACCAAGCTCTCTCCCGCCTATTCCAGCACCTTTCTCAAGGGAATGCTGGGCAATCCCAAGCTGGAGATCCTGCCCAATTTCGACCTCGGCAGCATCCCTAGCCTCCAGGAAGAGTGCGAGACTCTCTTTTCCTTGGTCAAGGAGATATGGCTGAATTCGCACACCGAGATCAGGGAACTCATCCGGAGCGACAAGGGGCTTTCCCGGGCAAAGGGGGCGTATAACCCGGACACCCTCCCCCCCCTTTTCGAGGCCATGGATGCTTATGCGCGTTCAGACAACCCCTTTGACCTGTTTAGCGACTTCAGCAAGCTCTGCACCATCGGCATTCTGAAGGGGAAAAAGCCGACCGGAGCTCCCCTCAGCCACCCCTTCTTCGATCTCTGCGAGCAGCTGCGGCAAAGGGTCGGCCAGCGATTCCTGGCGCTCAAGGCGGAGCTTTTGGCCTTCGCGGCCGAGCATGTAGCGGCCCGAAAAAGTGAGCGCAACATACGCTTCTTCGATGACCTTTTGACCTCCCTGTACGAAGCCCTTGGTGGGCCACGCGGCGACGATTTCGCCCTCTGCCTCAGGCAGAAATACCGGGCCGCACTCATCGACGAGTTTCAGGACACCGACCCGGTACAGTTCGACATTTTCCGGAAGATCTATGCCGATCCCGCCCACCCTCTTTTCTTGATCGGCGACCCCAAACAGGCCATCTACAGCTTCCGGGGCGCCGACATCTTCGCCTACCTCAAGGCCGCCGCCGGGGTGGAAGCGACCAGGCGCTTTACCCTGACCAGCAACTGGCGCTCCGCGCCGGCTCTCCTGGCCGCCTTCAATGCGCTCTTTGACAATGATTTCAAGCCATTCCTTTTCGGGGAGATCGCCTACCATTCGGTTGCATCCGGCCTTGAGGAAGAAGGCAACCGCTTGACCTGGGCCGAAGCTGACGACGCCCCACTTCAGCTCTGGTGCGTGCCGCCGGACGAAGAGGGAAAGGCCAGCAACGTGGGCCGGGCGAACAAGAGCGTACCGATGGCGGTTGCCGCGGAAATCGCCCGCCTGCTGCGGGCCGGCATGGCGGGAGAGGCCCTCATTGACGGGCGCCCCGTGCTTCCGGAGCATATCGCGGTCATCGTCCGGAGCCATCGGCAGGCCGGCTACATTCAGGAGGCCCTCAAAAATCTTTCCATACCCAGCGTGATGCGCAGCGATGCCAGCATCTTCACCACCCGCGAGGCTCGCCAGGTCTGCACGCTCCTTGCCGCCCTTGCCGCCCCCGGCAACGAATGGAAGCTACGCGCCGCCCTGGTCACCGATATTTTCGGCCTTACGGGAGACGACATCGCCACCCTGCTGGAAGAAGAGCCGCTCTGGGAAGAGTGGCTGTCGAAGTTCCAGGAGTACCACCAGATCTGGCTGGAACGGGGGTTCATGGTGATGGTTCAAACCCTCTTGTCGCGGGAAGGCGTACGGGGACGGTTGCTTCGCAAGCCCGACGGGGAGCGCAGGCTCACCAACCTGCTGCACTGCTGCGAGATCCTGCATGCAGCTTCCCAGGAGAGGAGCCTGGGACCTGAGGGGCTGGCGGTCTGGTTTGGCGAGCGGATCAGCGCCGGGGATGCCTCTGAAGGGTACCAGATCCGGCTTGAGACGGACGAGAAGGCGGTAAAGATTCTGACCATTCATGTCAGCAAGGGGCTGGAGTATCCCATCGTGTTCTGCCCCTTCCTCTGGGCTGGGGTACGGAGCGATGAAGAGGTCGTCACCTTCCATGACGATTTCCGACTCGTGAAGGACTACGGCTCTGCCGATCAGGAGCTGCACAGGGTCCTGGCCCAGAAGGAATCGCTGGCGGAAAACCTGCGGCTGCTCTATGTGGCCCTGACGCGGGCAAAGTTCAGATGTTACCTGGTTACAGGGAAAATTGTCGACAGCACCGGCAGAAACAGACCGGAAACGTCCCCCCTGGCCTACCTGTTCCACGCCTCTGCAACGACACGCAACGCCGATGACACGGTTGGGCAGCTGGGCCAGGAGGTAAAAAAACTGTCCGCCGAAGAGATGGAACAGCAATTACGAGCAGTGGCCGCGCGACAGCAGGACGCCATATCGGTCTCTTCCATGCCGGAGGCTGGGGGCGCCGAGCGCTACGAGCCGTTCCACGATGGCGGAGAACGGCTTTCCGAAAAGAAGTTTAACGCCATGATCGAGCGCGACTGGCGGGTATCCAGCTTCACCTCGCTCGCATCCCACGATCTTTCGACGACGGAACTACCGGACCGGGACGAGGCCGGGGCCAAAGAGACGGCGCTGCCCCCCCTACCCGAAGCCGACCCCCGGGAAAAGAGCATCTTCACCTTTCCCAAGGGGGCACATGCCGGGATCTTCCTGCACGAGATATTCGAGAAGCTCGACTTTAGCGGGAGTTCCGGTGAAAAAACCACGGATCTGGTGGCTGCCTGCCTCAAGAAGCATTGCTTCGGAGCTGAGTGGCAATCCACCATCAGCGATATGATCGAGAATGTCGTATCAACCCAGTTTTCCGCGCCGGAAGGCCCCTTCTCCCTTTCCGATCTCAGGCAGGGGAAATGGCTTGCCGAGCTGGAATTCTTCTTCCCGCTCAAATTCGTCACCTCGAACATCCTGAAAGAGTGCCTGGGCTCATGGAGCTCCGGCTGTACCGCGGTTAACCTGCAAGCGCTGGCGCAGTCGCTGAGGTTTCGCCCCGCCAAGGGGATGGTAAGGGGCTTCATGGATATGGTCTTTGAGCATGGGGGCAGATTCTACCTCGTTGACTGGAAATCCAATCACCTTGGGTACCGGGTCGAGGCCTATGGCGAAAAGGCGCTTACGTCGGCCATGGATCAGAATCTCTACTCTCTCCAGTACCTGCTGTACACGGTCGCCCTCAACAGATATCTGTCGCTTCGGATCAAGGAGTACCGGTACGAAACCCATTTCGGCGGCGTTCTATACCTCTTTCTCCGCGGCATGGACAGGGAGAGGGGCGAAGCGTTCGGCGTGTTCCGGGATACTCCGCCAGCGGGATTGATACATGAAGTGACCAATTGCCTGATCCAGGCTGGAGGGTAAGACATGGCGACGGTTTTCGAACTCACTGCTACGGACATCCACTTTGCCGAATTCATCCAGCGCGAGGCGGGAGAGACTCCAGCCTGGTTCAGACCCATGGCTGCGCTGGTGAGCAATGCCATGGGCAACGGCAACATCTGCCTTGATCTGTCGGATATCGCGGAAAAGATCATCCAGGTGGATGGCAGGGATCAACAGTTCCCGGCACTCTCTGAAATGCGTGACCTACTGGCTGGCATGCCGGTGATAGGCTCCCCCGGTGATTTTCGGCCACTGGTGCTTGACGGTGATTGCCGGCTCTACCTCTACCGCTACTGGAAGTATGAGCGGGAACTGGTGCGGGTCATCCAGGACAAGTCTTCCCTCCCCGGGTGCGACATCGATGAGACGCTCCTTGGCGCGGGGATCGGCAGGCTTTTCCCCCCCTCTTCCGGAGAGGGGGTCGACTGGCAAAAGGTTGCCGCTCTGGGGGCACTCTGGAAGCGGTTCTTCGTCATTTCCGGCGGGCCGGGAACGGGCAAGACCTCCACGGTGGTCAAGATCCTTGCACTGCTCCTGGAGCAGGCGCAAGGGGCAACCGTTCACATTGCCCTGGCTGCTCCGACGGGTAAATCGGCGGCGCGACTCAAGGAATCGATCCGCCTGATGAAGGAAAGCCTGGATTGCAGCCCGGAGGTGAAGAGCCGGATTCCGGAAGAGGTCACAACCATCCACCGTCTGCTTGGGGTCCGTTCCGGATCGGTCCGTTTTCAATACTCCGCTGAAAATCAGCTGCCCTACGGCGTTGTCATCGTTGACGAGGCATCCATGGTTGCGCTCCCCCTTATGGCAAAGCTGGCCACGGCACTCAAGCCGGAGGCGCGCATCATCCTGCTGGGGGACAAGGACCAGTTGGCCTCGGTCGAGGCAGGGGCGGCGCTGGGGGACATCTGCGGCGGAGGGCGGCCCGAGCTTTTTTCCACAGCTTTTCAGTCCTTTGTCGCCAGGGTCGCCGGCGGGCGACTCCCCTCGACAGCTGTGGCCACCTGCACCGGCTTTCCCGGCGATGCCCTGGCCGTTCTGAAAAGGAATTACCGCTTTGCGACCGAAAGCGGCATTGGGGGGACGGCGAGAGCGGTTAACTCGGGAGATGCGGGAAGCGCCCTGCGGCTGCTCAACGATGAGCTGCATCAGGATATCCGCTGGCAGGAGGCGCCTTCGACCGAACAGCTGAAGAAAGCGCTCGCGGAGAGAATCGTCTCCGGGTATTCATCCTACCTCGCGGCCGCTACCGCCGAAGAGGCACTGCGGCTGTTCGACGGTTTCAGGGTGCTGACGGCCCTGCGTCAGGGGCCGTACGGCGTTGCCGGGGTCAACGGGCTGATCGAGGAGATTCTCGCCGAACAGGGGCTGATCGAGCGTCAAACCCTTTGGTATCCCGGGCGTCCGGTGATGATCACGGTGAATGATTACCATCTGAAACTGTTCAATGGAGACATCGGGATCGTTTTTCCCGACCCGGAGGCAAATGGGAATCCCAAGGTCTTCTTCCCCTCTCCGGAAGGGGGGGTGCGCACAGTTTCTCCCTTACGCCTCCCCGCGCACGACACCGTTTACGCCATGACCATTCACAAGAGCCAGGGCTCGGAGTTCAACCGGATCCTTTTGCTGCTCCCGGAGCAGGACTCGGAACTTTTGACCAGGGAATTGATCTATACCGGACTTACCCGGGCAAAAAAAGAGGTTGAGATCTGGGGAGACGAGGGGGTTTTCAGGACCGCCGTATCACGGAGGGTCGAGCGCACCTCCGGTCTCAGGAAAGCGCTCTGGGGCGATTGAACGACTGCCCAGCCCGCATCTGGCAGCGGATGACCATGCTTCTGCATCGTTCCCCATCATGTCGCGCATGTTTGCCGCAACTGTCCATGATGTAAAGGCAGTGATTCATTGCCGGAGGCACACTTTTCGCAAAAAAACCTCCCGCTTCGATGAAGGGGGAGGTTTTTGTATACCGCTTTGGCCGCGCAGCCGGTATTATTCAGATATTCTTCCGTATTTCAGAGAGTTGCGCGAAATGCTTGCGCTCTTCTTCGATGATCGCGTCGATGGATTTCTGGTCGTCCGCGCTCACGAAAGCCTTCAGTTCCGTGTAATAGAGAATGGCGTCCATCTCCCGCTGGATGGCGAAGTCCAGGGCGCTGGCAACGTCGAAGGACTTCAGCGCGCAGGTATCGTCAGTGAAGAACACCTTGCCGTCGATGTAGTTGTGGAGGTAGGCGAGATATTCGCCCGGATAATCCTCGGTCGGCTCATACAGAGTTACCTGGGAAAGAAACTTTTCGAATGTTTTCTTATGCTCTGCCTCTTCGGAGGCCAGGTGCTGAAACAATTTTTTCGCTTCGCTCTTCTCGGACAGTTCGGCGGCCTTACGATAAAAGAGCCCACCATTCTCCTCCATGCGTACGGCAAACTGCAAAACATCACTGGCTGCAAAAATGCTCATTTGATTGAACTCCTTCCGTATGCGGTTATTTGGCGGGCATACTACCACCCAAAAAGGTGGGTGTCAATCGGCATTGAACCCTGTTTTAGCATCAACGGCGGGGTTCGATCATCACCCCTTGTCGCGGCATAGGACAACCTGATCAGCGTCCCCGCCTCCCCTGCGTAGCCCACCTCCCCTGCCAGCTATCACGGCGTTCACTTCATGCCTCAAAAACGTAAAAAACGGAATTGACATACTAATGAAAATGCAACATACGTTATTGGAACTCTTTGCCATCTGGACCGGCAGGCCGGAGATCAATGTACTACATCCTGCACGGCCTCCAACGAGGAACAGCCGAGGCCACGGAAATATCGCAGAGAAGAACTGTGCAACGACCCAAGGGGTAAAACGGCATTGTGATTGACCAGACTGGGGTCAGAAGGAACTATTTGTCACGCGTGGCCGCAAATCCGCGCGACAATCATCAACGCGGCATCGAAACCACATTCGCAAAGGAGCGTAACATGAGCAGAATGGCGGGAAGTTTTGCGGGCAACAACGCCGCTAGCGGCGGTCTTTATTCCCATCTGTACGGGTGGTACATGAGCATCAAGCTCCGCCACAAGATCGCCCTGCTGGTCGGCTGCAACCTGGCATTCGTCGCGGCGGCCGCCGGGGCCGGACTGCATGCGCTGCATTCGCTCTCCGCCCAGATGACCGCGGCCGGCATCGCCGCCGAGTTCCAGCGCACGGCATCGGATGCGTTTTCACACCTGCTGATCAGCGCCGGTTCATTGTTCACTATTGCCATGATCCTGGGGATATTCTTCGGCTACCTGGTCTTCAAGTCAGTGGCGGATCCCCTTGCCATCGTCACCGAGGTCGTGGAGGCGGTCGAATCCGGCGATCTGACGGTGCGGGCAAGCATCCCCTACGGCGGCGGACTGGGAAGACTGGCCCTGAAGGTCAACAGCATGGCCGACCAGACCCTGGAGGTGATCAGCAAGCTCGCTTCGGCAATCGACCAGTTGGGATCGAGCACATCCAACCTGCGCACAAGCTCCACCAATCTGGAGTCAGCTGTGAGCAATGCGACGATGCAGTCGGCCACCTCGGCGTCGGCCGCCGAGGAGATGTATTCCACGGCCGAGGAAATCGCCAGGAACTGTTCCCTGGCTGCGGAGAGCTCACGGCAGACCAGCACCGCTGCCCGCAACAGCGAGCAGGTCATCCTCGAGACCGCCTCGCTCATGGATAACCTGGCCCAAGGGGCGCTCAAGACCTCGGAAATCGTCCAGAACCTGGGGAAGAGCTCGGACAAGATCGAGGAGATTGTCGACACCATCGAGGAGATTGCCGACCAGACCAACCTGCTGGCGCTGAATGCGGCCATCGAGGCCGCCCGCGCCGGAGACCACGGCAGAGGCTTCGCGGTCGTGGCCGACGAGGTGCGCGGCCTGGCGGAACGAACCGCTATGGCGACCAAGGAAATCTCGGTGATGATCAAGGATATCCAGAACCAGACAAAGAACGTGGTCAGTTCAATGGAGCAGGAATCCGAGAAGGTCAGGCACGGAGCCATGGAGTCGGAAAAATCGGGTCAGGCCGTTTCGGAGATTCTGGATCTCGTGTCGCAACTGGACGACAAGGTCGCGCAGATCGCCACGGCAGCGGAGCAGCAGTCGGTGACTACCCGCGAGGTGACCATGAGCCTGCAGCAGATCTCGGAAGCAGTTCACACCGCGGCTGATCAGGCCAAGAGCGGAATCCAGGAATCCACCTCACTGGGAGATTTGACCGAAACCCTGAAGGGGATCGTCAACAGCTACAAAACAGCCTGACATCGACACCCTTGCACCCGGTTACGTGGGCCGTTGCGACATGCTTGACTCAAACCAGAGAGAGCACGATTTCGTTATCAGTCATTAATTACGTCTGGCACTTTTATGCAATTATGCTATAGGTAATTTCACTCGAACTGCAAAAAACTTGATGCGGAGTCATGAGCCATGCCCCCATTTCAGCGTATGCCAGCCCTATCAACCCGTGCCGGTTTCACCCTGGTCGAGCTGATCGTGGTCACCGCCATATTGGGCGTCCTGGCCATGATGGCCATTCCAGCTTTCAACGACTACAAAACGCAAGCCCAAAACAAACGCAGCGCCGGCGACATCCGTACCATAGAAAAAGCGATCACCGCCCATATCCTGGACAGGAACAGCCTGCCCGCATCCCTGGCCGACATCGGCATGGCAACCCTGATGGACCCCTGGGGACGTCCCTACCAGTACAACAAGGGCAGCTTACTGGACGACGGCTTAAACAAACTGAACGATGACTTCGACCTGTACTCAACGGGCAAGGATGGAACCAGTGATCCTGACGGCTCCAAACCTGAAAGTGCGGACGACATTGTACGGATGAATGACGGCGGTTATGCCGGCGAGAGATCATGACCCATGAAAGATACTGACGATTTTGCGTTTCAGTTCGAACAACCGCAGGCCGCCCCTCCCCAGGATGACGAACCTGGCAGTGCCAGCCAGGCGCCAGCCACAAGCCTGACCTGTTCCTGTCCCACATGCGGGGCGGACGTGGAGACGCAACCCACGGAAGCTGATCAGCCCCTAGCCGTAACCTGTCCTGCCTGCAACATCGCACTCTCGATCATCAGAGAATCCAGCGCCAACAGGGTACGCCGGCGGTCCCGAAAGCTAAGCTGCGCCAACTGCGGCAGCCTCCTGGACCATCACAGCCACTGCACCTCCTGCGGAACGCTCTTCCCCGACTACCATGTGGCGGTCAAGCCGGAGGAGGTGTTGCGCAAGGCCAGGACGCAACGCCTATCCGACGTAAGGCAGTCTCTTGCCAGATTCAACATCCCGCTGTACTTCGACTTTTTCCGAAAACCGGTGCAGGAACAACGACAGCGCCGTCCCGAGCCTGCCGCCGCTTCCTCCAAGTCGCTGGTTACGCCGCGCCTGCAACGCCTGCTGATCTCACTGCTGATAGCCACCGTTCTGGTCGGAGGCCTCTCCTATGCCTTCCGCATCTACATGAAGCAGCAGCAGTTCGCCAAGAGCTACGCCAAAGCGATCTACAGCATGAAAACAGGCGCTGATTTCAACCAGAAAGTCTGCGACAGAATCGAGACTGAATGGAAAACCGCGCAGGAGAGCGGAGCCGCCTTCTCGCCGGGCCAGAACGACGAGGAAAAGGCCAGGACTGACAAGATCCGCGGCGAGGTAGCCAAAATCATGGGACAGTTGGACAATCCTCCCAAAAAATTCGCCCAAGCGCATCAGAAGCTGATCCAACTGCGCGGCGCCTACCAAAATACACTTGATCTGGCCGCCTCGCCACCGGAAATCCTGCAGGCCTTTACCACATCGGTCGATCAGGCGGAATCAGGCTTTAAGACAGCGGCCCAGGATCTGAAGGGCAGCATGCCGGACGCTCTCAAGGAGGAATTCGAGAGGGCAAAGCAGAAGTATCGCGGCTTGAAGGATTTCTGATTTTCCCATCCCGGCGCAAATAGGAGGAGCGATCTGATGGCCGCTCCTCTTCTTTTCGCCTCCATCATCTTTTCCCATCGCCGAGATTACCCTCCCCATAGTCGACGGGATTACAGCCGACGAACAGCCCTGCACCAGCAACTGAAACTGTCTCGTACATCACCGCGCCGGAACGTCCACGTCCCCACTCCCGAGGCGATTGACCGTTGACAGGTTGCCTGTGGGCATCTAGAGTACACTCCTCAAAAGAATGAGCAGAGCCTACAAACCAGCGGAGAGGTAACAAAAGGGATGAGCGAACTGAACGAGATGTTGGGCCAGTTGAGCAGCTATGTCTGGGGCGTGCCGCTGCTGGTGCTGCTGGTGGGCACCGGTATCCTGCTTACCGTCCGACTCAGGCTGCTGCAACTGTTTCTGCTGCCCCACGCCCTGGCCGAGACGTTCCTCAAACCGACATCCACGGAACAGGGCGATATCAGCCATTTCCAGGCGTTGATGGTCGCCCTCGCCGCCACCATCGGCACCGGTAACATCATCGGCGTCGCCACAGCCATTTCCGTGGGCGGCCCCGGCGCGCTGTTCTGGATGTGGATAACCGCCGCCTTCGGCATGGCAACCAAATACGCCGAGGGGGTGCTGGCGGTGAAGTACCGGGTGCAGGATGCAAACGGGGAAATGTGCGGCGGTCCCATGTACTACATCGAACGGGGCCTGGGTATGAAGTGGCTGGGCGTGCTGTTCGCCCTGTTCGGCTCCATAGCCGCCTTCGGCATCGGCAACATGGTGCAGGCCAACGCAGTTGCCGGCAACCTGAAGGAGACCTTGGGGCTCGATCCGTTCGTCACGGGAATCGCCCTGACCATCTTCACCGCCCTGGTTATCCTGGGGGGGGTAAAGAACATCGGCCGAGTTTCGGCTATCATGGTTCCAGTCATGGCGATTATCTACGCGGCCGGCTGTCTTGCCATCCTGTTCCGCCATGCCGGGCAGGTGCCCGGCGCCCTGTTCCAGGTGTTCCACGACGCATTCACCGGAACAGCCGCCAGCGGCGGATTCCTCGGCTCCGCCGTGATGATCGCCATCCAGAAGGGGGTCTCGCGGGGCGTATTCTCCAACGAATCAGGGATGGGCAGCGCACCCATCGCCGCGGCAGCTGCCAAGACCAATGAGCCGTGCGAGCAGGCCCTGGTATCCATGACCGGCACTTTCATCGATACAATCGTCATCTGCAGCATGACCGGCCTGGTGCTGATCGTGACCGGCGCATGGAACTCGGGGGCGGAGGTGTCGGTCATGACCAAGGCGGCCTTTGACAGCGGCCTGCCTGGCACCTGGGGCGGATTCATCGTCTCCTTCGGCATCGTCTTCTTTGCCTACTCCACCATCGTCGGTTGGGCCTACTATGGCGAAAAATGCCTGGAGTACCTGCTGGGAAGAGGTGCGGTCCTCCCCTATCGCCTGGTCTTCTCGGCCTTCGTCTTCGTGGGTGCCTGCGTCAAACTCGATCTCGTCTGGAGCTTCGCTGACATCATGAACGGGTTGATGGCGGTGCCAAACCTGATCGCCCTCTTGGGGCTGTCCGGGGTGGTGGTTGCCGAGACAAACCGCTTCCTGGCCGCGCGCAGGGGGATCCGGGGTGGAGACGATGGTCCCCTTCCCGAGGCTGCAGCCGCCGATGCGGGCTGAGACGGAACAGCCTTCCCGAATCTGTTCCTGACACGGGGGGATACCGGGATAGGGGGGTTGCGTCAGCAATGGAAAGGATGGGGACGATGGCACGGAAAGATACGGCTGGATGCGGGCATGAACAGACTGCCGAAACAGATGTTCCCAAAGAGGAAGCGCGCGTCGATCTGGCCATCGTGGGTGGCGGCTTCAGCGGTCTCTGCTGCGCCTATCATCTGCTCACCCACAGAGACCTGCCACGCTCTTTCAGGTGCGCCATCATCGAACCGGGCGAGAGACTGGGTGCGGGGATCGCCTATCGCACCGATTCGCCCCACCACCTCCTCAATGTGCGTGCCAGGGGGATGAGTATCACCGAAAACGATCCCGGCTCCTTTGTGCGCTGGCTCAGGGAAGAGGCGCCGCACTTCTCTCCCGATGCCTTCGTGCCACGTGGTCTGTATCGACGCTACACCAACGCCTGCCTGAACCGGGCCATGGAGCAGAGGCCGGATGTGCTTGACGTGCTGCGGGACGAGGTTCTGGCCGTTGAAGCAAAGGGGACGTCCCCATGGTACCGGTTGAGGCTGAAGTCCGGCAAGAGCCTGCGGGCAGGCAACCTGGTGCTGGCTGTCGGCAACATCCCCCCCCGGGGCTCCTTGGACAATGGACTCTTGCAATGCCCCTGGACCCCCTTCGAGGATTATCGGAGCCTGCGGACGATGGCCATCGTCGGCGCGGGACTCACGGCTCTGGATGTGATTCTGGAGGCCGAGGAACGCGGTTTTTCCGGCCACTGCTGGGTCATATCTCCCCATGGTCAGTTTCCCAAGGCGCACCATGAACCGCATATTCCGCTCCCGCCGGAACTGCGCGATTGGGCGGAGGAGCTAACGGCAGGCAGGCCGGGACTCAGGCAGTTGCTGCGGGCATTCCAGCTGAAACGCAAGTCAGGCATCGACTGGCAGTTTCTGGTGGATTCGTTGCGCAGACACTCCCCCGTCATCTGGAGCGGTTTCGATCTGCGGGACAAACGACTCTTCCTGCGTCATTTCCGCACCCTGTGGAACACCCACCTGCACCGCTCGTGCCACAGAAATATGCAGGAGGTATCGCATCTGCTGGATAGCGGCCGGCTTGAACAGGTTGCCGCCCGGGTGACCGGTGTGGAGAAACTGAATGGTAAGGGAGCATGTGCGGTTCGGCTGCTGCTCACGTCCGCAACGGCCGCGACCCTGGATGTGGATATGGCCTTCAACGGAACCGGTCTCTTTTCCGACATCCTGCGTACCGACTCTCCCCTTGTCAGCCAACTGATCCGGGATGGCCTGGTCCAGCCGGATGAACTCCGCCTCGGGCTGAAGATAAACGAGACCGGTCAGCTGTTCATGGCGGATGGCACTCTCCAAAAGGGCATGTTCGCCATCGGCACCCTGCGGCGTGGAGAAGAGCTGGAATGCACTGCCGTGCCGGAGATAAGGAGACAGGTGTCGCGCATGGTCGAGGAGATTATCAGCACGGCACGGCCCTGACCCCATCGCCTCTCCGCGCGATTCTGGTGGCGTCGCCCCTCTCCGGGAAGTTTCATCCGCCAAGACATCCACATACATCAACTGCACTACGCTCTCCACCCCCATCACTCAACAATCCCCCCCTGCTCCCCAATAAAAAAATCCCCATCCCCCTGCGAAGCGGGGGGATGGGGATAACCAGTTAAATGCGAAGAAGCGTCACATTGACTGACAGCGCTGAATGGTTTCAGTTTTTCACCGTTACCGCGATACTCGACTGATATATGTTCCCCAAACGGTCAAACCCCTTGATCAGGATCGTGTGGCTACCATTGGCTACGACCTTTGAATTCCAGTTATAGCTGTAGGGCGCCTTGGTGTCGGCGGCCCGCAGGGAGCCGTCAACGTAGAAATACACCTTGGTCAGTGACACGCCTGTGCTGACGCCGGCCTTTATCGCAACGGTGGCGGAAACGGTCGCGCCATCCGCCGGTGAAGCGACGATTACCACACTCGGCAGCTTGATGGTCGTGGTGGCGGACTTGGCGGCGGAGACGTTGCCGGCGGCGTCTTTGGTCCAGGCGTAGGCGGTCCTGGTACCCTCGCCACTAAAGGTGAAGCTGGTGGGAGCACTGCTGCTCCACCCGCTGGCCGTGGCGCCGGGAGCGGTGGCGCTCTCGGTGATCAGGTAGCCGGTGACACCAACATTGTCGCTGGCGCTGAAGCCGGAGACGGCAACGGTCAAGGAGGTGGCGCTGGTCGGCAGGCTGAAGGCGCTGATGGACGGCGCAGTGGTGTCCGGCAGCTTGATGGTCGTGGTGGCGGACTTGGCGACGGAGACGTTGCCGGCGGCGTCTTTGGTCCAGGCGTAGGCGGTCCTGGTACCCTCGCCACTAAAGGTGAAGCTGGTGGGAGCACTGCTGCTCCACCCGCTGGCCGTGGCGCCGGGAGCGGTGGCGCTCTCGGTGATCAGGTAGCCGGTGACACCAACATTGTCGCTGGCGCTGAAGCCGGAGACGGCAACGGTCAAGGAGGTGGCGCTGGTCGGCAGGCTGAAGGCGCTGATGGACGGCGCAGTGGTGTCCGGCAGCTTGATGGTCGTGGTGGCGGACTTGGCGACGGAGACGTTGCCGGCGGCGTCTTTGGTCCAGGCGTAGGCGGTCCTGGTACCCTCGCCACTAAAGGTGAAGCTGGTGGGAGCACTGCTGCTCCACCCGCTGGCCGTGGCGCCGGGAGCGGTGGCGCTCTCGGTGATCAGGTAGCCGGTGACACCAACATTGTCGCTGGCGCTGAAGCCGGAGACGGCAACGGTCAAGGAGGTGGCGCTGGTCGGCAGGCTGAAGGCGCTGATGGACGGCGCAGTGGTGTCCGGCAGCTTGATGGTCGTGGTGGCGGACTTGGCGACGGAGACGTTGCCGGCGGCGTCTTTGGTCCAGGCGTAGGCGGTCCTGGTACCCTCGCCACTAAAGGTGAAGCTGGTGGGGGCACTGCTGCTCCACCCGCTGGCCGTGGCGCCGGGAGCGGTGGCGCTCTCGGTGATCAGGTAGCCGGTGACACCAACATTGTCGCTGGCGCTGAAGCCGGAGACGGCAACGGTCAAGGAGGTGGCGCTGGTCGGCAGGCTGAAGGCGCTGATGGACGGCGCAGTGGTGTCCGGCAGCTTGATGGTCGTGGTGGCGGACTTGGCGACGGAGACGTTGCCGGCGGCGTCTTTGGTCCAGGCGTAGGCGGTCCTGGTACCCTCGCCACTAAAGGTGAAGCTGGTGGGAGCACTGCTGCTCCACCCGCTGGCCGTGGCGCCGGGAGCGGTGGCGCTCTCGGTGATCAGGTAGCCGGTGACACCAACATTGTCGCTGGCGCTGAAGCCGGAGACGGCAACGGTCAAGGAGGTGGCGCTGGTCGGCAGGCTGAAGGCGCTGATGGACGGCGCAGTGGTGTCCGGCAGCTTGATGGTCGTGGTGGCGGACTTGGCGACGGAGACGTTGCCGGCGGCGTCTTTGGTCCAGGCGTAGGCGGTCCTGGTACCCTCGCCACTAAAGGTGAAGCTGGTGGGGGCACTGCTGCTCCACCCGCTGGCCGTGGCGCCGGGAGCGGTGGCGCTCTCGGTGATCAGGTAGCCGGTGACACCAACATTGTCGCTGGCGCTGAAGCCGGAGACGGCAACGGTCAAGGAGGTGGCGCTGGTCGGCAGGCTGAAGGCGCTGATGGACGGCGCAGTGGTGTCCGCATTCTGCACGTTTACGGTAACGGTCGATGAAGTACCGATGTTGCCGCTGCTGTCCACGGCCCTGGCTGTCAGGGTGTAGCTTCCATTGGCCACCTGGGTGGTATCCCAGGTGAAGTTGAAGGGGGAAGCATTACTGGCAAACAGGAGGGCGCCATTGGCATACACCTCGACCATGTTCACTCCCACGTTGTCGCTGGCTCCGGCGCTGACGGTGATCGTGCCACTGACAATGGAATTGCTGAGCGGCGCGGTCAGCGCGACGGTCGGCGCGGTGATATCGTTGTTTACCACCGAAACCGTCTTGCTCGACTCTCCCACGTTACCGGCGGCATCATAGGCCTTGACCGTGAGGGTATAGGTTCCGGAAGCCAGGGTTGCCGTGTTCCACGAATACACATAGGGGGATGCGGCTTCCGTGGCCACCAGTACGCCATTGACGTAGAACTCGACTTTGGTGACGCCCACGTTGTCCTCGGCACTGACACTGATCGATACCGTGCCGCTGACGTTGGATGAGGCCGCTGGTGAAGATATGGCAACCGTCGGCGCCGAAGTTTCAGAAATGACAACCACATTGGAAAAAGTGCTTTCCAGTCCCGCTGTGTTGTACGCCTTGACCGCGAAACTGTAGGATTTGGCGGGATCGAGTCCGGCAATGGTTGTGGTTGTCTGGTTCTGCACATCAACGGCGACCGCATCGTCAAAGTTTGACGACTCCGCCGCATAGTACACCTTGTACCCGGCCAGATCGGATTCGGTGTTGGGGTCCCACTGCAGCGCCACGGATGATGCCGAGCTTACGGAGCTCATGCTCAGGGAGAGAATGGAAGCCAGCACCGAATTGATCAGCATTTTCTGCAGGCGGATGCCATGCTTGATCTCATGGGGACGGATGTATCCCTCGGCAACGAGGACGTGACCCAGTTTTTCGCCGGTCTGGCTCTGCTTGCGCAAGGCCTTTTCCAGTTGTTCACGGGAGATGTGACCGGTGGCCACCAGCAGTTCGCCCAGCCTGAGCGGGCTGGAGGAAGGGGCCGTCTGATGCCTCTGGAAATCCAGCAGCGCCTTAAGCTGGCACTCGCTGAGCAGGCCAAGACGGATCAAAACCTCACCGATCTTTTCACCGCTCCGCTGCTGCTCCTCGATGGCCTGGTCCAGTTGTTCCGCGCTGATATGCCCCGAGTGTACGAGAAGTTCTCCCAGCAGCTGCCGCTCGCCGGCCGCCACCTTGACCGCGTCACCGATATGGTTGAGATGCTTCTGCAAAAGCAGGGGAGCGCCAATATCTCCCGGCTTCAATAGTCCCATCCTGACCAGGACCTGCCCCAGGAGTTCCCGCGTATGTTTCTGCTCATCCAGGGCACGTTCAAGACTCTGGGTGGAGAGCAGGTTGCCATCCAGCAATATCTGGCCAATAGGACGTCTGAAAAGGTTTCGCATCGTCATTACTCCTTTTCCTCTATGTACGAGTGTTCATCGGCTACAGTGCACATACTCTGCAGTGTCATTCTCTCGACTTCGGCCATCACCGAACAAGAAAATATTTCCAAAAATCGCTCCTCGGCGTCGCCATGACCAGAAAACAGGCCTTGTGTTTACCTGGTTACCTTTTTAATTTTGATAATACCACATACTTCACCACACCACATGCGCTAAGCAGGGGACAGGCACATTGTTGCGGCTGTTCAGGCTGAAACGCAGCGTTACGATACGGGCTTCGACCGTACGTGCGCCTCGCTCCCGGTCACTCCCGCGTCGCGTCGTTGGAAACGCGGACCGGAACCGCCAGAGGAAAGATTTCGTCCCGCCCGTCGTTCATACCCATGGCACGCTCGTTCCCGAACAGGGCCAGCCAGACCCGGATGTTTTCCACGATGATAACCGCGACCAGAGCAATGATAACCATACTGAGAGCGGCGTTGAGCACCATCCCCCTGGAGAGGTAGAGCCTGATGTTCATGAAACCCGCGGCAAAGCTGGTCACGGCCATGAAGGCGCAAGGCAGCGCCGTAACCAGGGCATAGCGTTTTTTCCTGGCGATGCGCAGGAGGATGGTTGTCCCAATGGCCAGAGCCAGACATGCCAGTGCCTGGTTGGTAACGCCGAACATGGGCCAGATGGAGGAAACATCCCCGGTGTAGAGCATGTATCCCCAGGCAGAGGAGACGGCGGCGCTGGTCAGGACGATGCCCGGCACCCAATCGGTCTGTCCCAGCTTTTGGTGGACGTTTGCCAGGATATCCTGCAGGAGGTAGCGCGCCACCCTGGTTCCCGCGTCGATGGTAGTCAGGATGAAGAGCGCCTCGAACATGATGATGAACTGAAACCAGTATTTCATCGTGTGCTGCAACCCCACACCGACACGGGAAAAGATGTGGGCCATGCCCACAGCCAGCGATATCGCCCCGCCGGGACGGTGGCTGACGTCGAGCCCCACCAGGCGGCACAATTCCGGCAGATCCCGCACCGGCATGTTCAGGCGCGCGAAGGCTTCGGCCGATGAGTTGATGGCAAAGTAGTCATTGGGCACCAGCGTCACCGCCGCCAGGAGCGCCATCAGCCCCACAAAGGCCTCGGTCAGCATGGCGCCGTACCCCACCAGGGGGATCTGACTCTCCTTCTCCAGCATCTTGGGGGTCGTGCCGGAGCCGATCAGTGCGTGGAACCCGGAAATGGCGCCGCAGGCGATGGTGATGAACACATAGGGCCAGACGGGGCCGGGGATGATCGGTCCTCCGCCGGCGATGAACCGGGTCGCGAAGGGCATCTGCACGCTCGGGTTGACAAAGAAGAGCCCCAGGGCCAGCCCGCCGATGACCGAGATTTTCATGTAGGTGCTCAGGTAATCCCGGGGCGCAAGCAGCAACCACACCGGCAGGGCAGCCGCGCAGAAGCCGTACAGCGGCAGGATGATCGCCAGACTCTCCTTGCTGAAGGTGAACCATCCGGCGATGGACGACTGGGCGACGGGAGCCCCGAAGTATACGGCGGCAACCACGGCCGTGACTCCGGCCAGGGAGCCGGACAGGATCGCGCCCGGCCTGAGTTTGAACATATAGAGCCCGGTGATCATGGCGATGGGGATGGTCATGCCGATGGTGAACACGCCCCAGGGGTTGTTGTACAGGGCATTGGTGACCGCCACAGCAAGACCGGCCAGGGCGACGATGATGATGAACAGGGTCACGAAGGCGGTGGTTACGCCGGTCAACCTGCTCACGTCCCTGCGGGCGATGACCGACAGGGACTCCCCCTGGTGACGGATGGAGGCGAACAGAAGGATCATGTCATGGACGCAGCCGGCGAAGACCGACCCCAAGAGGATCCAGAAAAAGCCCGGCCCCCAGCCGTACTGGGCCGCCAGGGTGGGACCGATCATTGGCCCAGCTCCGGCGATGGCGGCGAAGTGATGGCCGAACACGACCCACTTGTTCGTTGGAACAAAATCCTTGCCGTCATTGCGGGTAACCGACGGCGTGACGTTGCGATCATCCAGCATCAACACCCTGGCGGCAATGAAAGCAGCATAGTAGCGGTACGCCAGGACAAGCACACAGAGGGCGGAGAGCAGCAGCCAGATGACACTCATGAATATAACCTATCTATTGCGGAATATCAGTTTCATCACCGGGAAAGGAGAGCCCGTGGTCAGATCCCCCCCATTGCCTGCCTCAGTGCCTGACGGCATGAAAACAGGGCTGGTGGGGATTGAGGATACATCCCCCTGTTTCATTAAATCAATTCTTTTCTGCATGGTTACCCGGAAAGGATGATTCGGCCATGCAACACCAGCTTGCAGACGCATTGAGACGAGTCAGATACAAAAAATAAGAGGCGGAACCATACCACATGGTCCCGCCTCTCTCTGTTTCACTATTTCTCCGTCAGGCTACAGAATGGTCTTCTCCATGGCCCAGACGCCGCAGGGGCAGATGGAGGCGCAGATGCCACAGCCGATGCAGTAGCGCTCGTCGGATGTGTACTCCACCGAGCCGTCCTCCTTCTCGGTGCGCACGATGGCCCCCTCGGGACAGGTCTCCAGGCACATGCTGCAGTCGCGGCAGGTGCCGCAGGAGATGCAGCGGTGCACCTCGTCCTTGGCATCCCTAAGACGGAAACGACCGCGATTCTGGGGCATGAACAGCTCGCGGCTCAGCCTTTCCTGGGGGATCATCTCCGGCTTCTTGGCGGCAACCAGTTCCCAGCCGTTCAGGTAGGCGTCGATGTATCCGGCCACCTCGCGGCCGCCGGCGATGGCATGGGTCAGGAGTCCCGGTTTGGTGGTATCGCCGATGGCAAAGACCTTTTCATTCCTGAGCGACTGCCAGCAGTCGTTCACATCCATCATCCCCCGATCGGTGAGCCATTCTCGGGGCACATAGGAGAGGTCCGGCCGCTCGCCAATGGAGATGATCACCGTGTCGGCCTCGATCAGTCGGCCATCCTTGGTGTGCAGTCCGTCGTCATCGATGCGCTCGGTGAACACCGGCCACTGGATCTCTCCCCCCAGGGCGTGGAAGTGGTCGATCTCCTTCTGGTAGGCTGCCGGGCGCTGCACGTCGATGGCGGTGACACGTTCGGCGCCCATGGCGTAGGCCCCCAGAGCCACGTCCATGCCGGCGTTGCCGGCGCCGATGACGACAACCTTTTTCCCGACCCTGGGTTTTTCACCGTTGTTGATGCTCTTCAGGAAATCCAGCCCCTTGACCAGCCGCTCATGGCCGGGAAAGGGGATCACCACAGGGTTGTGGGCACCGCTGGCCAGCACCAGGGCATCGTACTGATCCTGCAGGGCACTAAAGGCGGTCTTGTCGATCTTCTGGGAAACGCGGATGTCGGTTCCCATCTGCTTGATGCGGTTGACCTCGCTCTCCAGAATCTCCCGGGGCAGTCGATCCATGGGGATGGCCTGGCGCAGCTTGCCCCCCACCTCCGTGTCTCCCTCGAACAGAGTCACGCTGTGCCCCAGAAGGGAGAGCTGCCAGGCAGCGGAGAGGCCACCGGGACCGCCGCCGATGACAGCCACCCTCTTGCCGGTTTTCGGCTTCCTGGTCGGTGGCGCAGCAGCCTGGGAGAGCCTGCCCAGTTCCTGCATGGCCACCGGAAGGTCGATGTACTGGCGGCTGCAGGCATCCTTGCACAGGTTGGGACAGACCTGGCCGCAGACGCTGGCCGGGAAGGGAGAATAGGTCAGCACCAGCTCCAGCGCCTCCTTGACCTTGCCCTGGCGCAGCAGGTTGATGCGGTCCTGGGTGGGAATACCGGTGGGACAGGCGGTCTGGCAGGGAGCGCCGTAGAGCTTGTTCTGCCAGTGGGGGATCTTGAGCCGGTCCTCGCCGGTGTTGACGAAGCCGATCACCCGGTCGTAGTCATCCGAGACCACGTCGGAGAAGATGCCCCCCTCCACCCACTTGGTGGTGCGGAACTCCCTCATGGTGATCCGCTCGCGGCGCTGGCGCTCCTCCCAGCTCATGGGAGTAATCTTCTTCCACTGGGAGAAGTCGGTCAGTTCGGCCAAGAGCTGGGGCCGCTCGATCTTCTCCAGGAAGACCGGCATGTTGGCGGAAAGGAACTCCCGGTCAGCCTCATCCAGTTCCAGCTGCCAGACGAATTTGGACAGCCCCGTGACCGGCCCGCGCACATAGATGGTGCCCCCCACCATGCCGACGCAGCCGCGGTCACCCAGCATTGATTCGAACTGTTCGGAATCGTAGCCGCAGACCACGGCGATGCCGCCCCCCATGAACTCGAAGGAGAAGGAGCCGGTGTTCTTCAGCACCCACAGCTCCGGGGCATCGTAGGCCGGGTCGTGCTTCATCAGGGAGCCGGTGCGGGTTCCGGCCCGCCCCCCCACGTAGATCTTGCCGCTGGCGGCGCAGTGGGCGGTTGTGTCGCCGCCGTCCCCCTTGAGGGTCAGGATGGCGCCGGCATTGAGCCAGCCCACATCGGCCGGCGCCGGACCGTCGATGATGATCTCGGTCCCTTCCAGCCCGAAGGAGCCGACCCGCTGCCCCGGGTTTTTCACCCGGAACTTGAGCGGCGTGCCGTCCTTTGTCCAGAGCGGGCCGCCGATGTCGTGGTGGCCAGAGGCCAGGATCTCGAATTCGGTTTCCCCGGCATCCAGGGCGTCGTAGACCTTCTGCAGCAGCTGCTGCGTGGATATGCGTTTGTTATGCTCATCAAAGCCTGAAATATAGGCTGCCATATATATCCTCCTTAGCAGACGTACTGGACCTGCAGACGGTCCGCTACGGCTTTATCGGTTGAGACCAGACAGTCGGAACGGCCGACCGGCAGCGCAGAGTTGCCGATGGGCGCCATCAGTTTGCGCAGTTCCTGATCCATGCCCAGGAAATAGTTGACGATGTTCTCGGCAACGCGGTCCGGGTTGAGACGGCGCACCAGGGTCGGCTCCTGGGTGGTGATGCCGGCCGGACAGAGGCCGGTGTTGCAGGCGTTGCAGCGACTGTGCTCGTTCCCCAGGCAGCCGGCCATCTGCAGGATCAGCTTGCCGGTGAAGACGCCGTTGGCGCCCAGGCAGATCATCTTGAAGGCGTCGGCGGCCAGGTTGCCGGTCTTGCCCAGGCCACCGGCGGCCCAGAGCGGGATCTGCCCCTGGCGCCCTTGGGCAACGGCGGCCAGGTAGCAGTCGCGCAGCTTGCTGACGATGGGGTGGCCGGTGTGGTCCAGGGAGATGTCATGGGCCGCGCCGGTGCCGCCGTCGATGCCGTCCATGAAGAAGCCGCCCACGATGTTGTACGGGTCGCGCACCAGGTTGTTGAACACCGAGACCGAGGTGGCGCTGGCAGCCACCTTGATGGCCACCGGCACGCGGAACTTGAAGGCGGCGTTCATGGAGAGGAACATCTTCTGCACGCTCTCCTCGATGGAGTAGAGCCCCTGGTGGTTGGGGGGGGAGAGCAGGTCGGCCTTGGGCACGCCGCGGATGGCCTGGATGTGGGAGGCGACCTTGGCTGCCATGAGCAGGCCGCCGTCACCCGGCTTGGCCCCCTGGCCGATCTTGATCAGCACGCCGGCCGGGTCTTCGATCATCTTGGGCATGGCCTTGATGATGCGGTTCCAGCCGAAGTGGCCGGAGGCGATCTGCAAGATGGTGTACTTCAGATATTTGCTGGTTAAGAGCTTGACCGGCATGCCCCCCTCGCCGGAGCACATGCGCACCGGCAGGCCGCACTCCTCGTTCAGGTAGGCCACCGCCATGGCCACCGCCTCCCACATCCTCCAGGAGAGGGCGCCGATGGACATGTCGCCGATGATGACCGGGTAGATCCAGCTGGTGGGCGGTGTATGACCGGTGGGGACCAGCTTGCCGTCAGGACCGACCGTGAAGGGCAGTCGGTCCGCGGGCAGGATGCGTCCCAGGGGCGCCAGGCAGTCGAAGGTATGGCGCTGGGCATCCAGGCTCGGGTCGGTCATCTGGGAGATGCGCCCCACCCGCAGGGTGTCCAGGGTGCGGGCCTGATTTTCCAGGTTGTTGCGCCCGCCACGCTTGGGACCGGAGGCGGTGGCTGTCTGGTAGACCACGTTGAAGCGCGAGTCCGGGTTGCGCTCGGAGCGGATGGCGCTGTTGGGGCAGACCCGCTCGCAGACGCCGCAGCCGCGGCAGTAGTGTTTCAGCACATTCAGCTGGGTGATCACCGGCACGGCCTTGAAGCTGATCTTCGGCTCCGGAGTCTCCGTATCGGAGAAGGCCTTGCGCCGCCGCTCGATCCTGGGCTTGATGGCGCCAAAGGTGCAGGCCGCCACGCAGGAGCCGCACAGGGTGCAGCGCGTAGTATCGTAGATGACCTTCCAGGGCAGGTCATTGCAGGCCAGATCGTTTATCTTTACTGTTTCCATCGCTGGACCTCCAGGGTGTTATCAATGACGACGATTTCGCGTTCATTAGGATAGATGTCCGTCTCCCAGTCACGATCGGGCATGATCTCGTTGATCCCGCAGACCTCGGAGGAGAAGGCCACCATCTCCTTGGTGTGCCCCACCACGATGGGACGAAGCTTCTTGGCGTCGCAGCAGACAAACAGAGTGTGGTCCGGCAGGGCGCCGATGATGGTGTTGGGTCCGTTGATCTCCAGATGGGCCAGGGACTGGCGAATGGCGGAGAGCTGTTCCCGGTCCTCCCGCTTCTGGACCTCCTCGAAGGGGAGCGGGGTGATGATGTGCTTGTAGTACGAAAGCGGCCAGCCCAGTTCCCGGTGCATGTAGTGCAGGGTATAGAGGAAGCACTGGGAGTCGGACTCGAAGCCGATGTAGGCCGGATTCAGGCTGGCCTGGAACTCCTTGTTCTTCTGGTAGAAGGTGTTCTCGCCGTTGGCCAGGGTCGTATACCCCTGCAGAAAGAAGGGATGGGCGGCGTAGCGCACGATGGCGTAGTTGGTATTCTGGCGGCACTGGGCGGTGATCACCTTGGCGGTAAACCGGTCATTCTCATCCCAGAGGCCGAAGAAGGTGCCGATATCCCGGGGGTCGCCGATCTCCTTCAAGGTGATCACATCCGGCCAGAAGGAGTAGGCAAAGCCGGTCTCCCCCCGTTCCATGGCCGCGCGCAGCTTGAGGCGGGTGGCTGTCAGCAGCTCTTCCTTCTCCTTTGCGGGGGACTTGGCGTACGTTTCCGGGTAGTCGAAGGTGCGGAAGACGTAGTTGGGCATGGCCTTGATATCAAGCCCGGGCATCCGGTTGGTTTCAGGAATCCATTCAAAGACCTGCTTGAATCCTGCGGCGCCGAGGATCCCCTCGGCGATCTTCAGTCCCTCATCTGTACATGCCAGGGAGAGGGTGGGCAGATCCTTGTAGTCGGCGAAGATTCCTCCCAGATCCTGCATGACCATGGCGAATCCGGAATTGTCATGCCCCTTCTGCTGGGAGTTCATCAGCTGCAGGGCTCTGCTCGGGTGCACATAGTTCAGACTTTTTATGGCGCCAATACGACACATGAGCGGTTACCTCCAAAGGTTTATGCTGTCCCGGAGGCTGACAGGCAGCAACCGGCAGCGGGTTGATTGTGTACACGGGTTCTCGTGTCGTCACGACAGGGGTCGGTCTCTCCCCGCGGCCGGATACGAAAACATTGCTGGTGCGAAGCAGCAGTACAGCAAACAGAGCGCCAACTTTCACCCCGGAAGGAACTTTTTTTCAGGTGGGATTTTTATGCAGAATTATCAGTCAGATACGTCTGGAGCAGGCGGCTGCGGCCAAGGGGCGGGGAGCCATGCAAGAGCAAAATCAGAGCACACAATATCCCGAACAAAGTAACATATGAGTATCATTATTACTCACACCATTATTTTTCGTCAAAGCATACGCAACACGTCAGATAAACCGACAACGCAGACAACATACATGTCAGCCAAAAAAGATCATTCAGTGTATATGTGTATGCAACTGAGTAACAACCACATATACACATTGAACCTGCCGACTGAACAGCGCTTCCAGCACGTCGCGCAGGGTGCGCTGGAATTCGCCGCCGGGCGACTCGCCAAGAAAAGACAGGGCGACTGAAACTTTCCCCTGCCGGAGAGCCGGGGAGAAAGCACACCGACC
This sequence comes from Pelobacter propionicus DSM 2379, assembly GCF_000015045.1. GTDB lineage: Bacteria > Desulfobacterota > Desulfuromonadia > Geobacterales > Pseudopelobacteraceae > Pseudopelobacter > Pseudopelobacter propionicus. Next base: position 2,332,821 of record NC_008609.1, read on the forward strand.
AGCCCCAACCAACCGTTAAGCAGCAGCATATACCGGCACAGGTAAACCATGCCTCCAGGGTAGCGCAAAGCATCTCCCTCAGATCTCCCCCGCCTCCATGCCACCCCTCGAAAGAAAGGGAAGATGCCGCTCCCGGATTCGGGCCTCTCAGGCCATGGCCAGAAGCGGACACTCACGCAAAAAAAATCCCCCTGGGGAAAGGAGGATTTTTTTTGCGGATCATCATTCGTCATGGGCCTGGTCGGGGATGCGCTCCAACTGGGCGAGCCAGGCGCTGGCCTCGCCGTCGCTGGGGGCGCGCCAGTCGCCGCGGGGTGACAGGGATCCGCCCGAGCCGACCTTGGGAGCATTGGCCATGCAGCTGCGCTTGTACTGGCTGGTCTTGAAGAAGCGACGCAGAAAGACCGTCAGCCAGCGCTTGATGTCGTGCATGGAGTACTGGTTGCGCTTGTGTTCGGGGATATCCGGCCAATGGTGGCGCGTCCGGTCGTGCCAGGCGTTCCAGGCCAGGAAGGCGACCTTGGGCGGCAGGTAGCCCAGGCGCAGGATGTAGTAGAGGTTGAAGTCCTGCAGCTCATAGGGGCCGACCACATCCTCGGTGCGCTGCACCGGCTGATCTTCGTCCTCCTTGCCCGGAACCAGCTCGGGGCTGATCTCGGTCTCCAGCACGTCCATGAGCACCGTGCTCACCTCCGGACCCAACTGGTGGGTGAGGGCGGCCCAGCGAATCAGGTACTGGATCAGGGTCTTGGGAACGCTGGCATTGACATGGTAGTGGGCCATGTGATCTCCTACGCCGTAGGTGCACCACCCAAGCCCCAGCTCGCTCAGATCGCTGGTCCCCACCACCAGGCCGCCGGTCTGGTTGGCCAACCGGAAGAGGTGGCTGGTCCTCTCGCCGGCCTGCACGTTCTCGAAGGTGATGTCGTAGACCGGCTTGCCGTGGAAGAAGGGGTGGCCGATGTCCTGGAGCATCTGCAGGCAACTGGGACGGATATCGATCTCGTGGTAGGTGCAGCCAACCGTCCGGATCAGTTCCCTGGCCTGTTCCAGGGTACGCTGGCTGGTGGCGAATCCGGGCATGGTGTAGGCCAGGATATGCATCCGGGAGAGCCCCATGACATCCATGGCCCGGGCGCAGACCAGGAGCGCCTGGGTGGAGTCCAGGCCGCCGGAGACGCCGATCACCATCTTGTCCGCTCCGGTTGCCTTGAAGCGCTTCACCAGCCCCTGCACCTGGATCTCGTACACCTCCTTGCAGCGCTCGTCCCGCCGCGACGGGTCGCTGGGTACGAAGGGGAAGCGTTCGTAGAATCGCTCCAGGGGGAGCACCCGTTCCCTGGGCAGGGAGGCTGAAAAGCGTACCGTGCGGAAACCGGCCACTTCATCCCTGTGCCGGAGCACCGACTGGCCGTAGCTGGTCTGGCGCATGCGTTCCTGGGCCAGCCTGTCAAGGTCGATATCAGCGAAGATCATCTGGGATTCATAGGAGAAACGCTTGGTTTCCCCTAGGCAGGCGCCATTCTCGAAGATCATGCCGTGTCCGTCCCAGGCCAGGTCGGTGGTGGATTCCCCGATTCCTGCGGCGCTGTAGAGATAGGCGGACAGACAGCGGCCGGACTGGTTGGCCACCAGGCTGCGCCGGTAATCGGCCTTGCCCACGGTGATGTTGGAGGCGGAGAGGTTGATCAGGACGCTGGCCCCGGCCAGGGCCGCAAAGGAGGAAGGGGGAATGGGCACCCACACATCCTCGCAGATTTCGGTGTAGAAGGTCAGCAGCGGCTGTTCCTCCACCTGGAACAGCAGGCGGTTGCCGAAGGGGATCCCCTGCTGCCCCAGCAGGTCGATCTTCTCCACCGGAGCGTAGGCGGCCGGGACGAACTGGCGCAGCTCGTAGAACTCGCGGTAGCCGGGGAGGAAACTCTTGGGCGCCACCCCCAGGATCCTGCCCCGGTAGAGCACCACGGCGCAGTTGAACAGCATGCTGTGGACCTGCAGCGGCAGTCCCACCACCGTGATCACCGGAATGTCCATGGAGGCCTTCAGCACCGCGTCCAGTGCATCCATGGAGCCGTCCAGCAGGGTCTGCTGGTGAAACAGGTCGTCGCAGGAGTAGGCCGAGAGCCCCAGTTCGGGAAAGATCGCGATCAGCGCGCTCTGCTCCCACGCCTGGCGCATCATGGCGATGGTCTGACCTGCGTTGTGTGCCGGGTCTGCCACCTTGACCTCGGGGACCGCCACTGCCGCACGGATGAAATTATGGTTGTAGAGATTGAAGAATGTCGTATCCACCTGGTTTCCCTCCCTGTTCTCAAGGCCTGCATGGGCGCCACTCTAGCACGTTTCACCCGGCTTGAAAAACGATTGTTGAGCGGAGGGCGAAATCCAGGCATATGTCTAAAAACCCCCGACTCCCCCCTCCGCCTTCAACCGGCTCCGTATCGCCTGGAAGCATGCCCGCGTCAGGTAGCCGCACCAGGTTATGATTCCCGTCAACTTGAACCCGTCTTCCCAGAAGATGCGCCAGGGAGAAATCCAGAGGTCATCGAAGAAATCGATCACCAGGGCAGTCCCGAAAAACAGCAACGCCACAAGCAGCAGAACATACTCGGAACGCAGCAGCAGGTTCTGGAACCTGACCACATACCACACCATAAACAGCCCATAGGCCACATAGAGCGCCTTTCCGTAGGCCCAACTCCCCAGATAGCGATGGAGCAGGTCATCGTGGACGAGGAACAGGTCGTCCAGCGCCAGCAACGCGGTGAAGAGGCCGGAACAGAGAAAAAAAGAGCTCTCACCGTCTCCAACGCCGCACTCGTAGCGCAGAATCCCATGGCTGAAGATGCACACCGCCGCAGTGGCGCACCAGATCAGCACACCGATGTTGGATTGCACGCCGGTGAGCGGGTGCGCTTCCAGGGTTGCCATGGCATCCCGGCAGAAGAACGCGGGCTGGATCTCACCCAAAATACTGGCCAGCGCGGTGCAGAGCAGGATGGCAAACGCCGGTGCGCAGATCGCGGCACAAACAGGGAGAGGTGGCAGAGCCGTTCTGGGGATCAGCATATCTATTTCTCCTGACGTGCGGAGTTTTTTAGGAACCATGCGCTATAATCCTACACAAGAATCGGCTGCTGCACAGCCCCACCCACTCAGGAAGGCGATTTCCGGAATTGAAGCAACGCCACACGCCGGAGAACGCCCATGCTACGTACACCAGTAACAAGCCGTCAGCAACTCGACGCCAGCCATACAGGGAGGGTGCATACCATGAACGTCCTGATTGCAAGTTCAATTGACGGAGAGGCGATCGAAAGGCTTGAGCAGGAGCACCAGGTCATCCGCGCTTTCCCGAACAGTAGCGAGGAGAGCCTGCACGCGCTGATTCGCGACTGCGAAGCCCTGGTGTTCCGCAGCGGCATACGGGTAAGCGCCGACCTGATGGGGTGCGCGCCCAGGCTGAAGCTGCTGGTGCGCGCCGGTTCGGGGATGGACAACCTTGACGTGGAATACGCCCGAAAGCGGGGGGTACAACTGGTGCGCATACCGCAACCATCGGCCAGGGCCGTGGCGGAAATGGCCTTCGCCTTCATGCTGGCACTCAGCCGCCGCCTGCTTGAGGCCGACCGCTCCATGCGCAACGGGCGCTGGGAAAAGCACGAATTTTCCGGATACCTCCTGCGGGACAAGACGCTGGGTGTCGTGGGCATCGGCAACACCGGCAGCTGCGTTGCCCAGATGGGGGTTGCCTGGGGCATGCGGGTTATCGGCTGCGTCCAGCACCCTTCCCGGGAGCGGGAGGAAGGCTTCTGCGAAAAGGGGATTCAGATGCTGGAGTTCGACCAGGTCATAGCCAATGCCGATTATCTGAGCATCCACGTCCCGCTCAAGGATAACACGCGCAGGCTCCTGGACGCCGATGCGCTGAGTCGCATGAAACCGGGCGCATACCTGATCAACCTGGCACGGGGGGGCATTGTCGACGAGCAGGCTTTGTATGAATCGCTGACACACAACGGCGGACTGAGGGGGGCGGCGCTGGACGTCCACGAGCATGAGGGTCAGGGCTGCATGTCGCCCTTGGCAATGCTGAACAACGTCATCCTCACGCCGCACATCGGCGCCATGGCCATCGATGCCCAGCGGGAGATCGGCCAGAAGGTGGTCGAAATCATCGACGCCTTCGCGAACGCACACGGCAGCGACGCATGGCAGGGAAAGGTGGCCGAAGTGGCCCAGGGCTATACCCGCATCCAGGGGGAGGTGAACCGTGGCTAGGAAGACGACCCAGTTCAGGCAGCTGCTGAACTCCGGCGGGATAGAGTTTCTGCTGGAGGCGCACGACGGCATGAGTGCCAGAATCGTTGAGGAGGCCGGGTTCAAGGGGATCTGGGGAAGTGGCCTCTGCATCTCCGCCGCCATGGGGGTGCGGGACAACAACGAGGCCAGCTGGACCCAGGTTCTGGAGGTCATGGAGTTCATGAGCGACGCCACCAGCATCCCCATCCTGCTGGACGCCGACACCGGCTACGGCAATTTCAACAACGTGCGCAGGCTGGTGAAAAAGCTCGAACAGCGCGGCGTGGCGGCCATGTGCATCGAGGACAAGCTCTTCCCCAAGACCAATTCGTTCATCAAGGGAGAAACCCAACCGCTGGCCGACGTGGACGAATTCTGCGGCAAGATCAAGGCAGCCAAGGACACCCAGGCCGATGCCGACTTCTGCGTCGTCGCCAGGGTGGAGGCGCTGATCACCGGCCAGGGGCAGGACGAGGCGCTGCGTCGGGCTGACGCCTACCAGCGGGCAGGGGCTGATGCGATCCTGATCCACAGCAAGAAACCCACTGCCGAGGAGATTCTGGCCTTCATGGGAGAGTGGCGCGACACATTGCCGGTGGTTATCGTGCCGACGACCTATTTCAACACCCCACCCGAAGTATTCGCCCAGGCCGGCATCAGCCTGGTCATCTGGGGCAACCATCTGATGCGGGCAAGCATCACCGCCATGCAACTGACAGCGGCACGCATCAATCGGGACAGATCCCTGTCGGGCGTGGAGCAGGAAATTGCCACGGTAAAGGAGATCTTCCGGCTGCAGAATGCCCAGGAACTGGCGCAGGCGGAAGAGCGCTATCTGCCGGCACATGGCCGCCCGCCGCTATGAGTGCGGCCGGGTGATGTACTCTTCCCCGCTCACCCGTACCCGCTGCGCAGGTCGCCTGCCCTCCCCCTCTTGGTGGCCGCAGACAGGCCGTGCGAAGAGAGGAGAGAGATGATGACACCATCGGCTTCCAACAAACAAAAGCAGCCCTTCGCGCTGGTAATCGGCCTCGATCACGTGAACGGCATCCAGACGGCGCGCATACTGGCCGATCGCGGCGTAGCAGTCATCGGTGTTGCCAAGGATCCGGAGCACTACTGCTGCCGGACGCGGGTCTGCTCGCGCATCGTCTTCACCGACACCACCAGCGATGCGCTGATCGACTCACTGGAAACACTGGGGCCAGAACTAGGAGAGAAGGGGGTCCTGTTCCCCTGCCTGGATCCCCAGGTACTTCTGGTGTCACGCAATCGCCAGAGGCTGGAGCCCTGGTACCACATCATCCTGCCCGATCCGGACGTGGTCGAGATGCTGATGGACAAGACCAGCTTTTACCGTTACGCCCAGCTAAACGGCTTCCCCATACCGCGCACCCTGTTCATAGCCAGCAGTGATGACGCAGAAAAGGCTGCCCGGGAACTGACCTTCCCCTGCATGATCAAGCCGCCGCTCAGCGGCACGCCGCAGTGGGAGCAGAAGAGCAAACTCAAGGCATACCTGGTTTCGACGCCGGAGGAATTTCTCGAGGTTTACCGGCGCTACGCGGCACTGTCCGACATACTCATCGCCCAGGAGTGGGTTGTGGGCCCGGTGAGTAGCCTCTATTCGTGCAACTGCTACTTTGACGCGGCCTCACGGCCGGTTGTCACCTTCATCGCCCGAAAGCTGCGTCAATGGCCTCCCCAGACCGGCGAGAGCTGTCTGGGGGAAGAGTGCCGCAACGACCAGGTGCTAGGCGAGACTATCCGCCTGTTTTCGGCCGTCAACTATCGCGGCCTTGGCTACGTGGAGATGAAACGGGACGAGCGCACGGGAAGGCACTACATCATCGAACCGAACGTGGGAAGGCCGACAGGTCGGTCACCCATCGCGGAGGCAGGTGGCGTGGAACTGGTCTACACGATGTATTGCGACGCCATCGGTCGACCACTGCCCGTGCAACGGGAGCAGCACTACGGGAACGTGAAATGGATCTACCTGCGACGGGACCTGCAGTCGGCGCTGTATCACTGGCGGCGGGGGGAGCTCACCTTCAGCGACTGGCTGCGCTCGCTGCGCGGCCGGAAGGTGGATGCGCTGTTCGCCTGGAATGATCCGGGACCGTTTATCGGCGACCTGACCAGGTCGGTCCGCCTGTACCTGAACCGGGACGAGCGCCGGAAGCGGGATTACAGCACCCCCTTCTAGCAATGCCCGAATCGCTGACAGCTCGCCGTACGCCGTCGGCTTGACAGGGAACGCCATGAGAATCGTACGCACGCTGGACGAACATGCCTGGAGAAAGTTTGTTGCAGACCAGCAACTGGGCAACGTCTTCCACACGCCTGAAATGTTTCGCATGTTCGGGCGGGTGCCAGGATTTGTGCCCTCCCTGTGGGCCGCGGTGTCCGACGACGGAAGAATCCTGGCGTTGCTGCTCCCGGTACGGATCACCCTGCTGGGAAGCGTGCTCCGCCGGTTATCCACCCGTTCCGTGGTCTTCGGCGGCATCCTGGCTGACGACAGCCCGGAGGGGAGAAAGGCACTCGACCTGTTGCTGAGCAGCTATGTCAGGGAACCTGACGGCGCACCGCTATTCACCGAACTGCGCAACCTGTCAAATACGGACTCATTCCGTGGGATCTTGCAGGATAACGGGTTCATGCACGAGGAACACCTCAATTTCCTGATCAATCTGGAGTGCTCTCCCGATGCACTGCTGCAGAGCATCGGCCCCAGGACGCGCAAGGTTATCCGGCGGGGGCTTCGGGCAGCCCGTGTCGTTGTGAAAGAGGCAACCAATCTGCGTGATGTGGCGGCATGTTACGACATCCTCACCAGGACATACGAGGCAGCCCACGTACCCCTGGCCCCTTTCCCGCTCTTTCAGGCCGCCCATGATCTGCTTCTGCCCAGCGGCATGGTAAGGTTCAGCCTGGCTCGTATCGACGGCAGAGCAGTGGCAACCTCGGTGGACCTGCTGTACAAGAAAACCGTCTACGGCTGGTACGGCGGCGTTGTCCGATCGTACAACGAGCACGCTCCCAATGAGCTTTTGACCTGGGATGTCCTGCAATGGGGCGCCATGAATGGTTACGGCGTCTATGATTTTGGCGGTGCGGGGAAGCCGGACGAAACGTATGGCGTGCGTGATTTCAAGGCAAAATTCGGCGGCAAACTGGTCAATTTCGGGAGAAGCACCTGTGTTCATGCTCCGGGACTGTTGAGATTGAGCAGATTGGGCTACCAGCTCATGCGAAAATATCTGTCACGAGCCGACCTCACAGGAATCCGCCACAGTCCGGCAACCTACTCCCCCTCCCCTCTGGCTGACAATTCCCCCTGATAGTATTCACTTGAATTTCCCCGAGGCGGGCACTGCCCGTTTGAAGGCCCAGGCTTCGATCTTCTTAATCTGTTCGGCCATGGTGATGGAGAGGGGCACGGTGCGGCTGATCATCACCATCAGGTCCTGCTGGGTCATGGGGCACGTGGTGGCCAGCGCCTCGAAGGCAGCCGAGTTGACCGCCTGCTCGATCTCCGCTCCGGAAAACCCCCTGGTGGAGCCTGCCAAGAGCGGGATATCGAAGGAGCTCATATCCACCTGCCTGTTGGCCAGGTGGATGCGGAAGATCTGTTCCCGGGCCTCGCTCTCCGGCAGCCCGACATAGAAGATCTCGTCGAAACGCCCCTTGCGCAGCACCTCGGCCGGGAGCAGTTCGATGGCGTTGGCTGTTGCCGCCACGAACACCGGCGCCTTCTTCTCCTGCATCCAGGTCAGAAACGAGCCGAGCACCCGGGATGCCGATCCCCCTTCGGACTTGAAGCCCTGGGTGGTTATGCCGGACTCGATCTCGTCGATCCAGAGCACGCAGGGCGCCACAGCTTCGGCAATGGTGAAGGCCATGCGCAGACTTGCCTCCGGTGTGCCGAACAGGCCACCGTAGACCGTGGCCATGTCCAGACGGATCAGGGGGAGCCGCCACTCGGCGGCGATGGCCTTGACGAACAGCGACTTGCCACAGCCGGCGATGCCCATGACCAGCACCCCCCGGGGAAGACCGACACCTGACCTGATCCCCTCCAGGCCAAAGGCGCTTGTGCGCCGTTGCAGCCACTCCTTGAGGTTTTCCATGCCGCCCAGGTTGTTGCAGCCGTCAACATCGATGACCAACTCCATAATGCCGCTCTGCTGAATGATCCGCCGCTTGTTGTCCAGAAGCGCCATGACCGGGTCATTGCCGCCGCTCTTATCAGCCAGGCGCAGAAGCCTGATCGCCCTTTCCAGATCCACCAGATCCAGACCGCGGCTGGCCACAACCAGCCTTTCGAACAGTGTCGGGTCCTCCTGACAGGCCCTGGACAGGGAGGGGTCATGATCCTGCAGCTGCTTCAGAAAAATGCGGATCTCTTCCACATCAGGGAGCTTCTGGGTCAGGATGATGATATCCTCCCGCAGCCGTGGGGGAACCCACTCGTCCTCCCCCAGAATGACCGTCACCTTGCCCTTGCCGCTTGATGCCTGGGCAAGGTCCTTGAGTCTTCTGATCAGAAGCGGATTATCCCGCCAGAACCAATGCATATCCTTCAGGATCAGCATGCATGGCCCTGGCTGGGACATGGCGAAATCCAGTGCTTTCAGCGCATCAACCGTATCGGGGACGACAACGCCCTCCCGGGTCAGGCCGCTTGTGCAGGTCCAGACGAAGGGGGCTCCCATCCCCCGCAACCGGGCGGCGGTCTGGGCCAGCAGCCGTTCGCTGCGCTGCTCGTTGGCGGTTATCACATACAGGAAAACAGTGCCGGTGCTGATCAGACGAATAAGCTGCTGTTGTGTCATATTTTCCATGAGTCCCTCTACTCCTCAGCCAAAGCCGGCAAATCTCGTCGCTTATCTTCAACTTAATTGAAACCAATGCTCCCCCCCCTTGAAAAAGGGGGGCTGGGGGGGTATTGGCGTTAATTTTGTGGCAAATCCCCCTAAATCCCTCTTTTCCAAAGGGGGACTTTGCACTGCACCGCTACTGGCTGACAGATTAACGCTAATCGAAAAGGTTTTTTGATAGCCGGACAATGGGATCAAAAGAGGGAAGAAGCAAGTAAAAACAGGGCATCAGCGAAAACAGGGCAAAGAGCCAGGACACTACACCAGCCCGAAACGCTGTTGAACCTCCTGGGGCGCTTCCTCGAAGCAGAGGAACTCCATGGTGTAGCTCCCCCGCCCCCGGGTGGCGCTGCGCAGTTCGGTCATGAAGCCGAACATCCCGGCCAGGGGCGCCGTTGCCCGGATCAGCTCGTTTTCGCCGCTGGCGCTAACCCCCTCCACACGCCCCCGCTTCTGCTGGAGGGCACCCAGAACCTTGCCCAGGTACTCGGTCGGTACGCTCAACTCCAGCGCCATGATCGGCTCCAGCAGGTACGGCCCCGCCTCCCGGGCCGCCATCAGCCCCCCGCGCTGGGCCGCCGCCCTGAGACCGGTCTCGGTGGTCACCCCCGGTTCGAAGGGGATCTCCAGCACCGCCACCCGCAGGTCGGTAAGGCGATAACCGCTGCAACAACCGGTCATGCACCCCTGGCGCAGATCCTCCTCGATGACCGCCAAGAGCGACGGAACCAGGTGGGGGGTGGCAGGTGGCAGGACGATGCTGACGCCGCTTCCCCGGGCAAGCGGCGTCAGTCGCAGCAGCAGCTCTCCCACTTCGGCCTTTCCCTCCCGCTCGAAGCGGAACAGTTCCCTGCGCTGAACCTCGTAGCGCAATGCCTCGCGGTACACCACCCGCGGGCGACCGCTCTTGACCCTGACCCCCTGCTCGCGTTCCAGGCGGTCGATGATCACCTCCAGATGCAACTCACCCATGCCGGTCAGAATGGTCTGGCCGGTCTCCTCGTCTTCGTGGACTTTGAAGGTGGGATCCTCCCAGCGCAGCCTGGTCAGGGCAAGGGGGAACTTCTCCCGATCATCGTTCCCCACCGGCTCCACCGCCACCGACACCACCGGCTCCGGCACCGTGAGCCCCTCCAGCACCAGGGGGTGGCCCGCATCGCAGAGGGTATCGCCGGTAAAGGTTTCCCGGAAGCCGAGCACGGCCACGATGTCGCCGGCAGCGGCCTCGGTGAGGTCCTCGCGCCGATGGGAGTGCATGCGGAACAGACGCCCCACCCGTTCGCTGACACCGCGGCTGGCGTTCAGAAGAGTCGCCCCGAAACGGAGCGTGCCGGAATAGATGCGCAGATAGGTGAGCATGCGCCCCTCGTCGCACATAACCTTGAAGGCCAGTGCCCGCAGGGGAGCGGCCGGGTCGCAGCCCACGGTTTCATGGCGCTCGTCACGGGGGTTGCGCCCCACCAGTGCCGGAACCTCGTGCGGCGAGGGGAGGTACAGGCCGACGGCGTCCAAGAGCGGCTGAATCCCCTTGTTGCGCAGCGCCGAGCCCAGCAGGACCGGAAAGATGCGACAGGCCAGGGTAGCGCTGCGTAGGGCCAGCCGCAGACGCTCCGTCGAAACCCGCCTCCCCTCCAGGAAATCGGCCAGGATCGAGTCGTCGAAATCGGCCAGCGCCTCGGTCAGCCGCAGGCGTTCCTCCCCCACCCGCTCCACGCACTCCAGCGGCAGCGGCCGGCGCAGCATGGTCTTTCCCAGGTCTCCCCTGTCGAACAGGAGCGCCTCTTCAGTCAGCAGGTCGATCACGCCGCTGAAATCAGCCTCATCCCCCAAAGGGAGTTGCAGCAGGATCGGCCGCGCCCCCAGGCGCTCCTCCATCTGGCTCAGGGTCCGTGCATGGTCGGCGCCGACCCGGTCCATCTTGTTGATGAAGCAGATGCGCGGCACAGCGTAGCGGTCGGCCTGACGCCAGACCGACTCGCTCTGGGGCTGGACCCCCTCCACGGCGCTGAAGATGGCCACCGCCCCGTCCAGGACGCGCATACTGCGCTCCACCTCGATGGTAAAATCGATGTGGCCGGGGGTGTCGATCAGGTTGATGCGCAGGTCCCCCCAGCGGCAACTGGTGGCTGTGGCGGTGATGGTGATGCCCCGCTCCTGCTCCTGGGGCATCCAGTCCATGACCGCCTGGCCGTTGTGCACCTCGCCCATCTTGTGGGTCTCGCCGCTGTAGAAGAGGATTCGTTCCGATACGGTGGTCTTGCCGGCGTCGATGTGGGAGATGATGCCGATATTGCGGATGGATTCGTGGGACAAAATAACCGTTCTCCTGGGCCTGATCTGGCTGTTCAAGCGTTAAAAGCTCACCAAGTATAGCGCGGAACGGCAGCGGCGCAACGGCGGGAGCGTTTATCATTCCATTCGGGGAAGATACACTCTTCCAAGTATCTCAATCGAGTTCGCAGCATATCATCTCCTGAAAAGGGACAACCACATGACTGTCAATTATTTCGACAAAAAGTAGAACGTACTTTTCGTCCCACACCACACATTCAGCACATAAACACCTGAAATTAAATGATTATTTTATTCAACACTCGTTTTTTCCATGCTGTTGCATCCCTTTACACTATGCGGGTGAGGCGCAGAGCAGAAACAATAAACACATAAATATCAACAAATTAAATACTGGCATGTTTTTTGAATAATACATTAAATTATTTATAGCAGATTCTGCACACTTGATGCCTTCGCGAGAAGCCAACCGAGGTGAAGAAGGGGGAACGTCAAACCGGTATGCGCGTTAGCATGCACGGGTCTGTTCTGGTTTTTCCGTTCCTGGTGGCCCACACATCATACGGAATGAGTCCACTATGCCTTAGGGATGAAATGAGAAGCACACGACACCGCTTTTGAACCATCAGTTTGAACGGGGGGGTGAGCTTTGTTATTGTTCCAACCAAACACCGTATCCTCACCATCAAAAAGAAAACAGGGTATCCCGGCGCGCAAGCTACTGTGCGTGTCGCCTGACGGAGCACGTCAGGCCTCCGCCCAACCCCTTGCCGAAGAAGGCTGGGACATACTGACGGCACCTGACCTGAAACTGGCCAGGGAGTTGACCAGGCAGCATAAAGACTGTCATGTGGGACTGCTCTTTCTGAAAAGTGGTACGGATGCCTACCTGAACCAAATTGAAGAAGTCCTGATGGTGAACAACCAGATTGAATGGATTTCCGTCTTGCCCCCCGAATGCATGCAATCACGTGACCTCTGCGCATTCGTTATCAAGAACTCCTACGACTATCACACCCTTCCACTGGATATCCCCCGTTTGCATTTTATTCTCGGGCATGCATACGGCAAGGCTCTGCTGAAATGCAAAGTTGCCGGCAGGGAACAGGTTATCGGCCAGAACCAGATGATCGGAACAAGCGCGCCAATGCGTGACCTGTATGCAAGAATCATCAAAATACAAAAAGTCGAGTCACCCGTCCTTATCCACGGGGAGAGCGGTACGGGCAAGGAGCTTGCGGCGCGTGCGATTCACCAGAATTCATCGCGTTGCCAGGCGCCTTTTGTCGCGGTGAATTGCGGGGCCTTGCCGACACACCTCATCCAAAGCGAATTATTCGGACACGAGAAAGGGGCTTTTACCGGAGCAACCCAGAGAAAGATCGGCCGCATCGAATCGGCGGCGGGTGGAACCATCTTTCTGGACGAGATCGGAGATCTTTCACAGGAACTCCAGGTAAACCTTTTGCGGTTCTTGCAGGAAAAGACCATCGAGCGTGTCGGCTCAAACCAGACCATTGAAGTTGACGTGCGCGTTATAGCCGCTACCCATGTGAACCTGGAAAAAGCCGTGGAACAGGGTGTTTTTCGCGAGGACCTCTATTACCGACTGAATGTCCTGCGTCTGGATATTCCACCATTACGCGAACGAGTCGGGGACATAGAAATCCTGGCGCTCACTTTTTTTGAAAAATTCTCCGAAGAAAAGAACCCCGTGGTCAAGGGATTCAGCCAGCAGACCTTGAATATCATGGCTGAATATGACTGGCCGGGTAATGTTAGAGAAATGATAAATCGAATACGAAGGGCGATGGTGATGAGCGAGAACCGGCTGATCACACCCGCTGACCTGGAGCTGGACAATCTGGTGGTCTTAAACAAATCGCTATCGCTGGATGATGCGCGAGTGCTGGCGGAAACCGAGATAATCCAGCATTCCCTCATACAGAACAACAAGAATGTCTCCAAGACCGCGCGCGATCTCGGCGTATCGCGCGTTACGCTGTACAGGTTGATAAACAAACTGAATATCATCGTCTAGGAGCGTCTGGCATTGCAATCAACGCCTCAATCGGGGTTACGACAATGAGAAAAGAATCTCAGCTGCTTGTCCTTCTCGCTACTCTCGGCATTACACCTCTCTGTTACGCGGGGACCGCATCCACCCAGGAAGATACGATGGCATGGAAGCGGCTCAACGAGCTCGTGGAACGTCAAGGTAGACAACTGGAGGAACAGCAGCGCCAGATCGAAGCGCTGAAAAAGCGCCTGGGGATGGACAACGCCTCGTCCGAAGTTGGGCACAGCCAGTCGCATGTTGCCAAACCTGCCCCCCCCCCTTCTTCCGCCCCTGGCGATGCGGTGAAAAATGAGCAGGGCAAACAGCAGGTCGTTCAAACCAAAGAGGCCGGCCCAACGCAGGCGGTCGGACGCCCCCCCGCAAAACCAAACATTTCCCAGCAATACAAAGAAATTGAAGCCATCTTTTCCCAGCAGGGGGTGCTGACCCCCAAGGGCACCCTGGTATTTGAGCCATCCATGCAGTACTCGTTCTCCTCAGCCAACCGTGTCGTCTTGAACGGCTATACCATCATCCCCGCCATCACCATCGGCCTGATAGATGTGAGAAACGTCAACCACAACACCTACACGCCCGCCCTCACGACCCGCTACGGCCTGACCAACCGACTGGAACTGCAACTCTACGTGCCCTATGTATTCCGGGACGACTCGGCGGCTGCAAGTTCACTCAATATTGAAGACAGCGCCATCAATGAAAACACAAGGGTTTTCAATGCCGACGCCAGCCATCTGGGCGACGTGCAGTTCGGCCTGCGCTACCAGTTCAATATGCCTGCGGGTGGCGGCCCCATCTTCATCGGCGGCCTGCAGGCCAAGTCCGATACCGGGAAAGACCCGTTCCATGTGTCAACCGACGCGTCAGGGTATGCCACCGAGTTGCCCACGGGAACGGGATTCTGGAGCATTCAGCCGAGCCTGACGGCAATCATGCCGTCCGACCCGGTGGTCTTCTTTGGATCGGCCAGCTACATATACAACTTCGAGCGTTCGTACCAAGGCACCAAATGGGATCCGGGCAACACCATCGGCTTCAACCTGGGAATGGGGTTTTCCATGAACGAAAACATGTCCTTCAGCCTTGGTTACGGGCATTCCATCATAGACAAGACACGCGCAAACGGTCATGTACTCTCCAACTCCCGGACAACCACCCTGGGAAGCCTGCTGTTCGGCGCCTCGTACAAACTGAGCGACAGGGTAAACCTGAATTTCTCGGTGGAAGCCGGATTGACCGAGGACGCACCGGACGTGCAACTGACATTGCGGGTGCCGTTCAGCATATGATCGGCCGGATTTTCAAACCCCGGAGAGGGTGGACGAGGGAAATGCAAGGGCAAACTAGAGGGGGGAGGAGCGGTCGCCGAACAGGATTGTCGCGGCAGACAGGAGGCAGGCGAGCCGTGATCCGGCCCGAATGGATGGCGCCGTGCTTCAGTTGAGACGGACACACATCTGTCGCAGAGATTATTTTTCTTACTAATGAAGTACGTTACGCAATTGCTGGTCGATTCTCGACACCAGGTTTATGTCGCGAAGCATGCTGATACCGTTCACCGTTGCATCAATGATCGTCATGTTCTGGATGGTTTTCTGGTTTGCGCCATTCTGGATAAGTATCCGGTTTCCCATGTTCTGAACGAACGTCGCACTTTGCGACTGAAGATTGCTGATCTGTATCGGCGTTATGGCGTTTTGCACACCCAGGCCGGAGATATTCAGAGAGCTGGTCGTTTGCAGCACGCCATCCACGATAACGGCCTTCACGATCCCCAGTGATATTTCCAAACCGCCGCGCGCCACAAACCCGCCACGCATGCTGCTCAGATCATGGTCCGACACGACTCTCCATTCCTCGAATGCATCATTCATGGCCGCATATGCGGGACAGTTGGCTGACATGGCCATAAGCCCCATCACAAAAACCGCGCCTCTAATGTGTTTTCCCAGTAGAGTCGTCATGGCAGTACTCCTCCCGAACCAGGCAAAAGCATGGTTATGCTTGCCAGATCGCTGTTTTTCAGGGCGAGACCGAGTGGAGCCTTTTCCCTGACGCAGCGCCATTCTTCCAGACGATTGAAATTGTTTTCAGACCGGACGCTCCTGTTCCGGATGATAAACACCAGGCCGTTCCACATCTTTTCAAACTCGTTTCGCGCTACGATCCTCGTTCCCAGTCCCGGATCACCCACCAGCACCCTCTTGTCGGTCACCCCTTTCACCACCACGAAATGCCGGTACCCCTTCATATTGACCAGGACGATGGCCGGCACACCAGCCAGGGCCAGTTTGTCCAGCTCAACCCTGTAGCCATCGGCAAGGTAGCCATGGGCTTCCAGGAAGTATTTCATGTCCAGCAGCGAAAAGCCTTCACGACGAATTTTTTCCTGCTCGCCGTGGGTATACATCCATTTGAAGACTTCCTGCTCGCTGACCCGGTCTTCGTAGTGGTGCGTCAGCAGGGTGGCCAATGCCGCGGACCCGCAACTGAAGTCATATTTCTGGTGGATGGTCGAGCGGTAACGAGCCTCTTTCAGGCTCGTTACATTGCTGACAATGAGAGCACCACCCGACATGCCAGGCACAAGTACCGTCCCCGCATCAACGCGGGCAACTGCCAGGATGAGGGTAACGACCAGAATAGCCGTATGGATTGTCAACAGACGCTTCATGGGATCGTGCGCTCGATTCAGTGCATGGTTACGTTGACGATCAGATCATTCTGGATGAGCACCTGATTGCCCGAGTTCTGGATAACGGTGGCAAATCCACTCATATTGGTGAACGCGCCACTACTCACGCTGTTGTAGCCAGAGACTGTTGAGCCAACAATACTGTTACCATCCTGATACGCGTTATTGGTGCTCGTGCTGTAGACCAAATCCAGGTTATCGATCTGCATGGCCTGGCGTCCCGACAGTGATGCCAGGTTTTCTCCGGCCAAGGCCTGCCCGAATCCGGTTACCTCCAGCGTTGTCTGCTCCTGTGCCGGAGTCGGCAACGCCTGTTCCGCCTGCGATTCCTGCGAGGCCAGTATGCCGCCGAAAAGAACAAGCGCAGCAATCGTGGATGCCGTGATTCTTAGCATTTTCACCACCTCCCGGTCGGTTTCAAAATCATCATCTAGGCGCCGGTTGGAATGCAAAAAACCTGGTGGCGTTAGTAACGCCACCAGGTCTGCCGACGCGTCGCGTTTTATTGGGCCGCTGCCGAACCAGGGGTGATCGTAGCCTGGACGTTGACGGACTGCTGAATCTGCGACTGGATGCCGCTGTTCTGGGCTATGGGATTGATTCCGTTGGCGGCAAATGAAGCGCTGCTGATATCGTTTGAACCGGTAATCAAGGAGGCGGGGACTGTATCCATGCTGCCGCCCATGACCAAAGAATTGCCCGAAACCGTACCGGACAACGCACTGCTGGCAAGCGCAACAGCTATATTACTGACAGACACTGATAACGTGTTGTAGGAATTCTCATTACCCACGTTGGTAAGCGTCGCTGTTTTGCTGTTGTTGCTGTTGTCGCTGTTGTTGCTGTTGTCGCTGTTGTTGGTGTTATCGACGGACTTATCGTTGGCAACATCGGTAAGGGTGGCGGTTTTGCTGTTGTTGCTGTTGTCGCTGTTATTGCTGTTGTCGCTGTTATTGCTGTTGTCGCTGTTGTTGGTGTTATCGACAGACTTGTCGTTGGCAACGTCGGTAAGGGTGGCGGTTTTACTGTTGTTGGTGTTATCGACGGACTTGTCGTTGGCCACGTCCGTAAGCGTCGCGGTTTTGCTGTTGTTACTGTTGTCGCTGTTGTTGGTATTGTCGGTTGCTATGGACTTGTCGTTGGCTACGTCGGTGAGCGTCGCAGTTTTACTGTTGTTGGTATTGTCGGTTGCGGTGGTAGTGGATTTGTCATTGGCCACGTCCGTAAGCGTCGCTGTTTTACTGTTGTTGGTATTGTCGGTGGCTATGGACTTGTCGTTGGCCACGTCCGTAAGCGTCGCAGTTTTACTGCTGTTGGTATTGTCGGTTGCGGTGTTCGTGGACTTGTCGTTAGCCACATCCGAAAGTGAAGCTGCTTGGCTGTTGTTGGTGTTGTCAGTTGTGGTGGTTGTGGAATTATTATTGGCAATGTCGGATACCGTATTGTTGTTCAGGTTATCCTTGGCGGCGATTGACTGCTCATTTGCCGAGTTGGCATTGTCGTCCACATAGGGAGACACGGCTGACGTCTGGGTGACGCCGGCATCAGTCGTATCCGCATTGTTGGTATTGGTCGGATTTGCCATTGATTTTCCGGCAACACCGAGGGAAAGAAGGGCGATCGCCACAGGAACTACCAGAGATGTCCGTTTTTTCATGATCTTTCTCCTTTTCTGCGTGGGGTAATGGGACACGGTACCGTGTCAGCGCTGTATTTGCAGATCACTACTCAATAACCGTGCCATCCACCTGCAATCGAGCACAACCTACTATTGTTGCTAGACTTTAATTATTTTCAGCCTATCAACCAGCAGCCACCCCACAGGGGATATGTCAAGAAAAAGAAACAGGTATCCAATAAAACAACGTGCCTTCACAGGGAACGTGTAGTGAAATATGCAGTAATGTCATGTCAGGTAGGAGGGAAAGCTCGACAGGAGAGATGGTGTAAGCATTCTGTTACACCCTGTTTGCGGGAAGGAGCGACCGCACTAGGAGAATCCGTCCCGACGCCATCGGCGAAAAGCAGCACCAGGGCGGGATCGTAGCGTTCAGGACCGCCATGGCCGATCACACCATGCCGATGTACTCCAGGGCGAGCAGGGTAAGCCCGCTGACCAGCAACCAGAGTGTTACCCCCTGCAGGAGCGGCCGCATACCCACATTACGGAGCACCTCCCTGCTCAACCCCGCCCCGACCAGGAAGAGCGTCACCACCAGGCACTGCTTGGCGACCGCCGCCAGCCCGTTCCAGAGTTGTCCGTATTGTGGCATCGTTGTCCGAATGGCAGCGGCCAGAACAAAGCCGACGATAAACAGGGGCACCCTGGCCTTCTGATCCGACTTCATGATCAGCGCAGTTCCAAGCACAACCGGCGCTATCCAGACCGCCCTGGTGAGCTTTACGGTCGTCGCCACACGCAAGGCCTGGGCACCGTATACGGACGCCGATCCGACAACGCTGCTGGTATCGTGGATGGCAAGCCCCGCCCAGGTTCCAAAGAGCCCCTGGTCCAGTCGCAGCAGATGCCCGACCAGCGGAAACAGCAGCAACGCCACCGAGTTCAGGGTAAACACCGTGGCCAGGGCAACGGCGGTCTCGTCGTTCTTGGCTTTGAGAACCGGCGCCATGGCGGCTATGGCACTGCCGCCGCAGATGGCGGTGCCGAAGGAAATCAGGGCGGAGGTGGTGCCATCCGTTCCGAACAGCCTGCCCAGCAGATACCCCAGGACGAGCGTACAACTGATGCCCACCAGGGTGTAGACCACCGAATCCCTGCCGGTACGGATCACCTCTCCCAGGCCAAGGCCGAAACCGAGCCCGACAACGGAGAGTTGCAAAATGATCTTGCTGAAATGGGCCGATTTACGGGGCCAGGGATTGCCCAGAACAAGGCTGAAAACCATCCCCATGATCAATGCCGTGGCGGTACCGATCCAGGGCACGGCGCATAGTGCCAGACACACGCCAAACAAAACCTTTTGCAGCCTGCTGTGTTCCATATTCTCCTCCTCAATGTCAGTATCCGCTTGCAGTATACAGGCCACCTGTTATAAGTTCAAATTCGTAATTAATATCAAAACAATCAATTATATTTATGGTAACGTGACATGGCGATCACTCTCAGGCAGCTGGAAATATTCGAGAAAGTGGCCAGTTGCGCCCACGTCACCCAGGCGAGCCAGGAGCTGCTACTCACCCAGTCGGCGGCCAGCATGGCCATTGCCGAACTTGAACGACTGGCAGGCGCTCCGCTGTTCGAGCGACAGGGCAAACGGCTGCTGCTCAATGACCGCGGCCGGCGGATACTGCCGGAGGTCCGTCAGGTGCTCGTGAAGGTCCGCACAATCGAGCGCTTTCTGGACGAGTCCGTTGCGGAGCCGAAGGGAACCCTGAACCTGGGGGCCAGCACCACCATCGGCAACTACATGCTTCCCGCCATTGTGGGGGAGTTCTCGCGACTGTACCCCAGTGCCCGGGCGCTGCTCCAGGTCGGCAATGCCCAGCAGATAGAGACGGGGGTGGAGCGTGGAGAACTTGACCTGGGACTGATCGAGGGGATTCCCCATATCCCTTCACTCACCGCCACACCCTGGAGGCGGGACGAACTGGTCGTCATCGCAGGTACGGGACACGCATGGGCCGAGGAGAAACGGGCAACTCCGGGGATGCTGAAGAACGCCTCCTGGATCATGCGGGAGAAAGGCTCCGGCACCAGGGAAATATTCGAGGCCGCAATGGAGAAGAAGGGGGTGCGTTTCTCCATTGCCCTTGAACTGGGGCATACCGAGGCGATCAAGAAGGCGGCGGAAGCCGGACTAGGAGTGGGCTGCCTGTCGAGAATGGCTGTACAGCGGGAACTGGACAACGGCTGGCTGGTTGAAGTGGCCACCCCGCTCAACCTGAAGAGAACCCTGATAATCCTGACCAGGGAAAGCGAACGGATGACAACGCTTTTAAAAGCCTTCCTTGCCCTGCTGCAGCAGAGCCGGGACCTGGGATGAACCACCGACAAGATTTCCATCCGGTGGGCCGGCACGGTGCCATGACTGATGATTCATCAGTTTTGTACACACTCTTTACACATTTGTATTGACATGCGTTAATCGACCTATTATAGATTCCGCATCGACATGCGGACGTTCCCTACAGGTCGTTAGCAACAACCCCAAAAAAAGAATCGATGAAGTCGCCGAAAGGGTAAAGCACGGGTAACCGTGTGGCACAAAGCCACCACCCAGCACAAGCTGGGCAGAGGAGCTGCCGAAGTGACGGATGATGGTCCATCTGATCATGGGAGCCTGCCTTTGTGAGACAGGCTCTTTTCATTGCGGCTCATTTCAGCAAGGAGACACCATGCCAGAACAGATAACCATCATCTGCCCCTGCTGCGCATATTCCAGGATTGTTCCGCGACAGTCCATCCCCGAAGGCGCCAGACAGGCCACCTGTCCCCGCTGCAAGCAGGCTTTCCCCCTTAATGATCGAACCAGGATGGCACAGCCGGAGCCTGAAGCCACCACCGGCAGCAGACCTGAAGACGCTTCGCCATTGCCGGCAACCGGGCCGGGGAGCGCAGCGCCTGCACAAGCCCCCATTACCCCACAGCCTCCCCCACGCCCCAATCCCCGAACGCTGGAATTTTCCTTCCAGGGAAGCGCCGGCGACTATTTCGGCATCTGGATCGTCAACACACTACTCAAGATCGTTACCATCGGCATCTTTTCCCCATGGGCCAAGGTTCGCCGGCGTCGTTTCTTCTACGGCAGCACGACCCTGCACGGCCAGCCGTTCGAGTACCTGGCAGACCCGATGGTGCTCTTCAGGGGATGGCTGGTCGCTGCCGGCGCCTTCATCCTGTTCAGCATCGGAAAGCAGGTCAGCGCGCCCCTGAGCGCGGGGATCGCCCTGATCATCTTCATCGCCTTTCCCTGGCTGCTGGTCCGTTCGCGCATATTCAATGCCGTCAACGCCTCCCACCGCAACATCCGCTTCGGCTTCCGTCCCGACTATCGCCAGGCATATCTGGCCTTCGCCGGGTTGCCGATCCTCGCCGTTCTCAGCCTCGGCCTGTTGGGCCCCTACATGCTCTACCGCCAGAAAAAGTTCATGGTCGAGAACAGCAGCTATGGCTCCGTCCCGTTCGGTTTCAGCGCAACGGCAAAGGATTTCTACAAGCTTTCCTTCAAGGTGGCGCTGTCCGCCATGGCGGCAGCCGGCCTTGTGGCAGTGTGCGCGGCCCTGTGCGGCGCCCCGTTCTCCGCAGCTTCCGTCCATGGAGGTGCGAGGGCATTGGGCGGTCTGATGATCTTCCCGATCCTGGCGCTGCCGCTCCTCTATTTCATCATCATGGTCTACGTCCAAACCGCCATGGCCAATCTGTGCTGGAACGCCACCAGCCTGGGAAAGGACAGCTTTCGCAGTACTCTGCGCACACGGGACATGGCACTTTTGTTCGTGACCAACGCCCTGGCGATCATGTTCAGCCTTGGCCTGATGGTGCCCTGGGCCACGGTCCGCCTGGCGCGCTACCGCTTCCAGCGCCTGGAACTGCACGCAACGGACGGCCTGGATGCAGTCGTCGCGGCAGCCGGCAGCGGCCGGGCCGTGGGTGCGACAGGCGAAGAAATCGGAGATCTTTTCGACATGTCAGTGGATATCGCCCTGTAACCCCCTACTGCAGATGTGAAATTGAGCGCACACGGGAAGGCCCCGGCCGGCGAAAGCAGGGCAGATGCCGTGGGGAAAGAGACGTCCGATGAAATCAGCGCCGGTCGCATATTTTGATGGCAAGGTTTCGACCCGCCGGGAGGCTCTGCTCCTCCTCGACGGAGCGCAGGTAACCATCCGCGCCAACGGTGTGGAGCGCACTTATCCGGTAGCGGTCGTGAGCATCCCACCGGGTGTGGGCTCGGTCCGCCGCACGCTTCGCTTGCCCGATGGCGGTGTGTGCGAACTCCATGACCCTGAACTGCTGGCTGAACTGGAGCGTGCCTGCGGCGGGGCGCCCGGCCAGCGCCTGCTGCACCGCTGGGAGCAGAGCCTGCCGCTGGCAGCGGGGGCATTGTTCCTGACCGTGCTGACAGTATTCCTGTTCCTGCGCTACGGCCTGCCCACCCTTGCCCAGCGGGCGTCCCTGGCCCTGCCGATTTCCACGGAACGCACCCTGGGGCGCGAATCCCTGGCCACCCTGGACCGTGTCCTGATGCACCCTTCCACCCTCGGCAAGGAGCGCCGCCATGAACTGACCCAGCTGTTCCGGCGCGTTGCCGGAGCAGGGGCGGATGGCGCGGGCTATCGTCTTGAATTCCGTTCCTCCCCGAAGCTCGGGGCCAATGCCCTTGCACTCCCCTCGGGAATCGTGATCATCACCGACGACCTGGTCAGGTTGGCCAGAGAGGACAACGAACTTGCCGCCATCATGGCCCACGAACTGGGACACGTACGCGGTCGCCACGTCCTGCGCCACATCCTGCAGAGTTCCGCCTCCGGCCTGATCCTGGCCACCCTGACCGGCGACCTGGTGTCGATAACCTCACTGGCAGCCACCCTGCCAACGGCCCTGGTGAATGCCTCCTTTTCCCGGGATTTCGAACGAGAGGCGGATGACGCCGCCATCGCCTGGATGAAGTCGTCCGGCGTGCCGTTGCGCTGCTATGCCGACATACTGGGGCGCCTGCAGGCACAGCTCAATGTCCGCAGTGGCGGAACGAACGGCAGCGACTCTGCGGTGCGCAACTATCTCTCCACCCACCCGGACACCGGGGAGCGGATCCGGCGGATACTGAATGAAGCGGCGCACGAGTAATCTCCCGGAACGACCGCGGCAGGTTGACGCAACGGCAAGCGAGCCTTCCCCCCACTGACGCACTATTACCAGGCCGGAGAAAACGGCAGAAGAGCGTGTGGCATACGAAACCAGCAGGCAAGGAGATACCCATGCGGCAGACGATTTTCATCACCCTGTTTCTCGCGATAGCACTCACCACCCCGGCATTCGGGACAGTAACGGTCTTTTTCAGGGACGGTTCCAGGGAGATCGGCGACTCGGCCTGGCTTGAGGGCTCAATGGTCTACCTCAGCAGATCCGAGACGCTCTACGAGTTTCCCGTGGATGAGGTCCTGCTGGAAGAAACCCAGAAGGGCAGCCGGATCGGGAATTATGCCGAGCGCTCGCTGCCCGATTCGCGGGCAAGGAAAACAGCTGGAGCGCGGTCACACGACCTTGTGGAGCGTCTGATGAAGGGGGCCGGCTTCGACCGCCAGATCGACCTGTTCATCCAGCAGTTCGAAACCGGGGTCAGGTCATCCGCAGCCAACGGCGAACTGGCAGGCATCTTCGACCGGGCCCTGGCCGCATTCGACCCGGAACGAGCCAAACGGAAGATCCGGGCCTACTACCGCTCCCACCTGGACAGCGCAACCATGGAGAGAGTCCTGGCCTGGTCCCAGACCCCGCTGGGGGTGAAGATCGCGGCAGCCCAGGAGAGCAGCGGCGCCATGTCGCCGGAAATGGCGCAGCAGGTGCTGATGGATCTGGAACGCAATCCCCCCTCTGCACGGCGCTGGGCACTGATCGGGGAACTGGACAAAGCCGGAAGGGCCACGGAGACGGCGCAGCAGGTGATCGTGGATGCCATTGGCGGCGTTGCCGGCGCCATTCCCGGGGGAACCGCCGACAGGAAAGCGGCCAGGAGAGAGATCCTGCGCAAGATCCAGAGCAAGAAGCATGAACTCGCGCCACTGCTGCGGAAACAGATTCAGGCGGGGCTGGCCAACAGCTATCGGGACCTGAGCGACGGTGAACTGCGGGACTACACTACCTTCCTGAGGAGCGAACCTGCCCGGAAATTCTCCAGGGCAACCATGGGCGCCCTGGGTGAGATGACCAGGGACATGTCCGCCTCCATGATGCGACAGATGGTCAAGGTTGTCGGGCAGAAGAGGGGAAGAGAGGGGTACTGAGCAGAAAAACGTTCATAAGTGCTTGGCACGGCCGGTCGGTATTGTGTATGCTGCAACGGCCGCGATGATTGCGGAATCCGACGAAACATTCCTCACGAGGTCACACGTGCCTGCCCTGCTGGATATAAGCGATCTGCATACCTGCTTCGCCACTCCCCGTGGCACCGTAGCCGCGGTCAACGGGGTCAGTTTCTCCATCACCAGGGGAACGACCCTGGCGCTGGTGGGAGAGTCGGGATCGGGCAAATCCATGACCGCCCTCTCCATCATGCGACTCGTCCCCCCGCCCGGCTTCATCCGGTCCGGGGCCGTGCGACTGGAGGGGACCGATCTGCTGGCCCTCTCGACGGAGGAAATGCGCTCCATCCGGGGGAGCCGCATCTCCATGGTCTTCCAGGAGCCGATGACCTCCCTCAACCCGGTGCTGCGCATCGGCGAACAGATCATGGAACCGCTGCTGCTACACCGCCGGATGAAACGGCGCGAGGCCAGGGAGGAAGCCGCCGAACTGCTGCAGAGGGTCGGCATCCCGGCGTCTCGCGAGCGTTTGGCCGACTACCCCCACCAACTGAGCGGCGGCATGCGCCAACGGGTGATGATCGCCATGGCGCTGGCCTGCGGTCCCAGCCTGCTGATCGCCGACGAACCGACAACGGCGCTGGATGTGACCATCCAGGCCCAGATACTGGAGTTGATCGACTCCCTGAGGCAAACGGCCGACATGGGCATCCTGCTGATCACCCATGATCTGGGCATCGTTGCCGAACGTTCCGACCACACCTGCGTCATGTACGCCGGCAAGATCGTTGAATCGGCCCCCAGCGGGGAGCTGCTGGGAACCCCTCGCCACCCCTATACCCAAGCCTTGCTGGCCTCGCTCCCCCAGAACGCCGAACCGGGCAAACCGCTGCTAACCCTGGCAGGGCAACCGCCAAGCCTTTCCAGCGTTCTCCCCGGGTGCGGTTTCTGCGAGCGCTGTCCGCTGGCGCTCCCCGAATGCCGCCACCAGGTTCCGGAACTGCGCGAGGTCGCGCCGGGGCACCTGCTGCGCTGCTGGAGAAGTTCATGAGCGACCAGACTGTCATCCTGGGGGGAGATCGGCTGTTGAAACGGTTTCGGGTACGGGGCGGCCCCACCGCCGGGACCGGCCTGCTCACGGCGGTGGACGATGTCTCATTGAAACTGGTCCGCGGGGAAACCCTGGGAATCGCCGGAGAGTCGGGGTGCGGAAAATCGACCCTGGCCAGAATTCTGGCCGGACTGCTGGAACCTGACCAGGGACGGGTGCGTTTCAACGACACAACGCTTACGGAGATGTCCCGATCAGAGGCACGCGCCTTCCGACGCCAGACCCAGATGATCTTCCAGGACCCCTTCTCCTCCCTCAACCCGCGCATGCGAGCCGGCGACATCATCGCCGAACCGCTGGTCATCGCCGGACAGGGGACGGCGGCAGCGCGACGCTCCAGCGTGGAGGAGATCATGGCCACCGTGGGGCTGACGCCGGAGCAGTACCACCGCTTTCCCCACGAGTTTTCC
Organism: Pelobacter propionicus DSM 2379; assembly: GCF_000015045.1. Classification (GTDB taxonomy): domain Bacteria; phylum Desulfobacterota; class Desulfuromonadia; order Geobacterales; family Pseudopelobacteraceae; genus Pseudopelobacter; species Pseudopelobacter propionicus. The sequence goes on from NC_008609.1 coordinate 2,358,577, forward strand.
GGTGGCCAGCGCCAGCGCATCGGCATCGCCCGCGCCCTGGCCAGTTCTCCCTCGGTCATCATCGCCGACGAACCGGTATCGTCCCTGGACATATCCATCCAGGCCCAGATCATCAACCTGCTGCAGAGCATGAGGACGACCTTCAACCTCTCACTGCTGATCATCTCCCATGACCTGTCCGTGCTACGCCACATCTGCGACCGGGTCTGCATCATGTACCTGGGAGCCATCGTGGAGAGCGCCCCGGCAGCGGAACTGTTCAGCCACTGCCTGCACCCCTACACCGAGGCCCTGATAGCCGCCATCCCCCGCATACGGCGCCGTGGAGAGCGCAGGGAGCTGATCCTTACGGACGACATCCCCTCCCCCCTTGCCCTGCCCTCCGGCTGCCGCTTCCACCCCCGCTGCCGCCATAGCCGGGAGATCTGCCGCAGCACCCCGCCGCCCCTGGAGCTGAAGCGGCCGGGCCGTCTCTGCGCCTGCCACTTCAGCGACGCGATCTTCGCTTAGACGGGAACGGCTGATCCCTAGTACTGCGTAACACCTAAAACCAACCCTCCTCAGCCCCCCCTTGTCAGGGGGGAAGCCTTTAACCCTCCCCTGACAAGGGGAGGGTTTGGTACGAAAAAACAAGCGTTACAGGGTACTAGCCCGGCAGCATGGTCAACAGTGGCCAGATCAGAACAGCCGCGGTCATTGCTGCACAGAGCAGCGCCACCCCCTGGTGCCACGACGTCTCGCGGCTGCGTCCGTTGTAGCCCACAAGCATGCCCAACAGGATCCCGCCGAGGATGCCGCCGCCATGCCCCCAGTTGTTAATCCCCGGCACGATCAGGCCAAAAACCAGCAGACTGACCACCCAGCCGCTCACCTCCCGGTACACCGAGGCGCCGTAGGCCCCGCCGCTGCTCTTTCCGAAGTACAGCAGGGAGCCGATCAGGCTGCATATGGCGGCGGACGCGCCGATGGTGAAGGCCACCCCCGCCTGCCAGGAAACCCAGAAGCCGAAGATGCCCCCCAGGGTATAGATGATGAACATGCGGCTGGGCCCGTACTCGTTAACGACCCAGGGACCGATCTGTCGCAGCGCCATCAGGTTGAAGAGCAGGTGCAGTATGCCGCCATGCAGGTAGTTGGCGCTCAACAGCGACCAGAAGCGGCCGAACTGGTCCAGAGGCACGCTGCCGGTAGCCCCCAGCAGCAACAGACTCACCCGATCGGGAGAGAGAAACCCGCCTCCCCTGCCGATATACAAGCTGACCAGCAGCGAAACGCAGTAATACACCAGGTTGAGCGTGATCAGCGCCCTGACCAGCCACTCCCCTTCCAATACCCCGGCCGTCCGGTTGATGAACTGCCACCAGGAAGCGTTGCGGGATGTCCCGCAGCGTGAACAGGTCTGTTCCTCGCTGCCGATCAGGGTCCGGCAGCGAGGGCAGAGTATGGGTTTTTGCGCCATGTCAAGCTCCCTCGTCGGGTGTGGGATATGGTTCGAAGCCGCCGGAGCAGTCGCGGCGGAAGCGTTCCGGAAAAGGTGAGCGCATCAGGGGCACGACCTCCCCATTGGCACGCGGCAAGAGTGGATCACAGGAAAAAGAGGAACGGCATGACGGGAATGGAGCGGCGGCAGAACGCTTCAAGCAGGGGTGAGGCAGCCGGTGGTCCTCCGGCTATCTGCCTATCCTCTCCAGATAGGTGCGGATGCCGGTCTCGAAGGTCTCACCGATCACGCTCTTGGGATGATTGGCCGCATACTCGCGGAAGTAGAGGACCAGCACGACCAGAAAGGCCAGGAGAACCGCTCCATAGGCGATGGTGCGCTGACTGCGGAAGCGGTCGACCGTGCCTCCCCCATCCAGACCATCAGCCTCATCGCGCAGGGCAAAGAGCTCGCGCATCTGGCGGATGCGCTGCAACTGGATGGCGGCAATGTGCTTGACGATGGCATCGCGGTCGCGTTCGTCGATAAAGACGAATTTCAGGGCCAGGCTGTAGCTCTCGCGGTCGCCGGCAACGCCACGGTTGGGGGTGGTGAACACCACCTTCCCCACCGCCTCGACGATCCGGCGCGGCACGGGCAGCATGATCTCAAGCGGCACATACTCGCCCACCTGGAAGCGCTGGTGGGCGACGATACGCATGCCGCCGCCGCTGATGTTGGCCGCCAGCGGGATGATGCCGTCCCACGACGGATCCTGATCATCGCCGTCATCCTGGGGAGAGAGCAGCCGTTCAGGGGGGAGTTCAGCGTCTTCAGCGACGAAGGTAACCTCCCAGGGCTGCTGCTTGCGGAGCAGCTCATCCTCCAGGCGCTGGCGGTGACGCTCGGCCCACTCCGTGCGCAGGACATCGGGGTTCTGCTGGGGGGAAATGTAGTACTTGATGGGGAGGAAGGCATCCACGCGGTAGAATTCGCGCAGTTCGTCGGTAACGATCTCGCCGACCAGGCGCAGCTGGATGACATTGCCGCGCCACTCGCTGACGATGATCGCCCGGCAGCTGTAGGCGCTGTCGTCTTTGCCGCCGCGCAGGTCAAGGATCTGTCCCACATGCAGGGCAACGGACTCCGGCAGCTGGTCGCGGGAAAGCTGCAGGATGACCAGGTCCTCGTCGACCTCGTATATCATCGCCCAATCCAGGAACGTTTCGGCGTTGGGCAGGGGAATGCCGACACCGACCTTCATCCCGGCTGTAAAGAAACTGGCGTAATCCCCCAGGTAGCTCATCTGCTGGTTCCCGTCAAGGCATCCGGAACAATGGAGAGGAGATTCGGAACAGGGAAGGTATCAGGCAATGGAACGGTTGAGCTCTTCAAGCAGCCCGTCGATGCCCACCCGGTGAACTTCGGCGCCATGCTCCAGTGTCTCCAGATCTGAGATCTGGCACTCATAACACTCAAGCCGGTGTTTCTTGAAGACCGGCAGGGTTTCGGGGTATTTCCTGATGATATCGGCGATAATCATATCCCTGGTAATCATGTTTCCCCCTGGCATGCATGCAACAGTACGGTAGCGCGGAGACGCCGATGGCGTCTCCGCGCGAGGCTGCTATTTCAGGTTCTGGATCGCCCGTTCGAGACGATCCATGCCCTCGGCGATACTCTCCAGGCCGATGGCATAGGAGAGCCGGGCATACCTGTCGTCGCCAAAGGCGACCCCCGGAACCAACGCCACCTTGGCCTCCTCCAGCAGATAATCGGCTAGATCGGTGGAGCTGGCAATGATCTTTCCGTTGAAGCTCTTGCCATAGAGGGCGGAAAAGTTGGGGAAGGCATAGAAGGCGCCGGTGGAATTGAAGCAGGTGACTCCCGGCATGGCATTCAACCGCTGCACGATATAGGTACGGCGTTTTTCAAATTCCTGAACCATGGCGGTCACCTTTTCCTGGGAACCGGCAATGGCCTCGACGGAAGCCTTCTGGGCTATGGAACAGGCGTTGGAAGTTGACTGGGACTGCATCTTGGTCATGGCGGCGATCAGTTCCTGCGGGCCGCAGGCGTAGCCGATGCGCCAGCCGGTCATGGCGTAGGTCTTGGACACGCCGTTAACCAGGACAACCCGCTGCTTCAGTTCCGGTGCCACCTGGACGATGTTGCTGAAAACCTGACCGTCGTAGATCAGCCGCTCGTAGATGTCGTCGGAGATGATGATGAAGTCATGGGCGAGGCAGACCTGGGCGATGGCCCGCAGCTCTTCCCCGGTGTAGCTGGTGCCGGTGGGGTTGCAGGGGGAGTTGAGAATCATGGCCTTGGTGCGGGGGGTGATGGCCGCTTCCAACTGCCGGGGGGTGATCTTGAAATCCGACTTCTCATCGGTCTGGATAAAAATCGGTGTCCCGCCGGCCAGCACCACCTGATCGGGATAGGAGACCCAGTAGGGGGCCGGGATGATGACCTCGTCCCCTTCCTGGATCAGGGCCTGGGAGATATTGTACAGGCTGTGCTTGGCGCCGCAGGAGACGCAGATCTCGGCACGGCTGTATTCGATACCGTGGTCCCGCTTCATCTTGAGGATGATGGCGTCCTTCAGGTCGTCGGCGCCTCCCACCGGCATGTACCTGGTGAAACCGGAGTCGATGGCGTTCCTGGCCGCATCCCTGATGGCGTCGGGGGTGTCGAAGTCAGGCTCTCCGGCGCCGAAACTGATCACATCGACTCCTTGAGCCTTGAGGGCCTTTGCTTTTGCATCTATGGCAAGCGTGGGTGATGGTTGGATTCTGTGCACGCGATCCGCTAATTTCATGAAAGTTCCTTTGCTGACTCACTAACCGCGATTCATCCTCCCCGCGCGGTTATGCTTTTTTTCGGCCATCAGTCCAGGCCGTATTTCAATCTGAGGGCGCTCTTCACCTCAGGGGGAACGAAGCCGTCGATATTTCCCCGTAAACCGCAGACTTCCTTGACAATGGAAGAGGAGAGGTAGCCGTACTGCAACGATGTCATCATGAACAGTGTTTCTATGTCATGACCCAGGCTGCTGTTCATCTGGGCGATCTGGAATTCGTATTCAAAATCCGAGATTGCGCGCAGTCCGCGAATGATCACATCCGCGTTCTGGCGAGTCACGTAATCTATCAGAAGACCGGTAAAAGTGTCAACCCTGACACGGTCCTGGTCAACGACCCGCCTGATCAGAGCCATGCGCTCCTCGATGCTGAACAGCGACTTTTTCTGCGAATTGCAGGCAACCGCGACGATAATCTCGTCAAAGACCTTCAGCCCACGGTTGATGATGTCCAGGTGGCCATAGGTGATCGGATCGAACGAACCGGGATACACGGCAATTTTCTTCATTCTTCCCCCAAAACGTACAATGCCAACGCAGTATCGCCGTATACCCGCCGATCACTCCTGACAAGACATCCCTCGCGCTCCGGCAGAATGGCACGGGCCGCGCTCTCGGCGATGAACAGACCCTCCGGTTCCAGCAATTCCAGGGATGACAGGCTGCGCATCACCGGCGTGTAGAGTTCCGAGGCATAGGGCGGATCAAAGAAAATGATTGAAAAGCGGCTGCCGCGTCCGGCCAACAGGGGCAGCGCCCTGAGCAGGTCCATCTCCAGCAGGGTCGCGCGCTCGGCGCAGCGCGTGGCGAGCAGGTTCTGCCTGAGGCATTTCAGCGCCTCGCGATCCTTCTCGACAAAACAGCAGGTCGACGCCCCGCGACTGAGCGCCTCGATGCCCAGTCCGCCGGTGCCGGCGCACATATCCAGCACCCTGGCACCATCCAGTTCATAGCGGCTCTGTATGATGCTGAAGAGCGCCTCCCGGACACGATCCGCTGTCGGGCGCGTTCGCATGCCCCGCGGCGCGGCAAGCCTGGTTCCCCGCGCACTCCCGGCAATCACGCGCATAAACAAAACTCCACAGCATTGGTTTGAACAAAGCAAACTAATCCAAAAGCAGGGGAGCGTCAAGGCCGAAGGGGACCGGCAGCGCAAATTTATCCCTGCGCGCGGATTGATCATTGAAAAGAGCCGTATCATGCGTACAATGCTAGCCATCTGCTCTGATTCTGTAGTACGCGCCTATCCACGGGAGGCCCCGCGTGAAGACACAAACGATTTCCCGGACGGGAATGCTTCTGCCGGGACTACTCATTATCCCGCTCCTCGTGATCTGCGTTTTTCCGGACGAACCGGTTCACGCGGCCCAGTGGCACAGGCTGACCCGGACCGCGCGCTATCAGGTCGCCCTTGAGATGGAGTCATTGCAACAGAGCGATGATCCCTCCCTTACGGTACTGCTGCAGTTCACGCCCCAGGGGGAAGCGGAGCGCCTGGCAGCGGCGGAAAGGTACGGACACAAACAGTACGCCCTGCACCTGGAGCAGCATGGGATCGACTGCAATGAAAGGACGTACCGGTTGGAATATGTGGACATCCTGGGGTGGAGGGGGAACAGGCTGGCCCGCATACCGGGAGGCAGCCACAAGGAGTCGATCGCCCCTGACTCGGTGCTGGACAGGGTTGCCGACCTGGTCTGCCCCGAGGAAGAGGCCGACCAAGGCGAGGAGGGCGACGACCTGGCAGTGGGGATGGCTGCGACCAGCTCCCCCAACGACCCGCTCCTGTCCCGGGAGATGCTCCAGCGCATCAACGACGCCCAGGGACGCACGAATTCCCAGCCCGAGGATGTCGATGCATGGGTCGAGCTGGGCAATGCCTGGTATGACGCCGACATGCCCGAGCAGGCCATCCAGGCCTATGACCGTGCCCTGGCGCTCAAGGCGGACGATACGGATGTGCTCAACGACCAGGGCGCCATGTTCCGCCAGAAAGGCGATACCGCCCGTGCGCTGGCGAACTTCGAAAAAGCCCTGGCAATCGATCCCGGCAACCTGGAAAGCCTGTACAACCTGGGCTATGTCTACGCCTTCGACCTGAATCGCATCGACCGCGCCCGGGAGATCTGGCAGCGCTACCTGAGCCTGGACAGCACCAGCGAAACAGCCGACCAGATACGCTCATTCATCACACAGCAGGGGCAGGGCGTGGAAAAGCCCTGAAGCAAGAAACCCTACCCTTTTTTCCCCTGCTGTGCTATGTGTACCCTCGAATGGCAGCAGCTTCAGCAGCCATCTATTTCAAGCGCCCGTAGCTCAGCTGGATAGAGTCCCTGGCTTCGAACCAGGTTGTCGGGAGTTCGAATCTCTCCGGGCGCGCCAATCGATATTGAATCCGAGTACCCCATCCCGGGTACTCGGATTCTTTGTTTGTGCGGCACGTTTCACCCCACACGCCATCTTCGTCGGATCCCCCACCAGCCTGCCGTCCACACCGATCCCCTTCAGCAACAGCTTTAATTCTCCCGGAAACAGTCGCAAACGCTCCGATTTTTCATGAGCAATCGCACGCTTTTCGCGGAACCCGAGAAGACATCTCAACCAAGGTAGGTGTTCCTGAACCAGACCGGCAGGCATGTCGCTCCATTTTAAGTATCTGAAATATCGGTTATATACCGTTTTGGGTATAAGCCTCATGCCTGCGCCTTTGGCGGGGATCGTGTGACATCACCGCCGCACACCACCCTGTTTTTTCAATATCTTTAATTGAAGGCGACGGAACGCAAATGCTATAGTGCAGTCGCATTACAGCCGGGAGAATGACAACTCGTCTGGAATTGGAGCCGGGGCAGAAGGGAACGAGGGCCATCGTTGAATGATGCAGTGGTGGAGTTTTTCGTATCAGGGACTATGTCTGCAAGGTTCATGCTTGAATATTTCCGGAAAATTGCAGGATATTCGGCAGGTTCAAGCCTTCAAGGCCCCACTGCTGTCTGTTCAACGACCATTCTTCTGTGCACATCAAGATACGATTCAGCGAGAAAAAACATTATGACACCACTCACTGGAAGATTACGCTACTTCAAAACGGTATATCGCGGGTGGTTGATAGCGGTTCTTGGCGGCGCATACGCGCTGCTGGGTGTAATTACATTCGCTCGTGATAACCTGCTTCCGCCCGCTCTAAGAGCGAGGTTGGATACTTTCACACTATTGCCCCACTGGTCGTTGACATCATGGCTAGTCATTGCGCTGGGAATTTTCCTTGTGGGTGCTCTAGAAGGTTCCTACAGATATTATCTCGTTCAAGAACAAAGTTACGGCAACTTGGAACAACAAATCGCGAGTCTACAGCAGGAGATTCGGGATCATGATCAGGCCGCTGCGTCCTCGTTCCACGATGATTTCATCGCCGACAATCGAACGCGTCAGGCTCCGATCATTCACATCAAGGAGCTTCGCGCTCATTTTGACGCCCTATTGGCATTAGCTCGAACTGGTGACCGAGCTGCGCTTGCGCGCTTACGCCGGATTGCGCCGAAACTCGACGCGGTCAGTTTAGAGTGCTTTGCGAGTAGCCTCGATCACGTCGAGGATATTAGACGAATTAAGGAATTGGTCAGGCTCGGTGCTGAGGTGGCGAGGCCGGGCTGATTTGACTTCCTATTACAGGGGTCTGGGATAGGGGAACCGGGGGTCCTGGGGCCAGGCATTGAACCATTGAAGATGGATGACGCTCTTCATGTTCATGCAAGAAAATCAAGCAAATTAACCACCACAGCCCCCCTCTCTTCGACCGCTGGTCAGGCCTCACGTTCATGCAGGTCGGAAAGGAAGTGAGATGAACAAAGACAGCTATGAAATCGAACCGATCGGAACCATACACTCGGAACTAAAAACTCGTCAGGAAGCGCCCAACCAGGGGTGTGAGGGTGCGCCCGAGGCCTGGATCGACCTGAACCCGGAGTTCGCGGAGGGACTTGAGGGGATTTCGGCGGGGTGCGATCTTATCCTGATCACCTGGCTTCACCGGGCGCGGCGCGACGTTCTGAAGGTGCATCCCCGCAGGGACCCGACCAGGCCGTTAGCGGGAGTGTTCGCCACACGGTCTCCCGACAGGCCCAATCCCCTCGGCCTGCACCAGGTCAGGGTGCTGGAGATAAACGGCGCCAGGATCAGGGTCGGTCCCCTGGAAGCCATTGACGGAACACCGCTGGTGGATATCAAGCCGCTGCTCCCCCGGTCGGCGAACGCATGACACCATCACAGTTTATCGGACGGCTAGGCGGATCGCCCAACGGGCAGTCGGTGTGGCTGTTGTCATACCATTAAAAAGACAGTGGAGGAAACAAACCCATGAAAAGCACCGCAGCCGGCCTGGCCCTCATTTCGTCGATCCTTCTCTTAACGGCAACTCCCATCCACGCAGTCGAGCAGAAAACGGTATTCAACACCACCGGTATCGAGTACAAAGCAGGCACGGGGGCAGAACGGTGTCAGGAGAAGTGCGACAAGCGCTCGGGACCCGACGCGCAGTCCCTCTCCGCCGAAGGGTGGACGATCATGACATCCTCCCCCAAGAAGGTAACCGCGGAAGCCTACCGGTATACCCCGTGCAGCTCCTGTCAGCCCCACGGATGCATCTGCATCGGCACGGAGTATCTGCTCCAGAGGGACGAGCCAACGCCGCGGGCCGGCACGACCCCGGCCAATGAACCTGTCCAGTTACAAAAGGAAAACGACCTGCTGAGGAAGGAGATGACACTCTTGCGACAGGAGAATGAAAAGCTGAGGAACCAGTTGAAGTCGATCCAGAAGCTGACCAGCGAATAGCCGTGACGGGCCAGCGCGGAAACGGGCGTCAGGGGAGCAGCGCACGTGCCGGCTGAGACGGTGGCTGTCCGATGATGTGGGCGGGAACTGACCTGCCACAGCCTCCCCCTGTTCCGTTCCCAGACGGGAAGGACGGGGGGAGGCTTTTTTTACGGGCTGTTCATGATGCCAGCCTGACGGAGCGCCAACCTCTCCGCGGCTACTGTTTCACGGGGCCGACAACCCGGCTGACCGCCGCGAAATCGCTGTCTCCCAGCCCCATTCCCAGCGCCGTCTTGAAGAGTTCGTTGGCCGAAGCGGTGGTGTGCAGCGCCTGCCCCAACTGGTTGCCCAGGTTCAGCGCCAGGCGCAGGTCCTTCTGCATATGCTTGAGGGGAAAGGCCGGCGGGAACCTGTCCTGGACGATCTGCGGCCCCTTCAACCGGAACATGGGGTTCGACATCGCCCCGGCATCCAGCACGTCCAGGATGTCGGCCGACTCCAGTCCAGCCCTGGCGCCCAGTGTCAATCCCTCGCAGAGCATGGTCATCATGCCGCCCATGACCATGTTGGCCACGAGCTTCATGCGCGCCCCCTGCCCCACCTCTCCCAGGAACAGAATCTTCTTTCCCATCGCCGCTAGTGCCGGTTGCGCCTGATCGAACAGGGGGCGATCCCCGGCAGCCAGGATGACCAGGGTGCCGTCCTCGGCCGGCTTCTTGCTCCCCAAAACCGGCGCCTCCAGGAACAGCCCCCCCGCTTCCCGCACCGCCTTGGCAACCGATTGGGCGGTTTCAGGGGCCACCGTCGACATATCCACGTATCCCTTGCCCGGCTTGATGCCGGCAACCACGCCCTCATCTCCCCGACAGACCGCCTCGGCCGCGGCAGGGTCGGCAAGCATGGCGATGGTGACATCCGACGCCTCCACCACCTGACGGGGAGAAGCGGCCTGCACCGCCCCCAGTTCGGTCAGCGGAACGCATTTTTCCGGGGTGCGGTTCCAGACCGTCAGCCTGAACCCCGCCTTGATCAGGTTCGCCGCCATGGGGGTTCCCATGATGCCAAGTCCAATGAATCCAATGGTACCCATACTGATTTCCTCCTTCTGTAAACTCCATGAAGCGGCACCAGACTAGCACACAAACAGGATAAAGCAAAATGGCTCTCCCCGAAAAACGGGCTCAGGAGGAGCTGTTTTTTATCTAAAACAAAGGCCGGCGGGCTGGAACCAAGTTAATGAAATAATTTGACACGACAAACAAGACACTGTTATATACCGTCATACACATCGTACGTTCCTTTTGAAAAGGCCAAACCCTTCGCGAGGAGGGGGCGGAAAGCGAGGGATCTTCCCTGAAGAGAAGATGGCCGAGCTGCCAAAGGGTTATTTCCTTTTGGCGTGCTCGGTTTTTTTATGGGTTGGCGCCTACTGGAACCACGGCCGTACCGTGCGGTCACGAAAGGAGGTGACGGAACAGCGCAACATCCATGACAGTGGAGTGCATTTGATCAACAGCTCCCCTGGGGTGATTTTTCAAAAAACAGCGGAGAGTGGAATCGGTAACGAATCAATTGTCCGCGATTCCACACCGTCCCAGGCCGCCATATCCACTAAGTTTCATACGAATCAGCACGTGCGGTCCGCATGTACGCAAGCATCTGGATTACAAAAAAGGGAGGAGGACACATGAAGAGAACCAATGCATTTTTCATGGCAGTACTATTCTGCTGCATAGCCGGCACGGCCCTGGTTGCCTCGGCAGCCTACCATCACGCCGGGAGCGCCGATACCGATGCGGGAAACTTCCTAAGAGTTTACCCAGACAAGGCGGGCACGAAGCTGGACAACTGCGCCACCTGCCATGGCGGGGGAGTATACACCAGCAGTAGCGGCAAAAAGAGTACACTGGGCAGCTGCCAGTACTGTCACGCCGCCACAAACTACGGCGCCGATACGGGCAAATATGCCCAAACGCTCAATTCATACGGCACAGCCTACATGGACAATGGCCGTAACGAAACGGCGATTGCGAACATACAGAACGAGGATTCCGATAGTGACGGCTACTCGAATCTCACCGAGATCCAAGCCAACCGCTATCCCGGCGATGCGAACGACCATCCCGGCAAGGTGGTCGCACCTTTCCGCATTTTCACCAAAAAGCAACTGGAGGCCATGCCCCAGCACAGGCAGTTCATGCTGATGAACACCACCAAATCGGGTGACTTCTACACCCAGTATTCCGGCGTCACGATGGAGAATCTGCTGAAAAAAGCGGGAATATCCTCCTCGGCCACCCGGATCTTTGCCTATTCGCCCGACGGCTATGCCCAGCAGCATCCGCTGGAAGACAGCAGCGACAACACGGGGAACAGCTATGCCCCCTTTGTGATCGGCAGCTATCCCCAGGCCAGCTATTTCTATGCCGCGGAAGCGGACAAGGCGATCAATGAAACGTACGGCTGGTGCGATTACAGCTCCCCCAATGCACAGGGGCGCCAGAACGGTGACCCGATCAGGGTTAAAAACGGCCTCCGGCTTATGCTGGCCATCAAGGCGGACGGAACCGACCTGACCCCCGGCGTGCTCGGCGACGACAACAAGCTGACCTCAGGCAGCGAAGGGCCCTTCCGGGTCGTGTCCCCCGAGAAGATCCTCGGACCTCCCGACCAGCCCTCCACCAAACCAGCACTGGGTTCGATCTGGCAGTATAATCCCAGTGCGGACCACAACGCCGGTTTCTCGACGAAATGCGCGACCATGATCAAGGTGGACCCGCTTCCGGACGGAACCACCGACATCGATGTCATGGAGGCGGGCTGGGGCTACGTGGACCAGGGCAAGATCGTCGTCTACGGCGCCCTGCAGGGACCGCAACCGATCTTCCCGGCCGCTGGCGCCACGAAAGTGAACTGGCATCCCGCCTTCTTCATGTGGAAACACAGCCCCGGCGTGGAGAGGAAGGATATTGTCAGCTACAAGCTCGAATACACGAAAGACGAGACTCTGACCGACTGGACGACCGTAATGATCGAACGCAGCGCAAAAAAAGCGCGCATGCACTTTGATCCCATGGTAAAGGACAACACCACCATCATCCTGGAGCCCAACACCCGCTACTGGTGGAGGGTAACGGACCTGGATGAAAACGGCGGCACCACCGTAAGCTCAGTGCGCAGCTTCACCACAAAGGCCAAACCGGCCAGGAAGTAGTCCCGTCGCCGAACCAGGGCCTGCTGCCCGACAGACGACAAAAAGGCCGGATTCATGTCAGAATCCGGCCTTTTGCGTGTTTCAGCAACGAAGGTCAGGCGTAGTTCTCGTCTGTCGCCAGACTTCTCAGCCATGCATTTCGTGCAGTGGACCAGGGAGAAGGACGCAAGGAGAGGCTCACGACAGGTCTTCGCGGTACCAGCCCGACAGACGCGGCTGAAAGACGTTGTCGATTATGTGGATGATGCCGTTGGAGCATTCGATGTCACCGCTGACGATCTTGGCGTTATCGATGACCGCCTCCCCCTCGTCATGTTCAACCGTCAGGGACTTGCCGTTTTCGGTGGAGATAAAATCCGAGGCCGAGACCTGGGCGGCGGTAAGCTTTTCCGCAACCAGGTGATAGTTCATGGTCTCGATCAGGTTCGGGATGTCTTTCAGTTGCTCCGCGAAGTTCATCCTGGCATAGGCGGTGTCGTCGGGAGCGAACAGGGTGTAGGGGCCAGCTCCGTCCAGGGTGGCAGCCAGACCGGCTTTTTCCAGAGACACCGCGAGACTGTTCAATCTCGCGTCGTTTCGGATGGTTTCAATGATGGTGGCCATGAATGTATCTCCTTTTCCGGCTTGTCGTAGTATAAATGTCGCATCACCTCTAGCAAAGCATACATTTTCCCGTCGCGCAACCAAGCAGCATCCCTTTTCCCCGCCAGGCTACGCGCCTGACGACCGAATCACGGCCAGAGAGGCTCTTCAAACCTGGAGCCTGCAGCTGGTGCCACCCGAAGATGTGGCGCAAAAGTCGATGAATATTCTTCATCCATCCCGTAACCTTTTGGGCGGATGTCGCGTCTTCCACAGGTAGAGGACACGAAACGCCTGTTTCCGGCCATAACCGTCGTGCCATTGCCATGGTGTTGTATACTTAAAAGGGACAGGAGCCACCCCACGGGAAAGGAGATTCGGACCATGAAAAGATGCGCCAGGTTAACGGGTATGCAGCTGCTTCTCTGTCTGTTCCTGCTGAGCATGCCCATGGCGGTTTCCGCCGAAACGGAAACCGGGCAGGCCCAGCAACCTCCCATTGGCCAGCAACTGGTGCGCGAAGGCGCCTTTGCCATCAAGCTGGCCGAGGCGCTGGAGATCGTATCCACCGATAACGAGGTCGAGGCGGAGAGCAAGCTTGCCGAGGTTGGTATCGTACCGCGCAACGGCTGGATAGCCGATTATCCGGTGACGCCCGATATCATCGCCGAACTCCAGGGTGCGGTGCGCGCCTCAGCCGAGGCGAACAAACTGCACTTCGAAAAGGACGAGGCCCTCGGGCGCTTCCAGCGCGTCAACCAGGAACTCAGCCTGGGAATCAGGCCCTATGCGGAAGGCGACAAGGCACCGGACAGCCAGCCAAAAGCCAACGGCTATCCCAATCCGGCGGTGATCAACAACTACTATTACCAGCAGGGCCCTCCCGTCGTCACCTACTACACCCCGCCCCGGGACTACTACTACCTGTACAGCTGGATTCCCTCACCATTCTGGAGTTTCGGCTTCTGGTTCCCCGGGTTCTACGTCATGAACGACTTTCACCTGGTCGTGCATGGCGGTTATAGTGTGTCGAATCACTATAACGACCACAGAATGCATCGGGTGTACCGCGTCGATCCGCGGGCGCGCTACCATGGGCGCACCTATGGCGGCATCGGTGTTTCCCGGCCACGGGGATTCCTGTCAACCGGAGTGCCCCACAGCGACAGGACAATCTTCAACGGCAGCCGCAATCGGGCACCCAGCGGCTACAGGGGCAGCGGAATGCCGACCACGGGAGGCAGGACGTACGGCACGGCTCCGCGCGGGAGTGCACCCTCGTTCCACCGCGCCCCAAGTGGCGGGAGTCATCGGAGTATGGGCGGAATGACGGCACCTTCCCGGGGAGGCGCTCCTTCCGGTGGAGGGCGGAGACGCTGATACGGATTTCTCACCAGTCCGTTTCCAGTCCTATAACCTCTCGTATCCTGTGGGACCACCCCAGGGAATACGAATGATGAATTGTTGCACGGGCGGCGCGGGAAGACTATTCTCGTTGCCGCCCGCTGTTTTATATCACCGTCCTGTCAAAACGGCACGGCACGTATCCCATTGGGAGGCTTCGTTTCATCATCATGAGCACCGACACACCTATACCTGTTCCCCAGCCCCCTTCTCGCAGGCGATGGCTGTTCCTGTTCTCCCTGATCTGCCTGGCTTTGGCGGGAACCTACATGCTCGTCAGCAGGGATCCCGACGCAAACGACGGCACAAAAAAAACACCGCCGAGTCCGCCGGTGGCGGTGGTGACCCAAGCGGCCAAAAAGAGCGACATCAGCGTCTACCTCACCGGCATCGGGACGGTAACGCCGCTGAACACCGTCACTGTCAGGTCCCGCGTGGATGGCCAGCTAATGGAAGTGCTCTACCGCGAGGGGCAGACAGTAAGCCGAGGACAACTGCTGGCCAGGATCGACCCGCGCCCCTTTCAGGTGCTCTTGACCCAGGCCGAGGGACAGATGGCCCGCGACCAGGCCCAGCTCTCCAATGCCCGGGTGGATCTCCAGCGCTACCGCACCCTCTGGGCACAGAACTCAATCCCCCGCCAGCAGCTGGATACCCAGGAGGCGCTGGTGCGCCAGTACCAGGCGGCTGTCAAGAGCGACCAGGGTCAGGTGGACAGCGCGCGACTGCAGCTGACCTACAGCCGCATCACCGCTCCCTGCGACGGACGTGTCGGCTTGCGGCTGGTGGATGCGGGCAATATCGTGCATGCCAGCGACAGCGGCGGGCTGGTGGTGATCACCCGCATGCAGCCCATGACGGTGGTCTTCACCATCCCCGAGGACAACCTGCCGCTGCTCGTGGACCGCATGAGGGGAGGCCGGAAACTGGCGGTGGATGCCTTTGACCGGGAGCAGAAACGGGTGCTTGCCACAGGATCGCTCTTGACCCTGGACAACCAGATCGACCCCGGAACCGGCACGGTCAAGCTCAAGGCGATCTTCACCAACCGTGACAACGAACTGTTCCCCAACCAGTTCGTCAATGCCCGCCTGCTAGTGGATGTCAGGCGGGATGCGATCACGGTGCCGTCCGCCGCCATCCAGAACGGCCCCAAGGGCACATTCGTCTACCTGGTCAAGGGGAACAGGACGGTGGAACTGCGGCCGGTGGAGAAAGGCGAGTCCGAGGGGGGGAAAACGGCCATCACCCGGGGGCTTGCCATTGGCGAGCAGGTGGTGGTGGACGGCGCCGAGCGCCTGCGCGAAGGGAGCAGGGTTCAGATTAAACAGCCAGGGCAGGCTTCCGCGACTCCTGTGAGGCGGGACACAAACCCCGCCCACGGCGCCCCATGAATATCTCCGCCCCCTTCATTCTGCGCCCGGTGGCCACCACCCTCCTGATGCTGGCCATCCTGCTGGCCGGGGCGATGGCCTACACGCAGCTGCCGGTCTCCGCCCTGCCCCAGGTGGACTACCCCACCATCCAGGTGCGCACCTTCTATCCCGGCGCCAGCCCGGATGTCATGGCCACCTCGGTGACCGCCCCCCTGGAACGGCAGTTCGGACAGATGCCGGGGCTTACCCAGATGTCCTCCACCAGTTCCGGTGGCAGCTCGGTGATCACCCTGCAGTTCTCCCTGGAGCTTTCCCTGGATGTGGCCGAGCAGGAGGTGCAGGCTGCCATCAACGCCTCCTACAACTACCTTCCCACGGACCTCCCCACCCCCCCCGTCTACAGCAAGGTCAATCCGGCCGATGCGCCGATCCTGACCCTGGCCCTGACCTCCCCCAGCCTGTCGCTGTCCAAGGTCGAGGATCTGGCCGATACCCGCCTGGCTCAGAAGATTTCCCAGCTTCCCGGGGTCGGCCTGGTCAGCATCAGCGGCGGCCAGCGACCGGCGGTGCGCATCCACGCCAACCCCACCGCCCTGGCAGCCTACGACCTTACCCTGGAGGACCTGCGCACGGCACTGACCGCAGCCAGCGTCAACCAGGCCAAAGGGGGCTTCGACGGCCCGGCCCAGGCCTTCATCATCGGCGCCAACGACCAGCTCTTCACGAGCGACCAGTACCGCAACCTGATCATCGCCTACAAGAACAATAGCCCGCTGCGCCTCTGCGATGTGGCCGAGGTGAGCGACGACGTGGAGGACACAAACCAGGCTGCCTGGATGAACGGAGAACCGGCCGTGATCGTCAACATCCAGCGCCAGCCCGGCGCCAACGTGATCGAAGCGGTGGACCGCATCAAGAAGCTGCTGCCGCAACTACGGGGGGCGCTTCCCGCAGCGGTCAAGGTCTCGGTGCTCACCGACCGCACCAGCACCATCCGCGCCTCGGTGCGCGACGTGCAGCATGAGATGCTGCTGGCGGTGGCCCTGGTGGTCATGGTTATCTTCCTCTTCCTGCGCAACCTGCCGGCCACCGCTATACCGGGCGTGGCGGTGCCGCTCTCCCTGGTGGGGAGCTTCGGGGTGATGTACCTGCTGGGCTTCAGTCTGAACAACCTGAGCCTGATGGCCCTGACCATCTCCACCGGCTTCGTGGTGGACGATGCCATCGTCATGATCGAGAACATCTCCCGCTACGTGGAGGAGGGGGAAACGCCGCTCCAGGCCGCGTTGAAGGGATCCAAACAGATCGGCTTCACCATCCTCTCCCTGACCCTGTCCCTGATCGCCGTACTGATACCGCTGCTGTTCATGGGCGATGTGGTCGGGCGACTGTTCCGCGAATTCGCCGTCACCCTGGGGGTGACCATCCTGATCTCGGCGCTGGTCTCCCTGACCCTGACCCCCATGATGTGCAGCCGGATGCTGAAGCATGTCCCCGAGGAGAAACAGGGGCGCTTCTACCACGCCTCCGGAGCCCTGCTGGAGCGGATCATCCGGCGCTACGGGACCAGCCTGAACTGGGTGCTGGAGCACCAGTCCGCCACCCTGGCCGTGGCCGTAGGAACGCTGCTCTTGACCGTGTTGCTCTACCTCCTGGTGCCCAAGGGCTTCTTCCCGACCCAGGACACCGGCGCCATCCAGGGCATATCCGAGGCATCCCAGAGCGTCTCCTTCTCCGCCATGGCCCGACGTCAGCAGGAGCTGGCGCGGGTCATCCTGAACGACCCGGCCGTGGAGAGCCTGTCATCGTTCATCGGCGTGGACGGTGTCAACAGCTCCCTCAACAGCGGGCGCATCCTGATCAACCTCAAGCCGCTGGGAGAGCGGGACGCCTCGGCCAGCCAGGTCATCGCCCGCCTGCGGCCGGAACTGGCCAGGGTTGCCGGCATCACGCTCTTCATGCAGCCAGTGCAGGACCTGTCCGTGGACGCCAGGGTCAGCCGGACCCAGTACCAGTACACCCTGGAGAATCCCAATTCCCAGGAACTGTCCGCCTGGGCGCCCAGGATCATGGAGCGCCTGGGGAGCCTGACTGAACTGCGCGACCTGGGCAGCGACCAGCAGGAGCGGGGCTTACGGGTATCCCTGGACATCGATAGGCCTACAGCAGCCCGTTTCGGCATCACTCCCCAGCAGATCGACGACACGCTCTACAACGCCTTCGGTCAGCGCCAGATCTCCACCATCTTCACCGAGCTGAACCAGTACCGGGTCATCCTGGCGGTAAAGCCGGAGTTCAGCAGCGGTCCCGACCAGCTGCGCTCGCTCTACCTGCGGGGAACCGGCGGCGCACGGGTGCCGCTCTCGGCCATCAGCCGGGTCAGCGAGACCACCGGGGCGCTGGTGATCAACCGGCTGGGGCAGTTCCCGGCCGTGACCGCATCCTTCAACCTGGCACCGGGCAGGTCACTGGGCCAGGCGGTGACGGCCATCGAAAACGCCACCCGCGGCATGGGGATGCCAGCCAGCATCAGGGGGAGTTTCCAGGGGACCGCCCAGGCATTCCAGGCCTCGCTGGTCAACCTGCCGCTGCTGATCCTGGCCGCCTTGGTCACGGTCTACATCGTACTGGGAATCCTCTACGAAAGCTTCATCCACCCGGTAACGATCCTCTCCACCCTCCCCTCGGCCGGCGTGGGGGCGGTGCTGTCGCTGATGGCCTTCCGCAACGACCTGAACGTGATCGCCGTGATCGGCATCATACTCTTGATCGGTATCGTCAAGAAGAACGGCATCATGATGGTGGACTTCGCCCTGGAGGCGGAACGCAGCGGGGGAAAGAGCCCCCGGGAGGCGATCTACCAGGCCTGCCTGCTGCGTTTCCGGCCGATCATGATGACCACCATGGCGGCCCTCTTGGGCGCCCTCCCCCTGGCCATGGGGAGCGGCGTCGGCTCGGAGTTGCGCCGTCCCCTGGGCATCGCCATCGTGGGCGGACTGATCTTGAGCCAGATCCTGACCCTCTACACCACGCCGGTGATCTACCTGGCCTTCGACCGGCTGGCGCGGAGAAGGGGGAAGCGTAACACCACCGAAACCCCATGAACCTCTCCGCCCCCTTCATACACCGCCCGGTGGCCACGACGCTCCTGACCCTGGGGCTGTTCCTGGCCGGCATGATCGCCTTTCGCCTGCTGCCGATTTCACCGCTGCCCCAGGTGGACTTCCCCACCATCTCCATATCGGCCAGCCTGCCGGGAGCGGACCCGGAGACCATGTCCACCTCGGTAGCTGCCCCTCTGGAGCGCCAGTTCGGCCGCATCGCCGGCGTGACCGAGATGACCTCCACCAGCAACCGCGGCTCCACCAGCATCACCCTGCAGTTCGACCTGGACCGCGACATCGACGGTGCTGCCCGTGATGTCCAGGCCGCCATTAACGCGGCGCGCGGCTTCCTGCCGACCAACCTGCCCAAAAACCCGACCTACCGCAAGGTGAACCCGTCCGATGCGCCGATCATGATCCTGGCACTCACCTCCACCACGATCAGCAAACCCAGGATGTACGATCTGGCCTCCACGGTCCTGCAGCAGAAGATCTCCCAGGTGAGGGGAGTGGGACAGGTTACAGTGGGGGGCAGTTCACTCCCCGCCGTGCGCGTGGAGCTGAACCCCCTGGCACTGAGCAGGTACGGCGTAAGCCTGGAATCGGTGCGCACGACGCTCTCCGCCAACAACGTCAACCGCCCCACCGGCCAGCTCTCCGACGGCGAGCGCAGCTGGCAGATTCAGACCAACAACCAGCTGCACCGGGCCGAAGAGTACCTCCCCCTGATCATCTCCCACAACGCAGGCAGCAGCCTGCGCCTCGCCGACGTTGCGCGTGTGGAGGACTCGGTGGAGGATCTGCGCTCCACCGGACTGGCCAACGGCCAGCCAGCGGTGCTTCTGATCATCAACCGCCAGCCCGGCGCCAACATCATCGAGACCGTTGACCGGGTGCGTGACCTGCTGCCGCAGCTGGAGGCGGCCCTGCCCGGCGGCATCAGGATGTCGGTGACCATGGACCGCACCCCCTCCATCCGCGGCTCCCTGGCCGAGGTGGAGCAGAGCCTGGTCATCTCCGGCCTGCTGGTTATCCTGGTGGTGTTCGCCTTTCTGCGCACCCTGCGGGCGACCCTGATCCCGGCCGTGGCGGTGCTGGTCTCCATCGTCGCCACCTTCGCCGTCATGTACCTGTGCGACTACTCCCTGGACAACCTGTCGCTGATGGCGTTGACCATCGCCACCGGTTTCGTGGTGGATGACGCCATCGTGGTGCTGGAGAACATCACCCGCTACCGCGAGATGGGGCGTTCCCCCCTGGAGGCGGCCCTGGCCGGATCCAAAGAGATCGCCTTCACCGTGCTCTCCATGAGCATCTCCCTGGTGGCGGTATTCATCCCGATCCTGCTCATGGGGGGCATGGTGGGGCGTCTGTTCCGCCAGTTCGCCGTGACCCTCTCCACAGCGATCCTGGTTTCCCTGGCGGTCTCCCTGACCCTGACCCCCATGATGTGCGCCCGGCTGCTGAAGCCCGACAACCCCACGGGGCACGGTCGGCTTTTCCGGGCCGGCGAACGCCTGTTCGACCTGCTGCTGGAGGGCTACCGGCGAAGCCTGGCCTGGGCCCTGGCCCACTCCCGCCTGATGCTGGGGCTGGTGGTGGTGACGGTGGCGGTCAATGTCTACCTGTTCCGCGTCATCCCCAAGGGGTTCTTCCCCGAACAGGACACCGGCCGCATCTCCGGCAACATCCAGGCCAGCCAGGACATATCCTTCCAGGCCATGAGCGCCAAGCTGGCGCAGGTGGTGGAAATCATCGGCAGGGACCGGGACGTGGAGTACGTCACCGGCTTTACCGGCGGCGGATCAACCACCAACAGCGGACGCATGTTCATCGCCCTGAAACCGTTCGAGCAGCGCAGCACCAGCGCCCAGCAGGTGATCGGCCGCCTGCGGCAGAAACTGGCCGGAGTGGCGGGAGCGCCCACCTTCCTGCAGCCGGTGCAGGATCTGCGCGTGGGCGGCAGGGGGAGCAGCGCCCTGTACCAGTACACCCTGAGCAGCGAGGATCTGTCGCTGCTCACCAGCTGGGCGCCGGCCATGCTGGCCAGGATGCGCACCCTTCCGGGACTGGCCGACGTGAACAGCGACCAGCAGAACAGGGGCCGGGAGGTGGAACTGACCATCGACCGGCCGACCGCCGCGCGCCTGGGCATCACGCCCAAGGTGATCAACAATACCCTCTACGACGCCTTCGGCCAACGCCAGGTAGCGGTCAGCTACACCCTGCTGAACCAGTACCACGTGGTCATGGAGGTCGCGCCCCGCTTCTGGCAGCACCCCGACACCCTGCGCGACATCCGGGTCACCTCCTCCGACGGCGCCCAGGTGCCGCTCTCCGCCTTCACCCGTTTCCAGACCAGGCCCACCACCCTGGCCGTGAACCACCAGGGGCAGTTCCCCTCCGTGACCCTCTCCTTCAACCTGCTGCCGGGATATTCCCTGGGCGACGCCGTGGAGGCCATCGACAAAGCCAAACGCGACATGGGCTTTCCCGCCGCCATCCGGGGGAGCTTTCAGGGCACGGCCCAGGCCTTCCGGTCATCCATGGCCAGCCAGCCGCTGCTGATCCTGGCAGCCCTGGTAACGGTCTACATTGTGCTGGGCATGCTTTACGAGAGCTACATCCACCCGATCACCATCCTCTCCACCCTCCCCTCGGCAGGCGTGGGGGCGGTTCTGGCGCTCTTGCTCTGCAAGACCGACATGAGCCTGATCGCCATGATCGGGGTAATCCTCTTGATCGGCATCGTCAAGAAGAACGGCATCATGATGGTGGATTTCGCCCTGCAGGCCGAGCGGGGCGAAGGCAAGAGCCCGGAAGAAGCCATCTTCGCCGCCTGCCTGCTCCGCTTCCGTCCCATCATGATGACCACCATGGCAGCCCTCTTGGGCGCCCTCCCCCTGGCCCTGGGCCATGGTGTCGGTTCGGAACTGCGCCGCCCGCTGGGGATCGCCATCGTGGGGGGGCTGATTTTCAGCCAGATGATGACCCTCTACACCACGCCGGTGGTCTACCTGTACATGGACCGTTTCAGGATCTGGCTTGACCGGAAGAGGAAGCGGCGGTTTTCCACTGACGCAACTGCACAGGATGTCAACCTATGAAAAACATGAAACCGATACTGCCCGTTGCCATGGCTACGCTGCTCTTGGCCTGCAGCGTGGGACCTGACTATGTCAGGCCGACCGCGGTCGTGCCGGCCGCATTCGGGGAGAGCGCCCCCTGGAGGGTTGCCCAGCCCCGCGACAACGCCCAGCGTGGTCCCTGGTGGCATATCTACGAAGACCCTCGCCTGAACGGGCTGATGGAACAGGTTACGCTTTCCAACCAGTCGCTCAAGGCCGCCGAGGCGCAGTTCCGCCAGGCGAGAGCCCTTGTCCAGGCCGCCCGCTCCGGTTATCATCCCCAGCTGCACGGGGGAGCGTCGCTGGATCGTTCCCGGAGCTATTCCAAAAACAGTGGGTCAACCTCCACGACCTACCTGCTCTCAGCCGATGCCTCCTGGGAACTGGACCTGTGGGGACGGGTGCGCCGCGACGTCGAGGCCAGCCGGGCCGAGGCCCAGGCCAGCGCGGCCGACCTGGAATCGCTGCGTTTGAGTATCCAGGCGGAACTGGTGGGAGACTACTTCCAGCTGCGAACCATCGACGCCCAGAAACGGCTCCTGGACGAGACCGTCTCCTCCTACGAGCAGTACCTGGAGCTGACCAGAAACCGCCATGCGGCCGGCGTGGCCTCCCCGGCCGACGTGCTCCAGGCCGAGACCCAGCTGAGGAACAGCCAGGCCCAGGCAATCGACCTGGGAGTGGAGCGCGCCCAACGGGAGCACGCCATTGCGCTTCTGATCGGCAGGGCCCCGGCCGAGTTCACCCTGACGCCCATTCCCCTGGACAGCATCCCTCCCCCTTCACCTCCCGGCCTGCCGTCCCGGCTCCTGGAACGCAGGCCGGACATAGCGGCGGCCGAGCGGCGGGTTGCTGCGGCCAATGCCCGCATCGGCGTCGCCACGGCAGCCTACTTCCCCGCCATTACCTTGAGCTCTTCCGCCGGCTTCGCCTCATCGAGCCTTTCCAACTGGCTGAGTTGGCCCGGCCATGTCTGGGCCCTGGGGAGCGCCATCGCCCAGACCGTCTATGACGGCGGCCTGCGAGGGGCGCAGGTGGACGAGGCCCGGGCAACCCATGAAGCCACGGTGGCCAACTACCGCCAGACGGTCCTGACCGCCTTCCAAGAGGTAGAAGACAACCTGGCCGCGCTGCGTATCCTGGAGCAGGAGGCGGCAGTGCAGGATCAGGCGCTGCGGGCGGCACGCCAGTCGCTGGTAATCACCACCAACCAGTACCGTGCCGGGATCGTCGGCTATCTCAACGTCATCGTCGCCCAGACAACCGCCCTTGAACTGGAGCGGGACAGCATCGACCTCATGGGACGGCGCATGGCGGCCAGCGTGAATCTGGTCAAGGGGATCGGGGGTGGCTGGGATGCCGCTGACCTGGCGGCGATTGACGGGAACGGACAGCAATAGTACTACTGGAGAGATGAAACCATTCTGCTTCTCATCCAGCGATCTGAAGTTTCTGCTGCGCGCCCTGCATTCCCGCAACTACCGGCTCTTCTTCATTGGACAGGGTACTTCGCTGATCGGCACCTGGATGCAGCAGGTGGCGGTCAGCTGGCTGGTCTACCGGCTGACCGGTTCGGCGCTCCTCCTGGGGGTGACCGGATTCGCCAGCCAGTTTCCCACCTTCCTGATGGCCCCCGTGGCCGGAGTGATGGTGGATCGTTGGAACAAACAGCGCCTGTTCCTGGCAACCCAGCTCTGCGCCATGCTCCAGTCGGTCATGCTGGCCGGCTTCGTGCTGACCGGAACCATCCAGGTCTGGCAGATCATCCTCTTCAGCACCTTCCTCGGCGTGGTCAACGCTTTCGACATCCCGGTGCGCCAGGCATTGGTGATCGATCTGGTGGAACGCAAGGAAGAGCTGAGCAACGCCATCGCTCTCAACTCATCCATGTTCAATGCCGCCCGCCTGATCGGTCCCTCCATCGCGGGCGTGCTGGTTGCCTCCCTTGGTGAGGGGGTCTGCTTTGCCATCAACGCGGCCAGCTACCTGGCCGTGATCCTGGCCATTACGGCCCTGAGGCTCACACCGCCGGCAAAAGCAAGAGCTCGGAAGCATATCCTCCATGAACTGCGGGAAGGCTTCGGCTACGCCTACTCCTTCACCCCCATCAGGAGCCTCCTCATCCTGCTGGCGCTGACTTGCCTGATGGGCATGCCCTATGTGGTCCTGCTCCCCATCTTCGCCCGTGAGATACTCCACGGCGGCGCCCACACCTTCGGTTTCCTCGTGGCTGCCGTCGGCATCGGGGCCCTGGCCTGCACCCTCTACCTTGCCTCCCGCCGCAGCGTCCTGGGGCTGGACAGGATCATCGCCGTCTCCGCCGGACTGTTCGGCGTAGCGGTGGCCTGTTTCGCCCTCTCCGGCACCTTCTTCCTGTCTCTGGCCTTCCTCTGTCTGGCCGGATTCGCGTCCATGGCCCAGATAGCCTCCAGCAATACGATCCTGCAGACCGTCGTGGATAACGACAAGCGGGGGCGGGTGATGAGTTTCTACACCATGGCCTTCATGGGATCGACTCCCCTGGGAGGGTTGGTGGCCGGAATCATAGCCACGAGGATCGGAGCGCGGCCGACCCTGATCATGGGGGGGCTGGCCTGCCTGGCCGGGGGAATCGTCTTCGCCAGGCATCTGCCGGAATTCCGCAGGATGGTGCGACCGATCTACGAGCGGCTGGGGGTCATCCCTGATGCAGCGTCGTCAGCGGGAGCGGAACAGGCCCCTGATTCTAATTCCAACTCAAAGCGCTCTCTTCGCTAGCTCGTCGAAGGCTCCTCAACGTACTATCTGTACGCCTCCGTCGCCTTCTTACTCACTGCTTTGATATCATCTTTGATTTGAAACTGAAATGAAACGTCTATGGAAGAGCGAGAGGAGGACCGATCAGCTGGTGGGTGACCAGTGTGAAGACGGCCACCCCGGCCTCTATTCTCCAATGCGAGGCAGCGCAGGGTGTCCCGGAATTCCTGCATGGCCATTAACCGGAACTGGGGGTACCATGGTAACAAGGGGTGGGGATTGGGACTAACATGGAGGTGGGTTATGAAGATCAGGTTCTTATGGATACTGGCCGCATTGCTCCTTGCCGGTTGCACCCATGTCTTCAGCGAACAGGCAAGCAGTCTGGTGGATTCTTCCCTTACCTTCGAGCAGGTAAAAAAAGAGCCAAAGGCTCATCTGGGCAAATTCGTCAAGCTGGGGGGGATCATCGTTAACACCAGGAATACCGCGGAGGGGTCGCAGGTCGAGGTGGTCCAGTTCGGGCTGGGGAGCGACGACGTGCCTGACGAATCGACCACGTCAGGAGGGAGGTTTCTTGCCCTTACCCCTATCTACCTGGACAACATGGTCTACAAGGCGGGACGCCCCGTCGCCCTCATAGGCGAGGTGAAGGGGGAAAAGGCCATGGCGCTTGACGAAATCACCTACACGTACCCGCTTGTCGCCATTTCTGAAATCCATGTCTGGAGGGTCAGGGAAGCGTATCCGTACGGGTATCCGCCCCACTACTCTTACGATCCGTTTTTTTATCCCTACTGGTGGTATGAACCGCCCTACTGGAGGTATCCCGCCCCCCGGATGCGGTACCGCTAAATCGCGGAGTTTCACTTTTTTCAGGACGTTTATTCAGGGACAGGCATCCTACACATGCTTGATGAGGTATTACTGTGCGGGGCGGTTCCATCCGAAACTATTCCAGGGCGTCCAGCACCAGCTTGTATTTCGGATCCTCCCAATAATTCACATCTATAATGGAAGAAGCGTTATCCAGCAATTTGCGGCAGTCTTCACTCAAATGGCGCAGGTGCACCTTTTTTCCCACCTTGGCATATCGTTCCGTGGTTCTGTTGAGGGCTTCGATGGCGGAGTGGTCAACCACCCTTGATTCCTCAAAATCAATGATGACCTCCTGAGGGTCGTTCAGTACATCAAACTTTTCCTGGAACGCCGCGACAGACCCGAAAAACAACGGACCGTAAATGTGGTAATGCTTGACGCCGTCTATGTTGATGTGCTTCCTGGCCCGAATTCTGGTGGCGTTTTGCCAGGCGAAAACCAGGGCCGAGATCACCACGCCGATCAGAACGGCCAACGCCAGATTGTGGAAGAGCACCGTTACCCCAGCAACAAGAACCATGACGAACACATCGGCGGCAGGTACTTTGCGGATGATTCTCAGGCTGGCCCATTCAAAGGTTCCGATAGCCACCATGAACATAAGCCCAACCAGCGCCGCCATGGGGATTTTTTCGATCAGTGGCGCACCTACCAGAATAAAAAGCAACAGCCCAACAGCGGCCACGATTCCCGACAACCGCTTCCTGCCTCCCGAACTGACGTTGATAATGCTCTGTCCGATCATGGCGCAACCGCCCATACCGCCGAAAAACCCCGTCAGCACGTTGGCGGCGCCTTGGGCAAGGCATTCCCTGTTGCCGCGTCCGCGGGTTTCCGTCATTTCATCAACCACGGCCAGGGTCAGCAGGCTTTCGATCAGTCCCACCATGGCCATGATCAGCGAATAGGGGAAGATTATCCTCAGCGTCTCGAAGTTCAATGGCGCCAAGGGAAAGTGAAACTGGGGGAGTCCGCCGGATATGGAAGCGATATCGCCGACGGTTCGGGTGGGGATTCCAAAATAGATAATGACCGCTGACACAATGACAATAGCAGCAAGCGAGGCGGGAACGGCCTTGGTGAACTTGGGCAGGAAGTGGATGATTGCCATGGTAGCAAGGACAAAGCCCAGCATGATCCACAGCGGCGTGCCTGTTACCCAGGACAACGCGTTACCCGGTCCGGCAACCTTGAACTGGTTGAGTTGAGACATGAATATCACAATTGCCAGGCCGTTGACGAATCCGAACATGACCGGGTGCGGCACCAGGCGGATGAATTTGCCCAGACGAAACAGGCCGACACTTATCTGGATGAGCCCCATGAGTACGACGGCTGCAAACAGGTATTCCACGCCATGTCTGGCAACCAGGCTGACGACGACGACGGCTACAGCGCCGGTTGCTCCTGAAATCATACCTGGCCGTCCACCGAAAAGCGCGGTGATGAGGCCAATGATGAATGCAGAATAGAGCCCCACCAGGGGGCTTACGTTGGCGATGAGCGAGAAGGCAACAGCTTCGGGGACAAGAGCAATGGCAACAGTCAGTCCGGACAGGATTTCGTTCTTGGCGTTGAGATGTGAACTTTTCATTGCTTCAATAAATGTCATGCGGTTCCTTTACCGGTGAATTGAGTTTCCCGCAGGCGACGGGACATCCCAGGGACAGATTGGCGCATATGCCATCAAACACAACCGGCACAGTGAACCATTGCCCCTTGAGAAGGATGGTACGGAAAAGCGGATAGACATACCCGCAACTCCCTGCCGTCAACGACGAGGCGATTACATAGTTGTTTCTAGTTCTGATGTCTGGGGCTTGTCATGCAGTGGACTGCGAGGGAAGCACTGATTGAAAAGGCTTGGATCATTGCAGAAAATTTCTAGAAATTTATCAAGATAAGAATAGCAAAGCAAGGCTTTTTATTGCGCCGGTGCGTCCATCCGTCCCTTCTGATGTCAACGACATAATAGACGACTCTCTTCAGGGGCGAGTGTCGCGTGGCAGCATCACCAGAGTGCAGGCACAACCCCTGATCGCCGCCCTCCCGTGGTGTGCCGGAAAATCGTGGCAGCTCCCTAGATGGAGCGGTTGACGAGATCGATCAGATAATCCTCTGACGGGAAGGAAAGGTACTCCTGGTAGAAGGCGCTCAGGATACCGGCTACCAGCGTCCTGGTTTCCGATCCGACGACGCCGTCCCCACCCCGTGTCGCGGGCAGGGCTCTTTGCACAAGTACGTATAAAACCTTGGCAAAGGCCTGCAGGTATGGCCTGTCGTCACTGTGTGCCGCTCTGAAAAAAGGCCTCTGCCCCATGACCTGCATCACATCGGTGATCGCCTCAGGATCATTCAGACAGAGCATCTGAAGTTCAGTCAGTTGGCTGCTCCCCAGACAGAACGGCTCCTGTGACAGGTAGGCCAGGTTGTCTCTGGCAGCCAGCGCGGATTTAGGATTAACCGCCAACGGCACGTTATTCATCAGCTCATAGGCAGTTATGCTCTCGTTGATCCTGCTGTCTATCTGGTCCATTGACAACAACCTGTCGTGTATCTGGCTGTTGGAGAAGAAACCACCCTCATAGAGAATGTGCGCTGAAAAATGAAAGTAGGCATCCCCTATCCCTGCCAGCAGTTCAGGGTTCTCCCGTATCACGTCGAAGTCAGACAGTTGTTCCCTGATTTCCTCCCGGTCGCCGGGTTGAGTGCCGGCTGTCGGCTGATTGTTCAGAAACGCCTCGGCCAGTTCGGCTGCGGTAGACGTGCTGCACAAAATACGATCTATCTCGTGGATGATTCCGTTCTCTCGTTCCTTCGACATGCCGGCCTCCTTGTGGCGCCCTGGTAAGCCTTATCCGATCCAAACATAACGTGCATCTCTTCGTCGGCTCACCGGAGGCCGGGTGAGGGCCTCCGAAGTCTTCTTTGCAACCTTGACAACATCGCTGCCCCTGGACACAGCGACCGCAGGCCGCCGGAGTCTCCCCCAACAGGTCTCTCCGGCAGCCGCGGACCGGTCAGGCCAGATCCTTCCCCACCGAGAAAGCCTTGCCCAGCAGGGGGCCGACGCCGCGATACTCCCTGCGGGACACATCGTAGATCAGCGGCCTGATCTTGGTGATATCCGGCAGGCCGTCATCGCCGAACAGGGCCGCATCCATCTTCACGTCCAGGATCTCCCCGATGAACTGGGTGTGCACGCCGATCTCCAGGGTGTGCAGCAGGCGGCACTCCAGCACCACCGGAAACTCCTCGGCATAGGGGGCATCCACCAGCTCGCTTCTGACCGGGGTCAGGCCGCTGGCGGCGAACTTGTCCGCATCCTTCCCCGAGACGATGCCGACGTAATCAGCCTGTTTTATCCATGGCTCAGAGGCGATGCCGACCGTGAAGGCCTTGCGCTCCACGATGGCATCATAGGTGTGGCGCGACTTGCGCACGGAAACGGTCACGCAGGGGGGCTCGGAGCAGCAGATGCCGCCCCAGGCGGCGTTCATCAGGTTCGGCTTGCCGTTTTTGTCGTAGCTGCCGATCATCAGGACCGGCGTGGGAAACATCAGTGTCTTGGCTCCAAGGGATTGCTTCATGGTTAATCGAACCTCCTCGTAAAGTATGGTATCCGTCTGGTTGTCCAGCGATGATCACAAAAAGGAACGGTCCCTGTCGCCCAGGAGCCGTCAATCATGGGCGACAGGGATCAAGGCACTCGTATCAAACCCCAGGGCAGCGGCTTTCGCCACCAGTCTGTCCCGAACACCTGGCTCCATTTCAGGACTCCTGGACAGGATCCAGAGGTATGAGCGGTCCGGGCCACAAACTGAGTGCATAACGGTAGTATTCTTGGTCAAGATCGACCACGACATAGGCTCCGTAAAAGGGGCCGAAGAATGACACCTTGAGAAAGCCCTGCCCCGGATCCTGAACGAAATAGGCTTTGCCCACGGCCTGCTTCCAGCGGTTTTCCCGCGCCGAATAGCCGCGATTGACCACCCGCAGCCCGCCATCCTCCCGCACGGTGTACTCAGCGCTGACGCGGGTCAGGCCACGTTCGAACGGATGGTCCAGGCGGGCTACTTCATACCATTTCCCCAAAAATTTTTCGACCCTGAAGCCATCAACGGGTGTCACCCCGTCAGGCAACGTGACGCATCCGCTTATGAAAAGCGCCAGCAACAGCGACAGTATTTTCATGGCGATTCTCCCCCTGATGATCCGCGGAACTGGCAACGCATCTTTTCACCCTGTCCACAGGACAGTGTCATTCCAGCACCATGCCGCTTCGGCAGCCGCTTGCCGTCCATTCGGTCACACCTATGTACGGTCCGCGCGCGCCCCTGTCAACTCCATTCCCTGCCCCGTTCTCGCCGACCTCACCCTACCTGCGAAAAATCTCTTTCGCGCCATTGCCAACCGGGCGATCCTGTGGTTAATTAAAAACCAGGAGGCAGCCTTGGAAGTCAACGGAAGCTATAGCCGCACCGCCCTGGCAACGGCAAGCATGCGCGCCGCACATCAGGTGATTGATGCACGGCCGCTCATACTGGATGACCCGCTGGCCCTGCGGATTCTGGGGGACAACGCCGCGGACGGGATCAAGAACGCCCTGGAACGGTACCAGAACCCGCGGGGCATGGCCCTGCGCGCCCACGTCGTGCTACGCTCCCGCTTCTGCGAGGACCGGTTGGCAGAGGCGGTGAAGAACGGCGTCCGGCGCTACCTGATCCTGGGGGCCGGCTTCGACACCTTTGCCCTGCGCCAGCCCGAATGGGCGCGGAAGCTGGAGATCGTGGAGATCGACCACCCGGCGACCCAGGCCGAAAAACGCTCCCGCATGGCGCGGTCCGGACTCGCAACGCCGGACAACCTGCGCTTCATCCCCATGGATTTCCAGTGCGACTGCCTGATCCAAAAACTGGCGAAAAACGGCATCCATGCCGACCAACCCACCTTCTTCTCCTGGCTGGGGGTGACCATGTACCTGGACGGAAAGACCATCGATGCCACGCTGCGCGCCTTGGCCAGCTTTCCGGCCGGCAGCGGGGTGACACTCTCCTTCATGCAGCCATTGGAGCCGGGCCACGACGGTGAACGGCAAGAGCTGGCGCGGCGTGTGGCCCAAAACAGCGAACCGTTCGTGAGCTTCTTCACTCCCGAGGATATGGAGGACGCGCTGCAGAAGGCCGGCTTTGACGCCATCCATTTCCTGACCCCGGAAGAGATCGGCAGGCGCTATTTCAGCAGCAGACCGGCCGACCTTCCCCGGCCGCGCAGGGTAGGCATCCTGTCGGCGGAAAAGGGGACAGGATAACCTCTCAACGGGCAGATGCGCTGCAAAAACGGAAAAGGTCCGAAGGGAAGGGAAAAACACCACATCATGGGAAAGAGTGCCGGTAGTGGGGCAGGTCGGGCGGTTCGTTAGTGCAATGAAGCTCTCGTGGAATAAAGCTTTCCGGGGAAACGGTCCCGCAGCCACTCGGGTCGCAGAAAAACAGTCCCGTGCCCTCTGGCGCTCTGACCCGGCAACAGGGAAGAGAGGCCGCGGCCGGCGACTGGATCACGGGAACGGCAGCAGCCGGAAACCCTTTAGGCTTCGAACGTTCCGGCTGCTTCTTGCCTACATTTCAGCGGCAACCAGGGGCGCGGCGTATCCGCGGACACAGGCACCCGTCGGATGCTGAACCGCCTACTCCAGCAGTTCCCTGGCAACATCCTCGGCCTGCTTCAGAATCTTCTCGGGGATGGCATCCACGGTCAGGGGGCCGTAGCCGCAGGCGCGGATCAGGCGCCGTTCGGCAAACCCCATCCATTTCAGGAACCCCTCGTAATTGGGGTAAATATCCGCAAACAGCGCTTCGTCCGCATGCCCCTGACAGAGGACAAAGACCAGTTTCTTCGGGCTCAGCCTGGTCATGTTGCTGCCGGTCATGTATTCCGGCGTCAGGTACGAGTAGGTGCGGTCGAGAAACCCCTTCATCTGGGCGGTGACATCACCGAAGTAGACCGGTGAGGCCAAAAGCACCAGATCAGCCTCCTGCACCGCATCAAGCACCTGGGTCAGGTCGTCCTTCAGTATGCACCGGTCATAATCCCGCTTGCAGGCATAGCATCCCTGGCACCCCCGAAAGGTAAGCCGGTTCAGCTCGAAGGTACGGATATCCGCCCCCAGGCTGGCGGCGGTCTCGGTGAAACGGTTGGCAATGCTGGCGCTGTTCTTGCCCCTGCGCGGACTTCCAAGAATCGATACGACTTTCATATCTTCCTCCTCGAAAAGAATTCCCGAATCCATGAATTCCGATGATCGAGCCCCACGGGACGCCGGATTCAAGCTCCCTATTCCCTAGCATACCAGAATTCCCGCGGGAGTATTCCGCACCCATTGTCATCGTTGCCTGAAAGATCCCCGCCCCAGGAATCAGACGGGAAAGCAGATCGGGAAAGAGTGTCAGCTTTCCAGCAGGTTGACCACCACGCGTCCCGTGATGCCTCCCCGCAGAATCGCCGCAATCTCCTGCTCCAGTCC
Organism: Pelobacter propionicus DSM 2379; assembly: GCF_000015045.1. Taxonomy (GTDB): domain Bacteria; phylum Desulfobacterota; class Desulfuromonadia; order Geobacterales; family Pseudopelobacteraceae; genus Pseudopelobacter; species Pseudopelobacter propionicus. The sequence continues at coordinate 2,390,621 of NC_008609.1, forward strand.
CGCCAGCGTGCACTCGCGAATCATCCGCTCCAGATGGGCCGGTTTCCATTCCGAGGCCAGCCGTTGCCAGAGTTCCTGGCGGATGTCGTAAGGGCACTGCACCGAATCCACTCCCAGCAGGCTCACCCCCCGCAGGATGAAGGGATAGACGTTCATGTTCAGTTCAGTCGAACCAACCAGGCCGCAGCAGGTGACCGTACCGCCGTAGCGGGTTGATTTCAGCACCGCGGCCAGGGTCGCTCCACCGACCACGTCCACGGCGCCCGCCCATTTCTCGGCCAGCAGCGGCTTCTCCGCGAATGCGGTCACCTCGTCACGGCTGATTATACGGGCAGCCCCCAGTGCGGTCAGGAACTCCTCATACCCGCTCTTGCCGGTGGAGGCCACCACCCGGTAGCCGGCACGACTCAGGATGGCGACCGCCATACTGCCGACACCGCCGGTGGCGCCGGTCACCAAGATTTCGCCAGCTTCGGGATGCACGCCGGCCCGTTGCAACCGGAGCACCGACAGGGCAGCCGTCAGGCCTGCGGTGCCCAGGGCCATACTCTCCCGAAAGGTCAGGTTTTCGGGCAACCACACCGCCCAGGAGGAGGGAACGCGGATGTACTGACCAAAACCGCCATCGGTCTCCATCCCCAGGTCATAGCTGGTCACGATCACCCGGTCTCCGGCTGAAAAAGCGCCGCTGTCGCAGGAAACTACCTCCCCCACGGCGTCAATGCCGGGAGTGTGGGGAAAGTGGCGGGTAACGCCGGGGTGCCCCGTGGCTGAGAGTGCGTCCTTGTAGTTGAGTGAGGAGTAGTGGACCCGCACCAGCAGGTCCCCCTCGGGCAGGTCAGCCAGGGAACGCTCCCGGATGGTGCGCAAAAACCGTTTGTCAGCCGTCTTTTCCACCACCAGCGCCCTGAATTTCATGTCTTCACCCATGTCCGGCTCCTTGTGTATGAATTAGACCAGTCGTCTAGACTGGCGGCGATTACCACGACCGGGGACGTCATGTCCTTGTCGGACTGCCGACCGGGCCGCTCTACTGCTGAGAACGAAGCACCGTCGCAAACAGGATCTGGATGAAATCCCGGATCGGTTGCGGCGACTTCATCACCTTGGCCCGCAGGATGGCCCCCTCCCACCCGGAGAGGATGAAACAGGCCAGAACCTGGGGGTCAACCTCTCCCGACAGTTCACCCGCCGCCTGCGCCTCCACCAGACAGGCGGCGAAGCGTTCCTTCCAGGAGGTGAAGATCTGGTCCAGGCGGGAGCGGAACCGCTCGTTGCTGTCCGCCAGTTCCTGCCCCAGATTGCCCACCAGACATCCCCTGGTACAGAGGTTCTGCTCCAGCCGCACAAGGCCGCTCTCCAGATAGTTGCGGATGCGGTTGAGGGGCGTCACCTCTTCATCAGCCAGGAAGGTTTCCAGTCGCTGGTCATAGCGCTCGGCAAAGTGGTCGATCACCGCCAGGCCGAACTCCTCTTTGCTCTTGAAGTAGTGGTAGAACGATCCCTTGGGTATGCCGGCTTCCCTGAGCACCGCGTCGATTCCGGTGGCGTTGTACCCGTTGCGGCTGATCAGGTCGGTGCCGATCTTGACGATTTCGCTTCGTGTATCTCGTTTTGCCATGGGCATAAAATAGACTGGGCAGTCTAACCTGTCAAGGAAATCCCCCGGAAACGGCATCATCCCCCGCCTGCTGGACGCTCTGGAAACGATCGGCTGTTCCCCCTGGGGGTTCAAGGTGGAGCGGCATTCCCCGACCGCGCCTCCGCTGCCGTTGATCACTGTAAAAGGATGGTGCAATTGATGGGGTTGGGAATCGGCTTCATCTGGATGGGGCTGGAGGGAGAGCAGAACGCCAACGACAAGTTGAAGGGGGGCGCCAGAACCTGCCCCTGCCGCCAGGGGCACGACAGCGACACAAAAGCTGCGCCCCCCGGCGGCTGGAGGGATTCAGCCTCAGAGGCTGTTTCGCCGAACAGGATTCCCCCGTGGGCCGTGCGGTCCGCGTGCGTTGCCACCCTCCCCCTGCCCCCCCATGGACAACAGCTCTTGGGTAGAAATGGCGCCGTCATGGTTGCCATCCAGCCTGTTGAGCGAGTCAGCAGCAGCGGAGACCTCGTCAGCATCGATAAGCCCGTTTCCGTTCAGATCAAATGTCTGTACAAGCTGGTTCGGTCTACCCTGTTTGCCACCGCCCCCTGTTCCGGCATACAGGACAACCAGTGACAGGATGATGCCGCCACATACCGCGAGTATGGCCGAGCGTTCACGGAAATGACTCAGGAAGGACCGCCAGTTGACCACCAGATGGATGACCGCCGCCAGCGTAAAGACATAGCCGATCCATTCGTGGAGCGCCTTGATGCCGCCGTTTTTTACATGGAATGCCATCAGGATTCCGGTGACCCCCACGACGAGAAAGGTTACGGATGTTATCGGGCTGATCCATGTTCGATTCAACAGCCTGTTTTTCATGAAACAATTCTCCTTGTTCCGATATATTCACGCCTAAGGTGCTGTCATGTTGACAAAAAGAAAGACGCGCGGACGGACCGAATGGTTACATTTTTCGTCCCCGGAGAATCAGTTTTTCCGCTAGCTGATGGTCGCCGCCAGGAGCATCCTGATCTGGCTGGACACCTCAATCATGAAATCCGAGTTTTTCTTCCTCAGTTCATCACTCAGCTGGGATTCGTCATACCGGGCCAGCACGCTGATTTCGTCCACGGTGAAATTACGCTTCAACCCGGCGGTAATCATGCGCTTCATGATGTCCGGGGTCAAGTTCACCCTGATGCGATTGAGCGCCTTTTCCCGGTCGGATTCGGCAAGCGACGCCGGCAGCTGCTTTTCAATGGCTGAGTAGACCGATGCCGACATCAGCTCGGGCGGGTTTCGACCAAGGTAACTGCTGATCGCCTCATCCAGCGCCCTTCTGTCGTCATCTCGCTCGAGCAGGGAACCGCCGCCCTGGGTCACCAGAACGACCCTGGGCTGGCTGGCATGGGCAATGCCGCCCCCAGCGGCAGCAAGGGAAAGACCGATTACCACAAGGCATGCACTCTTCTTCATTTTCTCCTCCTCGTTTGCCACGGTCTCAGCGCCGGAACACGCTTCCGCGGCAGGTCCACACAGATGCCGGTCACTCTTTATCCCCGGATGTCGCCGTCATGGCTCCACCCAGGGCCTGGTAGAGGGTCATTAGATTCTTGAGCCGGTTAAGCCTGTTCTCGACCAGGGAGTTCTCGGCGCTGCGCCGGCTCTCCTGGCCGTCCAGCCAGAGTTGCAGCTCCGTGGCCCCGGCGCGATAGCGGACCTCGGCCAACTCCTCGGCCTTTCTGGCCAGACTCAGCGACTCCTCCAGGCAGCTGTTTTCCTCCTCGTACTGGACGCGGCCGGACAGGGCGTTCTCCACGTCACTGAGGGCCGCGTAGAGCGTCTGACGGAAGTTGACCACGGCCTCCTCATATTCCGTCTTTGAGATGGCCACGTCAAGCTTCATGGTGTTCCACTGGATGAACGGCAGAGTCAGACTCGCTCCCAGGGCGGCATAGGGGTTCTGCAGAAAACTCAGCAGGCTGGTGCTGCTCGTGCCGAGCGTTCCGGTGAGGGAGAAGGCTGGATAGTAGCTGGCGCGGGTGTAATCAACGTTGGCCAGGTATTTCCTGAGCCGCTGCTCCGCCGCCCGCAGGTCGGGACGCCTGCCCAGCAGACTGGCGGGGAGATCGGCACTCACCGCCGGGAGCGGGCCGGCGGGCAGGCGCTCACGCTCGGGCACACTGTTCTGAGGGGCCTGGTCGAACAGTATGGCCAGGGCATTGCGCGCCTCCGTGCGCTGCCGGATGAGATCGGTCAGTCCGGCGCGCTGGCTGGCCAGGGTCTGCCGGGCCTGGACCAGATCCAGGGAGGAGACGGCGCCGGCGTTGTATTTTACCTCCACCAGATCCAGGCACTTCCGGGCATAGGCGATGCTGGCTTCGGTCGTAGCGATGCGCTCGTTCAGATAGGCGATCTGCCAGTAATCCTTTGCTGTCGTGGCGATCAGAGACAGGGCCGTGCTCTGGCGGTCGGATTCGGTGGCCTCGGCCTCCCAGCGGCTGGCGTCGCGGTTGCTGGCCAGCTTACCCCACAGGTCCAGCTCGTAGCTCACCGCACCGGTGACACCGCTGGATTCGCTGCTGGTGTGCCGCTTCAGGTCGCGGCTGACGCTGCTTGTGGCCTCGACAGTCACCGTGGGGGTTATGTTGGTATCGGTCAGCCGGGAGTTGAGCTGGGCACGGCGTACCTTGATGGTCGCCGCGGCCAGGTCGTTGTTGGTGGTGAGGGCCCGCTCGATCAGGCTGTTCAGGGTCGGATCGTTGAAATCGCGCCACCACCTTTCACCATTGGCCACCGCCGTGCCGCTGGTGGTCTCCCCCTGCCAGCCTTGCGGCAGGTTCACCTCCGTCCTGCTGTACTGGCTACGGGGAAGCAGGCCGCCGCAGCCGCCAAGCAGGAGCGTTGCCGCCAGGAGGAAGAGGGCCACCGATCCCCGGCGCCACCCTGGGGAGCAGGCAGGCCGCCGAAACGGTTTGTGATCGGTTTCGAGCACCCCCTTGCCGTGACGTTCAGGCCAGGTATCACACACCGGCTCGGCGGGCAATTCCACCATGGGGGGGCGGGTTACCCCCGATGTCCGTATGGAATAGAAAAAGTCGTTCATAGTGACCTACTCCCTGGCCAACGCTTCGATCGGGTCGAGACGCGCCGCGTTGCGTGCCGGCAAGAAGCCGAACAGGATACCGATGATGCTTGAGCAGAGAAACGCCGATACGATCGAGGCCAGGGAAAACTGCATGGCAAAGCTGGAGACGAACAACGGAAAGAGCAGCCCCACCCCGTAGGAGAGCAGGATGCCGATCAGGCCGCCGATCAGGCAGACCAGCACCGATTCGATCAGGAACTGCTGCAGGATGTCGTCCTGCCGGGCGCCCACGGCCAGGCGGATGCCGATCTCATGGGTCCTTTCGGTGACCGAGACCAGCATGATGTTCATGACCCCGATCCCCCCCACCACCAGCGAGACAACGGCAATGGCCGAGATCATCAGGGCCATGGTGGAGGTGGTCTTGTTCACGGTTTTCATGATGGTGTCGCTGCTGTTGGTGAAGAAGTCCTTGCGGCCGTGGCGCTGCGTCAGGAGCTTGATGATGCTCTGCTCGGCGATCTGGTTGGAAAAACCGTCCCGGACCCTGACCGTGATGGAACTGAAATACTGCTCTCCCAGAAGCCGGCTCATGGCGGCGCTGTAGGGAATCCACACCTCCAGGTTCTGGCTGCTGCCGAAGGGACCATCCTTTTCCTTGGTCACGGCCATGACCCGGCAGGGGAGCGAGCCGACAAAGAGCACCTTGCCAACCGGATCAATGTCTTTGAAGAATTTCTTTCTGGTGTTCTGGTCGATAACCACCACCTGGGCCTGGCGCTTGATATCATCGGAACCAAAGGGGGCGCCCTGTGCGGTCTTGTATCCCTTGACACGGAAATACTGTTCCCCCACGCCGCTGACCGTGGCATTGGCCGTGATGTTGTGGTAGCGCAGGAGCTGGGTGCCGCCGGTGGAGGGGGTCGTGCTGTCCACGTAGACCTGTGCCTTCAGCGCCTCCAGATCGGCAGGCACCAGTGTCTGGATATCGGCGGCATCCTCATCCCCCCAATCCTTACCCGGATTGATATCGATGACATTGGTCCCCATGGCGCTGATATCATTGATCACCTTCTGGCGGGCGCCCTGACCCAGCGCCACGACGGAGACCACCGAGGTGATGCCGATGATGATCCCCAGCATGGTCAGAAGCGTCCGCATGCGGTGGGATGCCATGGCGATCAGGGCCATCTTGAAAGCCTCGGCGAAGCGCCCCCAGTTGGCCTGTAAAAAGGTGGCGTCTTTCTCCGGCAGTCTCCTCTGGGGCAATTTCTCCTTTGCAGCCGTTTTCACGGCTGGGTTGCACTGGTCCCGGACAATCTCGCCATCGCTGATCTCGATGATCCGCTGGGCGTGGCTGGCCACCTGCATGTCATGGGTGACCAGGATGATGGTGTGCCCCCGGTCGTGCAGCTCATGGAGAATGGTCATCATCTCCTGGCCGCTCCTGCTGTCCAAGGCACCGGTCGGTTCATCGGCCAGTATCAGGTCGCCGCCGTTCATCAGCGCCCGGGCAATACTCACCCGCTGCTGCTGGCCGCCGGAGAGCTGGTTGGGGCGGTGGTCGCAGCGATCCCCCAGGCCAAGGCGGCGGAGCAGCTCGATGGCCCGCGCCCGCCGCTCCCCCTTGCGCATTCCGGCATAGACCGCCGGTATTTCGGCGTTCTGGGTGGCGCTCAGGTGCGGCATCAGGTGGTAGCGCTGGAAGATGAAGCCGAAGTACTCCCGCCGCAGCCTGGCCAGTTCGTTTCCCGAGAGCCGGCCCACCTCCATGCCGTTTATGCGGTACATTCCCTCGCTTGGCCGATCCAGACAGCCGAGGATGTTCATCAGGGTGGATTTTCCCGACCCGGAGGCGCCCACGATGGCCACCATCTCGCCGCTGCGGATGCTCAGGTCGATCCCCTTCAGCACCGGGATCTCCTCTCCTCCGGTGACAAAGCGCCGCCCCACCCCCTGGAGTTCTAGTAATGGCCGTTCCATGCTCAGCGCCTCCCGCCCGGGGGAGCGCCCATGGCGCCGGATGCTTCCGTTGCCGGAAGCGTCGTGCTGTCACCCACCACCACCTTCTCCCCTTCGCGCAACCCCTCCAGCACCTGCACCTGGACGTTGTTGGAGATGCCGGTGCGGATGGTTCGCTCCAGAGCTTCTCCATCTTTCAACACCCTGACCCGGTAGCGGTTATCCTTAAGCTTCTCTCCCAGGGCCGAAACCGGGATGCAGAGCGCCTGTCGGACTTGATTGAGGAGAATGGAAACCTGGGCGGTCATGGAGACCTTAAGCCTCCCGGCGGGATTGGGCACCTCGAACAGGCCATAGTAATAGATTGCCGAACTGGAGCTGGAGCTGCTGCTGGAACTAGAACTGCTGGTACTGCTGGAAACCGGCCCCGGTTCGATGGCCCGCAGCTTGCCGTAGTAGCGCGTGTCGCTATCGCCCAGCAGGGTGAAGTAGGTCGTCAGGCCGGGCCTGACCCGGTTGACATCCGCCTCGGAGATCTTGGCCTTGACGGTCATGGTATCAAGGGTGGCCAGGGTTATGATGGTGGTGGAAGACTGTGTGGAAACCACCGTCTGCCCCTCCTCGGTATCAATGGAGATGACAATCCCATCGATGGGAGCGCTGATGTGGTGGTAGCCCAGGTTGGCTTTTGCGTTATCCACGGCGATTCTTGCCTTCCTGATCTGGGCATCCAGGGCGGAGATGTCACAGCCTGTGCTCTCCAGCTGGGCCTGGGCGCTCTCCAGGTCCGACCTGGAGGAAGCATCCTGTGCATTCATCCGGCTTTGGCGCTTGAAGGCCAGCTCGTACTGTTTCAGCAACGCCTGCTTGGAGCGTTTCTGGGCGGCCAGGTTCACCACCTCCGCCTCGGCATCCATGAGGGTGTTTTTCTGAAGCACCGGATCGATCTCGGCCAAAAGCTGTCCCTTTTTCACCCGGTCGCCAAGTTCGACGTGCAGGGTCTGCAACTGGCCGGTCACCTGCGACCCCACCTCGACGGTCTTGAACGCCTTGACGATGCCGGTGGCAAGGACGCTCTCTTCCAGGTCCATCCTGACGGCATCGGCGGTAACAAAGGTTGCCTTTGGTTTGCCGAAGAACAGCTTCTTGACAGCCAGGCCGGTTCCCAGCAGGACCAGGAGCACAACGGTTCCGATAATGATCTGTTTTCGCGACATATTCATGGTGTCATTTCCGTTTTGTTTCTACAGTCGCCCGCGAATAGTCAATGGCGCCAGGAATTCTCAGGCAGGCCAGTACTCTTCAACGTAGGGAATCGTCACGAACCGCCAGGCGCTGACTCGACGGAACAGAATCCTGATCGGATCCCTCGATTCACGCCCGACCAGGGACCCTTCCAGGTCGTCGAACGTCCTGACCGGCAGGCCGTCCACCTCGGCAATGATATCTCCGGAGGCAATGCCGGTCAGATCGGCGACACTTCCCAGCCTGACCGTGGCCACGATCAGCCCCTGATCAGTCTCCATTCCGCTTCGCTGCGCGGAAAAACCGTTGATCCGGCTGATAACCATACCCAACACATCCAGGCTTGCCGCCCTCCTGTCAGGGCATACAAAATCCACTACCAACCTCCCTCATCCGCGGCGTCCGGGTGGCGCGGCCACTCTCCCCCGCAGGGTGGCGGAGGCATGTGGCACGGACCACATTCATCGGCGCAGCAGGGGGCGGGGCCACGGCCACCACGGAAGGGTGGCGGGAATTTTTCCGCCTCTGCCCGCTGTTCAGGCGTGAGCAGGGCGTTGATCCGACTCCTGACTCTGGCCCGGGAAACAGTCAGCTCCACCTCTGACTGGGCCACCTTGCTGGCGATGTTACGAAATGCGGTCTCGTCAAAGGCCTCGCTTTCTTCGACCACCCGAAGCTGCTTCCGAGACTCCGCCAGATTACTGAGCAGCTTCGAGCTGTTTTCATTCTCCTTAATCATAAGCGCCCTGATCTTCGTCTGCTGCTCAGCGCTCAACGAAAGCCGACGGGTCATCCGGCAGAGCAGCGCCTCAGGAGGTGGAGCCATCACCTCGTCCGGTTTCGGACAACAACCGCCACGAGGGCCATGGCCGTCACTGCCCGCCGCACCCGCGACGCCGGCCGCGGCCATTACAGCCAATAGCAGAACAGATGTGAGTAGTTTTCGTTTCATCCGAGTATCTCCTTACCTATCGCATTCACCCTACCACCCCGCGGGAGCATCACTCGTGCCATGCCCCCCTCCCGGTGGTGCGGGCGGTGGCCCCTCGGGAACCGCTGCAAGCTGCCCCTCAAATTTCCGGCAGGTTGCCTTGATGCTTGATCCCTGGGGAGTGGTGACCGTCACCGCATCTCCCTCATCCTTGTTCGCGCAGGCATCGAATGCCTCTTGGGGAGGCTTTCTCCCTCTGCTTCCTCCCGGCCGCGGACCGCCATCGCCCCAAGCGGCAACCGGAACCAGGATGGCAAGCAGACAGAGCGCCGTCTTTCTGTTCAACCGGTTTCGTTGCATATCCTCAGTACCTCCTTTGCATGTGTGTCGTGGCCGAAACAGCGGAATACCACGCACGCCTTCGAGAACATCGCCAATCTCCAGTCAAACCATAGCGGGTGAATGTGATGGAAATATGTAACAACCAAGGAGAAACCGTATCAGCTGACAGATACGCATCCACGAACCTGCTATAAAAAAAGACCGCCTCCCGGGGGAGGCAGTCTGAGCGCAATTCCTTGTGCAACGGATCAGCCGGTGACACTGATCAGAGATTCAGTGCCTGACTTGGTTTGGGACGTATATGACCTGGAGAGTTGATCCAGCAGCGTCTGCAACTGGGCAATCAGGTCAGTGCTGGAACCGCTGATCGAACTCAGCGAGGATGTACCCGTTGTCTGCTCATCCTCATCCTCCGCAGGAGGTCCCATGGCCATGCCACCCGGCGGAGGCGCGGGTGCAAAGCCGCTCTCGTCCATGAACGATTTCAGTTCGTCGCTACCCAGCGAACCATCGCCGTCACTGTCGTAGGACGAAAACGTATCCTCGTCCACCGAGATACTCTGGCCGGTCATGCTGTTCAGGTTCTGAGCCAAGGTCTTCAACTCGTCCAGAGAAACACCGCCACTACTGTCGTTATCCACCGTGCCGAAGAATCCGTCACCTTCGTTGTTCGATGCCGATGTTGACACACCCATGGACTGAAGCTGGGACAAAAGGCTCTGCAAACCGGAGATGATCGAAGCGAGCGTATCGTCCTCTTCTCCCGTATGTTCCGAATAGGTCGTTGCCGCCTGTTCCGCGCTGGGAGGTGGCGGCGCCATGCCTTCCATGTCCAGGGGAGGCTTAGTGCTGTCCAGCACGGCATTCAGTTCATCTTCCGACAGTGTTCCGTTTCCGTCGCTGTCGTACTGTGCGAAAGACTCCTCGCTCGCATCAAGGTTCGATTCGGCTATCATTTCCGACAGCGTCTGCAATTCCGACCGGGAAACGTCGTTGCTGGCGTCACTGTCAACTTTCTTGAACAGGTCAAATACAGTACTGCTTGTGCTGATACCGCTGATAGTACTCATGATATGACTCCTTGCAGGTTTCAGTTCACAGGTTTAGGCTGTTCCGATGCATGTATGATGACACCTCGATCAGTCGGTGTCACCGGTGGCTTCCACAGAAGAGGTCCGGCCTGTTTACGCACATCGTTTTCGGGTTCCGCCATCACCCCCAGAGCGTCCACTGCATGCGGACGGTCCAGCCGGCGACGGCGCTCAGCGTCCATGGTTTCATGCCCGTGTACCCCCTTTCGAACACGACATGACGGACAGGTTGCAAGCGGTGAAAGGGCATCCTTCTCTTGGCAGGGGAAAGATGAACCCAGTTGAAGGCGTTTAATTGTAAGAGAACAATGGGGAAGAAATGTGAAAAAAACGAGGAAAGAGGCTCTTCCCCTGGCCAGGCGGGAAGAACTGGGCGCCAGACAGACGAAGGGTGCAGGTCGGTTGACACGCCAAAGCGCAGTCAGACGCTGGCAAGCCTCCCCGGAGGGAGCGCGGGACACTGGTTGATCTCGGAACGGAGAAACCTGACCATCTCCTGCTGTTCCGGAGTCAGGAGGGCATGTATCTGACAGTGGGCCTTGATGCGGAAGACAGTCAACTCCGCGTCGATCCTGGCCTGACCAGCGGCAAGATCGCGCACAGCTTCCTCGTCGAAGGTCATGGCCTCGGCAGCCTGCATCAGACGGTTCCTGTTTTCATCCACCTTATCCAAAAGCGGCCTGACCATCTCCATTTCGGCATCGATGATGGCATTGATCCTGTTTTTCTGATTGCTGCTCAACCTGAGCACCCGTGACATGCGCATGAGAAAATTGCGCAACGACAGTTCGGCATCCACCATGAGGTCACCGCCCCTCCCCGTACCAGGCCCCGCCAAGGCTCCACCAACAACGATGGCCGCCACCAGGGGAGTCACCGTACGCACATTTCGCCTGTTTGCCATATTCCGCCTACCCACACTATCAATTGGGGAGTAATCCAATTTTCCCTGTACAGCTGATACCGCCGGGGTGTGGACGAATTATGGACAAAATGTGAAAAGTTCACCCCGGACAACAGAGCCCATGTCCCTATACATCCAGCTGTGATACAACTACGCCATTCTTTAGCGAAGGAACGACTCGCCATGAGGCTCGGCGTAACCCACAAACTGTTTCTTGCGATCCTGACGGCGGCCGGACTCGCGGTGATCTGCTCCGCGCTCATCATGCAGTGGAGGCTCAACCGGGGGTTTAACAACTACCTGAATTCAATCGAAAAAGCTGGGATTTCCCGCCTGGCCGCCACACTGGAGAAGAGCTACGGCACGGAGCGGAGCTGGGGGTCCCTGGCCAGGAATCATGAGCGCTGGCGACAGCTGGTTATCTCCTCGTTTCCCATGATCCCCCTGGAGGAGATTCCCCCCGGGGATCAGATGCCGCCGCCTGCAGGCATGCCTCCCGGCGCCCCGGAAGAACACACCGACCAGAACAGTGCTCGCCCCCACGGGCTGCTGCCGCCTCCCATGGCCCGTCGTTTCGACCAGCGCCTGTACCTCCTGGATGCGGACAAAAGAGTCGTGGTCAGCAGGGTCATGGCTCCGGACGCAAGCAGGGCGACCCCCCTGCGATACCGGGGAGCGGTGGTGGGCTACCTGGGGATCATGCCGCGCACACGCCCATTCGCCGACGAGCCCCAGCGGCGCTTCATCAGGGACCAGGAACAGGCCCTGACCCTGACGGCTGGGGTCGTGGTACTCCTGGCAGCCATCCTCTCCCTACTCATGGCCAGACGACTGGTTCGGCCGCTGCGGGAACTGGCCGCGGCAACCCATCGTCTGTCGTCCGGGGTATTCTCCGTCCGGGTGCCGATCAGTTCTCGAGACGAACTGGGGGAGCTTGCCGGCGACTTCAACTCCCTGGCGCTCACCCTGGAGAAGAACGAGGAGAGCCGGCGCCAATGGGTCGCCGACATCTCCCATGAACTGCGCACCCCCCTGGCCATCCTGCGGGGAGAAATCGAAGCGATCCAGGACGGCATCCGCCAGCCGACACCGCAGACGATCCAGTCTCTCCATGGGGAGGTGCTGCACCTGGGGCGACTGGTTGACGACCTGTACCAGCTCTCCATGTCCGATGTGGGTGCGCTGACCTATCGCAAGAGCGAACTCGACCTGGGGGATCTGCTCTCCGAGACCGTTGCAGCGTTCCGCCCCGAGTTCTCCTCCAAGGGGATAACCATCGTGGAGAGCATCAACGACACAGCAGGCACCACCGTTTTCGGCGACCCGGAACGCCTGCGCCAGCTCTTCACGAACCTGCTGAAAAACTCCCTCAAATATACCGATGCCGGTGGCACGCTTATCGTGCGCCTGCAGGCGAACGGGGACATGGCAACGGTGGATTTCCAGGATTCCCCCCCCGCCGTTCCGCCGGCGGAAATGGAGCGACTGTTCGAACGGCTCTACCGGGTGGATTCCTCCCGCAACCGCTCCACAGGTGGGGCCGGCCTCGGCCTGGCAATCTGCCGCAACATCGTTGAAGCACACGCCGGATCGATAACAGCCCGGCCATCTTCCCTGGGCGGATTATGGATACGGATCGAGATTCCGAGGAAAGGAACCAACTAGATGAATGGAAGCGTACTGATTGTTGAGGATGAGGAGAAGCTGTCGTCGCTTCTGCACGATTACCTGTCGCAGTCCGGCTTCGAGACGCACCGCTTGAGAAACGGCCTGGACGTGGTTCCCTGGGTGCGCGAACGGAACCCGGACCTGATCCTGCTCGACCTGATGCTGCCGGGGCGGGACGGCCTGGAGATATGCAAGGAGATCCGCTCCTTTTCATCGGTGCCGATCATCATGACCACGGCCCGGGTGGAGGAGATCGACCGACTGCTCGGCCTGGAACTGGGGGCCGACGATTACATCTGCAAACCGTTCAGTCCCCGTGAGGTGGTTGCGCGGGTCAAGGCGGTCCTGCGCAGAACCGATGGGGGAACGACCATCAAGGCCTCCGGACTGACTTTGGATGAATTGCGCCTGCGGGCCGTCCTGAACGACCGGGACCTGGAACTGACCGCGGTGGAGTTCAAGCTGCTGCAGTTTTTGGCCGCCAACCCCGGGCGCATCTACAGTCGCCAGCAGTTGATGGATCGCATCTATCCTGACGAGCGCATCGTTTCCGACCGGACCATCGACAGCCACATCAAAAAGCTGCGCCGCAAAATCGCCGTTGCCACCCCCGATGAGGAGCTGATCCATTCCGTGTACGGTGTGGGTTACAAGTTTGAACGCTGAGGTGATACCACGGAGAGAAGAAAAACGCCGCTCACCCCAGACGGGAAAAAAAGCGGGATGACCAGAAATAATGTTTTACAAGCACCTGAATATATTCAGCTACATAACGGTTAACAGCCATCGGCAGAGCACACAAAAAAGCCCGTGCGAACACGGGCTTTTCGATGCATGATGCGATGGTACGGCTTAGTGACCCAGAATAGCATTTACGGGACAGGTGTCCACGCAAGCGCCACAGTCGATGCAGGTATCAGCGTCAATTACACGCTTACCGTCCTGCTCACTGATGGCGTTTACCGGGCAGGAATCATCACATGCTCCACAGTTGATGCAATCGTCATTAATGGAATGTGCCACGGTTTCACCTCCTTGTAGGATATGTCTTCTTGGATCGAAAACAGTGGTTTGTTTACCATGCCCCCCAGCGAATGTCCAGAAAAAAAACAGCATCAGAACACAGGCATACTGTATACAATTGGAGTTGCAAACCTGTTGAATAATACTTCGCTTTGTTGTATACAATTGAAAGTTTATTTCAGGAGGATACAACGTGATAATAATGGCTTTAAACTGCGGCAGTTCGTCGGTCAAGTACCAGCTTTTCGATTGGAATCAGAAAGCGGTCGTGGCCAAGGGTATGGTTGAGCGGGTCACCATCGATGATTCCTACATCGTGCATGAGGTCCCCGGGCGTGAGGTGTACAAGGATGAGCACAACTGTCCCACCCATCAGGCCGCCATCGACCTGATCATCAGGACGGTCACCGATTCCGAGCAGGGCGTCATCAAGAACGTCTCCGAAATCGCGGCCGTCGGCCACCGCCTGGTGCATGGCGGAGAGAAATTCACCTGTTCCGTCGTAATCGACGAGAACGTTCTGGAGACGGTCAAGGAGTGCCAGCACCTGGCGCCGCTGCACAACCCGCCCAACATCGAGGGGGTCCAGGCTGCCCGTGCGCTGCTGCCCACCGTTCCCCAGGTGGCGGTCTTCGACACCGCCTTCCATCAGACCATGCCGGAACAGGCCTACATCTATCCGGTTCCCTACGAGTGGTACCAGAAGCACCAGGTCCGTCGCTACGGCTTCCACGGCACCTCCCACCTGTACGTCGCCAAGCGCGCGGCGGCCCTTTTGGGCAAGAAACCGGCCGACACCAACCTGGTTACCCTGCACATCGGCAACGGCGTCTCCCACTGCGCCATCAAGAATGGCATCTCCATCGACACCTCCATGGGGCTCACCCCGCTGGAAGGGGCCATCATGGGCACCCGTTGCGGCGACATCGACCCGGCCATCCCGCTGTTCATCATGCAGAAGGAGGGTTTGAACGCCAAGGAGATCGACACCATCCTGAACAAGAAGAGCGGCATCATGGGCATCACCGGCCGTTTCTCCGACCGCCGCGACGTGTCCCATCATGCCGAGACCGGCGACAAGCTCTGCAAGCTGGCCATGGACATCGAGGCCTACCGCATCAAGAAGTACATCGGCGCCTACATGGCTGCCGTGGGCAAACTGGACGCAGTCGTCTTCACCGCCGGCGTGGGCGAGATGAGCGTTGAGACCCGCGAGATGGTTCTGGAAGGAATGGAGCATCTGGGGCTGATCCTGGACAAGGAGCGCAACAAGGTGCGCACCCGCAAGAAAGAGACCCTGATCACCACCGACGACTCCCCGGTCAAGGCCTTCGTCATCCCCACCGACGAGGAGCTGGTCCTGACCGAGGATGTGGCTGCCATCCTGAACGGCACCTACGCCGACCACATGAACTTCGAGTACTCCTTCTCCCGGCCGGATTTCGTACGCAAGTAGTCCGGACACTAGACAGGTCACACGGAAAAGCCGGCGTTAACGCCGGCTTTTCTCGTTTCAGACCGATTTCATGCGACTGCTGTGGCAGCCTTACCCCTTCAGTTCCTCTTTCAGCCCCTCGATCACCGCCTTGACCTCGGCGACCATCTCGGAGGCACTGGGGGACTTCTCGTACTCCAGGTAGCGCTGGAAATAGCGCACCGCATCTTCAAGCCGCTCCTGGTCCATGCAGATGCTGCCCAGGGTCAGATAGGCCATGCTGAAGCAGGGGTCCAGCCTGACCGCCTGGCAGCATTCCTGCTCGGCCTCTTCCAGTTCATCCATGTCATAGTAGAGCTCCCCCAGATTGAAGTGCGCCGCCGGATCATCCGGATCGATCTCGACCCCCTTGCGGTAGGCATCAACGGCACCCTGCACGTCGTCCCCGCCGTAGAGGGCGTCACCGAGGGCATTCCAGGCGAACACGTTGCGGGGATCGCTCTCCAATGCCTGGCGGAAGCAGGCGATGGCCTCGTCGCCGCGGTCCAGGCTCGAGTAGACCAGCCCGATGCTGACCAGAACGTCCATGTCGCCCGGTTCAAGCTCCCGCACCCTGGTATAGCTGGCAATGGCCGCCTCGTGCTGTCCGGACTCGAACAGCAGGTCGCCCAGGGTCGTCAGGGCATCGGTATCGTCGGGGGCGATGGCCAACCCCTCGCGGTAGGCGACAATGGCCTTGTCGATATGGCCATCCTCGGCCAGGGCATCTCCCAGATAAAAGAAGCCGTCGGGGTTGTCGCGATGGTTGCTGGTATACGCCTCAAGCACCGTGCGCGCTCCGCGCGCATCTCCCGACTCCAGCAGGTTGATCCCCTCGATGATGGCATCAGCCGGTTTTACTTCACACATATTTCTCTCCTCCATTGGGCGCCGTGTAATGTCATCCGAAGATAGCAGACGGTCCGGTGTATTTCCACCCCTATCGCTACGCAATGCTTTTCTTTCAAAAAAATGTACTCTATACTCCGACATAAAAAACATGCCATTGGATCGTTTTATGAAAGAGAATCAGCACTCCATAGGGTTACGCACCCTGGAAGATATCAGCGCCATCATCCTGCACTCCCACAACCTCCAGGAGACTCTGGACAATATCGTCACCATCGTCGCCAAGCGCATGCGAACGGATGTCTGCTCCATCTACCTTTTGGAACTGGACAGCAACACCCTGGTGCTCAAGGCCACCAAGGGCCTTTCAAAGTCATCGGTCAACCGCATCTCCATGAAAACCAGCGAGGGGCTCAGCGGACTGGTACTGGAAACGCGCGACATGGTCATGACCGACAAGGCGCCGTCCCACCCCCGCTACAAGTACTTCAAGGAAACCCGCGAGGAGCGCTTCCTCTCCTTCCTGGGGCTACCGCTGTTCGAACGCAACACCCCCATCGGCGTCATCACCATCCAGACCTGCGAACCGCGCAGTTTCAGCGTGGATGAAATCAGCGCCCTGCGCACCATCACGTTCCAGATCGGCAGCATCATCCACAACGCCCGACTGCTGGACTCGATCCAGCGCAAGGAGCAGGAGCGTGCCTGG